>JASGMV010000012.1 GCA_030156255.1 Desulfovibrionales bacterium
GGGGCGCCCCGGCCCCGCAGGCGGCGCACCGAAGGGATCGAACATGAACGACCTGGAGACATGCAAGAGCGACCTCCAGGAGCTGGAGAAAGCCGCCAAACAGCTTCAGAGGCTCCGGGAGTGCTTCAGCCACTGCCAACTCATCGCGGCGAGCCAGACGTTGGAGCAAATCCTGGACAACCTGGTGGACAACGTCATGCAGAACCTGGGCGCCCAGAACGCCAGCCTGTATCTGGTGGACCAGCGCGGCGAGGAACTTCTGCTTTCGTTGTCCAAGGGGCCAATCGGCTCGCGCCTGCCGCCGGGCCTGCGGCTCAAGAAGGGGCAAGGCCTGCCCGGACGGGTCTTTGCGTCCGGACGGACCGAGCGGGTGGAGGACGCCTCGACAATCGACCCGGCCAAGGATTTGCTCGTGGATACGGCGCCGGGCGAGGCCGTCACCGCCTTATGCATTCCCCTGACGTTCAAAGAGCAGGTGCTGGGCGTGGCCAAGCTGACCAACAAGGCCGACGGGACCCGGTTCGACGCCGACGACCAGGAAATCTTCGAGTACGCCTGCGCCCAGGCTGCGCTGGCCATCCATCAATCCTACGTTCGGGAGATGGAGGTGGACCGCGAGCGTATGGAGCTGCAACTGGAGAAGGCCGCCCAGGTGCAGCGCGTGCTGCTGCCCGAGTCCGCGCCCGAAGCCCCCGGTTTCGAAATCAGCGCCGGTTCGGTCAGTTGCGACGAGATCGGCGGCGACTATCTGGATTTCCTGTCCGACCCCGAAACCCTGCCCGGAGTTCTGGGCTTGGCCGTGGGCGACGTGGTGGGACACGGCGTTCCGGCCGCCCTGCTCATGGCCACATTGCGCGCCTACATGCGCGCCAACGTCCGGTTGCTGCGATCTCCGGACCTGCTCGTTCAGGAAGTCAACGGACTCTTCACCCGCGACACCTTCAAAGAGGCCCACTTCTGCACCCTGTTCCTCCTGGTCATCGACACAAAGAAACGCCGCCTGGAGTGGGTCAACGCAGGGCACGACCCGGCCCTGTCCTATAGCCCACGGACTCGTGAATTCACGGAGCTTTCGGGGGCGGGCTTCGCTCTGGGATGCGACGAACACGCGTGTTTTCAAGAGTTCGACCACCAGGGCTGCGATCCCGGACAGATATGCCTTCTGGCCACGGACGGCGTCTGGGAGACCTTCAATTCCAAAGGCGAAATGTACGGCAAGGACCGCGCCAGGGCGCTGATCGAGAGGTGCGCCGGGGAGTCCGCGAAAGACATCCGCCTGCGCCTCATGGACGACATGGTCCGCTTCCGCCAGGGAGAACGCCAGCGCGACGACGTGACCATCGCCGTGGTCAAGGCGCTTTGACGGGACGAGGCCAAGCGAACACGTTATGCGGCCAGCCGCTCTTTGAGCCACAACACCACGCGCTCTCGAACCGCCTCGGCCCCGTCGGCCAACCAGAAGCCGAAGTGCGAACCATTTTGGATCCACACCAGCTCGGCGCCGGCTATCTCCGCAGCCGCATGCCGGGCGTGGTCCGGCGGGACGTCGTTATCCGCGGTCCCGTGGACGATCAACGTCGGGCAGCGAACGTCGCCCAGCGGCGGCGAGAAGGAAGCGAACTGCGCCATGTCGTTCTTTGCGCCGGCGACCCGTTTGGCCGCATGGTCGCCGATGGAGTGCATCATGGCCTTGAAATACGCCAGCTTCAAAGGATCGGCGATGATGTGGTCCACCCTCTTCCCCAGTTGTCCGCGAGCCAGCGTGCTCTCCGTAGCGATCATACCCCGAACCGCGGCCTTGGTCAGGTAGTCCCCCAACAGCGCGGTCAACTTGAACCCCACGGGATTGATGAAAAGTTTCTGCTCCAGATCGGACACTGGAGGGACGTAATCCTTGGCCACGGCGTCCAACGCGACGAGGGCCGCCACTTTTTCCGGCCTCCGGGCGGCCAGTTCGTAAATCGGCCCGCCGCCGGCCGAAACGCCGATGATCCCGGCCTTGTCGACGCCGAGCGCGTCCAGAAGCGCGCCCAGAGCGTCGGCTTGGCGGACCATGGATTCGCCGGTGGACAAGGGCGTGCCCAGATATCCCGGCCGCGAGGGAGCGATGATTCGAAAACCGTTCTTGCGGAAAACATCGCCAAGGATCAACGCCTGGTCGTAGCCGCCAGGGCCGCCGTGCACGCACAGCAAAGGCGGGCCTTCTCCGGCTTCCGCGTACTGCACGGGGCCGAAAGGGGTTTCGGCGACCGACGGTTCGCGCTCCAGGCAAGCCACGATCTCTTCAGGGGTGGAAAGCGTCACGCCGTTCATAGCAACTCCTATACGCTGAGGTTCACCCAGGTCCTTGGCCGGCTCCAACAACGAAGATCGAAGGCCTGCTGCGAAAAGTCGCCAAAGTCTCCTCCCCACGCGCGCCTTCTTCTTTTGGGAACGCACCCTAAGCCATTCAGCAAAGGATGTCATGGAAAACGCACGGTGACGCCGGCGACGTGTTCGAACCACCGAGGACCTTGACTCCGCGGGTGAATCGTCCCACAGTCGCAGATGGATATCCTCTCTGTCGGGCGTCCGCCGAACGGCCGGACGGGGTCGTTTGCAACCACAAACAAGGAGTGAGGCATGCGCACGCTGATTGCGACCCTTGGAGCGGTGCTGTTGCTGGCGGGAGTGGTATGGGCCCAGCAACAAGCGCCGGAGCAACCTCTCAACCTCGCCTATTTCCCCAAAAAAGCGGTGGAGTTCACCCATACGCCCCACCTCAAGGAGGCGGGGCTCCAATGCGAGGAATGCCACCACAAAAAAGTCGACGGCAAAATCGTCAAATGCTCCACCTCCGGCTGCCACGACGTCTTCGACCGCAAGGACCGCAGCGAGGCGTCTTTCTACAATATGGTCCACGGCCGCGGCTCCAAGGACATGCAAAGCTGCCTGGGCTGCCATAAGGAAGCCGCCAAAGGCAAGTTCAAGAGTATGGGGAGAGAATTGACAAGCTGCAAGGGCTCGGTCTGCCATCCATGACCCTTCGGAGATTTCCAAAACCAGGAAGGGCCCGCCCCCATGGCTGGGGTGGGCCCTTCCTTTTATAGGGTTGAGTGTCGGAGGCTTTGTTAAATGCTGCTGGGAGCAGGGCTCTGGCAGCAGCGGTTCGCATACATCATGAACACGACAATGGCGGCGAGTCCGGAGGCGACCCCGAGGATGTTGGAGACCATCGCCGGTATGTGAAAACCTATGGGCGCCTGCAAAATAAAGCTGACGCTGACGACGGTCATGAAAGCGGCCGGCATCGTGGCGATCCAGTGGAAACTGTGGTTTTGTACGAGATAAACCGCCGAAACCCAGAGCGCCATCATGGCCAAGCTCTGATTGAACCAGCCGAAGTAACGCCAAAGAACGCCGAAATCCTGGGCGGCGAGGAAAAAGGCGACGACGAACAACGGACCGACGAGCAACAGCCGCTTGAAGGCTTTTTGCTGCGGTACGCCGAAGGCGTCGGCCACAATCAGCCTCGTGGAGCGAAACGCCGCGCCGCCGCTGGCGACGGGGAGCGCCGCCGCGCCGAAAATCGCCAGGAAGCCGCCCACGGGGCCGAACAGGGAGCTGCAGACCGCCTGGACCACGCCGGCCGGAGAGGCGGTGTCGATCACGGCCTGCATGGCCACGGGGTTGTCGTAAAACGAAAGACCGGCCGTGGCCCAAATCAGGGAGATAAGGCCTTCGGCGATCATGGCCCCGTAGAAGACGCCCCGGCCGCTGCGCTCGTTTCTGATGCAGCGGGCCATGAGCGGAGACTGCGCTGCGTGCAAACCGCTGATAGCGCCGCAGGACAAGGTGATGAACAGCAAAGGCCAGCGAGACAGGTCCTTCGGATGCGTGTTGGCGGTAAAATCAAGCGACGGAATCTGATAACCGTTGTAAATCAGGCTGACGGCGACGCCCACGGACATGACCAGCAGCAGCACGCCGAGAATCGGATACAAGCGGCCTATCAACGTGCGAACGGGCAAAATCGCCGCCAGAAAATAGTACAGGAAGATAATCGCAACCAGCAGCCGAACGTCCACGCCCAACACACGCCCCAGCAACTCGGCCGGGCCGAGCGCGAACACCATGGCCGCCAGGAGCAGCAGGATCATCGAAAAGACGCGCACGACCTGCCGGGCCGTCAGGCCCATGACATCGCCGACGACTTCGGGGATGGACCGGCCCTTGGAGCGAACCGAAAGCATGCCGCTCATGTAATCGTGCACGCCGCCGGCGAAAATGCCGCCGAAGACGATCCAAAGCAGGGCCGAAGGACCATAGAGCGCGCCGAGGATGGGACAGAAGATCAGCCCCAATCCGGCGATGTCCAGCAATTGGATGAAAAAGATCTTCCAGCCGGGCATGGGAGCGAAGTCGCAGTCGTCGCGGTATTCGAAGCAAGGAGTCGGATATTCGGGCCGGGCGCCGAAAATCTTCTCCACCACCTTGCCGTACACCAAATAGCCGACGACCAACAGGACCACACATAAAAAGAAAAAGGACATCAGGCGCTCCTCCGGGACGGGGTTCGACCCCCTGCGACCGAATCTAGAGGATAACGCCTTTGCGAATCTCTAGCGATTTCTCGAATGGTAAAATTAAAGGCGCGAATCGACGGCTCAGAGGCGTGAACCGTATGAACGGCGCGAGGTTCGGCCTTGCGTCCCGCGAAATGCCTGCAGGCGGGCTGCGGGCATTTCGAGCGTAATATGCTCTAAAAATTGAGTTTTGGCTCTAGTGCAGCACTGGAAGCCGGGATTCGGGGAATAGACAAGCGCACCATGGAGCCCCGCCCGAGTTCGCTCTCAATGGACAAACCGTGCTCCGGTCCGAAAAGATGGGCCAGCCGGGAATTGCAATTACGAAGGCCGATGCCTTCCCCCAGGTGCTCGCCGTTGTGGTTCTCGGGCGCCAGGAGCATGGCGATATCCGCAGCAGTCATACCCACGCCGTCGTCCTCCACGGTCACGTAGAGCACGTCTTCGTGCACGGCGGCCGTCAGGCGAACCACGCCGCCCTCCTCCCGGCCGAGCACCCCGTGCTTGACGCCGTTTTCGACCAAAGGCTGGATGATCAGCGGCGGCATGAGCCAAAATTCCGCATCGGAAGAGACGTTCTCTTCGTAACTGATGCGATCGCCGAACCGGGCTTTTTCGATGGATATGTAGGAACGAACCCGGATCAACTCCTCGGCGAACGGTATGAATCCGCGGGAGCTGTCCAGGCTTTGGCGCATATAGCTGGCGAGATCCAGCAGCAGCTCTCGGGCCTGCTGGGGCGCCGTGCGGCAGAACGAGGCGATGGTGTTCAGAGAGTTGAACAGGAAGTGCGGGTTGATCTGCGCCTGCAGTCTTCGAATCTCCGCATGGGCCAAAAGCTGATTCTTGATCTGAATCTCCTCCAGTTCGAGCTGGGTCGAAAACAGATCGGCCAGGCCTTTGGCCAGTTCGAAGCGCGTGTTGTCCAGGGGCTGCTCGTCGGTTCCGTAAAGCTTGAGGCAGCCGACCGTGCGCGACGACTGCCGTAGCGGCATGATGATCGCCTCGGTCAGCGGACAGTTCTCCACGTCGCAGGCGATGGCGCTACGGCCCCGCACAAAGACGCCGTCGCCGCCGCCCTCCTCCAGCACCTTCTTCGTCGCTTTGGTATGGATGGGATGGCCGGTAAGATGATGGTCGGCGCCCACGCCGACGTGCGCCAGCACCTGCTCCCTGGACGTAATGTCCACGGCGGCCATGGGCGCCAGTTCATAAATGATCTGCGCCGTGGCCGCGGCCGACTCCGCGTTGAGTCCGCTGCGCAAATATCCCACGGTCCTGTTCGCGATGTCCAAAATGCGCTGCACCTGGCTCGAATCGCGCTTGTCCCGCAAACGCATCTGCATGGCCAACAATTCCACGAACAAGGCCGAGCCCACGGTATTGATCACGATCATGGGACCGGAAATGATCCGCACCAATTCGACGGCCTCGAAAAAAGGACGAGCCATCAACAGCACCAACCCCATGTGCGCGGTCTCCCCGACCAGGGCGATAGCGCCGGCGTAGCGCCAATTGAGGGGATAACCGCCCAGCCGCCCGCGGATAAGGCCTGCGGCGAGGCCTTCCAAAATGGTCGCCAAAGCGCATGGGGCGGCGCTGAACCCGCCGATGTCGATGAGATAGCGATGCCCCCCGGCGATGAGGCCGGCGCCCAGGCCCATGGCCGGGCCGCCGAACAAGCCCGCCGTGATCACTCCCATGGCCCGCAGATTGGCGTAGGACTTGAACACCGAATTGCCGGTGTATGTTCCCAATATTCCGAACAGTCCGAACAACAGCGTCTGAAAAATGAAAACCTTGCGGGAAGGCTTGCGATACAGACTCAAGCGGCCGATGGGCGTGAAGGTCAAAACGGCGAGTCCTCCGGTGATCAACAGACCGAAACGCTGCGACAGGGCCACGAAAAGATCCGGCAGGTAATCAGGAAGCATCGCAACCTCCAATCAGACCAGCCCCAGCCGTTGTTTCAGCTCTTTGGCGCGCTCGCGCCCCACAGTAATTTCCGTTCGCTCTCGATCGTCCAGGATGATGATGTACTTGCCGTTGTAATACGGCGCCACTTCCGCGATGCGATCCAGATTGACCACCGCGGACCGGCTGATGCGGAAAAAACGCCGGCCTTCCAGGCGCTCCTCCAGAGCGGTCAAGGACTGCACGCCGTGCAGGGGATATCGGCCACCGTCCTCCTCCCCCGCGATCCGGACGAAAATCCGCTTGCCGTCAACCTCGCACACCAGCAAATCCTCAACGGGAGTCAAACGAATACGCCCGCCGCGCTCCACGGGGATTCTGTGCTCGCTGGGCGAGCCCTGACGGCCGAGCGGCGCGCCTTGCAGGGCGGCCAGCAGTTTCTGCAGCGTCCACGGATCATTCAACGGCTCCTCGTTTTTTACGGCCAGGCGTTGGCGGGCGCGGTCCAGGCAGGCGGCGAGCCGTTGTTCGGACACGGGTTTGAGCAGATAGTCCAGCGCCTCGGCCTCGAAGGCTTTGACGGCGTATTCGTCATAGGCCGTAATGAACACGAACAAAGGCGGATCGGGACGTTCAAAGGCTTGCTCAAGGATCTGGAAGCCGTTCTGACCAGGCATCTGGATGTCCTGCAACACGAGGTCGAAGGAGCCGGAGTCGAGCATTTCCAAGGCTCTGGCCGCCGTGCCCGCCTGCTCCGCAACGATGTCTTCATGCTCCGCAAGGAGATAGGCCAATTCGTCGCGAGCCGGGGCTTCGTCGTCGACTATCAGGGCACGGATGGTCATACCGAAGCATAAAGCTGACAAGAACATTTGTCCATGCCGGTGATTTTCCGACATCCACGGCGTAAGAATGAAGCCCGAATTTTCATCGGCGTCGCGCAACTCGAGAGCCTGTCTGATCAAGCCGGATAAATTATCATTTGGCTTTTCTCAAAGTTACCGTATAGGTTTTGGAAAAAAATCACCCGACTCCGCCATGAACAAAATTCTGCTGCGCACGCTGCCGGTGATCCTGGTCGCCGTCTTGTGGACGGTTAATTGGACCAGTTACCGCTACGCCCGGCGGCTTACCCAGGAATTGGGCGCCTCCAACGCCCAGGCTTTGGCCGACGAAGCCGTTTTGCGCCTCGACAACCTCCTGCGCGAGCGGCTCAACGACCTCAACCTGCTGGCGGACATCTGGAATATCGCCCCCAAGGGTGAGCGGCTTCAACATTTCATTCACCACGCCGAACCCATCATCCTGCGCGAACCCTCGTTCCACCTCATCAATTACGTCTCTCCCGGCGGCTATATCCTGATTTCCACCCCTGTCGGCAAAGAGCCGGAGTTGGTCGGCTTGGAGATCGAAAGTCTTCCAGGGCGCCGCGAACTGCACGCCCGCGTCCGACAATCGCTTCAGCCCATGATGTCGCAGGTCATGGACCTGACGGAGGGCAGCCCAGGCGTACTTTTACTGCGCCCGATAGCGCCCGGCGAAGACGGCGAACCGGGCGGAATGCTGGCCGGAGTCATCACGCTGGACATTCTGGTCAAGCAGGCGCTGCGAGGACTGGATCTTCACGACATGCGCCTGGAGCTCCTGCTGAACGGAAAGCCCTTCGCCAGCATCCCTCCGGAGCCGGAGAACGGACAAAGCGACCTCCAAGTCCAGTCCGTGTACGGCATGAAGGTTCTTGGCCAGTACATGGAGGCCCGGGCGCACCCTGCGCCCGGAGGGCCGCTCCAAGCCATGGCCAACGACAACGGCGCCCGCTTGGCGGTGAACATGACGATTTCCGCCCTGGCCGCCCTCTTGCTGGCGGCAATGCTGGAGGCGGGGCTGCGGCTCCATGGATCCCGCCGCAAGCTGGCGGTCAGCGAATACCGCTACCGCACCATCTTCGAAGAAGCGCCTTTGGGCATCTTCCGCTCCGACATGAAGGGCCGCATGCTGACGATCAACCGCCACATGGCCGCCATGCTCGGATGCGCCTCGCCCGCAGAGGCGTTACGCATCCACAATGATCTCGCCAAGACCTTGTACGCGGACCCGGAACGTCGCCGTGAATTCATCAACCTCCTGCAACGGGAGCACAAAGCGGTCAATTTCGAATTCCAGGCCCGTAGCGCCGACAACCGGTTGATTTGGATCAACATGAACGCCCGGCTCCTTCGAGAGGAACTGGGCGCCCCTTCCTTGATCGACGGCTTCACGGTGGACGTCACGGACCAAAAACACGCGGAGATCGAACTCAAAAACAACCAGATGAAGCTCCAGGCCATCGTGGACAACGCCTCGGAAGGCATCTTCGTCATTCAGCACGAGCAGTTGGCGCTGAGCAATCCGGCCCTCGCCCAAATCACAGGCTACAGCGAAGGGGAGCTCTTCCACAAACCGTTCCTGTCCTTCGTCCACCCGGACGACCGGGAGATCGTCGCCCGCCACCACCTGCGGCGCCTGTCGGGAGAACCGGCCCCGTTGAACTACGACATCAGGCTGCTGCACAAGGGCGGCGCCTTCCGCTGGACGCGCCTGTCCGCGGTGGTCCTGGAATGGGAGGGCCAACCCGCGGTGCTCGCCCTCGTTGCGGACATAACGGCCCACAAAGAGGCGGAGCAGGCCCTGAAGCAAAGCGAAGAACGCCTGGCTCTGGCCCTGGACGCCGCCAACGATGTGCTCTGGGATTGGAGCGTCGCCACGGGGGACGTCTACTACAGTCCCCGCTTCGCCCCCATGCTGGGATACGAGCCCGAAGAGCTTCCCCCCCGCATCGAAACCTGGCGCCAACTGACGCATCCCGACGACCTGAAAAGTTCGATCGGAAACCTCGAGGCCCACATGGAGCAAGGCCGGCAGCTTGAAACGGAATTTCGGCTTCGAACCAAGGACGGCGGATACAAATGGTTCCTCGGACGCGGGCGCGTGGTCGAACGCGATGCGTCCGGCCGCCCGCTTCGAATCGCCGGCACGCACATGGACATTACCGAGCGCAAACGCCTGGAGCAGGAAATCCTGACGGCCAAGCAAAACGCGGAAGCCGCCAGCCTAGCCAAAAGCGAATTTCTGGCCAACATCAGCCACGAAATCCGCACCCCGCTCAACGGCGCCCTTGGCATGCTCCAGCTACTGCGTCTCTCCAGACTGCCCAAAGAGGAAGCCGGCTATGTGGAGACCGCGCTCACGGCCGGACGCAGCTTGCTGTATATTCTCAACGACATCCTAAGCCTTTCCCAGATCGAATCCGGAGTGGTGGAGCTCAAGCCGGTGGCCGCCAACCTCAGGGAAACCCTGGACTCCGTGCTCAAGGCCTTCACGCCGCAAGCAGCGACCAAAGAACTTGAACTCAGCGGCGAGGTGGACGCCTCCGTTCCCGAACAAATTATGGTGGACGAAGGGCGCCTCCGGCAAATTCTGTTCAATTTGGTGGGCAACGCCATCAAATTCACGCCGCAAGGCAGCGTGCGCGTGGAAATCTCCGCCCTGCCCCACGTCAAGGCCGACGGCTCGCGGCTCTACCTCTGCTCCGTGCAGGACACCGGCCCGGGCATTCCTCCAGACAAGATCGACTCCTGCCTGCAGCCCTTCACCCAACTGGAGCCGACCCTCTCCAAGACCCACGAAGGCGCCGGGCTGGGGCTGCGCATCGTCAGCCGTCTGGTGGAGCTCATGGAGGGCGCCATGAGCATCGAGACCGCCCCGGGCGAAGGGGCGAACTTCATGGTCACTTTCCGGGCCCTTCCGGTGCGCAAAAAGACCCCCCAGGACGAACCGTCGCAACGACATTCCTGGACCGCCCGTATCCTTCTTGCCGAGGACGATCCCGTGAACCGGGCGGCGACCAAGATCATGCTCGAAAAACGCGGACACGAAGTCGTCTGCGTCGAAGACGGGCGGCAGGCCCTGGATGCGCTTTCCGGGTCGGCGTTCGACCTCGTGCTCATGGACGTGCAGATGCCGGGCATGGACGGAGTGGAGGCCACGCGGAAAATACGGCAGGGCTGGGCCGGCCAGTCGGATATTCCGATCATCGGCCTCACGGCCTACGCCCTGACCGAGGAGCAGGAAGACTTCGCCAAGGCCGGTATGGACGCGGTGCTGTCCAAACCCGTGGACATGGATCACTTGGCCCAGGCGATAGCCCGGCGCATCGGGCCGGATGCGCACCCATAAAGCACAACGCTGAAAGACTCCTGCAGGTTCAATACAAGCACAGAGAAAATGCGGTTTTTCCCTACGGCCCGGCGCCGGACGGACGCCGGGCCGGCGTCCGTCATAACGCTCCGTCGTCGAACCGGCGTCGCAGCCTGTGCGCCCAACTAAGGGAAAGGCCATAGCGCTTGGCGACCTCACGATAACCGGCGCCGTTTTTGAAATCCTCGACCACGGCCAGCCGGCGTTTATACGCCGCCATGCTGGAGCGGGCAGGCACCCGGATGTCCTCGCCTCCACGCTCGGACACCAACAATTCCGCAGACTCGCCCCCCAATATCTCGGTCAGTTCCGTGAACGTCATGGCCGCACCACCTTGATTCCCCATTCTTTTTTGTCATGGTTCGCCACGTCGAAATGCACCCAGCCCATGCCGTGGAAATCTTCGATGCGCGTGATGTGCTCGAAGGTTTCGCTCCACGGGCGGGAGAGAATGTCCGCACGCACTTCGGCCGGGTCCGCCTTCCGGAACTTACAGTCGAACGCCCTGCCGAACTTGTGCTGGGACAAGGCCGCGCCCACCCTGCTGTCCATGGGCCGAAGCCCTGAAAGCCTGAAGCCGCCGCCGGATTTCCAATCGTTGACGACGATGGGCCCGTAACGCTCGCGCAACCTGTCCAACGTGAGCAACGCCCGTGGGTCGAAACACATCCACAACCGATCGCCGGCGTCCGAAAACGCCTCGAACAATTCCGGATACGCCAATTCCTCCAGTTGAAAAAACCTCGCCTTGTACATCCGACCTCCTTTGGCCTGAATTCTCGCCATCATGCGGACCGGGCTTGCCAGTCGGCTGCGCCTCGGATATGCAGAAAACTATGTTCCCCTTCCTTCCCGCCGATATCCCTCGCAACGATAAGCAACGACTCGACTCGCTCGACGCGCAGCAAACCCTCCGCCTCTTTTTCGATCACGGCGCCCCGTTATTTTTCCCGCCTTTCAGCCCACCCGTCCTGCGAACGCCCGAGACGCTGGCGGGCCGCATCGTTGAGGCAGTCGCCTGATCCTTCTTCGCCTGCGGACGACGGCCGCAACCGCCGCCGCGCGGAATCCGAACCACCCGTAAGCCGCCAATTCCGGCCGCCGGGATATTTCGTGCGGCCTTCCTCGGCTCCGACAGCAATCATTCTATGTTTTACGTCATACGATGTCAACAAGCTTATGTTTAAAAAATTTATGACTTAGTTCATATTTTGTGCTTGAATAACCTAAAACGCCAGCAGGCTGCCGCTTGGCGAGACATCAACCAGCGGGAGGACGCATGGGCTTTCATGAAGATTTTCGACGCGGGCTGGAGCGGGCTGCGACGGGAAAGTTCC
This sequence comes from Desulfovibrionales bacterium, assembly GCA_030156255.1. GTDB lineage: Bacteria > Desulfobacterota > Desulfovibrionia > Desulfovibrionales > Desulfovibrionaceae > JASGMV01. The sequence goes on from JASGMV010000012.1 coordinate 12,053, forward strand.
GGAACACGACCAACCTCGCCCGCCAAGCCGGCGTGCAGCAGGCCTCGTTGTCGCGTTATTTCACCAAAAATACGGGTATCAACATCGACGCCGTGGCCAGACTGGCGGACGCCATGGGCGCCAAGCTGGTCTTCCCCGAAGACGAGCAGGAGCACACCGTCAAGGATGTCCAGTTCATCTCCGCCCAAAAGGTTTCCGCGCCGCGATCGACGCTCGGCCCCAACGAGGACGACTATCTCGCCGTACCGTTGGCGGCCACGCCTGTGGCGGCCGGTCCGGGATTGATCCCCGAAGACAAAATCCGCGGCTGGATTCTGGTCTGGCGACATCAGGAAGCCGTGCTCTGGCGCAGCAATCTGGTCGCGGTGGAGATCGGGCGGGGTGAAAACTCCATGGCGCCGACCCTGCATCCGGGGGACATCGTGCTGGTGGACCGCAACGACCGCGAGCCGGAGCCGGCGGGAAAAATCATGCTGGTGTCCGAGCCCGGCCCCGACGGCGGCGCCATGATCAAACGCGTGGCGACCCAGCGCCTGGACAACGACGTGGAATTGGTCTTCTACTCCGACAACTCGCGCGAATTCCCTCCCCGCACCTTCCGGCTCGGCCGCGACTATGAGGGGGATCTGACCCGCGCCATCGCCGGCCGCGTCATCTGGGCCTGGAGCGACATGTCGCACAAGTAGAAAGGGCTTCTTTCCATCCGCTCGCGGACACAAGCGCTACGTCTGAATCCGTAGAGACGCTTGCGCCCACCCCGTCCGACCGTCTCTCCAAGCGAGCGACGCCAAAACTGCGCCGACAGTGTTGCAGACGCCTGCGCCCTGTCCCGTTCAGACGCAGGCGAGCTCACAGCTCGCTTCGCGCCACGTTCGCCCAGCCAGGGTTCGATGCATGGATACCGCCGCCCCAAAGGGCGCCGGCGAGCTTTGCATTGGAGGCCTCCCGGCGAAGACTGCCCCCCTTCCAAAATCGCCCTTCCGATACGGGACGTTTTTCACGCAAGAGCGACCGCATGCGCAAAAGCGATCGCTGAGGCGTCATCTCTCGTTCCGTCGCCGCACCCGGGCGGCATGTTCGCCGCGACGCAGAAGTATAGCGATCCAACAGCCGCAGACGTCCCAAGCCCTGTATCAATCGCCAAAAGACACAACTTTCTTGAGCAGAACAACGCCGCTGCCCATCCAATGCTTGATATTATTGCGCAACAACACAGCATTTCGTACAAAATAATAAAAAAAACGATTCATTCCATGTAATTGTATAGTACAAAAACAATATAAAACTTTAACAACGACATAAAGTATAAAACTTTAAAAAATACGAATCTTCTTTAGGAAACGCAAATATGTACTATCCTACAAAATAAATACGGAAATACGTTGACAAATAAAATACTAAATATTAATTCGAGATCGAACCAACCAAAGATGACTGTTTAACAGTCTATTTTTGTGTAAACTTATGCTACAGTCTCGACTTTAATTGAACACGAAAGGATGAAAAATCATATGCGACTCGCTCCCATCTTTATTTTCCCCGAAGAAAACGGCAGGTTGCCCTCAGCATTGCTCATGCGTAGGCTCGGTTTTAAAATTTCCGACGCTGTGCAGCCAGCAGACGCCCAGGATAACCAGCGAAGTACGCCGAAGCACGAAGACGATGCATCTCTTCCAGAACAGGTCAAGCATCCGATAAAGTAAAAAGAAAGTAAAACTAAAAGAGATAGATAGCTTTGCAAAGAGGAGCAACAAGCCACGACGGGAGAAGAAGCGGCTCAGGCATGGAGTCGCACCCGCGCCGAACCGTCAAAACAGCGTCGCCGTGCGCAGCATTGGCGCAGCGGCAAGGACGGCCGCTCCGCCCCAACGGTGCTGCGTCTCCACGGATTGAAGATCGGCGAGCGGGCGTCGCGGCAACCATGGCGATGCGGGGACGGTATTATCGCATAGATAGGCCGCATAAGACGGCAAGCAATTTATTCGACAATTTTAAATGATAAAAAACATTAAAAATATTTCATTCAAAGATTATAGCCATAAGCATACCAGCCGCCTGCATTCTTGCGGGACGCCGGGTTCGGCGCTTATCCCCACGCCATGGGCTGGCCGGGGTCCATGGCTTGCGAGGCGGCGAGGAGAAACGGCCCGCCGCTTGCGCCGCCGATCCGCGAAAAGTCTTGCCTGATGCGGCGCAAGCCTTGCGGATATCCAGAAAAAGGCTTATATCTGAGATAGCCAAAAATTTGATGCGAACTTGCCGCATTGACGAGGATCGCCGTGAACAGTTTCGACCAGCTTTATACGTCGGCGCAGGCGTTGGCCGCTTTGAGCGTCTCCATCAACGCCCACGCCCACAACATCGCCAACGTCAGCACGGACGATTTCCAGCCCCAGCGGGCCGCCTTCGAAACCGGCCCCGGAGGGAGGGGCGTCCGCATCTCGGAGCTGATCACCAGTCAGGCGAAGGGCTTCGAGTCGCTCGTGGTCGAGGCGGAGGACGATCCTCCGGGGGCGATCATCGCAAGCCAGAGGAGCCTCCTCAACAACGGCGTCGATCTCGCCGAAGAATCCACACTCCTGAGCCTTGAAGCCGCTGCGTTCAGAGCCAACGCGGCGGCCTTGCGCACCGAGCACGAGGCCATCGGCTACGTCATGAGCGTCCTGGCCTGACTTGCCTTCCCGGCCCGGTCCGGGTATTCCCGCCTTTCACGCCGGCGCGGCTTTGGCGCCGACTTCGACCCATCAGGAGACGCCATGCCGACCTATCCGCTCATCAAGGAAGTCCATCCCACGCCCGAATTCGACATCCAGCAGTTCGCCCAAATTTACGGCGAAACCCGCCTCGCCCAGGATATGATGGAGCGCCTCGGCGAGAAATGGGCGCAGTGGTCCGAAAAGGTGATCGCGCGCCACGTCATCGACGCCGAGCAGCCCAAGCTCCGCGGCGCCTTGCTCGTCTACCTGGATACGGAGTTGGAGGACGAAGTGGACGCCGTCTGGCGGGAGTCGCCCACGGAAGGGCACGCCCTGCACAGCTTGGCCGTGGCGCTGGTCATGGCCTCGGCCGCGAGCCTGGCGCCGGAGCTGGCCGACGGCCACTGCGCCCCCGTGCCCAAGCCCAACGCCGCCATGCGGGCGCTGATGGAGGAGCTCGGCCTCCGGTGGAATTCCGAGGAAGGAACCCTGAACCGCAAGTACGCCGTGCTGACGCCGGCGCCCTATCGCGGCGGTTGCGAGATCTGTTTTCTGAGCCACAAGTGCCCCAAGGCGCTATACAGCTGAGTCGCAGAAACGTCCCGCCGCAGCCCTGCCGGCCGGCCCTTGCCTCACCGCCCTACTCCGCCGCCCGCCTCTTCCCGAACCGCTCCTGGGCCGCGGTGAGCAAATCCCACAGCACCGGGACCACGAAGATGGTCAGGAAGGTGGCCGTACACAGCCCGGTCACGAAGGTCATGGCCATGGAGCCCCAGGTCAGGGAGTACTCCGGAATGCCCAAAGCCATGGGCGCAAGCCCCAAAGTCGTGGTCAACGTGGTCAAGAGAATGGGACGCAGGCGCACGTCGACCCCTTCCATGATCGCCTCGCGGCGCGAGCGGCCCTTGCGGTAAGCCCGGTTGATGAAGTCGATGAGCACCAGCGAGTCGTTGACCACCACCCCGGCCACGCCCACCGTGGCCACGAAACTGTTCACCGTAAACACGCTCCGGCTGAAAAAGGCCCCAAAAACCACCCCCTCCAATGCAAAGACGATGGCCGACAGGATAATCGCCGGCTGGGCGTAGGATTTGAACTGCGTGGCCAGAATCATGTAGATGAGAAACACCGCGATGGCGAATGCGTAGGCCAACGAGACGTATGAGCGCCGGGTGGACTCGAAGGCGCCGGCGAAGTTGACGTCCGCCCCGGGAAAATCGTCCCGTATTTGCCGGTAGCGCTCCCGCACCAGCCGCACGATCTCCGGAGCGCCCACGGGCGCGCCCTGTTTGATGTCCGCGGAAATGGCGATTTCCCGAGAGCCGTCGTAGCGGGTCAGGTAGGCCGGCTCCAGGTAGGACTCCACCGTGCATACGTCCCCAAGGCGAACCGGTCCGGCGTGGTGCTGGAACAGCGGAATGTCCAAGGCGTCCTGGGGATTGTCGAAGGTATGGGGCGAAAGTTTGACCCGCAGGTCCACCTCTTCGTCGCGCGCCTTGAACTTGCCGGCCAACCTCCCGTCCAACACGGACGCGGCCAGCGTTCCCACCTGGGCCGGCGTTGCGCCGTGCTCGGCCGTTTGCCGGGCAAGCGGCTTGAAACGAAACACCTGGCTCGGCCGGCCCTGGTTGTCGCCCAGATTGACGAGACAGGCGCCGAACTTCGGGTTGGCGTTCATCCAGGACATCAACGACGCGGCCAGCCGCCGTACGGATTCGGGATTCGAACCCACCACTCTGACGTTCAGGTCCTTGCCTGCGGGCGGTCCGCCTTTTTCGCGCCGGATGCGCAGCCTGAAACCGTCCGTGGAGAAGCGCGCCAGCTTGGCGCGCATCCAATCCAGGTGCGCCAACGGATCGTTGGCCGGATAATCCGCGAACCTGCGCTTCTCCTTGACCGGCGTCTCCACCATGATGTTGCCGGAGTTGCGGCCGAACACGGCCTGGTAGTCCTGGTTGACGTAAAAACCGGCCTTGGCCGTACAGGAGGCGGCCATGCCGGGTCCCATGCCCATGATGGCCGTGGATATTTCGCGCAGCCGTCTGGAGACTTCCTCGATGGGAGCGCCCGTGGGACCGAGCAGCTCGACATAGTAGTAGTCGTATTCGTCGGGGAAGAAATCGATTCGGATCAGGCTGGCCTTGCCGCTCATGGACACCCCGAGAATGGCCACGGCCGCGACGAAGCCCGCGCCCACGGCGGCCAGAGTCAAAAACCGCGCCCGCAGGCACAGGCTCACCAATCTCTTCGTCCATCGTTTCAGCCAGGAGATGATCCGGCCGTCGGGCCGCACGCCGTCATGGCCGGCCAAACGCTTCGCTCCGGGCCAGTCCATGAAATGCGACGGCAAGATAAGAAGGCACTCGATCAGGGAAGCCATGATGGCCGCGGAGACCGCCTTGGGTATCTCGGCGAAAAAGTCCCCGGTGGAGCCGCTCATGATGAGCATGGGAAGAAAGGCGGCGCAGGTGGTGGTGGTCGCCGCGACCACGGGCAGGAAGACCTCCGAGGCCCCCTCGACCACGGCCCGGCGCAGCGGAAGCCCGGACTGGACGTGGCGATGGATGTTCTCCACCACCACAATGGCGTCGTCCACGATAATGCCCGAAACCAACACGAAGGAGAACAGCGTGATCTCGTTCAGGGAGGCTCCCGCAGCGTACATCAGGACCATGGTCACAAGAAAGGAAAAGGGAATGCCGGCCGAGGCCAGCATCGCATTGCGAAAGCCCAGAAACATCCACAAGACCACGCAGACCAGCACCACGCCCGCCACCATGTTTGAGAGCAGGGTGGACACTGCGTCGCGCACCTTGATCCGCTGGTCCTGGGTCGGCACGGCCGTAACGCCTTCGCGTTCGAGCCGCGGCTTGAAAGAGTCCACCGCCTGGAGCACTGCGGGAACGATGTCCATGACGTTGCCGTCCGGGGACTTGATCACCTTCAAAGTGACGCACGGCTGGCCGTTCACCGAGGCGATGACGTACGGGTCCCGGTAATCCATGGCCGCGTGGTCCAGCACGTCGCCTACCGTGACGAAGGAGCCGTGGGAGTCCTTGCGGATTACCGCCTGCGCGACCTGCTCGGGGTTGTGCAGCCGTTCGTCCATGCGCAGGATGAACTCCCCGCCCGTGGCCGAGGCGAAGTCTCCGGCCGGAATGGAGACGTTGGCCCGCTTGATCGCCTCCACCACGTCGTCGAAAGTCACGCCGTAGCGGATCAGCCGCTCCGGGTCCAGGACGATGTGAAACTCCCTGGAGTGTTCGCCCTCGAGCTCCACTTCCTTGACCCCGGGTATGCGGCGCAAGGCGAGCTTCATCTCATCGGCCATGAGGGACAGGGCGCGGTTGGAGCGGTCCCCCACCAGGTTCACGGACACGGCCGGCAGCCACTCGGCCACCTCGATCTTGGTGAACGCCGGAGGATCAACGCCCTCGGGCAGTTCGCCCAGAACGCCGAGCACCCTGAAGCGCAGCTCCTTGTAGCCGGTCTCGTAATCCACGTCGTCGATGAATTTGACCAAGACGCTTGAGCGTTCGGCGTAGGAGGTGGACTGGATGTACTCCACGTTCTCCAGGTCTTCGAGGGCGTCCTCGATCTCCCGCGTGACCAGACGCTCCACATCCTCGGGAGACGCGCCAGGGTAGACGGCGGTGACCAGCACCTTGCCCATCTGCACGTTCGGATAGCGCTCCATGGGCAGGCTCAAAAGCGCGAAAAACCCCACGGCCATCAACAGGAAAAAGACCAGGTTCACAAAAACCGTATTGTCGAGCATCAGCTCGATGAGCCGCTTGATCATGCCATCGCACTCGAAACGTTTGAAAAGACGAAGACGCCGCTACGGCTTCGCATCGAGCCGCACCATGTCCCCCGCCTTGAGCCGGGAGGACATGACGCGAACCATGCCGTCGTCCGCAGCGCCGGCGTAAACGACCTTGATCAACTCCCCGCTCCGGCTGAGGACGAAGTGTTCCTCATAGCGCTCCATCAGCGCCTGGCGGGGCAGCAGGACAACGCCGGCCGGGTCCGGGGAGCGCAAGTTCAACTCCAGGCGGATTCCACCGCGCATCTCCGGCAGGCCGCCCAAAATCTCCAGCTCCACCTCGATCTTGCGCGTCTGCGGATCGAAGTCCGGCGACACCCGGCCGATCCTGGCGGGAATCGTCCCCCCGCCGGCGGGAAAATGCAGACGCAACCCGTTGGCGCGTCCCTTGATCCACTCGTACTCCTCCTCGGTCAGGGCGAAGGGAACGAGAAGCGTCCTGAAATCTCCGATCGTCCCGACTTGCTGCCCGATGGAAATCCACTCGCCGGGCTCGGCGAAACGCTCGATGACCCGCCATCCGGCCGGGCCCTTGATGTCGTAACGCGTCAAATGCTCGCGCAGAATCATCTCCTGCACCCGAAGCGCCTGCAGTTCGTCCTTGGCCACGGCCTGCAACCGCATGAAGTCGTCCAAATCCTGCTGCGCCGCCGTCTTGCCCCCGACCAGCGTCTTGTAGCGGCCGACCTGCTTGTCGTAGTAGTTGGCCTCGCTCTCGACCCGGGACTGCTCGGCCTCGACCTTCTTGATGTCCAGAAGGACGAAGGTGGGGTTCAAGCGGACGAACACGCCGCCTTCGCCCAAAAAGTCGCCCACATCCGCCAACACCTCCAAACAGCGGGCCGACTCTTCGGACACCAGCTGCATCACCCGCCTGGGCCGGGTGAAACCGGTCAGCCGAACCCCGTGGTAGGCGGCTTTGGCCTCGACCAGCTCGGGCGTTTGGGCCGGCGCGCCGGCCCAGCAAAACGCCGAGGCCAGCAACACGAACACGGCGCAGCACCAAGCGGCCGCGAACGGCCGACGCCGGTCATTCGAAACCGATTGCATCAGATTTTCCTCGTCCTGTTCAAAACCCGAAGCGCGTAAGTGCTCGCTCCGCACATAGGCGCCGCGCTCCCCTCTCGCGAAGAGTCAGACATTGCGCATGGTAAAGGCCACGACAGCGTCCACCATCTGGTCCACCTCCCCTTCGGGGCAGAGGGGAGCGAGCTTCCCCCGCACCAAAAGCGAAGCGAAACCGTGGAGCGTGGACCACAACGACAAGGCCGCGGGCAAAGGATCGCCCCGAGGCGCCACGCCCGCCTCCATGCACTCGCCGATGAGCCCGAGCAGCAAATTGAAAGCCTTGCGCGGCGGAGAGTCGTCGTCGGGGTCGCCCTCCGGCCGAACAGCCCCGGCCAAATGGAACATCAACTCATAATCCACCGGGTTCTCCATGGCGAAGCGGATGTAGCCCCTCGCTCCGGCGATCAATTTCTCGTGCACGTCGCCAATGGCGTAATGCGGCGCCATGGCCGCGTTGAACTTGGCGAACCCCTGCGCCTTCAACGCATGGAAGATGTCCAACTTCTTTGGGAAATAACGATAAATAGCCGCCGGAGAATAGCCGATGCGCTTGGCGATGGCGCGCATGGTCACGCCGGAGACGCCTTCTTTCGCAAAAAGCTCAAAAGCTTCCCGAAGGATGAACCGCCGCATGTCGCCGACGGTTTTGCGGGGGGCGTGCGTCGATCTCATCGACAAATCATACCGAAGCTTACACAACTTGTAAACTAAGTTCACTTGCAACGGCGCTCCATTTATTTGAGAGGGATATCTTGACAAACGAGTGACGAAGGATCATATTATAGGTGACGGCTGAGGCGGCGGGCGCGTCCCGCAAAAAGAACTTTGTCAGGAGGGAAGGCCGCGTTGATGTTTACCTCCCATAACGGACCACAAGAAGGGTCCCTCGACGAATAACATTTGGCCGCGCATGATCAGGACGAAAGCGTTCCGACGGCCGGATCTCCGGCAAGCGCGGCGGCCTTAAAAGTCAGCAACAAAATTTCATCAACCTCTTTCCAATCCATCCGGCCCGGGTTCTCCGGGCCGGCTTTTTTATGTCGAATCGCCTCCAAAGATAACTCTGCGAGTATGCCCCCGCATGCCCGGAAAGCATCTTCTCGTTACCCCTCGCCGCTGGCGCGAAAGCCCAGCATCGCACAGCCTTCACTGGCCTACTTGCTTCCCCCTCCTCTCTTCAGCACGGGCCGCAAGACGCCGCACCCCCACATATTCACGGAACAAGCAGCCATAGAAGCCGCCTAACAGTCTTTACAAACAAAAAAAGATAAGATAAACGAGGCATAAATTCATAAACTGTGCGCACTTACATGGTGTAATACAATATAATGGCAATAATATATGTAAATTTCTGACTTAGAAACTTAGGAGACACCCATGCAACGAATATTAAAAATATTGTTGTGCTTGATAATTACTATAAGCTACGCACCAGCTTACGCAGGCGAAGTTTACGACAGCGATACGATGGATCCTACCTGCATAGGAGGATTAGAGAAATCTGAATCAACTGGAAACAATAGTGGAAGAGCCATCATAGATTTCGAGCACAACATTTTCAATGGTGCGAGCGGCAGCCTGACAATGGAATGGAAAGTCGGTTCACTGATGCAGGAGCCCGTCGTCTGGAGCCGCGCCAAATGGACATTAACCAGCGTCAACGTCCGGCATCCGCGCACGGGCGAAAATGTGATCCTTTACGCCAAGGACCTGCCTTCCGACGTATTAGACGCCGTCACGATCTGGAATCTCAAAATATTCTCCTCCTTCGACCGCGGCGAGGTCGGTTATCGCTTTGATCAAGGGGCCATGGCCAAAGCCGGCGGCGGCTGGAGCTTCACGGTTCCGGGCTCTCCCAAAGACTGGGACCACTTTTTCGTTACGACCGATTCTCAGCATTACTCCAAGTCCCAAGACGTTCCGGAAGAGGCAAAGACGCCGATTGCCGGGCCGTTGTCCGATGCGCAATCCACCCGCCAGCCTGAAAGGTACGCATGGAGATTTGCATCCAAAGAACACGCCAAACAATGGGTGGCCGAGGGCCTGCGCTTCACGAACCACAAACTCGTCACCATCGGCTTCGACTTGAACGCCGTGAAGGCCTGGTTGTGGGAAAAAGACTCCAAAGAGGCCAAGCAGCGCAAACAACAGATTGACACCGCCTACAAAGCATCCATAAAAAAGCTTGAAAAAGAGCGTAATACCTTCATAAAGCAAGAAAATAAGAAAAGCGCCGAGCAGCAGGCCGAAGAATTTTTCGATTCCTTTGATGCAGAAGACAGCGCGCGCGATCTGCAACTCAAATCTTTCGACGATCGAAAGAGGGAAATCACGAACCAGCATGAAGAGCAGTTGCGAGCGATGAAAAACTCTGACTATCTCAAAACACTCCAGCGGGATTCCGAGCGCAAGAGCAAGCTTGCTGCGGAGCATGGTTTGTACGCCGGGTTCAGAGAAAAATGCGAACAAGGAAGTCAACATTATTTCAAACGGGAATTTAAGGCGAAATATGGAGGAGAACCGCGTTGGGGAAGGGTTTTTTGCCTTGGTGAAGGCGGTGGTGGCTGCTGGCAATGTTGGAATGAAGAATCGACTGGAAATCACGCCACAACGCAGAGTGAATGTGACGTCTACCAGCTGAAATGGAATACAAGATATGATGCGGCGCACCAGGATTTCTTAAAAAATGGAAAAGAAAAATACATCAATGAATGCGTCACCAAGGAAATAAAAAAGGCGATGCAGGCGTTCACGCAGCAAGGGAGCCGGCCGTGAATTTTAAAAATTTCCTGATCATTCACCCGCTGTTTATCCTGCTGCTGTCGCAACTCTGCTCTTGCGGTCCGCTGCTCTATCCACAGACCTGGAGCGCAATAAACGCAGAGCGGGACGAGGTGGAGAACACGGAAAGCGGCGACCCCGAGGCGATGTACGCCGTCTTCGACAAACTCAATCAACCGATCGCTTCCCGCTCCTCTTCCCACATGGTCGCCGAGGCCCGCAATGAAGCGACATACGAGCATCGCTCGCTTTTTTTCGGCATATTGCTGGATAAAGCTCATCAAAAAGACCCGTACGCCCTGATGCTTCTGAGCATCATCTACCGGGATCCCTCCAGCATGCTTCATAGGTTTTGCGGGTCGAGCGATCGCAACGTCACCATGAAGATCGGCCTGGATTACGGATGGGAAGCCCTGCAGCATGGCGTCGAATTCCCGGAATCCAGCAATTACAATCCCACAATGCTCTTGCGGCTATGTGAGGATTTCACGAAATTCAAAGAATACGACAGAGCCATTTTCGCTCTCGAAAAACTGCAGGGCGCTCTTGATGTCGAAAAAATGGCGACCGCCGCGCTCACCCTCACGGACGCCATGCTGCAAATGCAGGACGCCGACATCGTGTTTGCAAAAATCTCTTTCCTGAAGGATGACAACATAAAACGCGCCTGTCTCAGGCTTTGTATTGAGGATTCCGTCAAAAAGAAAAATTTCAAGACGGCGACTGCGCTCCTTATCCAGAACAAACAGCTGCTCTCCGAAAACTACATCGCCGATCTCATACCGACATTGACGCGGCGAATCGTTCAAACGGAAGGCTGCCGGGCGGGATTTTTCTTTCTCGACCAGTTCGATTCGCAAGAGATGCAACGAGCAGTTCTGCTGACGCTGACGACGCTTCTCGTCGAGAAAAAACAATTTTCCGAGTTGAACGAGTTGCTACCGCCCCGCCGGCGCTTGCTCGATGCGCAGATCGTCGAGACGCTGATTGTTGCGAACAGCCAGCGCGATGCGGTCTACGGCGAGTTGCTGACGGGAATCGCCCTCCCGTGGGTCAGGGACGGACGCCTTGATAGTCGGTGCGCGGCGATGCTTCTTCCGGAGCTCGTCAACCAAAGACAGATTGAAGGCGCCGCCCGTTTGTATCGGGAGCAGCCCCATGACGATCCCGCCAAATTCCAATTTCTCGCCATCTATTGCAGCAAAATCGGCGACTACCCCCAGGCGCTTGCGTGGGAGTCGAAGCATCTGCACGACACATCGCTGACCGCCAGCCCCACTCTCGTGTTCTTCGCCGCCAAAGCAGGCGAATTGGAGCTCGCCCAAGCGCGCATGGCCGCACTCGACGAGCATACGAAAGCGAACCTTATTCCCCTGTTGCAGCAAGCCGAAGCAATCAAAACTTCCGAGAGTGATCGCAAACTGACGGCCAAGGATCGCCTGCATACGTATCTCGACAACGCGAAAGCATACTACCAGAAGAAACAGTATGCGATCGCCAACCTGTATTTCAATGCATTAGAACGCATCGGAGTCGATCTTCCAACATCGTTCCACTATTATTACGCACTCTCGCTTTTGCACAGCAACGAAGCCTATCAAGCCCGCCAGGAGTTGTTCAAATATCTCGGCGCGTCGGCGGGAAAAAAAGACAAACATTACCAGGACGCGCTCCGACTGCTCGACAGCATTTAGGAGAAAGCGTCCGTCAGCGGTTTCACCTTGTCTTTAGGCGTCCGTGCAATGCGCAAAATTCTCCGGACGCAAGCGGTCATACTCGGCCCAAATCCTCGAAAAGCGATGGCGGTAGGCGGCGCTTCGAGATATAGCCCGCTGCCGCAACCGCCAGAAATCGCCTTGCACCGTCTGGAAAAAATTTCGAATCTCGGGTAGGAAGAAGGTTAGGAGCGATGCACCAGCACGCTCCCTGGACGCTTTGGCTCAAGAGACAATGCAACAAGGCAGCAAAAGGGGCAGAGAGAGAGATCACACCACGGAAACGATAGTCGCCTTGCAGACAATCCAAGTTGTCCGAGAACAATCACAGTGCAGCAGTATCCTTTGCAAATAATTCCATACCCAAGGACAGGCCATGTTTTATACTGGAATATGCGCCATTGCGAAAGATGAAGAGCACACAATCGAAACGTGGGCAAAATATCATCTTTCGATTGGATTCGAGCACATTACCATCTTTGACAACAACAGCGCTTTTCCAATAAAAAAGCTATTGTCGGACTATATACATCTTGGATTGGTGAACGTCATCGATATCCCCGAAGACACGAATCAGCAATTATCTTCCTATTATACGTTCTTAAAAACTTTTAGCGAGCAATCGCGGTGGGTTGCCTTCATTGATATCGACGAATACATCGTTCCAAAAGCCAAAGATAACATTCGGGACTTCCTGCAGGACTTCGAGGAATTTGCCGGGATCGCCGTCAACTGGGTGACGTTCGGCTCGAATGGACACCTGAAAAGGCCTGCAACAAACATCCTTCAGGCGTACACAACCTCTATCTATAAAAGCCATACCGTAAAATCCATCATCCAGCCCTCCCGGGTTTCACATCCGCTATCTCCACACCACTTCAAATACATCGATGGGTCTTATTGTGTAAATGAAGACAAATTCCCTGTCCCGGGTCCTTTTTCATACCATACATCCCGCAGTATTCAAATCAATCATTATTATTATCAATCGCAACAAGATTTCTGCAAAAAAATAGAGCGCGGATTTGCAACACCTGTCAGCCGCAGAGACGGTTATTCCATGGAAGAATTTTATAAGCAGGCGACTCAAGAGAGTTTTACGGATCATTTTATACTACAACATTATAAAAAACTTAAACTTCTAAACAAAAAATCATTCAATGTTTTTGCTCAAATAATTCTGGAAGACTGTTCAATAAGTTGCTCGTCCTACATTAAAAAAATTGCAGAAAAAATTACTGCTTCAGATGTTGACTCCGCAGTTCGCCTATATAAAAATGCTTGCAGATATTATTGCAACATCCACTTGGACCTTGTCGGAATTGTACTCTATGGATTGCTTGACGAACATGAAATCGTCATGTCCATATTCCGCAATGCACTGTTGCGATATGAACAATGTCCATCGGAGCGAACGATCATCTATCGAGAGCTTTCCAAATACTACAAATCCATCGGCAGGGACGAAGAGGCGAGCTGCATAGAGGAGGAAGCGCCGCAAAAGGCGTAGACTGCTGCAAAACGGTCAAGTCTGGTGGTTGTCCTCTCCTTCCGACAAAAAGACGCGGCCCCGTGGGACCGCGTCCTTATCTTTTTTTGAGCGAATGGGAGGAATGCCGCCTTCCGCCTTGCCGGCTTAGCCGTCGTCGCTTTTCCTGGGCTTTCTCTTGCGTCGGCCGCTGCGGCGTCGTTGACGCGGCGGATCGGCCGGGTCGTTGCGCTTGGCTTCGGGCGCCGGCGTCGGCTTGTGCAGCGCCTCCATGTAGGCGTCGTCCATAAGCATGGCCATCAGGGGCAGCAGGTCCTCGTGCTCGGCCAGGGACTTGGCCAGCGGGATGAACCGCCGCAGGCGCTCGCGGCGCAGGGCGTCGCGCTTGCGCAGCTGGGTTTCCAACAGCGCCGTCAACCGTTCGGACACCAGTTGCTGAATGTCCTCCTCGCTGGGCGTCGCGCGCTCCACCATGTCGATCTCGTAGCGCCCGGCGATGCGCTTCAACTCCGACTTCTGCACCAGGTCCACCAGAGACACGGCCGTGCCGGCGGCGCCCGCGCGGCCCGTGCGGCCGGAGCGGTGTATGTAGGACTCCGGGTCCTCCGGCAGTTCGTACAAAACCACGTGCGACAGGCTCGGGATGTCGATGCCCCGGCCGGCCACGTCCGTGGCCACCAGGAAACGCAGCGAGCCGTCCCGCACCTGGGACAACACCCGCTCGCGCTGGTTCTGGGACAAATCGGCCGACAACTCGTCCGCATCGTAGCCGAACTGCTTGAGCACGGCCGTGACATAGTGGACGTTGGACTTGGTGTTGCAAAAAATCATGGCCTGGGTCGGACTTTCGACCTCCAGGATGCGCATCAGGGCGCGATCGCGGCCCATGGCCGGCACTTCGTAGAAAACGTGCTCCACCTCCGAGGCGTGCACCCCGCTTTTGGAAAGGCTGAGCATCTCCGGTTTGGCCATGAACTCCCCGGCCAGGCGCAGCACGTGCTCCGGGAAGGTGGCCGAAAACATGTAGGTGTTCACGGGGCGGTCCGGCAGATGGCGCTTCAGGTCCACCATGTCCGGATAGAAGCCGTAGGACAGCATGCGGTCGGCCTCGTCGAAGACCAGCATGGACAGCTTGGCGAAGGACAGGTTGCGGCTGACAAGGTGGTCCAGAATACGCCCCGGCGTGCCGATGACGATCTGGGCGCCGCGTTCGAAGGCCTCCTTTTGCAGGCTGTAGCCCACGCCGCCGTATACGGCCACGGACTCGAGCCCGGCCTCGCTGCACAGCACCTCGGCTTCCCGGGCGATCTGTTTGGCCAACTCGCGGGTCGGGGTCAAAATCAGCGCCTGGCAGGCCTTGAGTTCGGGATCAAGCTGCTCCAGCATGGGCAGCAAAAAAGCTCCCGTCTTGCCGCTGCCGGTGCGGGCCTGAACCATCAGCTCCCGTCCGCCCAGCAGATACGGCAGGGACTTGGCCTGCACGGGCATGAGCTTCTCCCAGCCGGCGCGAGCCGCAGCCTGCCGCAAGGACGCAGGCAAATCTTGAAGTTCGATTTCGGGCAGCGAGTTTTTCGGCTCCTCGAAATTTTGTTCGGAATCAGACATTCAGTCTCCTTGTCCCGGCGGCCTATTTGTCGAAAACGACGGTCTTGGCGCCGTGGACGATGATACGGTCTTCCAGGTGATGAATCACGGCCCGGGCCAGCACGCGGCGCTCCAGGTCGCGGCCGATCTCCTTGAGGGCTGCGACGTTGTGCCGGTGGCAGACACGGGCCACGTCCTGGGCGATAATGGGTCCGGCGTCCAGTTCTTCGGTGACGTAATGAGCCGTTGCGCCGATAATCTTCACGCCCCTGTCGAAGGCCTGCTTGTAGGGGGCGCCTCCGGCGAAGGCGGGAAGAAACGAATGATGGATGTTGACGACCCGGTTTTCCAGGCCCCTCAGAAACTCGCCGGAAAGTATTTGCATGTACCGGGCCAGGACCACCACGTCGATCCCGCCGTCGAACAGTCTCAAAATCTCGGCCTCGGCCTCGGTTTTTTCCTCGCCCTTCACGGGAACATGGTGGTACGGAACGCCAAAGGCGGTCACGGCCTGCTCCAAATCCGGATGGTTGGAGACGACCATGGCGATCTCGCCGGGCAGTTCACCGCGAGCGTTGCGCCACAACAGCTCCATCAGGCAATGCTCGTACTTGGACACCAGCACGGCGATGCGCTTGGGGCGGGAGGCGTAGCTGATACGCCATTTCATGTCCAGGCGGTCGGCGACCACCTGTTGAAACTGGCCCTCCAACGCGGCCGCAGGCAAATCCAGGTACGGAGTCTGAAACTCCAGGCGCATGAACAGCTCCCCGCCTTCAGGGTCGGTGGAGTGCTGGTCCAGGCCGGTGATGTTGGCGCCGTGAGAAAACAAAAATTGCGTCACGGCCGAAACAATGCCTGGTCGGTCGGCGCAGGTGATCAACAATCGCGCAGTGGTTTCACGGCTCATTGCAGTAACAGTTTCACTATAATAAAAATTCTCGCGTACGGTTTGGCGTTTGCTTACCTGAGATCCGTGCAAAAAGCCAGGGGAGGAGGTCCAAGCGCCGCGGCCCCAAAGGGGCGCCGTCCCACTGGCGCCCTTTTTTTCCGTAATGCTCCCCGCCTCTCGATACTCCAAGGAAGAGCAGGCGCAACCGCGACCAGGGTATTGTCTGGTCCGACTTTCCGCCGTCGCAGGACTTTGAATCCCTGGCGGAACTATGCTACCCGGAGGTTCCGGCGGCGGTCGCCGGGAATTCCTGAAGAACGGGTTTCCAAGGAGCGTCTCCATGCCCAACGCAACAGCGAAAAACATTTTATCCGCCGAAGGATTGAAGCAATTCTGGACCTTGGTCGTGGACGTCTGGAAAAACGGCGTGCTCGGCGTCAATGTCGGCCACTTCGTCGTGGCGCTCGGCATCCTCATCCTTTTTCTGATCCTGCGGCGGCTGCTGACCAAGTTCATCATGAACCGGCTGGAGCGGCTGGTGGACGCCAGCCCCACCGCCCCCAGGGCCGACAACAGCATCCTCCGGGCGCTCAAAGAGCCCGTCCGCTTCATTCCCGTGGTGCTGGGCATCTTTTTCGCCCTGCAATACCTCGACTTCCAGGAACCCCTGGAAAGCTTCGCCGACAACTTCACCAAATCGCTCATTCTCTTTGATATTTTCTGGGCGTTCTTCAACCTGGTGACGCCGGTGTCCCTGGCCTTCGAAAAGTTGGAGCGGGTTCTGACCTCCTCGCTGGTCTCCTGGCTGGTCAAGCTGATCAAATTTCTGGTCGTGCTGGTGGGCGCCGCCAGCATTCTCAAATTGTGGGGGATCGACATCGGGCCCATCCTGGCCGGCCTCGGGCTCTTCAGCGTGGCCGTGGCCCTGGGCGCCAAGGACCTGTTCCAGAACCTCATCGCCGGCATCTCGATCCTGGCCGAGCGCCGTTTCAGGATCGGCGACTGGATTCTGGTGGACGGCAAGGTGGAAGGAACCGTGGAGACCATCGGTTTTCGCTCCACGCTGGTTCGGCGTTTCGACAAGGCTCCGGTGTACGTGCCCAACGCCACCCTGTCCGACAATTGCGTCACCAACTTCTCCATGATGACCCACCGCCGCATCCGCTGGGTCATCGGCGTGGAGTATCGCACCACCGTGGAGCAGCTGCGCCTGATCCGCGACCGCGTGATGGAGTACATCCAGGACAACAAGGAGTTCGCCCATCCGCCCGAGGTCACGACCTTCATGCGGGTGGAGGCCTTCAACGACTCCTCCATCGACTTTTTGCTGTACTGCTTCACCAAGACCACGGTCTGGACCGAATGGCTGCGCATCCGGGAGGAGCTCGCCTTCCGCATCAAGCAGATCGTGGAGGACGAGGCCGGGACGGCCTTCGCTTTCCCCTCGCAGTCCGTATACGTGGAAACGCTGCCTGGAGAAAATCCGGAAGCATTCATTCCGCCGGCGAACGATTAAAGAACGCCGCAGCGCAGGCCGTCCAGGCTTCGCGGGATCTGCAAATTTTTCCGCACCGGCCTTTCGACGTTCATCCGACGAAAAAAAGAGCGTTGCCTTCCGACAAATCGGGACGCAACGCTTTTTTGTCTGGTTTGCCGGAAGCTGCGACGCCGCTCCGGCTTCGATGCGACGGTTCGCCGCATCGCGCATAGCTACTGTTAGCAGGCCGTTGAAAAATGGCGATCTGCTTCGTCAGCGAGAAAATCCAGACCGCTTTTGTATGCGCAAGACACCGCGCGCCCTGTTTTTTTTCACTTCCTCGCATCGCACCATTTTTGAACGACCCGCGTCCGATGAGTTTTTCAGCAGTCAGTTAGGCCGAGGACGACTGGGACTTCAGCTGCGACAGTTCCGCCTGCTTGGAGGTGAGTTCGGCTTCCTTGGTCTTCAGTTCGGTCTGGCTCTGCTCGTCCGTCTTGCCCTGCAACTGGCTGATCTCCTGCTGCAAATCATTGATCTCCTGCTCCAGCTTGTCGATCTGATCCTGAACGGAGTTCGACGAGTCGCTCGAGGAGGACGCAGCGCTTGAGGAGGCCGATCCCATGGAGATCGTCGCGCCGCCCGCGGTGTCCTCGGAGCTGTAGAATTCCTCGTCCTCGGTGTTGGTCTCGGCCGCAGCCGCGGTCGACGAGGCCTTCAAGGTTTGCGCCAGCTCCATCGCTTCGCTCGAAAGGATGACGGTGTCGCCGCTTTCGGAGTCGTCGTCATCGGCGTGGGAGTGAATTTGGAAATCGCTCTCGGAGCTCGGCGAGAGTTTGGAAAGGCCTGTCTCGATCGCAAGGGAGCCGGCGTAAGTCTCTTCTGTGCTGATGCTCATGGTGTTCCTCCATTTTCTTGCAGCGGCTCAAAGTCAGCAACGGCGCAAACTCCGCAGGCCGCCGACAACCATCAGTCCATAATTAGGTAGACGCCGGAGAGCGTCCGATTGTTACTTCGGCGGAAAATGCAATTTCTTTAGCTCAACCGGGCGTATTGCCTTGAAAAGCCCGTGCAGGTATCATGCCCGAAATCGTCCAGGGAGGTATTCCATGAGATTTCTTATTTTTTCAATGAGTTGCATTCTTTTGGCTGGATGCGGCCCGGCTATGCAGAAAATTCCCGTCAGCAGCAATCCCGGCGGGGCGCAGGTCTACGCCGACGGCGCTCCGGCGTGCGCCGCGCCCTGCGTCGTGGAGCTTTCAAAGGACCAGGACCACATCCTGACCTTCCGGCTGGACGGCTATCGCCAGACGGACGTACCGATCAAACGCCAATACCAGACCATGCAGGTCCTGCGTAACTCCGCGGCGTCCGGCATCAACGCAGCCGGCATGATGGGTGGAACGGCCCAAGGCGGCGCGGCCAACGCCCTGATGAACATGGCCTACCAGGAAGAGAGCGGCGAGGCATACGTGCTCACGCCCACCACCGTCACCGTCGACCTCGCGCCCACGTCCGGGGCCGCGGTGAAAAAAGGTGAGACTTCAAAAGCCCAGCAGGCCGTTGTCAAGGGAACCGGAGCGCCGGTCATGGGCGAGGATCTTCAGCAACAGGATGCGTCCGCCGTGGCGAAGGAAGTCCTGGCGACCGGAGCTGCCGTGGGAGCCGCCGCCACGCCCAGCGTCACCGCGAAAACAGGCTCCAGCCACGAGCACACGTCCGAATCCGTCAGCCCCAGCGGGACCTACACCAAGAAGACGACTTCCACGTCCACCTCGGTCAAGGCCAGCGTAAATCCCGCGGGAGCAGCCCTGGGCGCCATGGAGCTCATCGAGCAGCTCACCAAGGACGAAGGCTCTCCGGAAAAATCCGAATAGCGGACGAGCGGACGCCGAAGACCGCCCGGGCGCGCCATCGAGCCAGGAGGGGAGCATGCCCGTCGTGATGGGCACAGCAGGACACATCGACCACGGCAAAACGTCGTTGGTGCGGGCTTTGACCGGCGTGGATTGCGATCGTCTGGCCGAGGAAAAACGCCGCGGGATCACCATCGAGCTGGGATTCGCCTACCTGGACGCGCCGGACGGCTCCCGCCTGGGCATTGTGGACGTTCCGGGCCACGAACGATTCGTGAAAAACATGGTGGCCGGCGCCCAAGGCATCGACTTTGTCTTGCTCACCGTAGCCGCCGACGAAGGGGTCATGCCGCAAACCCGCGAGCACGTGGAGATATGCGGCCTGCTCGGCGTCCCAAAAGGCCTGGTCGCCCTGACCAAGTCCGACATGGTGGACGCCGAGCTGCTGGAGCTGGCGACGGAGGACGTTCGGGAGGAGCTGGCCGGGACGTTCCTCGACGGCGCTCCCATCATTCCCGTATCCTCCCGGACCGGGCAGGGGCTCGAGGACGTTCGCCAGGCGTTGTTCGACATCGCCGCCAATGTGGCGCAGGCCAAGCGCAGCGACCTCTTCCGGCTGCCCGTGGACCGGGTTTTCACCTTGCGCGGCCACGGTACGGTGGTCACCGGAACGCTGCTGGGCGGCGGGCTCGCCGTGGGCGAGGAAGTGGAGGTCTCCCCCCGCGGATTGATGAGCAAAGCCCGCGGCATTCAATCCCACGGCTCGGCTCTCGAAATCGCGGAGGCCGGCAGCCGCGTGGCCTTGAACCTGCAAGGCCTCGAGGTGGAGGACCTGGACCGCGGAGACGTGATTTGCCGCCCCGGGACGCTTTTCCCCAGCACGTCCATGGACCTGGAGCTGACCTGCCTGAAGTCGTCCCCGCGTCCCCTGCGCCACCGAAAGGAAATCCACCTGCACCACGGCGCCAGGGAGACCATGGCCCGTATCTACTTTCTCGACCGCGACAAGCTCGAACCCGGCGAAACGGCCCTGGCCCAGGCCCGGTTCGAGGCTCCCATCCCCGCGGTGCGCGGGGACCGGGTGGTGCTGCGAGGATTCTCGCCGTTGCGGACCGTGGCCGGCGGCCGGGTGTTGAGCCCTCTGGGCGCCGTGGAGCGCCGTAAAAGCGAACGCCTGGCCAGGCTCCAGTCGCTCCGGGACGCCGACGCCGCGCGGACCGCCCTCATCCAACTGGAGGGACGCGGCGAGGCAGGGCTTGACCTGCGCGAATTGGCGGTGCTGACCGGAGCGGATTCCTCCGAACTCTCAAAAATCATGGCCGACCTCTCCAACCGCGGGCAGGTCCTCCGATTCGACCAGGAAGCCGGGCGATACGTTCACGCGACGGCCTTGGCGAACATCGAGGAGAAGCTGAAGAACTTCGTGGCCCGGCATCATGAAGCCAATCCCTCCAAGCCGGGCCCAAGCCGGGGAGAATTGGCCCAAGCCGCGGGGTTGGAAACCGCCTCCAAGCTGCTGCAGACCGCCCTCGCCAGACTGGTGCGGAAAAAAGACCTGGAGCAGGTCCAGGAGGCGTATCGCCTTCCGGGGTTCGAGCCTTCCGCCGTCGGGGACGCGGCGGCGTTGCGCGAGTTGGTCCTCTCCGCCTATACGCAGGCCGGCTGGACCCCGCCATCGCTCAAGGAAGTGCTGGCCCGGGCCGGAGCGCGCCCCGCGCAAGCGACCGACGTCATGCGTTTGTTGACGCAGCAAAGGGAACTGGTCAAAGTCAAGGAAGAACTCTTTTTCAGCCGGCGCGCCTGGGAGGAAATCAGAGCAGAAGTCGAGGCGTATTTTGCGGACAACCAAGAACTGGCGCCTTCCGATTTCAGGGATCTGACCCACTTGTCGAGAAAATACACCATTCCGCTGCTGGAGTTCCTGGACAAGGAACGCGTCACTGTGCGGGTTGGGGACAAACGCATTTTGAGGAAACGATGAGCGCACAGCCCCCCGAGGCATTCCAGGAAAAGGCCTCAGGCCAGGACAGGCTCCAGCGGGAGCTCGAAGTCTGGAAAACCATGTACGACGACCTCTCGCACCAGATGCTGAATCTCGAACGGGAACGCGATCGCCTGGAGAAAGCCCTGGCCCAAAAAGATCGCGAACTGGCGGCGGCGAACCGAAATCTGGCGGGCGCGGACCGTCTCGCCCAGGACCTCCGCCAGCATACGGAGTCTATCCAGAGCCAACTGGACGCCATGCACCGCAAACTCGACGCCTCGGAGTAAGCCTCATGCTCGCAATATTCCTGCGCCCTCTCGCCCTGCTGCTCGCCTTTTCGGCCTTCGCCCCGTCCCTGTGCATGGCCGGCAATCAGACCGGCGCCGCCTTTGCGCAAAAAGGCCAGGCCTCATGGATCAGCAAAAACTTCAAGGGCGAGCGCACGGCTTCGGGAGAACGCTACGATCCTGCGGCCCTCACCGCCGCGCACAATTCCCTGCCGCTGGGAACCCTGGTCCTGGTCACGAACCTGAAAAACAACAAAAACGTTACGGTCTGCGTCAACGACCGCGGTCCGTATTCGTCCGAGCGCATCATCGATCTTTCCTGGGCCGCGGCCGAGCGGCTCGGCATCGTCAAGGGCGAAGGCGAGGACCAGGAATTCCTCACGCCGGTGATGCTGCAAACCGTGGGCAAAATCGATCTCCAAACGCCCGCTCCAGCCGCGCAGCAAGGCGACCAAAGCGCCGCAGCCCCCGTGCAGCCGGAGGCCGTGAATAAAACCGACGCCGACTCGGCCAAGGCGCCTGACCAGGCCCAGCCCCCTGCCCCGGCCTCCAGGCTCGTTCGGCGCGCCTATTACATCCAGGCCGGCGCCTTCCAGCGGGACAACAACGCCGCGGCTCTTGTGAAGACGTTTCAGATCAAGGGATTCAGCAATTTTCTCATCGTCGACGATATCCAGAAAGACCGCGACCGGTTGCGCCTGGTCCAGGTCGGGCCTTTTCACGACTTGCAACAGGCCCGGTCCGCTTTGAAAAAAATCCAGGACGAAGAGCCGGGCGCATTCATTATTTCAAAAGAGACCAGACGGTTACCGTAAAGCAGCCAACCGGGGCGGCCCTTTTCCGACAAGGCTTCCTGCGCCGCGCGCCAAAAGTTGCGAAGGAAATTTCTGGCAAACCGGCCGAGTGCATTGATACAATCTGTAATTGTGCTTACACTAGCAGGACTATGCTGCTAACCAAGCCGATTGGAGACGTCCAACCGAAGGAGAGAGTATGATGAGACGCTACGTTGTTCGCATGATCCCGTTATTGGCGACTCTGGCCATGCTGCTGGGCGGCGCCGTCACGGCGCACGCGGCCCTCCAGCCCAAAATCGACAACTTTTTCTTCCTGATCGACACCTCGGGCTCTATGGGCGCTGAATACCAGCAGACCGGCAAAACCAAATACCAAATCGCCCTGGAGCTGGCCAAGCGCATGAATGCGCTCATTCCCGAACTGGGATACGACGGCGCCGTGGCTACGCTGGCCCCCTTTGAGATGGTCCAGCCCCTGCAGCCTTACACCGAAGGCGGATACAGCCAGTCCCTGGGCAGCCTGCCGAGCAACGTCCGCTACTGGTTCGGCAACCCGACGCCCCTCGGCAAAGGGCTCTCCGAATTGAAGGCCAGCTTGCCGAGCCCCAGCAAACGCACCGCCCTCATCCTCTTTTCGGACGGCGGCAACAACAAGGGGCCCAACCCCATTCCCGTCGCCCAAGGCGTCTATCAAGAATACGGAGGCAACCTGTGCTTCCACGTCGTCAGCCTCGCCGAGACGGCGAAGGAGCAGGCGACCCTGGACGCCATCGCCGCCCTCAGCAAATGCACGTTGATGGTCCCCTACGCCGTGCTCAAGGACGACCAGGAGATGAAGCAGTTCGTTCAGGATGTATTTTATAGCGACGTCGTCCTGGACGAGGACCAGGACGGCGTCAACGACGATCAGGACCGTTGCCCCGGCACGCCGAGGAACGTCCTGGTTGACGTGGTCGGTTGCCCCGTGGACACCGACGGCGACGGTGTGGCGGATTACCTGGACAAGTGCCCCGGCACCCCATTGGACCTCAAGGTCGACGCGGACGGCTGCCCGCTGCCCGTGACCTTCAACCTGAACATTGAATTCGACACGGACAAGGCCGACATCCGCCCACAATACCGCGGAGAGTTGCAAAAGGTGGCCGACTTCATCAAGTCGCACCCCGGGACCACCGCCGTGGTGGAAGGCCACACCGACGCCAGCGGTTCGTCCGACTACAACCTGAAGCTCTCCCAACGCCGCGCCGACAGCGTCATGGACTATCTGGTGGATGAGTTCGGCGTCGAACCGGGCCGGCTTTCCGCCAAGGGCTACGGAGAAACCAAGCCCATCGCCAGCAACGACACCAAGGAAGGCAAGCAGGCCAACCGCAGGGTTCTGGTCGTCATCTCCGGCGGCTACAAGCAAAAGTAACCGCCTTCCCCTCAAAAAGAACGCCCCGGACCGAATGGTCCGGGGCGTTCGTCGTTTCAGGAGGACGCGGAGGGCAGGGCCTCAGTCCGCTCCGAGCAGCTTCTGGATGACCTCCAGAAGCTCCGGCTTGCGCACCGGCTTGGTCATGAAAAAGGAGCAGCCCGCAGCCAGGGCCGCGGCCCGACTCTCCTCCATGGCGTGGGCCGTGACGGCGATGATCGGGCAAGGCGCCAAGCCCTGCTCCCGCTCGATGCGCCGGATGCGCCGGGCGGCCTCGCAGCCGTCCATGATCGGCATCTGGATGTCCATGAGCACCAGATCGTAACGGCGCTCCGCGTACATCCTCACGGCCTCGCTCCCGTTGCCGGCCTCGTCGATCGTGTAGGGAAGATGTTGAAAATAGAGGCGGACCAACAATGTGTTGCTGCTGCAATCCTCGGCGTAGAGGATGCGCAGGGGGCGCGGTTCGCCTTCGGATGGCGAAGGCTGGTCGTCCCGGCTGAACATGGCGGCAAAAGGAAGCATCTTGTCAAACCGTCCCGTTCGTCGATTTGATTTTGAAAGCAACTCTGTTTAGCCTGACAAAAGGCCGTCGCGAGAAGCCGTTGTTAATTTTCGATATTCTTCTCTAACTCCGGCCATTTCTTTTTGCAATAACTTTTTCTTTCCGGCAGTATTTGTTCAACCATATCAACGAGAAACAAACAGACCGCAACGCGGTCGCAAGGAACCGGGCGAGGTCGCTATGACTACCGAAACGAGTACGGAAATTTTCAAGCTGTTGCAGGCGGCGGCGGTGGAGCACGACGTGCTGGAGCATCCGCCGGTGGCCGGATGCGAGGATTCCCTCGCCCTGCGCCAAGCCGCCGGCTGGACGGGCGCCAGCAGCAAGTGCATTCTTTTTCACGCCAAAGGTGTCTTTCACCTGGTGGCGACCACCTCGGAACGCTCCATCAATGCGCGCCGCTTCAAGAAGCAATTCAAGACGAAAAACATTCGCTTCGCTACGCCGGAGGAGGTGCTGGAGCAAACGGGCTGCACCGTGGGCTCCGTCCCGCCGTTCGTTCCCGGGGCGCACGCCGTGCGCTGCTATGTGGACGGAGACATCCTGGCCCAGCGGTATTTCATGTTCAATCCGGCCGATCCGACCCGCTCGGTTCGCATCCAAAGCCGGGACCTGCCCCGGCTGCTGCAGGCGGCCGGCGTTCACGCCGTCTGGTTCACGGACAACGGCGAAGGCTCGTTCGACTTTTCGGAAGAGGCTCCCTCCCCTGAAAGGGGACCGGAGGATCAGGCGGGGTAGTCGGCTTTCAGGCGGCCGATGAAGGCTTCCAGGTCATTGGGCGCCCCTTCCTGGTAATCTTCGGGATACAGCAGCGCCGACATGTAGAACAACGAATCCAGGTCCAGAGCTTGGCTCGCGCTTTGCGAAAAGCGGGACAATCTGGCCGACACGCGTTCGCTGAACATCGGATCCGTCTCTTGCAGCAACGGTTCGGCGCGTCCGGCGAGTCCGGCCAGAATCTCCGCCTTCTCCTGCATCAGCTCGGCGTAGCCTTCCTGGTCCTGCTCCTGGTGCAGCCGCTTCCGGGCCTGGGCCTCGATGTCGCGGATACGGGCCGCAGCGCCTTCCAACATCTGGATCACGTTGAGGGTCATGGGCAACTCCTGCGTCGAACGCGCCTTATAATATTTAATCAAAACAAAGTGTTGCCGCCTTGATGCGCCGCGCAAGGCACGGTTGCCTTGGCGCGAAGCCGGAATGGCGCAGCCGAAGCAGCCGGCCGCTCGACACGCCAGCCTATAATTCTTGCTCCCAACACCGCAAGGGGAACGCCGTTTCGCTACATAGCGGCGGGCGGACTCCAGGCGCATGCGAAGCTAAGGCGCCGACGACGCCCCTGCAAGGGAAGGTGTACGGCGCCCTTTCCCTGCTCAACAGATCCGCGGCAACTGCTCGCCTTCAAGCATCCCCAGCAGACGCTTGCCGCCCAGGGGCGTTTGAAGCACGACGCGGCCCTGATGCTCGTCCGTGACCGTCCCGATGCGGCAGGCCTCGGCGCCGTAGCGATCTTCGCGCAGGATGGCCAAGGCCGCCTCGGCGTCCGCTTCGGGCAGAATGCAGAACATTTTGCCCTCGTTGGCCAGATACAAAGGATCGAGTCCCAGGAAAGAGCAGCCGCCGGCCACCTCGGGACGGATGGGCAGGCTCTGTTCGTCGAGAACGCAGCAGACTTTGGAGGACTCGGCGATTTCGTTGAGCGTGGTGGCCGCTCCCCCGCGGGTGGGGTCGCGCAGGACGTGGACCTCGGGCAGCTCCCGCACCAACCGTTCGGCCATGCGGTTCAAGGGCGCGCTGTCGCTCTTGACCGGGGCGTCGAAGGACAACCCCTGACGCTGCGACAGGATGGTCAGGCCGTGGTCGCCCAGAGTCCCGCTGACCAGGATGGCGTCGCCGGGGGCGGCCCGGTCGCCCGAAGGCGGCGGGGTGACGACGATTTCGCCGAGCCCCGCGGTGTTGATGAAAATCTTGTCCGCGGTCCCCTTGGGTACGACCTTGGTGTCCCCGGTCACCACAATGACCCCGGATTCCTTGCAGGCCAAGGCCATGGACGAAACGATGCGCTCCAGGTCGTCGAGGGGCAACCCCTCCTCCAGGATGAAGCCGCAGGACAGGTAGCGGGGAACGGCGCCGAGCATGGACACGTCGTTGACGGTTCCGTGCACGGCCAGCCGCCCGATGTCGCCGCCGGGGAAAAAGATGGGGTCTACGGTGTAGGAGTCCGTGGACATGGCCCACTCGCCTCCCAAGGCGAGACGGGCCGCGTCGTTGAGAGCGTTTAGCGTGGGATTGCCGAAATACTTGAGGAAAAGATTGGAGACGAGCCGTTGCGAGGCCCGTCCGCCGGAGCCGTCGTCGAGCAAAACCCTGGTTTGCATGGTGTTCAGTCCGTGTTGTATTTATAGTAGGCGGCGCAGCTTCCTTCCGTGGAGACCATGCACGGGCCCACGGGATGGGCCGGATCGCAGGCCTTGGCGAAGAGGGGGCATTGCGTGGGGTTGATGCGGCCTTTGAGCACGTCGCCGCAGCGGCAGCCGGCGAGCGGAGGAGACTCCACGATCTCGATGTCGAAACAGGCCTTGGCGTCGAAGTCGGCGTACTCGGACCGCAAGGCCAGCCCGCTGTCCGGAATGGCGCCGAGTCCCCGCCACAAGGCGGTCTCGGTACGGAACACGTCGGCCATGACCGCACGGGCGCGAGGGTTGCCGTTGTCGTCCACGGCGCGCTTGTAGTCGTTGACGACCCTGGGCTCGCCGGCCTCGCGCATGAGCGCGATATCCAGCAAGGCTTGCAGAATGTCCACGGGTTCGAATCCGGCGACCACGGCCGAACGCTTCCAACGTTCGGCGATGAAGCCGTACGGAGCAAGGCCGATGATGGTGGAGACGTGCCCGGGCAGAATGAAGGCGTCGATGGCGGTTTCCGCGTCGGACAACAGGACCTCAAGGGCCGGCGGCACCAGCTTGTGGAAACTCAACAGCTTGAAATTCGTAAGGCCGCGGGCCTTGGCCATCTGCACGGTGGCCGCGGTGGTGGGCGCCGTGGTCTCGAATCCCACGCCGAGAAACACCACCTGCGCGTCCGGCGTGCGCGCGGCCAGCTCCAGGGCGTCGAAGGCGGAATAGACCACCTCCACCCGCGCGCCCTCGGCTTGGGCCGCCTTGAGGCTTCGGCGTCCGCCGCCCGGGACCTTCATCAGATCTCCAAAGGTGGCGATGACCACGCCGCTGCGGCCGGCGAGGTCCAGATAGGCGTCCACCTCGGACTCGTGGGTCACGCAAACCGGACAGCCCGGTCCGCTCAGGTGAATAATGTTTTTCGGCAGCAGGGAGCGCAAGCCCGACTGGAAAATGGCCACAGTGTGGGTGCCGCAGACCTCCATGAAGCGCAAAGGCTCGCCGCAGACTTCTTCAAGCCGGGCCAAAAGCCGCCGACACAAATCGGGGTCCTTGAACTTATTCAGAAAGTCCAAAGTCAAGGTTGAAACCTTCCTGAAAGAGTTGCAGGGTCTCCATGGCCTCTTCGCGGTCGAGGCGACGCAGGGCGAACCCTGCATGGACAATAACGAAATCACCGACTTCCGGGGAGCGGTCGACGATTTCCAGACGAACTTGGCGCGTCACGCCGGAAATCCGGACGTCGGCGATCATGTCGTCAATCCTGGTGACTTCCATAGGAACGGCAAGGCACATACGCTCTCCTCACTTGATCAAGATGGATATCGTTGAAGAAGAACAATTCTTTCTTACACCTAACCAGCCAAACGAACAAGTCAACAAGACGCAGCGCCGTAAAAAAAAACGGCGAGCCCGTGAGGGCCCGCCGTTCGGCTCGCAAAATAAAGATAACTGACTACACGCAGCCGGTGGGCTTGGGAAGGCCAGCCATCTTACAAGCTCCTTTGCCCGGTCCGGACGGAAACAGCTCGTAGATGTGCTTCAGCTTGAATCCAGTGACCTTGGAGAGAATGCGCACCATGGGGGCGATGCCGTTCTTCTCGTAGTAGTCGCGGAGGAATTCGATCACTTTCTTGTGCTCGTCGGAGAGGTCTTTGATGCCTTCGGTGTCTTTGACGTAGTCAACCCACTCTTCCGCCCAGTCCTCGTATTTCAGCAGGAAGCCGTCCTCATCGACCTCAAACGTCTTGCCTTCGAATTCAACAGTCGCCATGTCAGTTTTCCTCCTCGATCAGTAAAGTTTTGGCGCAAGAAACGCCGCGCGGCCGCCTACTATTGGCCTCTGGGACGGCGTTTCAGGACCCAAGAGGTCCACCCCCGTCTCAGTCTTGGAGCCCTATGTAAAACCTCGCGTCGAGAATTTCAAGGGAAAAATGGCGATTTCCACACTGCTTGCCGAGCAGCCGTTTTTCCCCTTTTTGCTTTTTCCTTGCCGTGCTGGTATGTTGGGCCAACGCGAGTCGCAACGGACGCCGGCCGAAGGGGGCGGGCGCCTTATAATTCGCGAGGAGATCGAATGTCCAACGGGCGTAAAAAGGACGGGGTCGCTTTCAAAATCCCTTCGGTGGAGGCCATGGCCCCGCCCCCCGTCAATTACAGCTTCGGGCGCTACGGCCCCGGCCCGGTGGTCCCGTCGGAAGAGGAATGCTTGGCCATCTGCAAGGCCTTTGACATGCCCGCGCATATTCTGCGCCACAGCCAAACCGTGGCGCGCGTGGCCTCCTGCCTGGCGAGTCGGGCCGTTCAAGCCGGGCTCGACGTCGACGAACAGGCCGTACGGGCCTCGGCCCTGCTCCACGACCTGGCCAAGGGCTACACCATTCAATACGGCGGACACCACAGCCAGCTGGGCGGAGCCTGGGTGCAGGACCTGACCCATAACCCGCAAATCGCTCAAGGCGTGATCCATCACGTCTACTGGCCTTTTGAAGTGGACCCCCGCCGCTATTTCCTACCCTTGGCCGTGGGCTATGCGGACAAACGGGTCCGCCACGACGTCATCGTGACCTTGACCGAACGCTTCGAAGACCTTTTCGTGCGCTACGGCGCAACGGGCGATATCCGGGCCCGCATTCAGGGTACGCTGGACCAGGCGCGGATATTGGAAAAAAAGCTTTCGGAAGCGTTGGAGGTTGACCTGCATGCGTGTGCTTTTGATTGTGGGGGGCTGGTCGGGGGAGCGTGAGGTCTCCCTGTCCGGCGGAAAACAAATCCAAAAGTCCTTGGAGGAACTGGGGCACGAAGTGGATGTTTTCGACCCCGCCCTGGAGTTCAAGGAGCTTTTCGCCCGGGCCAAAGCCTGCGGCTTCGCATTCATCAACCTGCATGGGGTCCCGGGCGAGGACGGATTGATCCAGGCGCTGTTGGAGCAGGCCGGTTGCCCGTATCAGGGAAGCGGCCCCAAGGCGTCCTTTCTCGCAATCAGCAAGGCTTCCGCCAAAATGGCCTTGGAAAGCGCCGGCGTTCCAACGCCCCGCTGGGAGTTGCTGACGCGCTCAGGCGACGAACTCCCCGCGGATTTTCCCTTCCCCGTCTTCGTCAAACCCGACCGGGGCGGCTCCAGTCTGGCCGTGGGCCGGGTGGAGACGCCGGATGAGCTGAACCAGGCGCTACGGGCGGTGTTTTCCGGGCACGAAGCGGCGCTGGTCGAATGCGCGGCCGAGGGCCCTGAAGTCACCTGCTCCGTTTTGGGCGACGAGGCGCTGCCCTTGATCCTCATCAAGCCGGCCCAAGCCCGATTCTTCGACTACCACTGCAAATACGCGCCCGGCGGAGCCCAGGAAATCTGTCCCGCGCCCATCGATCCCGAAATGACCCGGCGCGTTCAGGAACTTTCTCTGCTCGTACACCACACCTTGGGCCTTACGGGGTACAGCCGATCCGACTTCATCATCGAAAACGGCGCCCCCATCTTTCTGGAGGTCAACACCCTGCCCGGCATGACCCCCACCAGCCTGCTACCCCAATCCGCGGCCCAGGCCGGCAGGTCCTTCACGAAACTCATCGGCGAACTCATGGAGCTTGGTCTATCGCACTTCTCCAGCCCTTCAAGACTGCATCCCGGGAGCCAGGCATGACAACCCCTCTTTCCCTCAAGCTGCTTCGGCCGCTTTACGACGCGGCCATGAGCGCAGCCATTCCCCTGCTCAAATCCAACCACCGTCTGGAGGACGGGTTTGACGAAAGAACGCTATCCGAGGCCCTGCCCGCGGGCGTGGACGTATGGATACAAGGCGCTTCGGCGGGAGAGGCCCACCTGGCGATCAACCTTCTGGAGCAGCTGGGCGAATTCCGGCGGGTCCGGGCGCTGGTCACCACCTGCACCCGGCAGGGACGGGACATCCTCGACGCGGCGGCCGCCCGGATCGGAGGCGACGGCCGCGGCGTCTCCCTGATCTCGGCCTATTTGCCCTTCGACAAGCCGGCCTTGATGCGCCGGGCCGTGGCGCACGTGCGGCCCAAGGCCATGGTCCTGCTGGAGACGGAGCTCTGGCCCGGATTGCTCTGGGCCCTGCGCCAGGAGAACACGCCCGCCATGGTGGTCAACGGACGGATGCGCACCCGCAGCCTGTCCCGCTACCTCGCGGCGCGCAGCCTGTTCGAGGCCCTCGCTCCCGCGGAGATTTTGGCCGTTTCGGAAGCCGAAGCCAGACGGTTCCGGACCCTGTTCCGCAGATCGAACGTCTCCATCATGCACAACATGAAATTCGAGCGTTTCGCTCTGACCGAGTCCATTCCATACATCAAAAATCCGTTGTCCCAGGTTTTCCGGCCCAAGGCGCCGCTTCTGGTGCTGGGGTCCATGCGCGAGGAGGAGAAACTCCAAACCGTGGAAATCATCCGCAGGGTCCGCGAGGAACGGCCGCGCACCATCTGCGCCGTGTTTCCGCGCCACATGCACCACGTGGAGAATTTCGCCCAGGCCTTTCACGAGCATGGCCTGCCGTGCGAGCTGCGCAGCCAGGTCCAGGGCTTCGCCTCCCCCGGCTCCGTATTGCTCTGGGACGCCTTCGGCGAACTGAACCTGGCCTATTGGCTGGCCAAGGCGGTATTCGTCGGCGGCTCCCTGGCGCCTCTCGGCGGCCAGAACTTCCTGGAGCCGCTGGCTTGCGGCGTCATTCCGGTCATGGGCCCCCATTGGTTCAACTTCTCCTGGGTCGGCGAGGAAATCCTGGAGCAGGGCTTGGCTCTGCAGGCCCAAGACGCGGCCCAGGCGTCGGAGTTGCTACTGAAGCAGATGGCGAGCTCCGCCTCCTGGGAGAACGTCCGCAAACAGGCGTTCTCGTACGTAGCGGCCCGGCAGGGAGGAGCCCGGCAGGCCGCCGAACGGGTTGCGCGCCGTCTGGGAAGCGTCTAAAGTGGCGTTCGCGAGATTGCCCGTGCATGCATTCACTCACGACCGCTTTGCCGAAAGCGCGGCTTTCAGCCGGGCTTGCGCCGCGTTCCGCAGCGTAGCGTTCCTCCGGGCCGTTGTCGTTTGACATCGCTATCCGTGCATACAATAGTGAACGCGACGCCGGCCTAGCGACCTTCCGAGACTGCATCGCATCGGCCATCGGCGGAGGAACGATCCGTCACCGCAGAAGCAACGCCAGTCTTGCTTCTTGAGGCAAACGAGTTAGATAATACAGGAAGACCAACACCCATCGCCGGACCGACGATGGCGGATGGCGCGGGGCAAGGCGTTTCTGGCTCGCCGCAGAGAATCGACATACGGACCGAGGATGGCTAAACAAAAATTTTTCGCTGTTATTCCGGCGCGATACCAGTCATCCCGATTCCCGGGTAAACCGCTGGCCGACATTCTGGGCAAACCGATGATCGCCCACGTCCATCACCGGGCCAGCCAATGCTCCAAGCTGGACCGGGTGGTTGCGGCCACGGATGACGAACGCATCCTTACCGTTTGCCGCCGGTTGGGCCTCGAAGCGCTGTTGACCTCCCCCGACCACTCCAGCGGGACGGACAGGGTTCTGGAGGCCGCCCGGCTGCTCGGCGCCGGCCCCGACGACGTAGTGGTCAACGTCCAGGGGGACGAACCGGCTCTGGCGCCTGAAATGTTGGATGAACTCATTGCGCCCTTTGACGATCCGCAGGTCCGGGTCGCGACCCTGGCGACCCGATTGGACCCCTCGCAGGCGGCCAACCCCGACCGGGTCAAGGTGGTGCTGGACAATCAGGGCTTCGCACTCTATTTTTCTCGCGCTCCCATCCCCTACGACCGGGACGGAGCCGGGGCCGAACGGCTGTTGCACGTCGGGCTCTACGCCTTCCGCATGGAGGCGCTGGAGCTGTTCGCCAGCCTCCCCCCGGGCCGGTTGGAGCGGCTGGAGCGGCTGGAGCAGCTGCGGCTGCTGGAAAACGGCGTCGCCATCCGGGTGGTTCGCACCGAACACCAGAGTTTCGGCGTGGACAGGCCGGAGGATATCGACGCCATCACAACCATCCTTATGGAGAACAAGGCATGAAAGCCATATTGGCCTTGGAGGACGGCTCCTGGTTCGAGGGCCGGTCCGTCACCACAGACGGCGAGGCCGAAGGCGAGGTCATCTTCAACACGGGCATGACCGGCTACCAGGAAATCCTGACCGACCCTTCCTACGCCGGCCAGATCGTGTGCATGACCTACCCCCACATCGGCAACTACGGGATCAATCCCGAAGACGTGGAGTCGGCCAAGATTCACGTGGAGGCGTTCGTCGTCAAAGAGTGTTGCAAGACGCCCTCCAACTGGAGATCGGTGAAGTCCCTGCCCGACTACCTCAAGGAGCAGGGCGTGCTCGGGATCGAAGGCGTGGACACCCGCGCCCTGACCCGCCGGCTGCGCCTGTCCGGCGCCATGCGCGCCATCGTGTCCACCAGGGAAACCGACCCTGAGGCCCTGGCCGCGCGCGCCCGCCGCATTCCCACCATGGAAGGCCAATCCCTGGGCGACAAGGTCAGCACCGCGAAGCCCTACCGTCTCAAAGGCTCGACCCCGGAATACACGGACCTCGCCCAAAGCCCCGGTTGGACCGGCCAAGGCCCCCGTCTGGCCGTGCTGGATTACGGGATCAAATGGAGCATCCTGCACCTGCTGGAGCAAGCCGGCTTCGACCCTCTGGTCTTGCCCGCCTCCTCCACGGCGGCCGAGGTGAAGGCCCTTGAGCCCCAGGCGGTGTTCCTATCCAACGGTCCCGGGGATCCGGCCGCCCTGCAAGACGCCGTGCAGACCACGGCCGAGTTGGCCGACGCCTACCCCCTGGCCGGCATCTGCCTCGGCCACCAACTGCTGGGCCTGGCTCTGGGCGGGAGGACCTACAAACTCAAATTCGGCCACCACGGCCTGAACCACCCGGTCATGGACGTCACCACGGGCCGCATCGAAATCTCCTCCCAGAACCACGGGTTCTGCGTGGACGTCTCCAAGCTCGATTTCTGCGAAACCACCCACGTCAACCTCAACGACCAGACACTGGAAGGGTTTGCGCACAAATCCAAGCCGATCATCGCCATCCAGCACCATCCTGAAGCAGCGCCCGGGCCCCACGACACCCGCTACTTCTTCACCCGCTTCAGAACCATGGTCCGCGAAGCCGCAGGAGTATAGATTCCACCTCGATGAAAGGAGCGCGTCATGTCCACTGATCTCCAAAAAGCCCGGAAGCTGCTGGCCGGCATCAGCGCCCAGACCAAGCAAGGCAAGTCCCTGGCCGCAGCCCAGGCCATGAGAGACGCCATTCTCTCGGCCTTCAAACAACCTCTCATGAAGGCCGAGAGGGAGGAGATCGTCGAGATGGTGCAAAAGGCCGTGGATTTCCTGAACCACGACAAAAACCTGAGGCAGCACTACCCGCTGATCATTTCCTACGAACCCGGCAAGGAGAAAGCCCTGCTCTCGACCGTCAAGGACGTCATCTCGGAATTGCAGGCCGTGGTTCAGGAAGGCGTGGAGGGCTACGAAGCGATGATGCTGGAGCGCAAGGAAAAGGCGCTCAAGAAAGCCGACCTCTACATCGAACAGGAAGAATACGACAAGGCGAAGGCCATCTTCGACCGCCTGTTGCTGGAGTTCAAAAACGATTCGGAGCTGGTGGCGGAGATCGCCGACAAGTTCATCCAGTCGGGACGGTACGAATACGCCTTCGACTACCTGGAGGCGGCCTTGGAGAACGATCCTCAGGCCATCTTCCTGTACAACCGCATCGGGATCGTTCTGCGCAAGATGCAGGACTTCGAAACCGCGGAAAAATATTACAACAAGGCCCTGGAAGTGACCGAGGCCGACGAGTACCTCTGGTTCAACATCGGTCGGCTCTACATCGACTGGCGCAAGTGGGAGAAGGTCCAGGAGGCCGCGGAGAAGGCCCTGCAAGTCAACCCCAAATTCCGCGAAGCGGCGAAAATGCTGACCTTCGCCCAAAAAAAGACCGGGGAGTAGACCCGGTTCGCCATGTCGCAGCATCGCTACGCCCAACGGCGCGTTTGCGATGTTCTCGTGCTGGGCGCCGGACTCGCAGGCCTGCGGGCCGCCATTGCGGCCAAAAGCCGGCGCCCCAGGCTGAAGGTGGCTGTACTCACGGTCGCCGCCTTGCCTTCCGGATCGTCCTTCGCCAACCTCAACAACGCTCTCGGCGTCCAGGCGCCGGCCACGGACGCCGAAAAAAAATTCTTTGTCGAAGAAACGCTCCGCTTGGCCCCTCCCGGCCTGGCCGACCCGCTTCTGGCCGCAACGCTGGCCAAAGAGGCCCACGCCCGCGTCGAGGAGATGATTCAGCTCGGCCTGAGCTTCCGTCGGGCAAACGACGTCCTGGCGCTCCATCCGGCCTGTTTCAGTCCCGAATCCCGGCAGGCTCTCATTTTCGACAGCCTGGACCGCGCCTTCCACCGTTTTCTCGCCTGGGCCAAACACACGGGCGTGCTTTTCTGGCCCGGCGTCAGGATCGCCGGCCTTGTCCGGGGAGATGGATTCTCCGTCCTGACGGAAGACAGGGAAGCCGCCGTCGGCAAAGCCGTGATTTTGGCTCTAGGCGGACCGGCCGGCCTGTTCGCCTGGTCCATGGCCGGCAAACGTCTTGGAGGCGAATCCTACGGGCTCCTGCGCAAGGCCGGCGCCACGGTCGCCAACGCCGGTTTTTTGCAATTCTTTTGGACCCAGACGCGGTACAAACGCTTCACTCCCCTCGGTGGACTCTTCCGGCCCGGCGCCGCCATCCTGGAGCAGGACGGCCGATTCTTCGATCCTTTCGCCGACCTTTCCACCGCAGCTTCGAACCGCCTGGCCAATCTGGCCGTACAACGCGGCTCCCACTGTCCGGCGGCCTACGGACTGCCGGACAGCGTCCTGGACGAGATACTCAAAGCCCGCCTCGACCGGCGCGGGCTGGCCACCTTCCGGACCTCCGACGGCAGGCGCCTCTCCATTGCGCCCATGGCCCACGCCGGGAACGGTGGAGCGCGCATCGACGAGCACGGAGGAACCGGCGTCCCGGGACTGTTCGCCTGCGGAGAATGCGCCACGGGCATGTACGGCGCCAACCGGCTCGGCGGCGCCATGGTCGCGGCGACGCAGGTTTTCGGCAAACGCGCGGGAGAGGCCGCGGCCGACTTCGCCTCGGGCGCGCGGCAACCGCTCCGGGCAGGCTCGCCGGTCGAGGTCGAGCCCGCGGCCCCGCGCCGACCGGGCGAGTTGGGTGAATTGAGGCGACGTATGCAAAAAAACGCCGTACTGGGGGGCGGGCCAGGCTTAAGCGAGCTGAAAGCCTGGCTGCAGGAGCGCCGGGAGCATGCGTCCGGCAGCTGGGAGCTGCAACTGCTATCTGCGGAGACGATCGTGGACGACCTGTTGCAGGCCTGGAAAACGGCGGGCGGCGATCCGCTCACGGCGGGCGCCGCTGCGGGAAAAGCGCAACCGGATTAAAAAACGCCTACACACCACGAACCGCAGAGCCGGACATCCAACCGGCTGCGATCTCGACCGCCTGGGCCAGGTCGTCGGCCACGGCGTCGGCCCGGGCGCCGCAGCGCTGCTCGTGCTCCACGCCGTAGCCCGTTCGCACCAGAATCGAACGGGCGCCGATCCCGCGGCCGAAATCCACGTCGCTGCATTTGTCCCCGATCACGAAAGACCGCGCCAGGTCCAGGCCCAGATCGCGCTCGGCCTGCAAGGCCAAGCCGGGTTCGGGCTTGCGGCAACCGCAGCCGTCCTCGGGTCCGTGGGGGCAGAAGTACACGCCGTCCAGCGCCACGCCTTCCTTGGCCAGCATTTCGGCGAGGCGGGCGTGCACGGCCGCCACGGCTTCCAGGCCGAAATAGCCGCGGGCCACGCCGGACTGGTTGGTGACCAGCACCAGCGCCAGCCCCAGCTCGCGCAAACGCCGCAAGCCTTGGGCCGCGCCGGGCAAAAGCTCCACCAGTTCGGGATCGTGAAGATAGTGGCGCTCCCGGATCACCGCGCCGTCGCGGTCGAGAAACGCCGCGGGCCGGGCGGTCATCCGCTTCGCGCTTTGCCGCTCACGAGCCGGGAGGCAAGGGTCACGGCGGAGCGCAGGCTGGAGGTGGACGCTCTGCCCGTACCCACCAGATCGAACCCTGTGCCGTGGTCCACGGAGGTCCGCACGAAAGGCAATCCCAGGGTGACGTTGACCGCGTCCGAGAAGTGCAGCGCCTTGAGCGGCGCCAACCCCTGGTCGTGATACATGGCCAGCACCGCTCCGAACTCGCCGCACGCCGCCAAGTGAAACACGGTGTCGCCGGGCAGCGGCCCCACGGCCTGCAACCCGAGACGCTGCGCCTGTTTCACGGCCGGAGCGATGATTTCGATCTCCTCGCGGCCCAACAGCCCGTCTTCTCCGGCGTGGGGATTCAGCCCGGCCACGGCCACGGGACCGTCCACGCCAAGCTTTTCCAGAAAACGGCAGGTCAAATCCAGGCAGTGGACAATGCGCTCCCCCGTAATTTCCGCCGCCACCTGCGACAAAGGCAGGTGGGTGGTGACCAGGCTGACGCGCAGCTTCGGGCCGCACAGGTGCATGCATACGTCGTCCTGCGCGAGTCCCGCGCCTTCGGCCAAAAACCCGGTGTGGCCCGGAAAGTCGAACCCCGCCGCCATGAGGGTGGACTTGCACAGCGGTCCGGTCACAAGCCCCTGGGCGTCGCCGCGGTTCAGGATGTCCAGGGAGGTTTGCAGGCATTCTCCGGCGACGCGCCCTCCCTCCTCGACGCATTCGGCGGGAGCCGGTTGCGATCCTTTGACGGTCTCCGGTTCGAATCCGTACACGCCCGGGGCGAGAGTCGAGACGTCGTCCAGGGAGTCCAGCCGGGTATAGACGCTTTCAATCCCCAACCTGCGTTGGTGCATATCCAAGGCCGCCAGGCTTCCGACGATCACCAGCCTGCCGGGGAAAAGCCGGGGCTCCGCGGCCAGCAGCCGCACCGCCAACTCCGGTCCGAGCCCGCCGGGGTCGCCCGGCGTCATGAGAAGTGTTGTAACAGATTGTGGCATATCGATAGATTAGGATGTTTCTCCGTAGGGCTCGTGGCGAAACGCCATGCCAGCCAACGGAGGCAAGGTCATTTGAAGATAATAAGGCCAGCCGCCTTCCTGTTCGGACGGTTTGGCGTCGAGCATTCCCGCGTTGCCCACGTTGGAGCCGCTGTACGCCTCGCTGTCGGTGTTCAGAACCTCGCTCCACAATCCGGGCGACGGACAGCCGACGCAATAATTTTCGCGCACCACCGGCGTGAAGTTGAAAACCCACAACAGCGGTTCGGCGTCCGCGGCCTTGCGCAGAAAACTCAAGACGGAGGCCTGGTAGTCGCTGAAGTCCACCCACTCGAACCCGGACCAGTCCATGTCGGCCTTGTGCATGGCCGGCTCGCGGACAAGCAAGCCATTCAGATCGCGCACAAGGGCTCGGATGCTGTCATGGTTGGGGTAGGAAAGCAACACCCAATCCAAGGGCCGGCGGGAGGTCCACTCGTTCCACTGGCCGAATTCGCTGCCCATGAACAAGAGCTTCTTGCCGGGATGCGCCCACTGGTAGGCCAGCAGCAATCGCAAGTTGGCGAACTGCCGCCACATGTCGCCCGGCATCTTGGAAATGAGCGCGCCCTTGCCGTGCACCACCTCGTCGTGGGACAGGGGCAGCACGAAATTTTCGCTGAAGGCGTAGATCATGGAGAAGGTGAGCTTGTTCTGGTGGTAGGCTCGATGGACCGGGTCCTTGTGGAAATAGGAAAGGGTGTCGTTCATCCATCCCATGTTCCACTTGAAAGTAAATCCGAGTCCGCCGGTGTAGACGGGCCGCGAGACTCCGGGCCATGCCGTGGACTCCTCGGCCACCATCATGGCGCCCGGGAAATGGGCGTGGACCACCGTATTCAGCTCTTTGAGCAGATGGATCGCTTCGAGGTTCTCCCGCCCGCCGTGCTCGTTGGGAATCCACTCGCCTTCCTTGCGGGAGTAGTCCAGATAAAGCATGGAGGCCACGGCGTCGATGCGGATACCGTCGAAGTGAAACTCCTTGAGCCAATACAGGGCGTTGGCCAGCAGGAAATTGCGGACTTCGTGCCGTCCGTAGTTGAAGATGAAGGTGCCCCAATCCGGATGCTCGCCGAGGCGCGGGTCCTCGTGCTCGTACAGGGCGGTCCCGTCGAAGCGTCCCAGGCACCACTCGTCTTTGGGGAAATGCCCCGGCACCCAGTCCATGATCACCCCGATCCCGGCCTGGTGGCATTGGTCGATGAAGTAGCGCAGGTCCTCGGGGGCCCCGAAGCGCGAAGTGGGCGCATAGTAGTGGCTGGTCTGGTACCCCCAGGATTCGTCCAGGGGATGTTCGGCCAGGGGCATGAACTCGATGTGGGTGAAGCCGAGGTCCTTGACGTATGGAATCAATTCGTCGGCCAGCTCCCGGTAGTTCAAAAACGATCCGTACTCCTGGCCCTTCCACCGCCAGGAACCGGCGTGGACTTCGTAGACGGACAAAGCGTCTTCCAGTGGCAGCCCGCGCTCCCGGCGGGCGTCCATCCACTCATGGTCGCCCCATTGATAACCGTCCAGGGACCAGGTTTTCGAGGCGTTGCCCGGCCGAAGCTCCGTATAGAACGAGAAGGGGTCGGCCTTGACGGCGACATAGCCGCTTTCCTGTTCGACCGCGAATTTATACAAAGCGCCCTGCCCGATTCCCGGCAAAAAGCCGGCCCAGACCCCGGAGACCCCCACGGAAAACAGAGGGCTTTCCCCTGGCGTCCAGTCGTTGAAATCACCAACGACGGACACGGCCTTGGCGTTGGGCGCCCAGACGCTGAAGCGGTAGCCGGAGCGGCCTTCCTGCTCATCCGGGTGGCAACCCAGTATGCGATACAAATCCCAATGTTCTCCCCGTCCGAACAGATACAAGTCGTACGGAGAAATGTAGACCGGAGCGGTCTCGAAACTCATGCGTGCTCCCTGTTGCAGGCTTGTGGATGTGGCGGAGAATGGCTGCTCGGCGCGCATCGGTTACGCCCCATCGAAGCGCTCCAACAATCCTTGCACCGCCGTACGGGGCCTGCATCCCCATGCATTGGTTCGCGCCCGCTTCGGCGAAGGCGCGAATTGCGCCGGAACCCGCGTCGACTCTGGCGGCGCGGCGCCGCTTCGGATCGCCGTTGCGTTAGAGCGGTTCTGCGCCGATGCAATCGGCGAACTCGACGTCGGGCTAGACCTCCACCACGGAGTTGTCGGCGCCGAAATCGTTCACCGCGTAGTCGTCGGCCGCATCGTCGTTGATCCATTGTCCGGCGTCCGTCAAGTAGCGGAACTGATACTGGCGGCCCACAGCCAAGTCCTGGGTAATGGAGTAGGAGCCGTCCTTCTGCTTGCGCATGGGGCGGGCGGTCTCACTCCAATCGTTGAATTCGCCCACCAAAAAAACCTTTTTGGCGCCCTGGACAGCCTCAGCGGGAACGGAAAACCCCACCTTGCACATCGGTTTGCTCTTCAGATACTTCTTGCTCAACGCCATGTCTTTCCTCCTTGCGACGCCACGCATAGATTAATGGCAGTGAATGGAGACCTTCATGCAGTCTTCGTAGAACAAACAACCGGTTTGGTCGCAGTAACCATTGGCAGCCCGTCCAAAGCAATCAAAATTTCCCTCTGAGCGCTGCAGTTTGCGGATGGCTTCGATTTTTGTCAGCCCGCCTATGCGAATCCCCATGCTGCGGGCCAACGCCCTCACTTCCTGCATCTTCATGCTTCGTTCCTCATGCAGACCCCATGCAGTCCGCTATTTTGCCTTTTAATCATTGCGCGAGGCCGACGCAAGGGAGAGGCCGATTACAATTCAGCCCCCAGATCCTGATACATTGCAATATATTTCTGCGCCGAACTGCTCCAGGTGAAGTTCTGGCTCATGGCCCGGCGCACCATATTGCTCCAATACTCCCGGTCTTCCCAGACCTCCAGGGCCTCGCAAATGGACTCGTAGAACAATTCGGGTTCGGAATCGGGGAACATGAATCCCGTAGCCTGCGGGTCGGGATAGGGAATGATGGTGTCGATGAGCCCGCCGCGGGCCGTGGCCACGGGCGGCGCGCCGAACCGCAGCGCGTACATTTGCGTCAATCCGCAGGGTTCATAGCGCGAAGGCATCAAAAAGATGTCCGAGGCGGCCTGGATCAAATGGGCCAAATCCTCGGTGTAGCCCACGTGGACCGAAAGACGTCCCTGATACTCCTCCATCATCTCCCAGAGCTTGGCCTCGAACTCCAGATTGCCTTCGCCCAGGACCATCACCCCGATCTCCTTCTCCATGAGCCGAGGCAGGATGTCGATGAGCATGTCGATGCCCTTCTGCTGCCGCAGCCGGCCTATGAATCCCAGGATGGGCCGGTCCTCCAACTGGTCGGACATGAAGAAGTGATGGATGAGCGTCTTCTTGCAAATCGCCTTGCCCTCAAGGTTCTCCAGAGAATAATTGGCCGGCAGATACTTGTCCTCGGCCGGGTCCCAGACGTCGTAGTCCGCCCCGTTGAGTATGCCGAACAACCGGCCGTCGCGGGCGCGCTTGTTCAGAATCCCCTCCAGGCCGCAGCCGAACTCCGGCGTCAGAATTTCCCGGGAGTAGGACGGGCTCACCGCCGTCACGGCGTCGGCGTAGGCGATGCCGCCCTTGAGCATGTTGAAGTCTCCGTAGTACTCCACCCCGTCCATGTTCCAGGCGTCTCGGGGCAAGCCGCAACTCTCGAAAAGCCTGGAGGAAAAGCGGCCCTGGAACGCGAGATTGTGGATGGTCATGGCCGTGCGGGTGTTGCGCCAAAAGTTGTCCCAACCCCGTCGAAAATGGATCAAGGCCGGCAGCAAGGCCGTCTGCCAATCGTTGGAGTGCAACACTACGGGCGCTTCGCCGAACCACAACGCGAGTTCAAGCACGGCTCTGCAGAAAAACGTATAACGCTCGCAGTTGTCGAAGTAGTCCCCGTGATGCGTGTTGTAGTAAAGGCGGCGATCGAAATATTCGCTGCGGCCGATGAAGAAGACTTGCATGCCGTAGTAGTCGGCCATATATATTTCCGCCGTGATGGGCGGCCATGGATACCCTACGTGGCAATTCTCCGTCACCAGGCGGAGATTGATGCCCCCTGTCGCCAAACGGCCGTAAAAGGGCGTCACCACCGCAGTTTCGATTCCCTGGCGATGCATGGTCAACGGCAATGCGCCCATGACATCGCCAAGTCCGCCTGTCTTGGAGAAGGGATACATTTCCGACGTAGCGAACAATACCTTGGGAGGTCTAATCATGAATAAAAACTCCGCCACGCTGCTTCCACGAGGATGCGACGCACTCTCTTCGCGGGAGCCCCACCGCGCCGTTCAATCCCACGGACGACGGCTGGCGGCTCCCACTCTTTGCAGCTATCCTTATTTTATATTTAGCGCAACTATCGCTCGGAAAAAATCCGTCAAAATCTTATGATGATCGAAAACCAGCTCCGGCAATGCGCTTCGAGCGAAGAAACAAGCCTTGGCCGCGTCGTCGCCCGCAGACAACTGCTCGGGGTCCGGCGCTTGCGCACTGTAAACGACACTCATGGTGTGCTGTCGGGGGTCGCGATCCGGATCGGAATAGACGCCTACAATGCCGGTCAATTCGACATCGAGCCCTGTTTCCTCTTTGGCCTCGCGGATTGCGGCGTGCTCGCAGCTTTCTCCATAGTCGACGAAACCGCCGGGCAGCGCCCAGCCGTACGGAGGGTTGGCCCGCTCCACCAAAACGACGCCGCGGCCCGGCGCATAGATCACCACGTCCACCGTGGGAACCGGATTTCGGTAAACCGAAATCGACTCCCCGCATTTGGGACACGTTACGCTAGCGGACATCCGGCGCCTCCTTGCCCGATCTTCGACTATACCGTGTTATCACCTTTGTATTGCAGGACTACTTCATATGATTGCGCATGACAAGACCATCCTGAGCCATCACGGGGCCTTGGGCGATTTTTTATGCTCCTGGCCGGCCATGCTCGCCGTGGCCTCGGCCGCGCCGCAAACGTCCCTCTTCTTCGACGGACCCGCCTCCCGAATGCGGTGGCTTTCCAGCCTGGGCTACGCCCCGGCGCCGCCGGAGATCCTTCGCGGCCTGCGACGGCTCCACGTGCAAACGGATTGGCCGAGCGAGTTGCAGCACACCCGGGTTTTTCGTTTTTACCTGGACGCGCCGCCGGATATGCCGGGGCTCGCGGCCCATCAACGGGACGGCCGGCTGGCGCTCTTGCCCTCCGTGTCCCGCGAAAGCTTCGAGGCGCCCGGGGAGCTGCACCGCCGCGCGTTGGGCCGTTTGGGCCTGAAATTTCCCGACGACGGGCCGGAATCCTTCCGAAGGCTTTTCGCCTCGAACCGCCGGGAAGGCCGTCTTGCCCTGATGTTTCCGGGCGCGGGGCACTTGTGCAAATGCTGGCCCCTGGTTCAATTTTTTGGACTGGCCGGGAAACTGGCCGACATGGGGCTTTCGCCTCTATTCGTCCTGGGCCCCGCCGAGGTCGAACGCGGCGTTGACACACGGGATTTTCCCTGGACGGCGTCCGACTCCCTGGAGCGGCTCCAAGAGCTGCTGCTCAGGGCCGCCATTGTGGTGGGAAACGATTGCGGCCCTCTGCATCTGGCGGGAATGCTGGGCGTTCCGGGAGTGGGAATCTTCGGCCCCACCTCAAGGCGGCAGTGGGGGCCTCCGGGAATATGCGCCGTGGCCGCGGATATCCCCTGCCGCCCCTGCTCGCGCACTACCCGCAAGCTCGACTGCCCCAGGCCCCGCTGCCTGGAAATGATCAGCGTTGACGAGGTATTGGCCAAGGCGGTCAAGACGCTTCGCAGGACAATCGACGCCCCTCAAAAATGAAGCCAGCTTCCCGGGGACCGCCCCCGAAAAGCTGGCTTCAGCAGAAGAAGGAAGGATGATGCTTTTTGCTAAGCATAAACCGGACCAAAACAATCGAAGCAGCGACTGAAAGCATTAACATCTTATTATTACTCAATTAAAATCTGAAGCGATTCTGCGATAGCTGCGCGCCGCACCCGGACGTTTGGTTCAACTTTTTAAACCTCGCTGGCGGAGCCGGCCGGACGCGGAGCGGCTCTGTTCAAATTTTTTCACTTCGACTCCGCTCCACCTGGAAGCCAGCCGCTTGCAAGGCTTCGGCGCTCACGGCCCCAGCGCGCAAAATCCGCACGGTCCCGGGGGCTGCGACCTCCACCACCGTAGAGGGGGCCCCGCCTCCCGGCCAAGGCTTGTCCGTCAGCGCGGCGTCCACCAGGGACGCCAAGGCGGGGTCCAGTTCGTCCGGCCTCGCGGCGTTCGGGCCGCCGGCGAAATTCGCGCTGGTGGCCACCAGCGGACCTCCGGCCATCAGGCATAACCGCGCAGCCGTGGGATGCGACGTCACCCGGACCGAAGAGAATCCCCTCCCGTCCCGCACCAAAACGGAGTATTCCGGGTCCGATTGGATGAGCACGGACAGCGGCCCCGGCCAGAAGGCCCGCGCCAGGGCCAGCACGTCCTCCCCGGGATGCTCCGACACCATGCCCAATTGCCCCATGTCGCCGAGAA
The DNA here is from genome assembly GCA_030156255.1 of Desulfovibrionales bacterium. GTDB lineage: Bacteria > Desulfobacterota > Desulfovibrionia > Desulfovibrionales > Desulfovibrionaceae > JASGMV01. Next base: position 56,504 of record JASGMV010000012.1, read on the forward strand.
TGAGCGGCAGGGGCTTGTCCGGCTTTCTGCCCTTGACGCCGGCCAACCGCGCCACGGCCTCCCGCCGGCGGGCCAGAGCGCCCAATCCGTAAAGCGTTTCCGTGGGATAGATAACCACCCCGCCCTGCCGCAACAATTTCGCCGCCTGCTCGATGACGCCCATCTTTTTCCCCTACCCCATTTTGACCGTCAATGAAATGTCAGGAAGCCAACCACCGCTCCGGCCCTGAGGCCGGGCGAGCGATTCTTTCTTCGAAGGCCTTTTCGGCCGGTTCGCGCATGCGCGCAAAAGTAGGGCGCCGCAAGCCGGCGGTCAACCGCGAGGCCGCCGATCTTTTCATCACCCGAAATATGACGTACATCGGCCCCATGGACCTTCCGAACGCCATCACTCCCGCGTTGCTGGACAGGCTGATCCGCCGGTTGCCCCAGTGGGTCCTAAGTTGCGAAGAACCCCATCAACAGCGCGGATTGGCCGGCGCCCTGCTGAACGCCCCGCCGCGCGATGCGGGCCTGCTTCCAGCCGCGGCGGGCTTGGCTCTTTGGGCGTGGCAGGAGCGCCCTTTGGAGGTCGAAAACCTCCATCTGGTCAAGAGCGCGTGCTCAAAGCTCAATATCAGCTATCCCGGCATGTCCGCTTTGCTGGAATTTTTGAGCGATGCGCTGTTGCAGGACTTGAAGACCGAGGACTTCGACCTTCTCGCCCGATCCGGGGAGCACGATCTCTTGCTCAAGCACGGTATGCGGTTGCTGCGCGACAAACGCCAGGGCCTGTTCTGGCTGGCCCGGGCCTTTGCCCCTTTGCTCGCCGCAGGGCGGTGGGACATTCTCCTCGCCGCAGTGGACGCGGCGTTGCCTCCATCCGCAGCCGGCCCGAAGCGGCTCCTGCGCGACCGGCTCATCGCCGAGGCGGCCTTTTGCCTGAAGCCGCCGGAGGAGGCGCTGCGCCTTCTCGAAGGCCTCACCCCCCAATTCTGGGGATGGTGGCGCGCCCAACGAATGGCCGAACGGTTTCTCGCCCTCGGACGCAAAGACAAGGCGGCGGAGCTCTACACGCAACTCGTCCAGGCCATGCCGTGGCACGTCAACATCCTGCTCCGGCTGGACAGCCTGCTGCACTACGAGCCGCCGCCTCCCCAGGACCTCTCTTCAACGGCGCTGCTCCTTTACAGCTGGAACAAAGCCGGCCTGCTCGAGAACACCCTGGATTGCCTGGCCGGGACCGAGGCCGCGCAGGCGCGCTGCATCGTCGTGCTGGACAACGGCTCCACCGACGAAACCCCGCAAGTTCTGGACAAGGCCGCCCGGGGTCCTCTGGGCTCCAGGCTGCGGCCCGTGCGCACGCGAGTCAACGTGGGCGCTCCGGCCGCCCGCAACTGGCTGTTGTCCCTGGAGGAGGTTCGGGCTTGCGAATTTCTCGTATTCCTGGACGACGACGCGGCCCTGCAACCGGGTTTTCTTCACGGCCTGGCGGGGGCGGCCCGAAGCAACCCGCAATTCGGGACCATCGGTTGCCGAATCAAAGCCTCGGCCGAGCCCGGCTTCCTGCAGTCCGCCGACTACAACCTGTCACCCCCGCAGGCCCGGCGCAGCCCCAGCCCGGACATCCAGCAGCATGTCCACATCTTCGACAACTGCGCCAACACGCCGGACACCGGGCTGTTCACCTACACCCGGCCCGCGGCCCACGTTTCGGGGTGCTGCCACTTGCTACGCAGGGAGACCCTCGACACGCTCGGGGGATTCGACGTCCGCTACAGTCCGACGCAATTCGACGATCTGGACCGGGACCTGCGGCTGCTGGCCTCCGGGTCCTCCTGCCTGTACGTGGGGGAAATCGAGGTCCGGCACGTTCAATTCTCCAGTCTGGCCAAGTCCAAAACGCTCTCCCAGACAGGGCACATCCTGGGCAACATGGTCAAACTGGCCTCCAAATTCGATCAGGACGAGGCCGAGCGGATGTTTGAAGCCAACCTTGAATCGCTGCACCAACACTGTCTGCAGGCCGCCAAGAGGGTCGCCTCGGCGGTCCGCTGAAAGAACGTCCTCCGAGCAACGCCCAAGCGGCTCCTTCCCACCCACGCGCCCACTGCGTCTTACTTCATGAGCCAGTGGCCGGCGATCTCCTCCAACTCGTCGGGAGAGAGGGAGGGCGCGTCGTACATGCCTTTGGCGCTGCGCTGGCGCCAGGCCTCGTAAAGCATCAAGGCGGCGGCCACCGAGACGTTGAAGCTCGGGATCATCCCCTGCATGGGGATGTACAGCTCCTCCGGCGCCAGCTCCACCAGCTCCGGGCTGACGCCGCGATGTTCGTTGCTCAGGATGAAGGCCGTGGGCTGCGTGAGGTCGAACTCGGTCAAGGGCCGCGCCGTTTCGGAAAACCCGGAGCGGATCAGGCGGAACCCGCGGCCGGAAAGCTCGTCGACCATGGCCCGCCCGTCGCTGTGCCGGCGGCGGCCGAGCCACTTGCGGCCGGAGGCCGAAGACTTCTTGCCCAGGTAGGGAAACTGCTCGTCCGTGTAGTACAAATGGACCGTCAGCACGCCGAATGCGTCGCAACTCCGCAAGATCGCGGAAACGTTGTGCGGATCCCAGACGTTATCAACGATCAATGTCAGGTCCTTCTGCCTTCTGGCGAGCACCTCTCGAATTTTCGCCTCCCGGCGAGGCGTGGGGTGTTTTGACATGAAGAGCCTATACAGGGAGCCGACGCTAGATTCAAGCCCAGGGAAAGACGCCGCCCGGAAGTCCAAAAAACCACAAAGAATAACCAGAGATACGACAACAAAATAGAAAAAAAATTCAACAGATCGTAACGCTCGACGCTTTATCTTCGATTGAAAATAAGACAACTACGTGTGTCGTATTCCCACATATAAGAATCTCCGACTTGCGGCGTCGTCAATCGGGGCCGGGCACGTCCCACATAAGGTAAATCTCGCCAAGGAGCAGAACAATGCTTCCATCCGTTCGAATCAAGTTGATCGCGAGCCTGCGGGGGGTCATTCTTATCCCGCGGGTCGCCATCTATTGCATCGTGGTCGCCAACGTGAAGCAGCTGTCGCTCGGCTCCTACCAGGAGGCGGCCGACACCGAAATCCATCTGGTGAAAAGCGCCTTGTCGCTCTTCCTGGAAAACGTCCAGGAAAACGTCAAAGCCTTGAGCCTTCTTCCCGCAGCATCGCTGGAGGTGGTCCGAAATTCGGCGCAGGCTTCGCAGACGGCCAGCGAAGCGAAAGGCAAGGCCCAAGAAGGCAAGGCCATCGTGCTCAAGACCATCGGGGCCATGCGCGCCACCAAGGAAGTCGGCGAATCCATCCGCTCCATTCAGGAAGTGGCCCAGAACAACATTTCCTCCATGGACAGAGCCGTCATCGATCTGGACAACGTCGTGGCCCTGTCCAACGAATCCGGACAAGTGCTTGAGGAAATCGTGCGCGCCGTGGAGTTCTCCTCGGACCAAATCCAAAGCATCGCAACCGCCGCGGAGGAGCAATCCGCCGCCACCGAGGAGATCACCCGCTCCGTGGACGAGATCAACCGCATCGCGACGGACACCTCCCAGGGCGTGGGCCAAACCGTGACCTCGCTCGAAGAAATGACGGGGCAAATCTTTGAATTGAAAAAGCTGGTCCAGGAGTTGGAGGAAACGAAACCCGCTTAGGGCAGGCTGGATTTTTCAAAGGCAGCCTGCTCTGCAAGGAGCTACGGGCAACTCCGCGCCGCGAAACGCTTGAATGGACGCCTTGGCTCCTTTCGCAGCGGCCAAGCCGAGCGGACAGGCCGTTCAAAACGGCCGCGGATGCGCGACGCAAGAAAGCAACCACGTCGGCGCGCAGGTCGGATGCGCGCGGATGCTTTTTTTCAACAATCCGAGGCGGGCGAAAAGCAGCCCGCCTCTTTTTTCTCGTCCGGCGCCGCCGCCAGCGGCGCCTTTGTCGCCCCCCGGCGATTGACGCGTTTTTAAAACCATCTATGCTCCTCCGGTATTGCAACGTTCGGTGGACCGTTGCAATGGACTTTCGTTACTCCCGGCGTTTTCTCCATGAAGACAAAAGAGCGCATTTCCGCTTGAAAAGCCGATCCGGACCATTGCGTGAACATTATAGGATATTTTTCACGAACATCTGGCAATCGCCCTGAAAATACGTTATTATTATTAGAAAGTCCGATCATAAAAATGCGCCGGCAACCTCCCAAGGAGACCTCATGCGAGCGCTCGTGGTTGAAGACGAGTTTTTGAGTAGAAAAGTTCTGAAAAGCTTTCTCGCCCCCTTCTTCGACGTGGATGTCGTGGTCAACGGCGTTGAGGCCGTGGAGGCGTTTCGGCTGGCGCTGGCCGACCATCATCCCTACGAACTCGTGCTCATGGATATCATGATGCCGGAAATGAACGGAATCGAGGCCTTGAAGGCCATCCGGGGCATCGAGCAGGAAAGAGGGCTCCAGCCCGCCCACTGCCTGATGATCACCGCTTTGAGCGACCCGAAAACCGTGATCACCTCCTTCCACGAGGGAGGGGCCTCCGGCTATCTGGTGAAGCCGGTGGACAAACGCAAGCTGTACAGCGAACTCGAAAAACTCGAACTGATCAGTCGTTGAGGACCGCCATGGCTGAAAACGCCGACGCCCTGGCCAGTGAATTCATGGGGGAAGTGAACGACAAATACTATCCCCAGGTCATGGAAGGCCTCGACCTCATGGAGGGAGGCGACCTCTCCCAGGGTCTGGAAATCATCGCCCGCCCCCTGCACACCATCAAGGGCGTGAGCGGGTTCATGAGCGGGTTCGAAGACGCCTCGACGTTCACGCACAACGTCGAAAGTTTTCTGAAAAAACTTCAATCGGGAGATATGGAGGCGACCCCCTCCATGGTGGGACTGGCCATCGAGGCGGTGAACACCGTCTTCGGCGTCCTGGAGGCTCTGTACCAGGGCCAGGGGTTTGGCGACACGGACGCCGAAGAAATCCTGGCGCGGATCAACGAAGCCAAAGGCGAACGCGAGCGTCCGTCCGACCAAACGGAAGACGAGGTGAGCCTGGAGATGGTCGGGGATCGGATCGTCGTGCGCCCGGGAGCGCGCCGCCTGCATCTCAGCGGACAACGGAAGAAACTCATGGAGACCTTGCGGGCTCTCCCGGAAGGCTCCAACGTCCTGGTGGATTTGAGCGCCGTGGAAAGCATCGGAACCTCCACGTTGGAGGAAGTGGAGTCTCTGAGCCACGTCCTGCACATCCGGCTTGCGGGCCTGAGCCCGGCCTGCAAGGAAATCGTGTTCGGCTGGCGGTTCGACCGACGGCTGGCCGTCGATGGCGGCTCAGCCGACGCCGGCGCGGAGGACTCCCAAACATGAGGGATAGCGTCAACCAGTGCATCGAACAGCTCGAAACGCTGGTCATGGAGCTGGAGGCCTCCCCGTCGCCCGAGGGCGTCCGAAAGGTCTTGAGCGCCCTGGCGTTGTCGAAGGTGCGGCTGCCCTCGGCCCAGGTCATGGCTCTGTTCGACCTGCTGGAGGACGGCATCACGCCGGTGGACGCCAATCTGGTCACCGCCCTGCTCATGATCTGCGAGTCGTACAAACGCCTGTTGTACTGCATGGCCGGGGTCGTCGAACGGCCGCTTCCCGAAATCAAGGCGGAAGTTCAGGCCGCCCGAGAGGCGGAAGCGGCGAAGATCGCCGTTGAACCGCCCGTCGCCCCCCAGGAGGAGGCCCGGGCCGAAGCCGGTCCGGAAGCCGAAAAAATCGAGCCCGATGCGGCGGGCGACGGAGGGAACGGCAAAAGCGCGGCGCCCCCCGTTCCTGCGCAGGGAGGCGGCGGCATATCCGCCATCCGCGTGGCGACGCAAAAACTGGATCATCTCATCGAACTGGTGGGCCGGCTCATGGTCACCTACGCCGTGGTCACCTCCCAGCAGAAGAGCAACGGCGGTCAGATGGCCGGGCTCAAGGAGCTGGACGTCGTCATCGACCAGCTTCGGGGAGAGGTCGAAGCCATCCGCCTGGTGCCGCTCAAACAGATCCTCGCGCCCATGCACCGGCTGGTGAAGTCCCTGACCCAGAAGATGGGCAAGAAAATCAAGTTCGAGGTGGTGGGCGACGACCTCGAATTGGACAAGAAAATCGTGGAGTCCCTGAACGAGCCGCTGGTGCACCTGCTGCGCAACGCGGTCGACCACGGCGTCGAATCTCCGGAGGATCGCCAAAGCCGCGGCAAACCGGAGACCGGTCACATCCTGCTCACGGCCGGCCGGCGCGGCGAGCACGCCTTTTTGCGCATCGAAGACGACGGCCGCGGCCTCGACGCGGAAAAAATCCGGGCCAAGGCCATGGAAAAAGGCCTGTGGGAAAACGGCCGAGAGTACACGGAAGAGGAAATCTACCATTTCATCTTCAAATCAGGCTTCAGCACGGCCAAGGAGGTGACGGACGTTTCGGGGCGCGGCGTGGGCATGGACGCCGTGATCAACGCCATACGCGGAGAGCTGGAAGGCGAGATCGACATCCAGTCCACCAAGGGAGCAGGCAGCGTTTTCACCATCAACATTCCACTGTCCCGGTCGGTGAACGAAGGCATCGTGGACGCCTTGGTCACGTTGATCGACGGTGAAATTTTCCTGGCTCCCAGCCGTGAGGTTCTGGAGGTCTTCCAGCTCAAACCGCAAGAAATCGTCCACCTGACGGACGGCGGGGAAGCCGTTTCCGTCCGCGGCGAGATGCTTGCGCTCATCCGCCTGGGAGACTATCTGGGTCTGGCCGGGAGCAAAGAAGAGCGGAACGCCGAACAGCACGCCATCGTCGTCAAAGCCGGAGAACGCAAGGCCGCTCTGCTGGTGGACGATGTGCTCCGGCAGCAACAGGCCGTCGTGACCAACTTCACCGTTCCCTTGCAGAATATCTACAAAATCCCTATTCTCGGCTTCGGCATGATGGGCGAGTCCGACGCGCTGGTCCTCAATATGGAGACGCTGCTGGAGCAACTCGGCATCGACCAGCACACCGCCTGAACGCCGCAACCGTACGCCGCCCGCTATTCATGAAAGCCGCCATTCTTCTCGCCGCTTACGGCTCGACCCTTCCCGCCGCCAGGGAGCCTCTGGAGCGCCTGAGGCGCCGCATCGACGAACTCCGACCGGAAATGGAATGCCGCGTGGCCTGCACCTCGCGCGAGGTCTTGCGCCGGACCCAGCAAGAGACCGATGCCTGGCCCTCCGTGAAGCAAGCCTTGAACCAGCTCGTCGCGGACGGGTACACGCACGTGGCGATTCAATCCCTGCACGTGATCCCCGGTTCGGAGTACCAGGAGATCCTGCGGGCGGCCAGGGTCTTTCGCCAATCGGGCGCGCTGCAGCGGGTCTGCGTCGGCCGGCCCCTGCTTTCCTCCCGGCAGGACGTGAGCGACGTCGCCAAGGCCTTGCTCGAAATCCTGCCGCCGCTGGAGGACGGGCACGGCGTGGTCGTCGTCGCCCACGGCTCCAGCCACCCGGGGCGGGCGCGCCTCTCGGACTTGCTCCAAAAGCTGGAGAGCCGCGGAAATCGGGTGCTCACCGAGACCCTGGAGGCCAACGGTTGGAGCGCCCTCATGGACCGAATCACCCGGCTTGAGCTGTCCAAAGTCTGGCTGTACCCCTTGCTTCTGGCGCCGGGCCGACATCTGCACAGAGATATTCTAGGGTCGGATCCGGATTCTCTGGCCAACGTTCTCAAAGAAAACAACGTGGACAGCGAGGTTCTGGACCAAAGCGTAGCCGCTTGCGACGACGTCGCGGCGGTATGGTTGGGGCATCTTGAGACGGCCCTGGAGACGATGAACGCCCCGGACGCGATGAATAAAGAAGAAAACTAGCGGCGCCGTTTGCCGGCCGATCGGTCCAAAGCCTTGGGCAGCGTCAGTTTGGAGGTTTTCTTGGCTCCGTTCCCCTTCTCCTCGGCCAATTCCTTTTCCTTGATCGCCTGCTGGGCCTTCTTCTTTTTGAGCTCCGCCAGCTTCTTCTGCTCCATCAGACAAAGTTCGTGCAGCACATTGGACTGTTGGCGGCTCAAATTCTCGAACACCATGCCTGCGAACCCCTTGCCCAACCGGACCACCCGGGCCTGCAAACTACCAACGAGCATCTTCTCGGCGGAGAAAAGGCTGATTTCCAATCGCGCATTCACCGGAAAGGCGCGGCCGCTGACGTTCAAAGCAATGCCCGTGGCCGACAGGTCGCGCACGGAAAAGCTCATGGGCTTTCCCGCCAGCTTGGCGCGAAGGTTGGGAATCGCCACCCTGAACGCTTGGCGATTATCTTTCTTGACGCTCTTGACCCCGAAGATTTTATTGAAGATCATAACAACCATCCCGTCTGGCCCGCTTGATGAACCGGAAACGCCCGTCTGCAAACTCCAACGGGTTCGCCCGGCCAGATAACCAATGCAAAAAATTAACCAAACGCTGATACGCTTTTTATACCAAGGTTGACAAGTAGTTTTTCCAACTACCGATTCTCATATATCATATGCCCAGCAACCTAACGCTTTGCTCTCCCTCCGGCGACGTGCAAAACATCGTGTTCGACGAGCCGGTAAACCTTGCGGAACTGCTTCATTTGCAAGGACGTTTCAGAGGCCGCACCCTGTGTGCAGGGCTCGGAAAATGCGGCCAGTGCAAAGTGCGATATATCGTCAATCCCCCCACCCCGAACGACATTGAAATATCGAGGCTCAGACCGCGGGAGATTGAACAAGGATGGCGACTCGCCTGCCAGCGCCCCGCCGAGCCCGGCGCGACCATTCAACTCCCGGAAAGCGCGGCCTTCGCGGAGGCCGGCGCCGACTACTCGGGGCTGGACGCGGGGCTCCCGGCGGCCGTGGCCGTGGACCTCGGCTCCACCAGCCTGCATTGGTCCGTGGTGCAAAACTCCCAACGCCGAGCCTGCGGCGCCGAACTCAATCCGCAAATGGGGCTTGGCTCGGAGGTCATGTCCCGGATGGCCGCCGCGCTGCAGGGCCGGGGCGCCCTTTTGTCGCGGCTCGTACTGGACCGATTCGCATCTTTGGTCGAAGCCTGCCCCGCGGCCGCGTCGTCCATGGCCGTGGCCGGCAATCCGGCCATGATCTACTTGATGCTCGGCCTGGCGCCGAGTTCGCTTGCCGCGGCGCCCTACGCCCTGGACTATGCGGCAGGAGAAACCCGCAGCCTGGGGCCGGGACTGCCGGACGCCTACCTTCCTCCGCTGCTGGGCCCCTTCATCGGCTCGGACGCGGCCTGCGGCGCCCTGGCCGTGGCCCATGACAAAAAACTCGACCTCAAGCCGCCGTTTTTGCTCGCCGATCTCGGCACCAATGTGGAGTTGATGCTCGGGCTCGAAGGCGATCGGTTTCTGGCGGCCAGCGCTCCCATGGGCCCGGCCTTGGAAGGCGCGGGCCTCACGTGCGGCCGCGTGGCCGGCCCCGGCGTCGTCACGCGATTCGAACCCGGTCCGCGCAGCCTGCGCATGTTGGGCCCGGACGCTGGAGAGATCGCCGGGCCTCCCGCCGGCGTCAGCGGCGCAGGCTACCTCTCGCTGGCCGCCCTGCTCCGGCGCATCGGCCTGCTGGACGATTGGGGACGATTCGCCGCGCCGGCCAATCCCTTGGGCAAAGCTCTGGCCGCCAACCTCATCGAACCGGGAGCGGGGCCTGCGCGCAACCTGCCGTTGCGCCGGGAGCCCATGCTCGACCTCGGCCGCGGCCTGTTTTTGCCCGCCTCGGACATGGAGGAAATCGTCAAAGTCAAGGCGGCCCTCAATGCAGGCGTCCACGCCCTGCTTCAGGCCGCGGACCTGCGCCCCGCGCAATTGACCCGTATTCTGCTGGCCGGCGCGCTGGGCAAACACGTTGACACGGCGGACCTGGAAACCCTCGGCTTCCTCCCCCCGGGCCTAGCCGGCCTGGCGACCGCCGTGGGCAACACCTCGCTGCAAGGACTGGAGCTCCTGCTCATCGACCGCGGCGCAAAGGCGTGGATCGAGGCCCTGCCGCGCCGGACCCGCGTCCTGGACCTGCCGTCCGACCCGCGCTTTCAGGAAACGTTTGCCAGCCGGCTTCGTCTGGACTACATCTGAGCCATGTCCGACACGCCCCAACGACTCCTGCCCGACCTCTCCCCGGAGGCGGCCGCACTTTTGGACGGCATGCTCAAGCGCTTCAAGGCCGTTGTTCCGCTCAAGGGCAAACATTTGGCGGAACTGCCAAGGAACTTGGCCAGTCTGTCCGAAGCCCTGACCTCGGAGCGCAGCCGGCTTCCCCGAGATTACATGGGCGCCCCGGCGACCCTCAACGCCTACCTGCAATATTTCCTCCCCTGGAGCGTCTATCGCCTGGGGCGACTGTTGCCGGCCCTCGACCTCGGCTTGGCGGACAACGCGCGCATTCTGGACCTGGGCGCCGGTCCGCTGGCTCTTGCCCAGGCGTTGTGGATCGCCCGCCCCGAATTGCGGAGCGCCGACCTGCACTGGTTGTGCAGGGACAAGGCCCTCAAAGCCATGCGTCTTGGCCGCGACCTGCTGGAGCGCATGACGCCGAAAGACTCGCCGTGGAGTGTTCGCGTGGAGCACGGAAGTTTCGGCGCGGAGCCGCGGGGGCAGGCCGATCTGGTTGCGGCGGTGAATCTGCTGAACGAACTTTTCCTCGCCTCCAAAGCCCCGGAAGCGGACACCGCAGCCCGGGTGGCCGAACATTTGGCAATACTGCCAAACGAGTCGGGACGCCTTCTGCTCGTGGAGCCCGGAACCCGCACGGCCGCGCGGCAACTCGTTTTGACGCGCAGCGAGCTCATCGAAAACGGCTTTCGTCCCTTGGCGCCCTGCCCCCACGACGGGCCATGTCCCATGCCCGGCAGACGCAACACTCCGTGGTGCCATTTCGTCATGCACACCCGCGGCGCGCCGCGCTGGCTCACCGACCTTTCGGCCAGGGCGGGCCTCGCCAAGCAAACCGCCAGCCTGTCGTTTCTGCTCATGGCCCGGGACGACCACCCGCGGCCGGACATGGTCCGCGTCATCTCCGAGAGCTTCGACCTGCCCGACGCCCGGTCGGGCCAGTACGGCTGCTCCGGCCGAGGCCTCGTCCTCCTGGCCCGCCCCAAAGGTTCGCCCATGCGCCGGCCAGGCGACGCCGTCCCCGCAACGTGGCCCGAGCAGGAAACACGAGACCAAAAATCCGGCGCTCTGGTGCTGGAAGATTAGAAAGCAATTTTGCTTGGTCGGAGCTGGGGGAAAGGGGGAAACCACTTTTGGAAAAGTGGTTTCCCCCTTTCCCCCAGACCCCCTATCCCCTT
>JASGMV010000013.1 GCA_030156255.1 Desulfovibrionales bacterium
AAAGTTGAACCGCCCCAATAGAAAAAGTTTCTCCCCGGGAAAAAACGATATCAGTCGGATTCGAACGGCCGGCCCCACAACACTTGCCACAGCATCCTTGCGTAGGTCTTTTCGCCCTTGAGCGCAGCCACGGTCATGTTCTTGACCACGCGCCAGTAGATGCCGGGCAGAGCCCGCCGGTTGTGCTTGCGCATGAAGGTCAGCCGCGAGCGGCTCCAATGGTATTTGGAAAACAGGCGCCGGCGCTCGGCGTCCGCGTCCTGGCTGTCCACGGACCCGCCGCGCCGGTGGAAAACCACGGCTCCGGGCGCGCAAGCCTTTGTGAACAGGCCCTTGGCGCGCATCGCCAGATCCATTTCCTCGAAATATAGAAAATAGTCTTCGTCCAGCAAGCCCACTCGTTCGAAAAGCTCCCGCGTCAACATCAGCGACGCGCCGTACATGTAGTCCATGCAGGCCGGGTCCGGAGAAGGATCGTTGGGGCATGGCCGGGGACCGCCATGCCCGAAGGGCGATACGCGCGCATTCGACATCTTGAACGTGTAGCCGCACAGGCACTCCACCGTGTCCGGCTTGTCGTAGATCATCACGCACGATCCGCACATGCCCGCGCGGGAATCGGCCTGCAGCGCCCGCACCATCTCGCCCGGGGCCTGGGGCTCGGACACGGCGTCGTTGTTCAGCAGCCAGATGTAGTCCTCCTGTCCGCAGGCCAGAACGTGGCGCAGGCCCACGTTGTTGCCGCCGGAAAATCCGAGGTTGGCCCGGTTGCGCACCACGACCAGCTTCGCCTCGCAGCCGACCCGCCCGGACTCCGCCTCCTCGCGCTCAAGCACGACATAATTCACGGGCTTCGGCGCAGGCGGAGAAACCAACCGGCGATGCTCGGCCCGTACGCTCTCGGGATCGAAGGCCTCTTCGCCTCTGGCCCACGCCAGCACCCGATCCACCGGCCCCTGGTCCTCGTTGTTGTCGCACAGCACCACCCGCAGGCGGGGCGAGTCGATACGCAGCAACGCCTCCAGGCACTCGATGGTCATGCCCACGGCGCGGGTGTTGATCACCACCACGGCCACGCGGGGTTCAAGAGGGGATTCGTTGCTCATGGAAAAAGACGCATCGAGCCGGCGTGGGTGAACGGTTGCGGTGAAAACGGCGCATGGCGGAAACACGGCACCGGCGGATCGAAACATGCAGGCATGGGCCGTCACATAGCCCGACCCCTCATAAAAAGGCAAGCAGGATCAGGACAGGCGGCGAAAACCGGACCCGACGCCGTCAGGCCACTTTCGTTTCGGCGCAGGCTCTGCCGCAAAGATGGCGCATCAGCCCTTCCGGGCTCAGCACGACCAGCAGTTCACTCTTTTCCGCGCCCGGCTTCGGTTTGATGATGCTCTCCGTGTACCCCTTGCCGTCCAAAACGGTATGGGACGTATCCACCCGGGAATAGCAAATCTCGGGGATTTCCCCCAGGGCGTCCACGCAAATCCCCACGATCCGCTCCGTATCGCCTGTGCCCGCGTACTTGACCAGAATAACCTGGAGTTGGGATTCGTCCTGGGGATACGGCAATCTCATCTCCGAATACAATTCAATGATCGGAATCACTTCATTGCGGTAGACGGTTTTTCCCCGGACGATTTTCGGGGCGCCGGGGATCTCCGTCACCTTTTCATATCGAACCGCCTCCACGACCTGGGACGCCTCGATGCCGAGCCACTTGGGCCCGATGTAAAAAGTGGCGATCTCCACGCAGTCGCTGCCGCCGGTGCGCGCGCGGCCGACCTGCATCGAGGCGTCCCGGCGGCGGACTTGCCGGGCCTGCTGCTCGCGAACCTCGGCGAGCGGCGCGAACACCAGCCCGATGACGTCGTTCTGATAATCGTCATTGACTTTATATTCGCGGTAGCCCGAGCTGGCGCCGCCTCCGACAGCGTAATACTGCCCCTCGAAGACGATGATCCTGGACGTCTTTTCGCCGTTCGGCAAAGACAGAAACTCGGAATCGATGTCCATGTGGTCGCCGACCCGGAGACTCTTGGCCGTCGTGCTGATGATGGCTCCGGAGCGCTCCACGAACACGCCGAAACACCCTTCGCCGCCGGGCATGGAATCCTCCAGCATGGCGGCGAACTGCGGCTCGCTGTCAAAGACGATGCCGATCCCCCCCAATACTTTTTTGTGGTCGGCGATGTCCGTGATCGAGGCGCTGTACACATACGTATGGCGGCCGCCATAAAGCTCCGTAGCTTCAAACGGCGAGACGGTGTACTGCTGGCTGTCGTGAACCGAGAGCGTCTGGGCGACCCAGCTGTCGCTCAGCGAAACGCCGACAAGCCCCTGATCGTTCTTTTTCGACACGGCGAGGATCCTGCCTCGCGCATCATAGAGGAACAGCGTGGTGTACACGGTGTACAGCCCATTGATATATGCAAGAATGTCCGAAATCTCCTCCAGGTCCGATGAAGAAATTTCCGGCTGCGCCAGAATACGCCGAAAGGCGGACGTCAAGGCCCACCAGCGGCAATCGTTGGCTCGTTCATAGAGATTGCGGTCCATGATGTCGACGGCGAGAGCGGCCTGGAACTCCACGTCGGCGAGCAAGGCGGAAACCACCGTCTCGTGCAGGTTGCCGATCGATTTTTCGAACACCGACTTGGTGCGGGCGCCGGCGTCCGAAATATTCCACAACAAGACCTTCGACTGGGCGTCGCTTTCCCGGACGTTGCCGTTCCAGACGGTGCGCTCCAGCTCCGCTTGTATGCGATCCGCCTGGACCGGAATGCTGCGCAACGCCTCGGAAAAAAGTCTCGGATCGTTCATGACGGCGCTCAGCACCCGGTCCTCCACCCGTAAGCCGAGGTCCCGGCCGCCGTTCTGTTCGAACGCATGCTCAAGAGGCAACATGGCGTGCCCCAGCCAGCCAAGGCCGAAAAAGCCCTCGTATCCGTTGGTCTCGCAGGTCTTGGCCAAATATTCCCGGCCGGCGAAACGGACCACGCGGTAATCCGCGCCAAGCGCAAGTTCGATCCGGGCTCCGATGTGCACCTGGTTTTCGTCCGAACTGGCGATGACCCGGCCGCTCTTGTCGAGAAGAGTCAGTACGGCCCAGTCGCCCTCGCTCCTCAGTTTCTTGAACACCCCTTCCATCTCGTTCTGGAAACGAAAACACAACGCCAGCACTCCCAGCGGCTTGGAGCCGGCGTCGTTGGACTCGGTCACCCGATATGCGTAGACGAGCGAATCGCCTTCTCCGGGGAGCAGGTCGGTCTCCCGGAAAATCTCGACATAGTCCCGTCTGGTCGTCAACGCCTCGGAGATGAGCGGGTCGAAGGAACGGGCCTCCGCCCTGGTCCGATCGAGACGGGCCGCGATTTTGCCGGACGTGTCCATCAACACGATGTCGAAATACACCGAATACTTTGCGACGTACTCGTGGAACCGGTCCACGATCGAATCCAGGGCGTCCGCCAGGAAGGAGACGTCTTCGTCCGCGTCGAGTTCGCCGAACGATCTTAAAAATTCACGGATGTCGTCATCCGTCGCCAGAAATCCGATATCGGCGGTTCGCTCGAACAAATTGCGGATCACGATGTCAACCGCCACCTGGGCTTTGGCTCCGATATCCTGAGCCGTCTTTTTGAGGGTCTCCAGCCCCAGTTGCCCGAGAAGCTCCGACGTGAGATTCTGGAACCCCTCGCGGGTGCCGGTCATGTCCGTGCCCGTGCCGCTCATTTGCCCCAGTATCGTCAGGAGATCCCACTGGCTTCCCAAATTGGACAATTCCTCTCGATAACGCTCCACGCTCCCCATGTAATGAATGATGCCGCGCAGATCTTCCGGAACTCGAACGTCTCTGTACACGAAGCTGGACATAACCTCTCCTCATCGAACAAAAACGGCAATTATTTATCATTCGCGCAAACGGCGCCCTACGCCGCGCGTCTCCCTCCATCCCTTGAGCGCCAACAAAGAACGATTGTCATATCTATCTAAAAAAAATAATAATATTGTTCAGCGCATCCAATCAATCAGAAGCGTCCGGCGGCATGCGCTGAAAAAAGATCATGCCCGAACCAGTTCTGCAAATCACAAAATTAGGTTAAAAATCATTCCTCCCGCGCAATGATTTTGACGAACTTTAACATATTCTTCAAAAAGCCGGCAATTTCTTTTCTGCGGCGACCGGTTAGAAAAAAAGTCTTTTTCGCTAATATGCGTCGAGGACGCCAGCTCCTCCACCCTCCTCGAAGGGCGCGAATACATGGGGCCCGCAAGCAACCAATGATCGTAATATGGGGAAAAAGACGTGAGCGGCTGGACAAAACAAACGCCGGAGAATTCGTCCCGCCGCAGGCAGGCCTTGCTTGATCAGAAAAGGGGAACCGTCCGCCGCAGGCCAGGGGAGCGGTCGGGACGAACGTTTGAGCGAAAGCAGGAATTGAAAGCGGTAATCGCCTCCGCCGACCACGCGTTGCGCAACCAAGTCCGAGGTTGCGGACGGCGGTCCGGCGGTGGGCGATGCGCCGGCGCATATCGCCGAGGCGAGGCGCGTTGCGAAAGCCCAGGCGGGCTCTTTGCCCGACGCCGGCCGATTACCAGGAGGGGCCGGCGAGCCTAAGTCTTGACGCCCAGCGCGGTCTGGTACATCTCGTTGCTGGTGGTGACCACCTTGGTGTTCGCCTGGAGCGCCTGCTGGTTGAGAATCATGGAAGCGAACTCTTCGGCCAAGTCCACATTGGAGCTCTCCAGGGAGGTGGACGCGATGGAGCCGAATCCCATATCCCCGCTGCTCGATCCGTCGGCCAGGGAGTCGTTGGCCGTTCCCACAATGGCTTCGCCCGACTCGTTCGTCGCCAAGAACATGGTTCCCGCCACCCTCTCCAGACCGGATTCGTTCCGGAACGAATACAAGGCGACCTGGTAAAGCTCTTGTGTGACGCCGTTGGTGTACCGCCCGCTGATGACGCCGTTGTCGTCGACCTCGAACGTCGACAAGTACCCCAAGGTATAGCCGTCCTGCGATTGGGTCTGCGTATAGGAAGAGGTGCTGTGGGCCGTAGTCGGACTCGCCTCAAGATACTTCATCTGCAACGCGGGGATATTGTCGGCGTTGCTGCCGACATCCGCAGCCGTCCCCGTAGCGCTGTAGGAATTTGTCGCCGACCCGATGCCGAAATCCAGGGAAATGGTCTGCGCAGCGGGTGAACTGCCGTCTGTGGTGAAAGAGGCGGTGAAGGAGGAGACGCCCGAGGACAGGGGCGAGGTGGACCAACTGGAGAGGTCCTTGGCGTCGGCGCCCTCGCCCAGCGAATAGGCGGCTTGATTCACAAGCTGGCCTTTCGCGTCGAAGGTCAAGATTCCCATTTGCAGCAGGCCGGCCGAGGAGGTTCCCTGAGCGGCGGCGCGCCCGTCGTTGGCGGGGTCCGTTGCGACCACATACTCGTAATAGATATTGCCGCTGCCGTCGTCCACGTCCACCTTGTCGTAGTAGACGGTCACATCGTAGCTGTCGCCGTTCTCGTCGTACACGGTCAGGCTGGAGGAGTAGGAGTAATCGTCTTCGCTCAGGGGAGTGTCGCTGGTCCCGTTGTAGTTGTTGAACAAGGCGAAAAACGGATTATCCTCGTCCGTGGACTTGTCCTCCTCGTCCGAGTCGAGGTTGGTGATCATGGAAATGGAGCTGGTGGCCTTGGGCTGGCACATGGCCGCCATCACGGTCGCGCCGGTGGAGTCGGTGGTCTCGGTCAGGTCCAGATGAATCTGCGTAATGGCGCCGGACTCCTCGCCGGTAATCGGGTCGATTTGGCGCCCCATGAGATGGAGCCCGGAAGAATTGACCAGGTTGCCGTCCGCATCGAAATGCATGTCGCCGGCCCGGGTATAGTACATCGCGTTTGAAAGGGAGTCGTAAACGCCGAAATATCCCTTACCGCTGATGGCGAGATCCGTGACGTCGTCGGCGGAGAGGATGCTCCCCTGCGTGTATTGGGTCTCAATGGCGGAAATCCCCACGCCGTTGCCGATCTGGCTCGGATAGGTGGTTTCCGAGGACATGTAGTAGTTGGCGCCGGTAATCTCCGTGCTCATCAGGTCGCCGAAAAGCGTTCGGCTCGACTTGAAGCCCACCGTATTAACATTGGACAGATTATTACTGATGACCTGCATGTTGTCCGAGAAGGCGTTCAACGCTGTCGCGCCTGTGCTCAAAGAAGAAAAGGCCATCTTCCGCTCCTGCTGTTTGCGCCCCGCGAGGCGGCAAAAAATTCACCTTGACGGAAGGTAAGCAAACACGGCGCCAAGCGCGCCTGTTTCGACTGTCTTCATATCGCGCATGCGGCGCCGGGCGAAAAAGGGAGGGGGAGCGCTTACGCTGCAACCAACGCTTCGCGCAGGCCCGCTCTCTGTGAGAATTCGCAGCCTCCACGGTTGCCCGTGGAACGGGTTTGCGCTACACCCGGAGAGCAACACGGCGAAACCGTCCGCTGCGATGAGGAGGAGCATGGGAGACCGATATCGCAAGACTTTTCCCGTAACCTGGGATCAGCTTCACAGAGATTGCAAAGCGCTGGCCTGGCGTCTGCTGGAGCTGGCGCCTTTCGAGGGCATTCTGGCCATAACCCGCGGCGGCCTGGCGCCTGCGGCCATCATCGCCAGAGAACTGGACATCCACCTTGTGGATACGATCTGCGTGTCCAGCTACGACGGCAAGGCGCAGGGCGACTCCAACGTGCTGAAGCGACCCGCCGTCAGGGACGGGGGCCAGGGGTGGCTCTTGGTGGACGACCTCGTGGATACGGGCGCCACGGCGAAGCTGGTAAAGGAAATGGTCCCGGCGGCGCATTTCGCCACGGTCTACGCAAAACCCGAGGGACGCCCTCTCGTGGACACGTATATGACCGAGGTCAGCCAGGACACGTGGATTCTTTTTCCCTGGGACTCGGCGCCGGCGTTTTCCCGCCCCATTTACAGCGCGCCTTCTCCCGGCGAGCAACCCGAACCCTCTCAAGAATAAGCAAAGAACAGCAAGCACCCAACGACATGGAGGTAGGCATGTATCGATTCAAACCGTTTCTGATCGTCGCCGTCCTGACCCTGAGCGCGTTCCTGACGTTCGGATGCGCCAACGAGAAAAAAGAAGCGGAAAATTCCCAAGCCACTACGGAGAAAGCGGAGAAAGCAGAGACGGCGACGCCGAAGGAGATGCAGGTCGGCTTCATTTACGTCTCGCCCATCGGCGATGCGGGATACTCCTACGCCCACCATCTGGGCGAGCTGGAAGCGGCCAAGCTGCCCGGGGTCAAAGCTTCCCATGTCGAGGCCGTTCCGGAAGGCGTGGACTCCGAGCGGGTGCTGCGCAACATGGCCCGCAAAGGCTACAAGATCATCTTCGCCACCAGCTTCGGCTACATGGACTCCGTGATCAAGGTCGCCCAGGAATTTCCGGACATCGTCTTCGAACACTGCTCCGGCTTCAAGCGCGCAGAGAACGCCGGAACCTATTTCGGCCGCATGTACCAGGCCCGCTATCTCACGGGAATCGTGGCCGGCTCCATGACCAAGTCCAACAAGATCGGCTACGTGGCGGCCTTCCCGATCCCCGAGGTCATCCGAGGAATCAACGCCTTCACCCTGGGCGCGCGCAAGGCCAATCCCAAGGCCGAAGTCCGCGTCGTATGGACCAAGACATGGTACGATCCGGCGCTGGAGAAGGACGCCGCCGAGAGCCTGCTCGACGCCGGCTGCGACGTCATCGCCCAGCACCAGGATTCTCCCGGTCCCCAGGAAGCGGCGCAGGAGCGCGGCGTCTACTCCGTGGGCTACGATTCGGACATGAGTTCCTTCGCTCCCAAGTCCCACCTGACCTCGGCCGTCTGGAACTGGGCGCCGATCTACACCTACATCATCAAAGGCGTGCAGAACGGAACGTGGCGCAGTGAAGACATCTGGTGGGGCATGGACAAGGGCGTGGTCGGCCTGGCGCCGTACGGCGACATGGTTCCGCAGGACGTGCGCGACAAGGTCGGGGCCGAGCAAGCCAAGATCGAGGCCGGTCACGACATCGTCTTCCAAGGCCCCATCAAGGACCAGGCGGGCAAGGTGGTGGTTCCCCAAGGGGAGACCCCGGACGACGCAGCGCTTTTGGGCATGACCTACTTCGTTGAAGGCGTCGTGGGAACCGCGAACTAGCATGGCGCTTCGGGTCGTCAAACGCCGGAATCCGCCCGCGTGGTCGGCCGCGGCCATTCTGGTTTGCGCCCTGGTTTTGTCGTTGGGGGTGAGCCTGGCCTTGCTGGCCGCGATCGGCAAATCCCCCGTGCATGGCCTGGTCGCCCTGTGGAACGGGTCGTTCGGCTCCCTCTGGGCGATCGAGGACGCCTTGATCAAGGCCGCGCCCATCTTCCTCTGTTCGTTGGGTCTGGCCGTGGCCTTCCGCATGCAGGTATGGAATATCGGCGCCGAGGGCCAGTTCGCCCTCGGCGCCATGGGCGCCACGTGGGCGGCTTTGACTTTTCCCCACGCGCCGTCCTGGGTATTGCTGCCGCTCATGCTCGTGTACGCCGGGCTGCTCGGCGCGGCGTGGGGGGCCATCCCCGGCCTGCTCAAGGTCAAACTGAAGGCCAACGAGATCATCACCACGCTGATGCTCAACTACGTGGCGATTTTCCTCCTGGAGTACATGGTCTACGGGCCGTGGAAGGACCCTGCGAGTTTCGGATTCCCCGTGACCCCGGAGTTTACGCCGTCGGCCGTCATTCCGCTCCTCGGCGTCGGACGCCTGCACGGAGGCGTTCTGCTCTGCGTGTTCGCCGGCGTCCTGCTCTGGGCCTTTTTGCGCTACACGAGGCTCGGGTATGAGCTCAAGGCGTGCGGCGAAGGCGCCAAGGTGGCGGCCTACGCCCGCATGCCGTACAACCGGCTGGTGCTCTTCGTGCTCACGGCCAGCGGCGCCTTCGCCGGCGTGGCCGGATTTGTGGAGGTTTCGGCGTCCACCGGCCGGCTCATGACCAGCATCATGGCGGGATACGGCTATACGGCCATCATCGTGGCCTGGATCGCCCGGCTGCGGCCTGTGCCCATCGCCCTGGCCTCCTTTCTCCTGGCGGCCCTGCGCGTGGGCGTGGAGAACATTCAGCTGGACATGGAGGTCCCGGCCGCCTTTGGCGACATCATGGAAGGGCTGATCCTGCTGACGATCCTGTCCGGCCAATTTTTCGAGCAGTACAAGCTGGTGCGCAAGGGAGCGAAAAACGCCCCGGCGCCCTCCGCATCGCAGGAGACCGCACCGTGAACTTCGACATGGTCATCGCACTGCTGGCCGCCTCGGTGCAGATGGGAACCCCCATCCTCTACGCCACGCTGGGAGAAATTCTTACGGAAAAAAGCGGTGTGCTCAACCTGGGCGTCGAGGGCGTGATGGCCGTCTCGGCCCTCGGAGCCTTTGTGGTCGCCCAGGCGACGGGCCAGCCGTGGCTCGGGGTGCTGGCCGGCGGCGCCTGCGGCGTCTTCATGGCCCTGCTGCACGCCGTCGCCTGCGTGGTCCTGCTGGGCAACCAGGTGGTGTCGGGCCTGGCCGTCACCATCCTGGGCCTTGGACTGTCGAGCTTCATGGGCCAGCCGTTCATCGGCCTTTCCGCCCCGGGCTTCACGCCTTTCGCCTTTCCCCTGCTGTCCGACATTCCTCTGGTCGGAGACGTTTTTTTCCGGGGCGACGCGCTGGTCTACTTGAGCTATCTGCTGCCTTTCGCGTTGTGGTTCTTCCTCCAACGCACGCGGCTCGGCCTCGAGATACGCGCCGTGGGAGAAGAGCCGGAAGCCGCCTTGGCCGCGGGGCTCTCGGCCGAAAGATTGCGCATGATCGCCACCCTGGCCGGAGGCTTTCTCATCGGCATGGGCGGCGCCTACCTCAGCTTGGCCTACACCCACCTCTGGACCAACGGATTGTCCGGCGGCCGGGGATGGATCGCCGTGGCCCTGGTCATCTTCGCTTTCTGGAATCCCCAGCGGGCGATCATCGGGGCCTACCTCTTCGGCGGCGTCATGGCCTTCCAACTCAGGCTCCAAGCCACGGGTTCGCATATTTCCTCCTCCCTGCTGCTCATGCTGCCCTACTTGCTGACCATCGTGGTGTTGGCCGCCTCCGCGGCCCGCGGCCGCGGCGACGAAGCCCCCGCGGGACTCGGCGTCAACACGGCGCCCGAAGAATAGACGGGACCCGCCATGATCGAAGAATACCGCGGATTCGACATCAAAAGCCTTCAGCGCCCCACCCCGGCGCCGCCCAAAAAGACGCCTCTCATCCGGATCAGAGGCCTGACCAAGCGCTTCGGCTCCGTGGAGGCCAACAAGGATGTGTCCCTGGACATCCACCCCGGCCGCATCCTGGCCCTGCTGGGCGAAAACGGCGCGGGCAAGTCCACCCTGATGTCCATGCTCGCGGGGCGCTTGGTTCCGGACGAAGGCTTCATCGAGGCCGACGGCGGGAAGGTGCGCCTGGAGTCGCCGGCCCAAGCCATCGCGCTCGGCGTGGGCATGGTCTACCAGCACTTCACCCTGGTGGAGGCCATGACCGTGGCCGAAAACGTGTTGCTGGGCCAGACCGACTCCTTTTTCGTCTCCCCTCCGCACATGAAACGGCGAGTGGCCGAACTGGCGACCCGGTTCGGACTGGACATCGATCCCGGCGCGCGCGTGGCCGACCTGTCCATGGGCGAAAAGCAGCGCGTGGAGATTCTCAAGCTGCTGCACCGCCAAAGCCGCGTGCTCATCCTGGATGAACCCACCACCGTGCTCACTCCGGCGGAAACGCGCCGGCTGTTCGACGCGCTGTGGTCCATGGCCGCACAGGGCAAAGCCATCGTGTTCATCAGCCACAAGCTGGAGGAGGTCATGGCCGCCTCGGACGACGTGGCCATTTTGCGCAAGGGCCGCATCACCGCGGTCATGGAGAAGAACGACATCCGCTCCAAGTCGGACCTGGCCCGGTCCATGGTCGGTCGGGACGTGATTCTCTCGGTGAACAAGCCTCCGGTCGAGCTTGGGGAAGAGGTGCTGGGCATCGACGATCTTTCCGGGCACGGATTGAAGAACGTCAGCCTCAGCGTCCGGCGGGGTGAAATCCTGGCCCTGACGGGAGTGGCGGGCAACGGGCAAAAGGCCCTGGTGGAGATGGTCTGCGGCCTGGAAACCCCTCCCCGGCGCAAACTGTTCATCCTTGGCGAACGCTGGCGACGGTTCTACGCCCGAGCGCCTTGGAAGAACGCGCTGTCCTACGTGCCCGAGGACCGCAAAGGCCTCGCCACCGCGCCGAACCTGGACCTTGTGGACAACGTTTTACTGACCACGCGGCAGGGGTTCGTCAAAGGCCCCTGGCTCATGCGCTCCAAGGCGGCCGACGCCACGGACGGACTCATCCTGGACTACAACGTCAGCCCGCCGCGCGCCACGGCCCTGGCCAAGCAGCTCTCGGGCGGCAACTTGCAAAAACTGGTGCTGGGCAGAGAGCTGTACCGCGGCCCCAGGCTCATTGTGGCCGAGCAGCCCACCCAGGGCCTGGACGTATCCGCCACGGAGGAAGTCTGGACCCAACTGCTCAAGTCCCGCGAGGACGCCGGCGTGCTTCTGGTGACCGGCGACGTGAACGAGGCCCTGAATCTGGCCGACCGCATCGCCGTGATCTACCGCGGCGAGATCATGGGCGTGCTGGACGCGAACGACCCGTCCCAGGTGGCGAGGATCGGGCCGCTGATGGCGGGATTGGCCGGGACCGAGGAATAGTTCGGCGCAGGGGCGTAAACCCGCCGCAGGCGCCGCCAATTTTTTTGGCGCTGAGACCTCACACGATCCTCCGTCCGGCGGCTCATCCCTTTTTTTCACGGGCTTTCAGATTTGGCGCGGTAATTGCTTTTCTTTCACTCGGGACGCCTGAAATCCAAAGGTGTTGGCGCCCGCGAGGAAACGCTCAAACGCAAAGGAGACGCAACCGTGAGATCGTTCGCCATTCTTTCCCTCTGTATCGGAATGTTGCTCGCCGCTTCAGCGGCTTTCGCCGCCGGAACGGGCGTACAGGTGGCGGTCAAAAACGTCGGCTCGGCCGATGCGCAGGCGACGATCAGCCGCGATGGCATGACGGAGTCGGAGAACCCGGTCACGAAATCCGTCCCGGCCAACAGCGCGGCGACGTTCACCAAACAGGAAACCGCCCACGACCCGAGCGAGCAGTTCGCTCTGGGATGGGGACTGGAAATCCGCGCGCCGAGCATCACGAACTGCAAGTACAATATTCTCTTGGAGAACAACGCGTGTTCGGTGCAGACCGGAACCGCAAACTGCGCCCAGGTTCAGTCCACCGGCGACTGCAGCTTCGAATTCACCATCAAACCGCAATAACAAGACTCGCCAATGTCTCGAATAAAAGGCCGCCCCATATTGGGGCGGCCTTTTTCTATTGATCGGCGATCCGCTATTGCTTGTTCCCGAAAATCTCCGGCGGCTTGACCGTACTGCCGCCCGCTCCGGGGAAGTCGGGATATTGGTAGGCCTTCTGGCCGGACTCCAACAGCTTGTGCGTCCCCTCCATGAACTCGCCCAACCGGTGTTTGCACTCGTAGAACCCGTGCCACCAAGCGTAGTCCGGCGCCATCATCAAGGACCCCATGCGGGCCCGGCGACCTTCGTGGTGCCACAGTTCGTAGAACTGCCACTCCAGGTTTTCGTCGAAGAAGGGCTTCTTGGTCATGAGGCCCTTGGCGTACATTTCGTCCAACCGGGCCTTGGCCGGCTTGAAGTAGACCTCGTTATAGTTGAGGACCGCCGCGTCCGCGTTGACGAAGTGGTCGTCGGTCCAGGCCTTGGAGTGGCATTGCCGGCAGATGGACTTCATCTTTTCCCGCTCCGCCTTCCAGTCGGTCTTGGCCGGGAACGGCTTGAAGTCCTGCGGCCGCACCGTCAGCGGCGCCTGGCTCTCCCAAGCCAGCCGTTCGGTCACGTCGTGGGTGCTCTTGACGCCTCCGGAGCCGGACATGTGGCAGGCGGCGCAGGTCGGGGCCCGGTAGTCGACCCCGGGAGTCCAGGTCCCCGGCGCGGAGTCCCATGTGTAGGAAGCCCCGTCCGTTGCGTAGATGGCCCCGTGCTTGGATTCCGTGTAAATTTCGATCTGCGGGTGGTCCGGTCCCAGGTGGCACTGGCCGCAGGCTTCGGGCTTGCGCGCTTCGGCGGGCGAGAAGGCGTGCCGGGTGTGGCAACTCGTACAGCTGCCGAGGCTGCCGTCGAAATTGACGCGGCCCACGCCCACGTTGGGCCAAGTCTCCGGAGACAGCACCCCGTTCTTGTCCAGCTTCAGCACCGTTCCGTGGCAGGCGTAGCAGCCGGTTTTGCGCTCGACCGCGTTGTTCATGCCGTCGTTGAGCCAGAAATCGATTTTCCAGATGATCTCCAAGGTGTTGGCGTGCTTGCTCCCGGCGTACTGCTCGGCCTGGTCCGGGTGGCAGCGCGAACAGTCCTTGGGCGTGACCGCGGCGGATATGGGGATGCGATAACGCTCTTCCCCGTACGGCATTTCCTTCTTGCCGTAATAGGCGAAATGCGTTTGCGACACGTCAGGATCGCTGGGCTGGGCCTGGTGGCAGTCCAGGCAGGTGACGCCGGAGCGGGCGTGGCCGCTGTCGGCCCAGTCGGCGAAAATGCCCGGAGTCTGTTGTTTATGGCATTCGATGCAGGCCACGGCCTGTTCAGGCATGGCCATCTGCAAGCGGAACTCGCGCACCTTGGGAAAGTTTTGCGCATCGGCCGCAAAAACCGGCCCGCAAAGCGCGGCCGACAGCACGAACGCGGCCCAGGCCGCCATCAGGTAACCGGCTCTCATGAAAACCTCCTCTTTCGCTACTCCCGTTCCTCGTTTCCGGGACCGCGCGCAACGCTCAGGGACGCAAGCCCCTGGGCGCGGTACGGCGCCCCCCGCTCGCGATAGTCGTATATCTCGCGGTCCACGTGCACGAGATGGCGATGGCAATCCGTGCATCTGCGCTCCTCGCCGGACGCGGCGTACAAAACGCTGCGATGGGCGAGCATGGCTCCGCGGTTGTACGGGTTGGCGGCGAGATTTCTATGGCATTTGAGGCACTGGTCGTTTTTGATGGACGCCCAGGCCTGCCTGCGCATCGCTGCGCGATCGTAAGCGTCTGCGCCTTCGAGAACGTGCATGGCCACGTCCTTGGCGCCGTGCAGGGTTTTCATGAAAAAGAAATTGGCCGTATCCTGCGGCGCGGGCAGATGGCAGTCCATGCAGTCGGCCACAAGCCCCTGAGCGTTGCGGGTGTGGGTCGACGAACACCACGCAGCGGCCGCCGGCTGAATTTCATGGCAGGTTGCGCAAAACTCCGGCGTGGAGGTGCGCACCATGGTGTAATAGGCCAAGCTGAACAGAGGAAAGGCCAGAACAAGCCCGAAAACCGTCCACAACACAGGTTTGATGCGCCGCTTCATCACTACCGCCTTGTTGTGTTGCTGCAATAATATATAGTCGCTTATAAACAATAACACAGCATGGGCTTTGCCTCAAGCGGAATGAAAAAGTTATACGCCCTCTCCTCCACGAACCATCCGTGCGGCTCATGAAGCCGCCGCGCTTCGATGCGAAGCATCCAGCCGACGAAGCGCAATGTGCGAAATTCCCGGATCGCGGGTTTCGGCGGAACGCCCTTCGACTACTCCACCGTGTACGTCACGGCGTCGAGCCGGCCGTCCTGGTCCTGGACCACCAACCGGTGCTCGCCAGGCGTCGGAGGGACGAACAGGGCGGCGTCCGGGGGGCCGCGCGCGATGAGCCGGCCGTCCTGAAGCCAATACAGCGCAGTGGTCCCGGCCGGCGCCCACGCTTCGAGCCGAATGGATTGGAACGCCTTGGGCGCCGAGGCCCGGACGTAATACGGCGTTTGCCCGGAAGGCGAGACGATGCGCGGGCCGACGCCGTCCGGCGAGGCTTGGCAATCGGGGTGCAGCGGCGGAGGCGCGGGGACGCTGAGCCCCACCGAGGCCCACCACGCGGCCAGCCGCGCCGGGTACACGGGCGCCACTACTGCGCTCGTGGCCTTGCCCTGCAGGCACTCCCCGGACAAGCGCAGGCCCGTGGCCGCATCCACCAGAAACCGTTGGTAGAGATTGCCCGTCGGCAGCCGGCTCACTCCCTCTATGCCCACGGCCTCGATGGTCTTGGGACAATACGGCCCTGGCGGCAGCCGGCTTTCGTCGCACAGGGTGATGGCGGTCAGCTTCAGCGACGGGTCCGGCGCAAGCGGCGCGGGGTCGCGGTCCAGCGCCCGCAGCACGTCGAAAAGCAGCGGGCCGGCGCAGCGCGAGCCGGAAATGCCGGGAATGGCCTTGCCTTCCGGGCTGCCCACCCACACGCCCACGGCCAGATGCGAGGAGAACCCCACGGCCCAGGCGTCGCGGCGGCCGAAAGAGGTGCCCGTCTTCCAGGCCGCGGGGACCGCGTCCTTGCCAAGAAACCAGGAATCCGGCAGGTCCGGTCGCCGCACGTCCATGAGCATATCCGTAACCAGCCACGCGGCCTCGGGCGACAGCAGACGCACGCCGGAAGGCTCCTCCCCGGACGAAGGCGCGGGGTCCAGCCGCAGCGGCCGGTACGCTCCGCCGTCGCCCAACGCCGCATAGAGCCCCGTCAACTCCACCAGGCTCGCCTGGCAAGCGCCGAGCGCCAACGGCAGGCCGTAATGTTCGGGGGCCGCGAGCGTCAGGCCGCCGCGGGCGAGCAGATCGTGAAAGTCGTCCAGCCCCACGCGCGCAAGCAGCCGCACGGCCGGAACGTTCAGCGACCGGGCCAGGGCTTCGCGCACCGTGACCCGGCCGTGGTAGGTCTGATCGTAGTTCACCGGAACGTAGCCCGAGAAATCCGTGGGCGTGTCTAGCACATAGCTGTCCGGAACGATAAGCCCTTTGTCCAGGGCCAGCCCGTAGAGAAAGGGTTTCAGGGTCGATCCCGGCGATCGCCGGGCCAGAGCCAGATTCATGCGCCCGGCGTATCCGTCCTCCAGATAATCGACCGATCCGGCCAGAGCCAGGATGCGCCGGGTTTTGAGGTCCGCGACCACGCAAGCCGCATTGCCCACGCCCAAGGCCCGCAGGCCGGGCGCGCGCCGTTTGACGAGCGCTCGCACGGCGCGCTGCATCTCCGCGTCCAAAGAGGTGCGAATGCGCGGCGCCGGACCCAATTCCTCCAGGGCCATGCGCGCGGCGTGCGGCGCCGCGAAGGGAAACGGTCTTCGCTGAAGCGGCAGCGGCCGGGTTTCGGCCAGCGCGGCCTCCTTACGGATTAAAAGACCGAGGTCGGCAAACTCACGCAGCAGGCGATCCCGCGCCCGTTTGGCCGCTTCGGGATGGCGCAGGGGGTCGTAGGCGTTCGGCGCGCGGGGAATGACGATCAGCAACGCGGTTTCGGCCCAGGACAGTTCCTTGGGCTCCTTGCCGAACCAGGCCCAACTGGCCGCGGCCGCGCCCACCAGGTTGCCGCCGAAAGGCAACAGATTCACGTACCGCTCCAGGATTTCCTCGCGGCGCATGCCCACGGTCATTTGCACGGCCCGGAAGGCCTCGCGGAGCTTGGACCACAGGGTGCGGGGTTTGGGGTCGGCCAGCCGGGCGAGCTGCATAGGAATGGTCGAGGCGCCGCTCACCACGCGGCCGGCGCGCAGGTTGGACACGGCCGCCCGCAGCACGGCGACGGGGTTCACGCCCGGATGCAGGCCGAACCAGCGGTCCTCCGAAGCGATGAGCCCGCGCACGAGTAACGGCGAGACGTCCTGGAGCGGAGTCTGCAGCCGCAACTGCCCGTCGGCCGGAACGAACACCCGCAGCCACTCGCCTCGGCGGTCCGTGACCAGCGTCGCCGGCTCGGGATGCAGGGCGGCCCGGTCCAGGGGATACAGCGCATCCAGGACGAGAAAAACGGCTGCGCCAAGAACCGCCGCGCCGCCCAGCGCCAGCAAAAGCCGTGCGCCCCACGCCGCCAACCGCCGCGACACGGCTCGGCTACCTCGACGCCGTGACCCGGACGCTCTCCACCTCGCCCGACCCGACAAGCGACGGGTCGTACATGGATTCGGCCCGCACCGGCGGGAGGGTGTAAACGCCTTCGGTCACGGCCCGGAGCAGCACGTAGGCCCGCACCGCCTCGCCTTCGGGCAAACGGGTGAAGATCAGCACCCTGTCGTCGCGCGTATCCACGTAGTCGGGCTGAAGGGCGCTGGCCTGTTCGACCCACGGCAGGGTCTCGCGCGAAGCGAGCCGGCCGTTCTCCACTTCCAGGCCGGCGGGGAGCAGGCAGCTCACCACCACGTTGTCCACCGGGCCGGCCTGGCTCTGCGCCGAGACCTCCAAAACCGCCAGATCGCCCTGCTGGATCGAAAGCGGCGTCAGGGGCCGGCCCTGCTTGTCCAACAGCCGACGCGAGGCCGCAATGCCCGCCGAGACGGGCTGGTAGGCGTTCAAGGAAGGCGCGCCCCGCGTCTCCAAGCTGTAGAAGATGGTTCCGGGCTCCGGCGTCTTGTCCAGAACCACCGCTACGCCGGCGTCGCCCGGCAACCCGGCCAGGGACAGCGGCGCGTCCTGATTGAACGCCGCGCGCATCTCGCCTTCCACGAGCGCCTTGCCGGCGTAGACGCCGGCAAGGGACTGCCGACCGTACCAGGCGCCAAGCGCCATCAAACCGAAGGCGTTCTCCTGCGTGGAGTACGACGGCCTGGCCTCCAGCATCGACGCCACCTTCGCCGCCAGCTCCGGAACCATGGGGTCGGATGGATCGGTCCGGACCAAGGCGGCGAGAGTCAGGGCCGCGTCGCGCAGGGGCGAGCCCAGGTTTTCTCGGTCCTGCTTCCGGGTATCGGACGGCGCGTCCAAGGGCGCCAGGCCGGTCAACATCTCCTGAAACACCTTGGTCTCCCCGGCCAAGGCGTAGCTCCCGGCGAGCAGAATCTTGGCCGAACGGGGAGCGTCGGCGCCGAGTCCGGCCCGCAAAGAGTCCATGGCGCCGCGGTCCGCTTGTCCGGCCAAGGCCAGAACGTAGCAGGCGTAGGACGCCCGGAACAACTCCGGCGCTTTGGACCGCCGCCCCGGACGGGTCTCGCCGCGAATGAAGCCAAGCAGCTGGTGCAGCAGAAAATCCGGAACGTGGAACCCGGCCTGTTTGGCCGATGCCAGGAAGTGGGCTGCGTAGATGGACACGTAGGCGTCCGGCTCTTCCCCTCCCGGCCACATGGCCAACCCGTCCCCGGCCTGCATGGCGCACAGCCGGCCGATGGCCGACTGGACCAGGGCCGCGGGATCGGTCTTGTCCAGCAATCCGGGCGCCAGGGCCTTGGCCAAATCCCCGAAGCGGATGAGCGGAAAGGCCCGGGAAACGGTCTGTTCGGCGCAGCCGTAAGGATAACCCAGAAGCTCGCGCAAATTGTGGGTGAATCGAACCATGGGCAGCCGACCCACGGCCAGTTCGCGGGACACGGTTCCGGCCGCGTAACGGTCGGCCTGGACCGGAGGAAAAACGGTCGTGCTGTTGTCCAGACTTCCGGCCTGCGCGACGGTCTCATAGGGCAGCGGCCCCCGCAACGGCAGCTCGGCCGAAGCGCGGCTCGACTCCTTGTTTCCCTCGGCCTGCGCCGTAAGCTTGACCACGCCCGCGCCGTCGCCTGTCTTCAGCGCAAACCGCACCGTCTCCTGCGTTCCTTTGGCCACGGAAATCGACTGCACAGGGTCCGCCGCAACGGCCGAGCCTTCAGCGGACAACCGCACCGTGAAGTTGCCGTCCTCGGGCGTATCGTTGCGCAGGCTGACGGGGATCACCAACTCCTCGTTGGTCCCCAAAAAGCGGGGGAAGCTTGGGGTCAGCACCAGGGGGCTCTTCACCCGGACCGTGGTTTGGGACGATCCGAAATCGTTCTTGTCCGCGGACACGGCCATAACCCGCAACGCGCCCTGGAAGTCCGGCACGTCCACCTTGAAACGCGCAACGCCCTTCTTGTCCGCGGTGAGCACGCCCGAGAAAAAGGCCACGGGTTTGACCCGCCGCAGGGAGTCGGCGTTCATGAACCGGCCCATGCGCTCGGCCTCGCCTCCGCCGGGCGCGGCCTTGTGGGTCGCAAGGTCCGGCAACAGCAGGGAGAAGCTGTCCATCCAGCGCACGTCCAGAGAGCGTTTGGCGTAGAAGAAGTCGAAAGGATCGGGCGTCTTCTGGTCGATCAGCTGCAAAATGCCCTCGTCCACGGCCGCGATGGTCACGCGGGCGCCCGGCTTGGTCCTGGCTTCCATGACCAAGCCGGTCTCGGGCCGAACCTCTTCGGGGGCCGACACCCTTGTCGCCAGCCGGTGGCTCTCCCGGTCCACGAACAAAGGCGCCGCGCCGATGGCCCGGGCCGCCTCGCCCGGCGCCAGATCGCCTGCCGGCCGAACCAGCGTGGCGCAGACGTAGACGTTGGGCGAGTCCGAAGCCTCCACCGGAATGCGGACCTCGGCGGTATTGCCCTTGATCTCCACCACCTGAGCGCGCTTGACCCCGCGCTGCTCCACCGTGACCAGGACCTCGCCCGGGAACGGCGTGCGCAGCTGCACCCTGGCCGTTTCGCCCGGAGCGTATTCGTTCTTGTCCGGAACCACCTCCAGCCGCGCCGGATTGCTCAGGGCCCAGGGAGAATAACCGTAGCCGCCGGCGAAGAACGAAACCTGCGTCGCAGCTCCGTGGGAGTCCCGAAGCACCACGCGGTAGGCGCCCACGTCCGGGGCGGACATCTCGAACTCCCCTTGTCCCTGCGTCCCGACCTGCTTGCTCTCCATCAACTTCGCGTCGCGCACGGACTCGTAGCGGAATCCGCCCGAAGGCGTTCGGCGCATGATGGTGCGCCAGCGATCCTTGTACAACTCCGCCGTGAGCTTGCCCGGCGCGGCCGGCGCTCCGTCCGGCGCGACGGTCGCATACTGGAGCTTGACCTCCTCGCCGGGCTGGTAGCCCTGGCGAACCAAACGCTTCAGCCCCACGTACACGGGGTAGGCGTGCGCGACGACCGGCTTCATGGCCGAAACGCCGCGGCCGCCGGTCTCCAACACCGTAGCCGCGATCTCGGCGCGCAGGGCCGAAGGCGGCTTGAGCCCCGAGGGAATGTCGGCCTCAAAACCGGCGAGCCCCTGGGCGTCCAGAACGGCCTCGGCGTCCATGATCTTTCTGGCGTCGAAAACTTGCGGGCCCTCGAACACGTAGTCGGGGAAGGAGGAGGAAGTAAACGTCTCGGGAACAAGGCGTACGACCGTGGAGACGCGCAAGTCCGCGGCCGGAGCCCCGAACAGGTAGTCGCCCTCCACCTTGAAGCGCAAACGCTTCCCGGCCTCGGCCGCGGATTTCTCCGGATCGATCCGCACATGGATGCGGTCCGGGATGAAGTCCTCCACCTGAAAACGATATTGCCCTATCGACTCCTCGCCCAACAGAAGCTCCAGGGTGTGCGTCCCGGTGAGGGCGTACTCCGGAAGGTCGACGGTCAAGGCGGCCATGCCCCGCAAATCCGGCGTCGCGGTGCGCCGGGAAAGCAGCCGCCCCTGAGGGTCGCGGTGCTCAAGAATCAAAGGCGACGGAACCGGCGCCTTGAGCCGCTCGTCCCGTACGATGGCCATCGCCTCGACCTTTTCTCCCGGCCTGTAGATGTTGCGCTCGCCGTACAGAAACGCGCTGTAGCCTTTGCGGGAAATCTCCTGTCCTCCCACGGGCAGGCCGGCCATGTCGTCCTGGAACTGGTCCGGAAGCAGAAAGGACATGTCCGCCCCTTTTTCGGCCAACACCATGAACGGGCGGCCTTGAGCTTCCTCAGGGGGCAGCTTGATGCGAGTGAGCCCCGAGGCGTCCGTCCGGCCTTGGCCGATGACCTGATTCTGGTCGCTCAGCAGGGACACGGCCACGTTGCGCAGGGGTTTGGCCTCCGAGAAGGACGCGGCCCAGATCAACAATTCGCCGCCGCCTTCCTTGGCCGCCAAGCCGATGTCCGTGGACAGCACCCAGCGCTCGACGCCTTCCCAGGTGTTGGGCAGCTTGGCCGAGACCTTGTACAAGCCGCGCCCGCCCTTGCGCATGGCGTCGTTCAGGTCGATGACGGTTCGGGCTTCCTCATTGGGTTTGCCTTGTATCCGAATCAGGCGCGACGCCACCTGGCCGCCCAGTACATGGGCGACGTCGCCGCTGAATCCTCCGCCGAACACGCTGTAGCCGTAGTTCTGGAAAAGCAGGAAAAGATTGTTGCGGTACACGCGGTCGATGGACAGCTCCACGCGGTTCACGTTCACGGTCTGCAAGGCCAGGGCCTGCGCCCCTTCTCTGGCCAGGAACATGCCCTGGCTCTGGAAATCCAGACGCGGAGGAACATCCGGCATGGACAGCTTGCGCTCGATCCTGTCGTGCAGCGCCGCGCCGTCCTCGGCCGCGAGCCCCTGCGCCACAACCACGGTGTACGTCTTGCGGGGGAGAAAGGCGCCGCTCAAGGTCACTTCCTGGCCGCTGGAGGCGGTCTGGAAATCCACCTCGGGCGACACCGAAACCGCAGCCGCGGCCGCAGACGCGGCCACGGGGGAGGAGAAGCGCAAGGTGACCACGCCCTGGCCGGGCTGGCTTTCGGCCTTGGTCTGGTCCAGCCTCAAATCGGGATCAAGCTGCAGCGGAATGCTCCATTCGTGCGGCTGGCCCAGAAGAACATCCGATCCGGCCGGGGTGAGGCCCTTGTCCACGGAGAGGATCAGCACGCGCTCCTTGGCCGTCTTGGTCACCGGCGCACTGACGAATCGGGGCGAACGGGTGTTGTAGAAGGTCTCCAGGGACAACTCCACGGTGGCGTTGCGCTCGGGGTCCCGCAGGCTCAAATGATTCAGCAACTCTTTGGGCGACACGGGTTCGTTGAACTGCAGACGCCCGGCGAGCACCGTTTCCGCACCGCCGCCCGGAGCGGAGCGCTCCTCGACGTGCATGGACGCGAGCTCGAAGGGGGTGGTCTCCAGATAATGCGGAGCGGCGTCCACCGCATACGCCGGCGTGTCGAGCGCCTTGGGGTTCAAGCGTATTTCGTAACGGGTTCTGGGTTGGAAGGTCTCGTTGGAGCTGAACATGAGGGTGTAGGGATTGAGAAAGCTCCACGCTCCGGGAAGAGCCGGCTCGATGGCGCCCGCGTCGTCCGGCAGCGCGCCGGTGCGGTTGGCGCCCAGAGGTTCGCTCAAGGCCGCCAACAAATGCTGGTTCTTGGGGCTGTCCAGAATCAGCTCCTTCACAACGACCGTGCTGGCCGCCGGCGCCGCGGCGTCGCGGGAAAAGCCCCGGCCGCCGCGCACCAGCAGGTATCCCTGCACCAAAACCGCTGCGGCCAGCACAATGATGGCCCAGTCCTTGCCTTTCGGTTTGAATTTCCCGCCGGATTCCTGCGTCATGCCTCAACTCCAGGCTGAAAAGTGATCGAACGAACCGCTCCATCAACCTGTACACGATCCGCTTGCGTCCCGAAAGGTCCGAAGAATAAATTCGGCGTGTCAACAAAACTCCGCTCCCCCTAATATTCTGGACCAACAAGCGAGCCCCGTAGTATGGGGTGAGAAAACCTGAACGACTTCGAGGAGGAATCATGGCGCCTTCGTTCCACAATGACGACAAGGTGTTGATGCGAGGCGTGGAGGAAATGCTTGCGTCGCGCCGCAAACTGGGTCTCGAAGGGCTTGCCGGGGACCTCTCCGCCGCGACCATCTGCGTCGAACAGGACAGGCTGCAGCCGGCCGCGGAGGAATTGCTCGCCTCCACCGGATTCGACGTCCGGTCGGCCTTTGAAGACGATCGGGCTTTCTGCATCGTGCTGGGCCTGGACGGCTCGGCCGATCTGATCCTCTACGCCCGCAAAGAACAGGACAACCCTTTCCGGGCGTTCAACACCCGGCCAAAATCCGGACATCTGCCCAACACCCGTCTTGAGACCTTCATCTTCGAAACGCCCGATCTGGCGCGCTACGTCCATATTCAGCAACTGCGCGGAACCCAGTTCCACGAAGCGGGAGTGGTCGAAACGCCCGGTTATTTCTACATCCAGACTCAGCCCAGCCGGTACACGGGCGCAGCCCTGGGGTTCATCCAGTGGAAAGGCCAAAAGGGCGCCTACGAGACCCGCGGCGCCAAAGCGCTGGACGTCCGGATCGAAAAGCCCGACGCCGCCCACCTGCGCAACATCGGGGCGTTGGACCACACCGCGACCAGGGTGCGCGCCCAGGACCGCGACAAGGCCATTCTGGAGTTCATGAGCTTGACCAACTACGACTTCCAGTTCGCCATCTACGTGAACTCGTTGAACTCCATCACCAGCGTGGCCCGGCTTGCGGGCGCGGGCTACGCCCAGGTTTTCACCTCGGGCGTGGAGCCGTTCACCACCGTGGAAGCGTCCGGCCCCACGGAGCGCTTCATCCTCAACTATGGGACCCGCGTGCACCACATGGCCTTCGTCGCGGAAGACATCGACGAAACGGTGGCGAAGCTCAAGGCGGACGGAATGGGCTTTCTCTCCGACCTGGTGGGCTCGCCGGAAGAAGGGCTCCAGCAAGCGTTTTCCGACGCCTCGCCCCACACGCTGCTGGTGAACGAATATATTCGCCGGTACGGCGACTTCGACGGATTCTTCACCAAATCCAACGTCACAGCGCTGACCCGGGCCACGGACAAACAATAACGAACGGAAGAGGAAAACGACGAACTTTCCGCTCCGGCGATAAGCTCGGGGTTGACAGATTCGGTTCGGGCGCCCACATTGCAGAGACCGACCCACACGTCACCTTTATGGAGAAACGCGCATGAATCGACGCATCGCTCTCATGGTTTTGCTGGCCTTGTGCCTGGCGCCCGTTCTGTCCGGCTGCGGCTACAACTCCATGCAGAAAAACGAAGAAACCGTGAACGCAGCCTGGGGCGACCTGGAGGCCGCCCTGCAGCGCCGGGCCGACCTCATCCCCAATCTGGTGCAAACGGTCAAGGCCGCCGCGGCTCACGAAAAAGACACGTTGGAGGCTGTAACCCAAGCCCGGGCCAAGGCGACCCAGACCACCATCTCGCCGGACAACCTCAGCGATCCGCAGGCCCTGGCGAGATTCCAGGCGGCCCAAAGCGGATTAAGCCAGGCCCTTTCCCGCCTCATGGTGGTGGTGGAGCGCTATCCCGACCTCAAGGCCAACCAGAATTTCCTCGGGCTGCAGCACCAGCTCGAAGGCGCGGAGAACCGCATCAACGTCGCCCGGCAGCGCTACAACGAGGCGGTGAGGATATTCAACACCTCCATCCGGACCTTCCCCAACTCCATGACCAACAGCCTGTTCCTGCACTTGGACCGCAAGGAGTTTTACCAGGCGGACGAAGCCGCCCACCAAGCGCCCAAAGTCGATTTCGGGAAGGGGAGTTAAGGTTTCATGCGCTCTTTGCAACGACTCGCCGCCCTGCTCTTCGTCCTGGCCGTCCTGGCCGCCCCTGCGACGGCCCGGGCCTTGGAGGTCCCTCAGCTTCAGGGCTACGTCAACGACTATGCGGGCATGATCTCCGCCCCGGCCAAGCGTGAGCTGGCTGCGATGCTGTCCGATCTGGAGCGTACGGACTCCACCCAGATCGTCGTGCTGACCATCCCCTCCCTGGATGGCGACAACCTGGAGGATTTCTCCATCCGGGTCGCCGAGGCCTGGAAAATCGGCCAGAAAAACAAGGATAACGGCGCGCTTTTGCTGGTCAGCAAGGCCGACCATAAAATCCGCATCGAGGTGGGCTACGGGCTGGAAGGCCGGCTGACCGACATCCTGTCCGGAGCCATCATCGACAACGTCATCTCCCCGGACTTTCGATCCGGGAACTTCGACCTGGGATTTCTCCAGGGCGCCCAGGCCATGATCCAGGCCGTGCGGGGCGAGTACACGGCCCCGCCGCCCAAGCCCCGCGCTCGAAGCGGCGGAGGCGGCGGACTGTTCTTCTTCATCCTCATCGTCCTGTTCCTCTTCGGAGGATTGGGCCGTAGCTTCGCCGGCCGCAGGCGCACGGGCTCGGGGTTGACCTGGCTGCTTTTGGGCATGTTCATGGGCGGCTTCGGGCGCGGAGGACGCGGCGGCTTCGACGGCGGCGGATTTGGCGACGGCGGATTCGGCGGCGGAGGCTTCGGAGGTTTCGGCGGAGGCGGCGGCGGAGGCTTCGGAGGCGGCGGCGCCTCAGGCGGCTGGTAAGAGCTTGAAACGGGATAGCATATGAAACACTTGGCGAAAAAATTTTTGAGCGACCAGGAACGCGAGCGGCTTGTCCGCTGCGTGGAGGAAGTGGAGAAAACCACCTCCGGCGAAATCGTCCCCGTCGTGATCTCGGCCAGCTACCACTACCCCACGGCCACGCACCTGGCCGCGCTGACTCTGGGTATCCCCCTGGCCCTGCTTTTCTGCTGGATCATCGGCGCAACCAACATGCTCGCCTTCGCCGCGGTTTTCCTGACGATCTACGGAATTACGCTTCTGGCGGTGAACGTCAAACCCGGCCTCAAACGCCCGTTCATCGCCCGCCAGGCCATGGACGAAGAGGTCCACGAGGCCGCCCTGGTCAACTTTTACACCCTGGGGCTGCATCGCACCCGCGACCTGACCGGAATCATCATTCTGGTCTCCGTGTTCGAACGCAAGGTGCAAATTCTGGCGGACAAGGGAATCAACGACAAAGTCCCGCCCCTTGCGTGGGAGAGCGTCGCCGAGGAGCTGACCCGCGGCATTCGGGAAAACAGAGCCGGTGAGGCCTTGTGCGCCGCCGTGCGCCGGTGCGGAGAAATCATCGCCGAGCACTTCCCCATCAAGGCCGACGACACGAACGAGCTTCCGAACCTGATCATCGAAGGAGAACCCGTCGACCCGGACTCCCGCTCCTCTTCTTGACCAGGAAGGTTCTGCGGCGTCACAATCCGCCAGGTTCTAATATCCTTAACCTGCTGACGGTTGAAAAACTCATTGCTGCAGGCCGATCAAAAATGGTGAGATGCGAGGAAGCGAACAAATCCAGGGCGCGCAGTGTATGGCGCATACATAAGCGGTCTGGATCTGTTCACTGACGAAGCAAATCGCCATTTTGGGGCGGCCTGCCGAGGGAGCAACGTGACCGAAGATCTGGTGCTGCGCGCCGAGCAGGCGTTTGAGGCCGGGGACTTTCAACTCGCCGAAGACCTACTTCGGCGAGCCGGGGACGATCCTGAAACAAAGCTGATGCTCGGGCGCACGCTTCGGGAGCAGGGACGCTTCGCCGAATCCGGGGAGGCTTACGCCCAGGCCATGGAGTCCGAAGAACCCGGCCTGGCCGCCAGAGCCCGCTCCGGCTGGGGTTTCGCCCTCTTGGCGCAGGGCAGAATCAAAGAGGCCCAAGATTTTTTTGAACAGGCCGCCAATCTGGACGACGGCCTTGGCGAGGCGCATCGCGGACTAGGGCTCTGCCGGCTGCGGGCCGGCCGGCTCAGCGAGGCCGAAGCGAGCATCGAACGCTGCATGGTTCAAGCCCCGGACGATCCGGCCGCCCTCTCCGCTCTGGCCCAGCTGCGGCTCCGCCAGAGCCGAAGCGAAGAAGCCGAAGCCGCGTTGCGCCGGGTCGTGGACGCCGCTCCCGCCGCGGCGACCGCCTGGGCCAACCTCGGCTTCATCCATCGCCAGACGGGCCGCGTTCAGGAAGCGGTGGAGGACCTGCAAAAAGCCGCGGACCTGCGCCCCCGGGACGCCATGATCCGCAACAGCCTGGCTTTGGCCCTGCAGGCGGCGGGCCGATCCGAGCAGGCGCTGGAGCAAATGCGCCAAGCCGTCGCCTTGGACGAGTCCAACGCCGGCTTCCGGGACAACCTGAGCCGCCTGCTGCAGGCGGCCGGCCTGCTGGACGAAGCCGTAGACCAGACCCGCCGCGCGGCGAGCCTCGATCCATCCAATTTGTACGCTCTTTCCAGGCTGCCCGTGCTGCTCATGGCCCAGGGCCGCACCCAGGAGGCGGTCCAGGCGGCCGACGAGGCGGCCAAGGCCAATCCCGAGCACCCGGAGGCCCAGCTCAATCTGGCGGTGGCTCTGCTCAACGCCGGGCGCCCCTTCGAGGCCGTCCACGCCGCGGACAAAGCCGTGAAGCTCGCGCCGAACCTGCGCGACGCCCGCCTGTGCCTGTCCCAGGCCTTCCTGATGTCCGGCCGGCTGGACAAGGCCCTGGGCGAAGCCCTGGCCGCCCAGGCCCTCGGCAAGGACGAGAAAAGCCATTTCCTCATCGGCATGGTCCAAAAGGAACTGGGCCTCAAGAAGGAGGCGGCGGAGAACTTTCGGGCCTGCCTGCAGTACGATCCGGAAGACCGGCAAGGCGCCGGCGCCTTTCTGGCCTCCATCGAAGGTTCGCCCGCTCCGGACGGCCCGTCCAAGGCCTACGTCAGCAACGTTTTCAACCAATACGCCGAACGCTACGACGAGCACATGGTCAAGGAACTGGGCTACCGGGCGCCCCAGGCCCTCATGGAGGCTCTTGCGCCCCACCTGCCGCACCGGCGGGACCTGCGCGTCCTGGACGCCGGATGCGGCGCCGGCCTGTTCGGAGGCCTGCTCAGGCCCCTGGCGGCGGAGCTCACGGGCGTGGACCTCTCCGGCGGCATGGTTCGCATGGCTCTCCAAACCGGCCAGTACGACAACCTCCTCGAATCCGACCTGCGCGAATACCTGGAGTCCGGCGTCGGGCCGTTCGACCTCGCGGCGGCCGCGGACGTTTTCGTCTACATGGGCGATCTGGCGCCGGTGTTCAAAGCGATGCGCCACGCCATGGCGCCGGGAGGGCTTTTCGCCTTCAGCGTGGAGAAATCCGAATCCGCGGACTACGAGATATCCCCGGCCGGCCGTTGCCGGCACTCGGAGGCCTATCTGCGCCGCTTGGCCGAGGCGGCCGGGTTCGAAGTGCTGGAGCTCCAGGACGCCGTCCTGCGCCGCGAGGCGGGGCGGGACGTCCTCGGCGCGGTCGCGGTGTTGAGAGCCGCGTGAGCGGGCGACTCCCAGTGATCGGAATGAACGGCCGCGAGGCCAATGGAGATTTCATGGCCGAATGGGCCGCTCTTTTCGATATGGACGGCGTCATCGCAGACACCAATCCCTTTCATCGCAGTTCATGGAGAGCGTTCTGCGCCAAGCACGGCCTATCCCTCTCGGAAAAGGACCTCGAACGGCGGGTCTACGGCAGAACCAACACCGACACCCTGCGGGACTTGTTCGGTCCGGAGCTGTCCCCCGAACGCATACACGACCTGTCCGAAGAGAAGGAGCGGCTGTTCCGCCAAATGGCGACAGGCAAACTCTCGCCCTTACCCGGGCTGGCGGAGCTGATTGCTGAATTGCAACGCTCTGGAACGCTCTTGGCCGTCGCCACGTCCGCACCGCCGGACAACGCGTCGATGGTCCTGCGGGAAACGGGCTTGGCCCAGGCGTTCGCGACCGTGGTGGACGCCTCCATGGTCGCCCGCGGCAAACCCGCTCCTGACGTCTACCTCGCCGCCTCCGCGCGTCTGGACGTCCCGCCGCGAGCCTGTGTGGTTTTCGAGGACTCCCTGTCGGGCGTGGCGGCAGGGCGCTCGGCCGGCATGGCTGTCGTCGGCCTAGCCACGACCCACCCAGTCAGCGAGCTTGCTCCCTTGACCGACCTGTGCGCTCAGGATTTCCGGGAGATCGGGTGGAACAGCATCAAGACCCTGCTTGCCGACCGACGCAGAAATCCGAACGCGCCCGGACCGGCTTGACGCAACGCCGCCTCCGGCTCTACGCCGGTTGCAGCCCGGTCTTTCTGAGTTCGCGGCAGTTTCAACCGGCTTGAGAGTGTCGCCCTTGCAAGCTTGAAACGCGCGGGGCAAGCAGCGCTCGCTGTCCGCCCACTATTCCGGCGCGGGGATGTAACTTTTTGGTAGGGCCAGCCGTCTGTATAGACGACAGGAGGCGGCCAAATGGTTGTACTGCAATTTGACCCGAACGCTCGGCGACGGCGCCAACCGACCCCGATTTCGCCCGGCTGCAAAAAAGCCTTGGAACGAATCCTCGACAAGACCTTGCTTCGGAAAAGGAAAAATGCGGAGGCGAAATTCGAAAGCCTGCAGCCGCGCGCTCAGCCGCCAGGAGACTCTGCGGCGTAGCCCGGCCGGCGGGAGGGGAGTCCCACGAAGCCGACAACGCCGATGGAATGAATGCGTCAACGAAGCAGCCGAACCGATGCAGACCTGGTCGAACTGTGCAAAAGTGGAGAGACTGAGGCTTTCGAAGAGCTGGTCCGCCGGCGCAAACGAGAGATTCTCGGGTTCATCTCGAAATTTTGCGACACTCCCGACGAGGTGGATGACCTGGGCCAGGAGGTTTTCCTCAAGGCGTACCAGGGTCTTTCCGGTTTTCGCGCCTCCAGCAGCTTTCGAACGTGGCTGTACCGGATTACGTCCAACGTTTGCCTCGACCACTTGAGACGCAAGCGAAGAGAGCCTATCACGTTTGTAGAGGATGTGACGCTATGGGAGCAGGGCGAAGACTCGAACGTTCAGGAGCAAAGAGTCCTGGTGGAGTCCCTGTTGAACGCCTTGTCGCCCATGGACCGGATGATCGTGACGATGCTGCACATCGAAGGATTCAGTGTGCAACAAACCGCTGAGCGCCTCGGCGTCACCGGCGTCAGCGTCCGGGTGCGGGCGCATAGGGCGAGGAAGCGGCTTAAATCGCTCATGGAGGAGCGGCATGACCAGTAATCCCAGAAACATTCATGAACTCGCGGAGCTGGCGCGCGCGACCGCGCCGGACATCCGAAGCGTGGAGAACGGCTTCGAACGCCGCGTGAGGCGGCGGATCGAATCCGAGCCCATCGCGCTCCCCGTTTCGAATTTGTTCAGCATGGCCTGGAAAGCCGCTCCGGTGTGCGCCGCGGCCCTGGCCGCCGTCATGGTCCTGACGTGGCTCCACGGCGCGGGAGCCGACAGCGCAACGAGCCAAACCTACGCGTTTTTGAATTTATTCTACCCCGGTTATTGAGGGAAGCGCCATGTCCTCTACATTGAAAGGCGCGGTCGGTGTTGCGTTAATTTTCATCCTCGGCGCAATCACGGGCGCCGTCGTTACAGACCATTTCGAAAGGCCTCGCATCGGCCCCGGAGACCCCCAAGCCATGGAGCGCCAGATGCGGGAGTCCATGGTCCGCGATCTTCAAATCACCGACGAACAGCTCCCGGCCTTTAACGACATCATGGATGAAAAGCAGGTCTTTTTCCTGGGGATCATACGGGAGACGGCCCCACGCGTCGACGCAGGCATGCAAAAGATCAATCGGAAACTCTATGAAATCTTCACGCCCGAGCAGCGAGCCCGTTTCGAGGAAATGGAAAAGCGCCGCCGGGAAGACATGCGCAAGATGTCGGAATCAGGCCGGAACAAAACCGGCGAACGGCGCGCGCCTCAATAATCCACCGGAAAGGCGAAGGTTGCGCTTCGCCCGGCGCCGTTGGCCCGATTCGCCCGCCAAAGAGGCTGTTACGCTCCGGATTCGCCGCCCGATTCTCCTTCGAGCACGATGACCAGCTCCTCGCTTGAGGAAAAGAGCGCTTCGTCCTGGACGGCGAGTCCGGCGTCGGCCCAGAGGCGTTTCTTCGAACCCGGAAGTTTCCGCCCCGGTCCGTCGTCCAGCAGCCGGACCATTTCCTCCAGCAACTCGTTCAAGTCATAGGGCTTGGCCACCAGGCTGTCCAAACCGGAATTTCGCATGACCTCAAGCCGCTCGGGGTCGGCGCAGGAGGTGGCGCCGATGACCAGAGTCCTCTTATTGGGGCCGCCGCTGCGAAGCGTGTGCATCGCCGACACGCCGTCCGGCCAGGGCTGGTCCATGTCCATGAGCACGAGATCAAAAGCCGCGTTGCGCAGCAGATCGGCCGCAAGGCTGCGGCCGTCGGCCGCGTGGGCGGTGAATCCGATGTCCCGCGCCAATGTCGTTACGGTGAGTCTCATGACCGGATCCTTTTCAACAATAAGCAGACGCATATGTTGTCTCCTGCAAGATCACCCGCTGTAGGTCCGGACGACGCGCATCGCGAATGGCCCCCTCGCGGGGGGCCATTCCGGTCGCGCCATCGCTTTTTCGGGTCGAGCGCCCGGGTCGTCAAATGGATAAATCAAGGACGTAGTCGGCGTAATCGCTGATATCGAGATAGTTCGCAGCGCTGCTGCTGTCGCCGAACACGCTGTCGAGCAGGGTCGACGTCAGGTCGTATTGCTCCTGATACGCGGAGGCCGCGCCTGCCTGGTTCATGGGCGGAGGGGCCATGCCCTCTTCCGCCATCTTGGCCATCAATTCCTGGTCGAACTGCTCCTGGTTGTTCGTGACGCCGGCGGACAATTCCTCTTCGGTGAGCAATCCATCGCCGTCCGTGTCCATGGCCTCGTACAGTTCGTCCGAGAAACCGAGTTCGTCGACGGATAGATTGCCGTCTCCATCCGTGTCGTTGTTGTTGATCAGCATGCTGGCGGTCTCAGCAGCCGTCGGTTTCTCGCTCTCCTCCGAACTCGAAGATATTTTGAGGTTGTTTAAGATTTCCGAGGAAAATAGCGACGAATACCCACTGACCGAGTCGATCGAGCTCATTCCCGTACTCCTTGGGGATAAGGGTTATCCCTCCCGTAAGCGAAGGCGGGAGCGGACCAGGTCGATCGATGGGGGGGAAGGACTGAAGAACGCCCTGCCCGCTCCGCCTCACTTGTTCATGTAGACGAAGGAGGAGGGGAAAAAGTTACAATGAAAATCAAAATGCGGCCGCCCGGAGGACCTCGGATTTCATCCTCCGGATGAAACCCTCTCAAGCCCCGGCGCGTCCAGTATGCGGACAATGGGACCGTCCACCTTGATGCATCCCTCTTCGATCAGCTTCCTGAACACGCGGGACAGCGTCTCCTGGATGGTTCCAAGGTAGGCGGCCGT
The DNA here is from genome assembly GCA_030156255.1 of Desulfovibrionales bacterium. Lineage (GTDB taxonomy): Bacteria > Desulfobacterota > Desulfovibrionia > Desulfovibrionales > Desulfovibrionaceae > JASGMV01. Next base: position 32,006 of record JASGMV010000013.1, read on the forward strand.
CTGGCCCTTGGTCAGGTCCAATCGAAACTCGTCGCGGCCGTGGGAGTCGCGCAACAGCAGCAGATACCCGGCCAGCCTGGCCGGAACCTCCTTCAGGCTCACGGCCTCCAGTTTCTCGACGAACCCCCGCAGCCGCCCGGCCAGCAAAGCCAGCATGGCCATGGCCAGTTCGGGGTCCTGCGACACGGCTTGCTTCAGGCTCGTCCGGGACCAATAGGCCAAGCGAGATTCGCCAAGAGTCGCGGCGCAGGCCGGGAACGTTCCGCCTTGAAAAACCGGGACCTCTCCGAAGACCTCTCCCGGCCCGAAAACGTGAAGAATCAATTCCTTGCCCGAAGTCGAAGCCTTGAAGACTTTCACCCGTCCCTCGACGACCATGTAAAAACCCGCCGCATCCTCCCCGGAGCGAAAAATTTCGAACCCGCCCGGCCGCTCGCGCACAACGGCCAATGCGGCGAGTTCATCCAGCATCCCGTCCGAAAGTCCTCGAAACAAGGGAGTTTCAGCCATGGCCGCGATCAACGGCGCAGCTTCGTTGTCCATCATCGCCCCTTCCGTGAAATCCGCCGTGGGTTTGCCTTTTTCACACAAAATGCCTCTCTTCTGACTCAAGTCAAAGCCTGAGCGGCCGGCCCGTCCTATCATGCTTTCCATACGGAAGCACAGGCTGAAACGCCAACCCAAAAGGAGGCTCCATGTTTTGCCACCAGTGTGAACAGACCGCCAAAGGCCAAGGATGCACCAAGATCGGCGTATGCGGCAAGCAACCCGACGTCGCAGCCTTGCAAGACTTGCTCGTCCACCTGCTCAAAGGATTGTCCGTGGCCGCCGTAGCCGCCGACGAGGGCGGGCTGGAGGCGGACCCGTCCGTGGACCGCTTCATCATGGAAGCCATGTTTTCCACCCTGACCAACGTCAATTTCGATCCCGAACGCTTTCCGCCGTTGATCCATCAAGCGGCCGGACTCCGCGACCGGCTGCTGGACGCCTTGCGCAACGCCAAGTGCGCCGTTCCGCAAGGCGCCGCCGTAAGCCTCCAGCCGGCCCAAGACCTGGCCGAACTCGTGGAGCAGGGCGAAGCCTGCGGAATCGAGCAGGATCCCGAGCCCGACGAGGACATCAAGTCCCTCAAGTGGACCGTAATTTTCGGCCTCAAAGGCATCGCCGCCTACGCCGACCACGCCCGAATCCTGGGCAAAACCGATCCCGAAGTGGACCGCTTCGTAAAACGCGCCCTGGCCGCGGCCACCCGGAGCGACATGAACTTGGAGGACTGGATCGGCATGGCGCTCAAAACCGGAGAAGCCAACCTCAAGGCCATGGCGGCTCTGGACGACGCCAACACCTCGGCCTACGGCCCGCCCGCGCCCACCATGGTTCCTCTGGGACCCAAGGCGGGCAAGGCCATTCTGGTCTCCGGGCACGACCTCAAGGACCTGGCCATGCTCCTGGAGCAGACCGCGGGCAAAGGGATCAACGTTTACACCCACGGTGAAATGCTGCCGTGCCACGGGTATCCCGCATTGAACAAACATCCCCATTTCCACGGGCACTACGGCACGGCCTGGCAAAACCAGCTCAAGGAATTCGCCGCATTCCCCGGGGCCATCCTCATGACCACCAACTGCATTCAAAAACCCGGCAAGGCGTATGCGGGCAACATCTTCACCACAGGCTTGGTGGGGTGGCCGGGGGTGGAGCACATCTCCGCCGAGGCCGACGGAAGCAAGGATTTCACGCCCGTCATCCAACGCGCCTTGGAGCTTCCGGGCTTTGCGGCGGACGAGGCGAAAGGTTCGGTCATGGTGGGATTCGCCCACGACGCCGTGCTTTCCGTAGCCGACAAGGTCATCGAAGCGGTCAAAGCCGGGGCCGTGCGCCATTTCTTCCTGGTGGCGGGCTGCGACGGCGCCAAGCCCGGCCGCAACTACTACACGGAATTCGTGGAAAAGGTCCCCAAGGACTGCATCGTGCTGACTCTGGCCTGCGGAAAATTCCGCTTCTTCGACAAGGACCTGGGCGACATCGGCGGCATTCCTCGGCTTCTGGACGTGGGGCAGTGCAACGACGCCTATTCGGCCATCCGCATCGCCACGGCCCTGGCCGAGGCCTTCGAGTGTTCGGTCAACGACCTGCCTTTGTCCATGGTCCTGTCGTGGTACGAGCAAAAGGCCGTGGCCATCCTGCTCACCCTCCTCCATCTCGGCGTCAAGGACATCCGGTTGGGCCCCAGTCTGCCGGCCTTCCTGAGCCCCAATGTGCTCGACTTTCTGGTCAAGACCTTCGACATCAAACCGATCTCCACCCCGGACGAAGACCTCAAGGCCATTCTGGGTTAGGAGCCCCCTGCGGGGCGGGCCGCAAAGGCCCGCCCCATCGGAGCAATCTTATGGAAAAAAGACTGGTGATTCATATCGACGAAGACAAGTGCGACGGCTGCGGGCAATGCATTCCCGGTTGCCAGGAAGGCGCCCTGGCCATTGTGGACGGCAAGGCCCGGCTCGTGAGCGACGTGTATTGCGACGGACTCGGCGCCTGTCTGGGAGAATGCCCCAACGGCGCGCTGACCCTTGTTGAGCGGGAAGCCGCGGCCTTTGATGAAGCCGCCGTGGAAAAACGCCTGCAGGCGCTGCAAGGACCGCCTCCGACGGCGGCCCCCCTGGCCTGCGGTTGTCCGTCCAGCGAAATAAAAACGCTGACGCCCTGTCAGCAGGCCAACCGGCCGGCCCGGAACACCGACGGCTCGGCCCTCGGGCATTGGCCCGTCAAGCTGCGTCTGGTCCCGCCCGAAGCGCCGTTCCTGCAAGGCGCCGATCTTCTGCTGGTCTCGGACTGCGCTCCCGTGGCCATGGGAGACTTCCAGACGCGGCTGGCCGGGAAGGCCGTGCTGATAGGTTGTCCGAAATTCGACGACACGCAGCTCTATCTGGACCGCCTGACGGCCATTTTGCGTCGGGCGAAGCCCTCCTCCCTCACGGTGATGGAGATGGAGGTTCCCTGCTGCTCGGCCTTGGGGCGCATCGCGGCCAAGGCGCTGGAGCTGTCGGACGCGGATATCCCCGCCAAGCGGCTGGTCGTCGCCCGCAACGGGGAGCTTGGAGAAGTTGCGCTGGGAAACGGCGAGGGCAAACGGGGCTGAACGTGTTATGATCCCGAACACGCTCTCGCGATCGATCACATCATGGAAGGAAGCGCGCCTTCCGGCGCAACGGAGTTCGGCCGCGCCCCGAACAATCTCCGATCATCGGGACCAAACCGGCCGCCGGAGCGTCTTCACGGCGCCCAGGCGACGATACCCGACTCCGGATGTTGTTCTCTCCATCGCCAAAAGGAATCGACATCCCGAACGCCGCCTTCCAGTACGGCCCTATAGATATGAATCCCCGGGACATGCTGCTCATTCGGGATGGAGTGCTTGATCTTGAGTATCGCCGTCCGCGTCTCTTTCGTCAAAGCGTCGGAAATACGTTCGGCCACATTTTCAAAATAACCCGCGTAAGGGGACTCCTGGAGAATATGCATCATATCGATCCGCCAGGACTGTCCGGCGCCGTCATCATAGAACGCATGCCACTCGATGCACTGATCCTCGGCTTCAAGCAGATTCGCATACTCAATCTTTCTCACATGCTTGTTTTCCGCAAGTCTGGAAAGAACCAAAAAACTATCGGCGAGGACAAACGGATTCGTATAGACATGAAGATCAATATCTCGATTATTTATCAATAATCCTGTTTTTACGGAGCCCACCAGATTGGCTGTCGCCCCGATGGAAGACCAGAGGTTGATGATATTTGTCTCTTCAATAATCTTCCAAGCCTGTTGCTGCATCTGCTCTGCAATGTCAAAAAAATGATCCATGGCTGACGCCTCCTGCGCCTGCACCATCACGGAAGCCGGGTCTTAGCAGACCGCCGTTTCGGGGCGGCCTGCGTTCAATGAGTTGTTCAACAGTCAGTGGAATCAGTCTCTTGGATCAATATCCGAAGCGGCGCCCGGCAGCTCCACGGTGAAAACGCTGCCGACGCCCGGCTCGGACTCGGCGTAGATGCGTCCGTCGTAATGGTCCACGATCTGCCGGCAGATGGCCAGTCCCAGGCCTGTGCCTTCGGGTTTGTCGCGCAGGGTGTCGTCGTAGACGACCTGGTGGAACTTGTCGAAGATGCGCTCCAGGTCGGCGGGCAAAATGCCTTCCCCCGTGTCTTTCACCTGGAAACGCAGCCAGCCGTCGGACATGGCCTGCGTCCGGATGACCACCTCGCCCTCGGAAGTGAACTTGCCGGCGTTGTTCAAAAGATTGATGAGCACTTGCAACACGCGGTCCGGATCGGCGTAGAGGCGCGGGGCGTCGCTTTGCGTCTCAACATTCAGGCGCACATCCGGCTTTTGGTCGAACTGCCCGCGAACGGACTTGACCGCGCGGTCCACCAGTACGGCGGGGTCGAGCAGCACGTCGCGCCAGTGCATACGGCCGGCCTCGATCTTGCTCAAATCCAACACGTCGTTGATGAGCCGCGTCAGACGCTCGCCTTCAAAGGCGATGACTTCAAGGTTCTCGGAAATCCTCTCGCCCTTCGGCTTCAGCTCCGGGCTGCGGCTCGACAACGGCGAAAAATGGCGGGCGAATTCCTTGCCGGTGATTTTGGCGAAGCCCATGATGGAGGTCAACGGGGTTCGCAGTTCGTGGGACACCGACGACAGGAAGGCGGATTTCATGTTGTCCAGATCCTTGAGCCGGATGTTGGCCTTTTCGAGTTCACGGGCCTTGCGGGCCAGTTCCTGGGTGCGCTCCTCCACCAGTTCATCGAGTTGCTGGTTGATGGTCCGCAACGCCTCCTCCGCCCGCTTGCGCTCGGTGATGTCGCTGACCAGCACGAAAATTCCGCGCACCTGGTCGGCGGACTCCCCGTTCGCCACTTCGCCCGAAGCCAAATGCGGAACGTAGGCGACCTGAACCCGGCGATTGCCGGCCAAAGGCAGAAACGTTTCGAAATTCACGGCCCTACCGCCCAGCGCCGTTTGCAAATGTGCGGCGAACTCGGGACAGCCCAACTCGATCCAGACTTTTTCCGCCTGCCGGCCCAAGACTTCGGAGGGCGAAACCCCGAACCAGTCCTCCAGGGTCTGGTTGTTGAACAACAACCGGCCGTCCGCGTCGATGTGGGAAATAAGCACCGGCAGGTTGTCGGAGATAAGCCGGATATGCTCTTCGCTTTTACGCAGCTCTTCGTCCGATATTTGCAGCAGGGCCACGGCCTGCTTCAGCTCCCGGGTCGTGGCCTCCATCATCCGGCGCTGCCTATGCAAATCCGCAAAGACCCGCACCTTGCTCTTGAGCACCAGCGGATCGATGGGTTTGAACAAGTAGTCCACGGCTCCGGCCTCGTAGCCGCGAAACACGTGGCGCTCCTCCTTGTTGATGGCCGTGATGAAAATAATGGGAGTTTCCTGGGTTTTCTTCCTGCTGCGCAAGAGGGTGGCCGTCTCGAATCCATCCATCTCCGGCATCTGCACGTCGAGCAGGATGAGCGCAAAATCGTATTTAAGCGCCAGGCCGAGGGCCTCCAGCCCGGACTTCGCCGTGTGCGTCTGCACGCACAGGTCGGCCAACACGGCTTCCATGGCCATGAGGTTTTCCGCGTGGTCGTCGACCACCAGCACGTCAACAGAGGAATCCTTCATGCTCTTCCCCGTCGGTCCCCGTCCTGCAACGTATTGATTAAATCCGCGATCCCGGCCAGGTCCGGCGTGAAGTCGGCCCCGGCCGCCTCCAGGCTGGCGCGGGACGCTGCGGCAAAGCGGTAGTCCAGCGGCGCACCACAGACCACGCCGAGCCGTAAGACTTCTTTGTCCTCCGCTTCCTTGGCTGTCAACCCGGTCCGACCAGCCAACGGCCCCGCAACAGCGGAGTCCGGGCCGGGACGCAGAGGCTGCACCGCCACGGGCAAAGCCAGGCCTTCCCGCAGCCCACCCAGTAAACGGGCCAAAGCGGAGAATCCGCCCGCCGACGCATCCTTCGCCGCCGCCTGGAATCGCCCCGCCTTCGCCGTCATGACGGCTCCGTGTCGAAACGCCTGCGAAAAATACGCTGGCTTTCGACCGCCGGCTCGAACAATTCGCCGCTGCGGCAGAACTTGAGGCTCTCCTTGGAGCCCAGACAGAGAAACCCGCCGGGAATCAAGCTCTCGCCGAACAAACGAACAACCTTGTTCTGCAACTCCCGATTGAAATAAATGAGCACGTTGCGGCAAACGATCAGATGCATCTCCCCGAAAGGGCCGTCCGTGGCCAGGTTGTGCGTGGTGAAAACCGCATTCCTGCGCAGCCGCGCGGCCATGATCACCGCGTCGTACCGGGCCGTGTAGTAGTCGCAGAAGGACCGCAGGCCTCCCGCCTTCTGGTAGTTTCGCGTGTAGGCTTGGATCAACTCCACGGGATAGATGCCCTCCCGCGCCTGCTCCACCGAGGCGTCGTTGAAATCCGTGGCGTAGAGGCGCGCCCGGTCCAACAATCCCTCTTCCTCCAGCAGAACGGACATGGAGTAGACTTCCTCTCCGGTGGAGCATCCGGCGTGCCAGATCTTGAGAAAGGGATAGGTGCGCAGGATCGGGGCGATCTCCCGGCGCAAGTGGAGATAAAACTCCGGATCGCGAAACATTTCGGTGACGTTGATGGACAGGTCCGTCAGCAGCGTCTGGAGGGCTTCGGGCTCGTTCAGCACGGCGTGGGTCAGTTCGGAGATGGTGCCCAAACCGCCCAGGAGCATGCGTTGGCGAGCCCGACGCATCAGGTGGGCGCGGGAGTACCCCCGGAAGTCATACCCGTATTTCCTGTAAACGGCCTCCAGCAGCAATTCGAGTTCAATGGACTCGTTTTCGTTGATTTCAGAAGGATCGGCGCTCATCGGTGCAGCCAGACCCGAAGCAAGGACAAGAGCTTGCCGTTTTCCACCGGCTTGGACAGATAATCGTTGGCCCCGGCCTCGATGCACTTGGCCTTGTCGCCTTTCATGGCCTTGGCGGTCAAAGCGATGATCGGCAGATCCTTGTAGGCCTCGGCCGCCCGAATACGACGCATGGTTTCAAACCCGTCCATCTCCGGCATCATGATGTCCATCAGCACGATGTCCACGTCTTCGTACTGCGCGAGCTTGCGCAAGGCCTCTTTGCCGTTTTCCGCTTCGCGCACCTTCATGCCCTTGGCTTCGAGCACGCTGCCCAAGGCGAAGACGTTGCGCAAATCATCGTCCACAATCAGCACGGTCTTGCCCTGGAAAATCTCTTCGGGATCGTGGAAGGTCCGGGGCGTCTTCCGCCGCAGCCCGGGCGCCTTCTCCTGCATCTGGTGGAGGAACAGCGTCGCCTCGTCCAAAAGCCTCTCCGGGGAGCGCGCGCCCTTGACGATGATGGAGCTGGCGTTGCGGGCCAGCCGGGCCTCCTCTTCGCGGGTCAAATCCCGACCCGTGTAAACAATGACGGGGGCCTTTTGCACATCCTCCCGCGCGGCCATGGCCTCCAGCAAATCGAATCCGGACATGTCGTTGAGCCCCAAGTCCATGATGACGCAGTCGAAAGCCTCCCGGGACAGCGACTCCAAAGCCTCTCGCCCGGACGCCACGGCCGTAGCCGCCACGCCGTCGGAAGCGACGAGCTCCAGAATGCTCCGGCGCTGGGCTTCGTCGTCCTCCACCACCAGCAAGGTCTTCACCGGCTTGTGGATCGCATCCTCGATGCGCCCGAAGGCCGCCTCGATATCCTCCGGCTCCACGGGCTTCGCCAGATACCCCACCGCCCCCATGCGCAAGGCCCGCCAGGGCGATTCGTCCGCCGAGGAAATGAAATGCACCGGGATGCGCCGGGTGCGGGGGTTTTCCTTGAGCCGCTCCATGACCGAAAATCCATCGACGCCGGGCAGTTTCACGTCCAGCAACATCCCGTCGGGTCGATGGAGGTCCGCCAGATGCAGGCCTGTTTCACCATCATGGGCCAGCAGCGTCTCGAAGCCTCGCCGGCGCGCCAAATCCTCCAAAAGCTCGGCGAAGACCGGATCGTCCTCCACGATGAGCAGCAAATTGGACGATCGCTCGGAAACGGGATCGGCGTCGCGCTCCGCGCCGTCCTTTGAAGGCGGCTCCAAACCCGAGCCGGCTCGGTCCGTGTCGGCCACAGCGCCCACATCCGCGACGAAGCCGGTCTCGGAAGCATCCCCGGCGTCTTCCTCGCCGTCCATCAAGCGCTCCGGCAAACACAGAGTGAAGACGGAGCCCTTGCCCACTTCGCTTTCCATCTGGATCTCGCCGCCCAACAACCTGGCGAATTCTCGCGAAATCGACAGCCCCAGGCCCGTGCCGCCGAACTTTCGGCTAATAGCGCCATCGGCCTGCCGGAAGGCCTCGAAAATGACCTCCCGCTTCTCTTCGGGGACGCCGACGCCAGTGTCCGCCACCGCAAAGACGACGGCGACATCGGAAGACAGCGTCTCCGTGGCAAATCTTTGATCCGGACCGGGCCGGCCGGCCACAAGGGAAATCTCACCCTGCTCCGTGAACTTGAATGCGTTGGCGAGCAGGTTGCGCAGAATCTGCGTCAACCGCTGCGAATCCGAGTACAGGAATTTAGGGCAGTCCGGCGATTGGCGCACGGTGAGCGCGAGGCCTTTGCGCTCCGCCTGGGGTTCGAACATTCGGCGCAGGGCCTCAAGCAGCTCCGCCACGTCCACGCGGCTGATGCGGACCTCCATCCGGCCGGACTCCACTTTGGCCAGGTCCAGAATTTCATTGATCAACGTCAGCAAATCCTTGCCGGAGCCGTGCACGGTTTGAACGAACTCCACTTGCTTGTCCGTCAGGTTGCCTTCCTGGTTCTCCGACAGGATGCGGGAGAGAATCAGAATGCTGTTCAGAGGGGTGCGCAGCTCATGGGACATGTTCGCCAGGAATTCGGACTTGTACCGGCTGGCCCGCTCCACGGCGTCGGCCTGCTCCTGAATCTCCTCCTGCGCTTTCTTGAGCGCCACATTTTTATTCTGGATGGCGTTGTGCTGCTCCTCCAAAACCTGCGCGCGCTCCTCCAACTCCTCGTTGGCCGTCCGCAGTTCCTCCTGCTGCTGCTGCAACTGCGACTCGGAGGCCATGAGCGCCTTGGTTTGTCCGGCCAGTTCCTCGTTGGTGACGCGCAGTTCCTCCTGCTGCTGCTGCAGCGTCGACTCGGACTCCCTCAGGGCCTTGGCCTGCTCCTCCAACTCCTCGTTCTTGAGCCGCAGTTCACGCTGTTGCTCGCGTAGCGCCTCGGCCTGCCGCCGGGTCTGGTCCAGCAGGTCCTCCACCTGCAGGCGGGAGCCCGCGACCTGCAGGGCGATGGCCACGGACTCCAGGTTCTCCTCCATGAAACTCCGCGCGGACTCCGGAAACGGCTGCATCGAACCGATCAGCAGCACCCCCTCCAACCCCTCACGGTAAACCAGCGGGGCGGCCATGAAATGGGCCGGCGTCGCTTCGCCGGCTCCGAAGTTGTATTTCGGCGCGAGCTGCTCCGACACGTCGTGGAAAAAGATGATCCTGCGCTCCCGGCCGGCCTGCCCCACCAGCCCCTCTCCAGGTTCGAACTCCTGGAAGCCGCCGCCGCGGTAGCTGAAGGCGTGGCCGACCGCAAACCGCAGACGGCCGGATGGGTCGCTGAGATACATGGCCCCAAGCTGGGCCTCGAAATAATTGACCAAAAACGTGACCACCCCCAGGCTCAACTCCCGCAAATCCTGCTGGCCCCGGAGACGGTCGTCCAGCCCGGCCTTGCCGGCGCGAATCCAGTCCTGCCGGCGCAAAGTGGAGACCATATGGTCCAGAGCCCGGGACAAGTCGCCGACCTCGTCGTGCTGGTCCATCTCCAGGCTCGCGTTCAAGTCCCCCCTGGAGACGGCCTCGGCGAAAGCTACGCCCCGCTCCAGCGGTCTGGCGATGCTGCGATTGATGAGGTAGGAAAAGCCGCCGCCGGACAGCAGCAGGAGCGCGAAAACAGCGCCAACGGCCGTCAACTGTCCCTTCGCGTCCTGCATGGTCGAGGCGGCCACGCGCTCCGCGCTGAGCTCCATGTCCGACGCGATCTCCGCCGCCATGCTGACAATTTGCATGATGCGTTGGGAGGCGGAGTCCATGGCCCCCTCATAGGCCTTCCAGGCATGGAGCACCTGCAGTTGCAAGGTGATCACGCCGTCGCGCCCTACAAGCTTCGTCTCCAGCGAAGCCAACTGCCGTTGCAGCGTTTCAATGCTCTTGAGCTCCCTTCCGTCCAACACCTTGCGCAACCCGCCCAGGTTGCGGCTGATTTCGTCGGCAATGGAGACGATCCGCTCTCGATCCGACAAGACGAGGGCTTCATCTCGTTTGGGAATCGCGGAGCGCGCCAGAACCTCCAAGCCGTTCAAGCCGTTCAGCACGTCCAGAATCGATTTGACGGGGAAATGATAACGACTGAGCAGATTGTCCACGGACTGATTCAACGCGCCGCTCTTGTGCGCCTTGATCTTTTCGGCCGCCAGATAAATATCCAGCTCGTTGTCGTCCAAAACGGTCAGCAGCAGCCGCCTGGCCGAGTCGAGTTGCGCCGAGGCGTCGTTCAGAGCGTGGGTTCGGCGCACATCCAGGCATAAAGCCTCGGACTTGAGCCGCTTCACTCGCGCGAACAGCTTCTGCAACACTCCCGGGGCCTTGGAGATGTCCTCCGGCGCGCTCCCGCCGCGATCCTCAATGTCGGCGAGAATCCCTTTCATCGCATTCCACGATTGGCGAAACTCTATGTCGGCTTCGGCCAAGTCCAGCTCGTTGCGGGCCGACAAAAGGTCGTGGAAGGAGCCCTCACTGCGTGATATGTAGAATTGTATTTCCTTGTAAGCGATGTTCTGCCGGTTGGTGGTGTAGATCAGCTTCTCCAACACCGAACGGAACTGGATCATGCCGAACGCCGTGACCCCGCTGATGATCATGATGCCGGCGATCATGACAGCAAAGTTGAACAGCAGCTTTCGCTTGATGGTGATGTCTTTGAAACGTAAATGCACGGCCCCTCCGACCACGCGTCCCGCAAAACTTACGTTATTGCCTCGATTCCTGCAATATTGTCAGCTGGTTTCGAGGCTTGTAGCAGACGTCAGGGAAATTGCAAAGAAAGGGCGGAAGATCAATTCCGCGGCTTGCAGGCTTCGTTGATGGCTTCGATCAGATTGTTCTCTCGGTAGGGTTTGACCAAATGCCCGTCCATGCCCGCCTTCAGGCACTGCTCCCGATCTTCTTCCCGGGCGTAGGCGGTGAGGGCCACGATGGGGACGGCGACGCCCTCTGCGCGCAAGGCCCTGGTCGCGGCGAGTCCGTCCATGAAAGGCATCTGCACGTCCATGAGCACCAACCCCACCGAGGCGGTGTTCTCCATGACGGCGTGCACGGCCTTGCGCCCGTCCTCCACCAGCACGACATCCGTAAACCCGATGCGCTTTAATATTTTTTGCAGCAAAATCCGATTGTAATCACTGTCTTCCGCAGCCACCACCCGCTTGGCGAGAATTTCCTTCGACACTGTGGGCTTCCGGTCCCAGGCCGCTTCGTCGGAGGCGGCTTTCTTCGGCGAAGTCTCCGGGGCGGCGTCCAGACTGGCCGGAAGTTCGAACGAAAAAACCGACCCTTGGCCGGGGTTGCTTTGCACGTCAACGCCCTTGCCGCCAAGCAGGCGCGCAAGCCCCAAAGAGATGGACAGCCCCAACCCGGAGCCTCCGTAGCGCCGGGAGTGGGCGCCGTCCGCCTGCTCGAACGCTTCGAATATGCGCGTGACCACGCTGGGGGAAATGCCGGGGCCGGTGTCCGCGACCTCGTAGCGCACCCACCCCGCCTGGTCCGGGGTCTCCAAAGGCCAGGCGGAAAGGCGAACCTCTCCTTGCTCCGTAAACTTCACGGCGTTGCCCAACAGGTTGAACAAAATCTGGCGCAACCGGAAAGGATCGGTGAAAGACTCGGGGAGCGGCCGCGGAATGTGCAGCGTCAAAACGAGCCCCTTGCCCTCGGCTCGATTCCGGAAGACCAGCGCCGTTTCGGTCAGCAACTCGGCCAAATCGACCCGCTCCAGCCGAATCTTCAGCCTGCCGGCCTCGATTCGGGAAAAATCGAGAACGTCGTCGATGACCATGAGCAGCGAGTCTCCGGAGGCCTTCAACAGCCTCACCAACTCCGGCTGCTCGCGGTCCAGCCGGGTGGCCGCCAGCAAATCGGACATGCCGAGCATGGCGTTGAGCGGCGTTCTGATCTCGTGGCTCACGTTGGCCAGAAACATGCTTTTGGCCTTGTTTGCAGCCTCGGCCTGGGCTTTTGCCGCGCTCAGCGCCGTATTGATCTCGCTGAGCTTTCGGCCGACGACCTCGGCCCGTTCCTTGGCCTTGCGCAACTCGGACTCGGCGTTGCGGCGGTCGTCGATTTCCTTCACCAGACGCGAATTGGCCACCTGCAGCCGATTGGTGCGCCAGCGAACCAGATCCTCCAAGTGGAGCCGGTGCTCCGTGAGCTCGCGTTCGGATGCGGCCAGCCTGGCGACCTTGTCCTCCAGCTCGCGGTTCATGTTCCGAATGAGGCTGAAAAGTTCGTAACTCTGCAAGGCGCCGGCGCTGCTGTTGAGAATAAGCGTCATGAGCGTCAGCATGATGTCGCTGATATCGGCTCGGGCCTGGCCCAACACTCCAACGAAAAGCCCCATGATCCGGGAGGGCGTGGCCAAGGCGTGAACGCACAGCTCCTCCCGGCCCGAAGCGTCCAGACGATGCATCATCCCGCGCTTGCCCAACGCTTCGGCGGCCGCCCCCGTTTCGATCAAGCGCTCCAACTCGCGCTCCATGACGGAGGTCGCGCTCTCGGGGCGCACCAGCGTCAACCGAAGATCGCCGTCCGCAGGGTCCACCATGCAGAAGCCCGTGACCTTGAAGGTGGAGAGCTTGCGCAGCCGCCGGTCCGTCTCTTCAAGAATGTCCGCCGGGGTCTCCATCCGGTTGACCCGCTGGTCGAACTCTCCCAGCGTGACGGCCAGCTCCAGCGCGTCCTGGGTGTAGCGCTGCAACGTCTCCAGCATCCGGTTGCGCTGCTCCAGCCGGCCGGTGCGCTCTTCCAGGCGCCGCGTGTAGTCTTGCAGTGTCGGGTCGTGGTCAGTCATCATCGTGAAAGAAGACCCGCTCCAGGTCCTCAACGTATCCGTCCACCACGCGGGAGAGGTGCTCCACGGCCCGCGGGGAGACATTGAGCCGCCGCCAGGCTTGCATATCCAGCTTGGGGGCGACAGGAGTTCCGCTGGATCCCAGCATCATGGCGTGGGCCATGATGTCGGCCACATGCAGGATGGACGTTTCCCTGGGGTCGTCGGCCCGGCCCGGGGCGTGGTGCAGCCCCACGTTTTGCAGCAGTTGCTGAGGAAGACGCCAGGCTTTAAGCAACTGGCCCGCCAGGGTTCCGTGGTTAAACCCCCAAGCCGTGCGCTCCGTCTTGTACAAAGGCTCCAAGTCCGCATGGGACTTGGTCAACACCGCCGCTGCCTGCCCCGGAAAATTTCTGAGCATGACGAGGCGTCCCACGTCGTGCAGCAGGCCGGAGACGAAAACACGCTCCGCGTCGTCTATCCCGATGTTGCGCGCCAGCAGCCGCGCCAACGCCCCGCAGCCTATGGAGTGCCGCCAAAACAACCGCATGTCCAGCAGAACTGCGGGCACGTCCTGAAACAAGGTGATCACGGAAATGCCCATGGCCAGATTGGTCAGCTGATTGGCGCCCACGATGGCGACAGCCCGAGGCAGCGTATCGATGCGATTGGGAAAGCCGTAGAAAGGACTGTTGACCATCTTCAAAAGCTTGGCCGAAAGGCTCATGTCCTGCCCGATGACTTCCGCGACGTAGCTGGCGGAACTGCGGGGGCTCTTGAGGGCCTCCACAACGCGGTAGAAAACGTCGGGCAGGGAGGCCAGGGTCAACTCTTGCCGGATGATGGCCTCCGCGTCGCAGCCCAGCGGAGGGATGGACGCAGGAGACTGGGGAGGAGACTGCGCCGCATCCGGGTCGCGTTCAAGGCGCTTGGCGTATCTCGAAACGTAAACTTTTCGGAGCTCCTGGACCACATCCAGGCCTGGGTCCGACAAAGAAAAAAAAACGTTTGCAGCCTGTTCGGCCTGCGCCAGCGCATCCGGATCGGAGCCTCCGGCCTCGAGCGACGCATCCTCGCCCGAAGGCTCCTCCACCATGGCCTCGGTCACGCCCCAGACTTTGCAAACGCGCAATCGGCGCTCGTCCAGACGCTCTCCCTTCTGCGCCAATCGTCGGCCCTGTGGGGAGAACAGATCGGCCGCCAACACCATGCCTGGTCGAAGCTGATCCAAACTCACGACGACCATGCGTCCTGTCCTCCTCTTTCGGCCGGGATGTAACGTTCCCGCATGGCGAAAAGGCTTAGCATGGCCCGGGGACGCCGTCATCCCCCGCAAAAGACAGAAATGAAATAATTACAATCCTGCCAAATCGTTTTCCAGGCGAAACAAAAGCTCCGCCGCCAGGTTGATCTGACCGGACTTGGCTGCGCGCTCCATGGCTTTCGCCCGCGCAGCCAGGTCCGATAATCCCATATTGATCAGATTGCCTTTCAGCGCGTGCGCGTGCGCCGCGAATTCGTCGTTGTCGAGGGTCCGCCGCGCGCTCTCCAGGCAGGCCCGCACATTGGAGGAGCCAACCGACAGCAGCTCCTTCACATCTCCTTCATCCAGGTTCAGGACGAACCGTAAATAACTGGCCGCCGCCTCGCGGACGTCATCGATCGGACCTGGGCCCTCGTCTGGAGGGGTCGAAACGGCGTGCATGGCTACGCAGCGCAGCGCTTGAGCTGGTCGGGGCGCAGATAGACGATCCCGTCCTTGCTGAGGTCCACGCTGTGCACCAGCATGAATCCCAATTCCTTGGCCATTTCCTGCAACGGCGAAATGTCTCCGGTGCGCTTCATGATTTCAAACAGCGTTTCGACGCCCAGCTTGGCGCTGGAGTCGTACGGATTCAGCTCCCGCAGCAACGTGGAGTAAGGCTTGTTGATTTCGCGAGCCAGGACCTTCGCCGGCTTCTCGCCGTCGAGCACAATAGATTGGGCGATCTTGGTAATGTGGTTGTTTTCCATGCCCGTCTTCCTCCTTGCGGCTCTTTGTCTTCAAGCAACCTCAGGCCCGCGCCCCGATGCGCCCGCCTGACAGGCCACTAAAGGCAAGAAGGGCGCCAAACTCGCAAATTTCGACAATTTATTATTAAAACGCTGTAAATTTATTATGTTACGGCGGTCGCCTCCAAGGACGAATCAAATTTCACGCCTCCCCCAAAAGTGTAAACTTTACACTACAGTGTAATGTCACACTTTACACTTTCCAGGCGCCACACCTCCGCACGCTCAAGACCGCTCGCCCACTCCGAACTCACGCATTTTGCGGTACAGAGTCGGCCGGCTCACGCCGAGCGCCCGCGCCGCCGGGGCCTTCTTCCAGCCGGACTGCTCCAGGGCCGCCACCAACTGCTCGCGCGTCACGTCCTCTCGTGCGAAATTTCCCGTTCCGGAGGGTTGCCCACCCACGTCACGAGGCAAATGCCACGGCTGTATTTGTCCCTCGCGGCACAGGACGCAAGCGTGCTCCACGGCGTGGCGCAATTGCCGCACATTGCCCGGCCAACGCGCGTTCAGCAGCATGGCCCAGGCCTGCTCGCCCACGCCTTCCACCCGCGCGCCAAGCTCGGCGTTGAACAGCTCGATGAAATGCTCCACCAGCAGGGGAATATCCCCGCTACGGTCGCGCAACGGCGGCAGGTGCAGATTGACCACCATCAATCGGAAGTAGAGGTCCTGCCGGAACAAGCCCTGGGCGACCTTTCGGCCCAAGTCGACGTTGGTGGCGGCCAGGATGCGCACGTTGGCCCTTCGGGTCCGGGAGTCGCCCACCCGTTCGTATTCCTTGTAATCCAAAAATCGCAACAACTTGAGCTGCACATGCGGCGGGATGTCTCCGATTTCGTCCAGCACCACCGTTCCGCCTTCGGCGGCTTCGAAGCGGCCGACCTTGTCGCGGTCCGCCCCGGAAAAAGCCCCGCGCACGTGCCCGAACAGTTCGCTTTCAAGCAGGCTTTCCGCCAAAGCCGAGCAATTGACTTTGATCAGCGGCCCCGAAGAGCGTCGCCCCTGGTCGTGCAAGGCCTCGGCCGCCAGCTCCTTGCCGGTGCCGGACTCCCCGGTGATCAACACCGTTGTGTCGACCGGCGCAAGCTGCCCCACCATGTCGAACAAACGCTGCATGGGCTCGCTGCGCCCCACCAGCCGGCCGAGCCCCCGCCGTTGGCCGACTCTGGCCTCCAGGTCGGCCAGCCGGGTGACGTCGCGCGCCAGCAGCACGGCGCCGGCGAACTCTCCCTGCTCGTCCAGCAGCGGACTGGCTCGCAGCGCCACGCACTGGCCACGCACCTTGCCCCGGCGGCAGGTGAACCGCTGCTCCGCGACCCGTTGCCGCGTGGCGAGGACCTTGGCCAGAACGTCGTGGCAGTGGCAACTCGCCCCGCCCTTGGCGGACGCAAGCGTCTTCCCCGGGCGAAGCTCTGCAGCCAGGCCGCAGATGGCGTCCAGGGTCTCGTTGGTCTCCAGGATTCGCAAATTGCGGTCCACGGTCACCACGGCGTCGGGCAGGCTTTGGAAAATGGCCTGAAGCTGGCGCCGCGACCGCTCCCGCTCCCGCACCGCCTGCATGGCCTCCTCCCGAGCCGCCTCCCGCATCAGCACGGACACGGCCTGGGAGGCCAACGCCTCGATGGACCGCAACGACGAGTTGGGCAGGCTGGATAACGTGGTCGAGCCCATATTCAGACTTCCGGCCACGACGCCGTCATGCACCAAAGGAACCACGGAGCAAGAAAGCATGCCGCAATCGCGAGCAAAGTCGAGAGGCTCCCCGACCATATCCTCCCGGTCGTAATGAAGGACTTTCTTCTGCATGATCAACTTCGTCCAGGAGCTCTGGGCGTCACACCAGGCGCCCTCTTCCAGAAACCTCCGGGACAATCCCATGGAGTGCCGCATCTCCAGCCCGCCGTCCTTGACCAGATAGACCGCTGCGCAATCCACGCCCTCAATCCGCAGCATGGCCTGGACGCATTGCTGCAAGCCCGAATCCAGATCCGGAGAAGCGGCCAGGGCCAGCCCCAGATCCCTTTGGTTGACCAGCAGCCGCTCGGAACGAACCTGCTCGGTGATGTCCCTGGAAAAAATGGCGCAGGCGCTGACCTCGCCGTCGAACGGGGCCGGCTGCATGGACACGTCCCACAACCTGCCCTCGCGTTCAAGCTGGAAGCGCGCGGGCTGGCCGTCCTGGAACAGTCTTTCCCTGAAGGCCCTGTTGCGTTCCGCCGTCTCGGAGTCCATGAACTCTCGAACGAACCGGCCGGTCAAATCCTGGGAGGAGATTCCGAAACTGGCGGCGCATTCATCGTTGGCCGCCAAAACCCGGCCGGCGCGGTCCACAATCATGGAGGATTCGGTGGATGCATCCAGCAAGGCCCGCAGCAGGCCTTCGCGCGCCGCCAGTTCGCGGCGCATGCGGTGCAGGTCCACGAACACCCGCACCTTGGAGCGCAACACCTCGGGATTGATGGGCTGCATCAGATAGTCCACAGCCCCGGCTTCATAGCCTTGGAACACGGCGCGCTCATCCGTGGACACCGCCGTGGCGAACAGAATGGGCAGATGACGCGTGGGGGGGGCGGCCCGCAGGCGGCGTGCTACTTCGAAGCCGTCCATGATCGGCATGCTGACGTCGAGCAGCACGACGGCCGGATCGATCGCCCCGGCCAGCGCGAGGCCTTGTTCGCCGCTGGCCGCGGTCTGAATGTCCAGATCCATGCCGGCCAGCATCTTCTTCATCAGCAACAACTGATACGGCTGATCGTCCACCAGCAAAACCGGCGTCAGGTCCTGTGAAACCTTCATGCGCGCCTCCAGATGCATATTACCACAAGATGGCCCCGCGCACAAAGCGCCGCACCCGTCGAGTTCTCCGGAATCAAGGTCGGCGGGCGCGGACGCCGTTTTTCCATACGACGTGAAGAACAAGCGGTTGTCAACAGACTGTCTATCGTATATTTTTAGCTTCAAATTTCTTTCTGTTTATAGAAGCCGGCTCCAGCCGCAAAAGAGAAGGAGCTTTGCGAATGCGCCTTGTGACCAGATCGGATTTCGACGGACTCGCCTGCGCCGCCCTGCTCACCGAAGTCGGAGTGGTGGACAGCTGCCTGTACTCCCATCCCAAAGACCTGCAGGACGGATTGGTGGAAATCACGGACGAAGACGTTCTCGCCAACGTTCCCTACGTCTGCGGCTGCGGCCTGTGGTTCGACCACCACTCCAGCGAATCCGAACGCCTCGGCTTCGACTTCACGTACGAGGGAGCCTCCAGACAGGCCCCAAGCTGCGCGCGGGTCATCTACGACTATTATCGGGAGTCCCACGCGTTCCCGGGGCACATCGAAGAAATGCTGGAGGCCGTGGACAAACTCGACAGCGCCAAACTTACCCGCGAAGAAATCCGCAAACCACAGGGATGGGTTCTCCTCGGTTATCTCATGGACCCCCGCACGGGCCTGGGGCGCATCCACTCCTTCCGCATCAGCAACTTCGACCTGATGAAGCGCATGCCCCAGCTGATCGCCCAAAAGCCCCTGGATGAAATTCTCGGCGACAAAGACGTCGCGGAGCGTGTGGAGGTCTACCGCCGGGAGCAGGCCCCCTTCGAGCGCATGCTCCGCGAAAACACTTCGGTGCACGGCAATCTCGTGGTTTTGGACCTGCTGGGCCGGGAGACCGTCCACGCGGGCAACAGATTTTTGCTGTACGACCTCTATCCCGAATGCAACGTCTCCCTGACCCTCCTCTGGGGCAAACAAAAACAAAATGTCGTTTTCTCCGTAGGATACAGCATCCTGAATTGTTCCTGCGAGACGGACGTAGGATCGTTGATGCTGCACTACGGCGGCGGCGGGCACAAGGCGGTTGGAACATGCCAGATCCCGACGCATGACGTCGAGCGAGTGAAGCAGGAGTTGATCGCCGCCATCATCGGTTAAACGGCATACTGCATTTTGCTGCGGTCCTGAGCCGCCCCTCCCGCTTTCTCTGGCTTTTCGAAAGCAACTGCATTATTCTATCAGTATGTCCGATACAATCGGCGCGCCCGTCGCCCAAGGGGAGCCCTTCCACGGCGCAGCCCCTCTGGCGACCAGCGCCATCAAACATAGACCCGCCGGCGTTTTGGCCGCGGGACGCCATCCTTTCCCGGCCGCTCGATATCCCGCAACGTTGCGGGAAACCGGTCTGTCGACGAAAAAAATTCTCGGGGAAAGAATCCAACGCCTCGCCGAAGCGCCAAGCTTCGTCTTTGGGCGCGGCCGTTGCCAATATTTGCAGAGGCGTCGGCCCTGCGAACCGAGGATCGCGGCGCCAACAGAGGAGTGTGCGGCAAGGCGCTCGCCCGTAGCGGCGCGTCCGCCCCGGATACAGGCCGCGCGCAACATCTCGGGTTCCGCAACTGTCCTTGCCGGCTTCGTCCGAATACGCAGCTCCGGGCGCAGGTTGCGAAAGACGAACCAACAGACAGAGGCGCGCCTCCGCGTCCCAGCCCACGATCCGGCGCGGACGAATGCGCCCCGAGCGCCCGCAGGCTCCAGCTTGCGAGCCGAAACCAGGAGCCGATGCAAAGGCGATGAACAACTTGCGGGATTTCTCCAAATGCAAGGCGGCGCGCGAACCGTTTAGCCTTCGCGAAACGTTGGATACGGTCGTCAAATCTTTCCAAGCCCGGATGTTGGCCAGAAACGTCTTGCTCTGCGTCCGGTTTCTCGGACCGGCGCCGGAACGACTCGTCGGAGACGCCGGCAAACTGAAGCAAATCCTGCTCAACATCGTCGGCGACGCCATGAAATGCACGGAAGGCGGCGATGTGGACATTACCGTGAAAACCTCCGAGGCGGAGGCTTCGCCCGGCGAAATCAGGCTGGAGTTCACCATCGCCGGCGCCGGCCTCCCTTCGGACAAACTGCGCAGCCTGCTCGAACCCGTCACGCAAACCGGCGGCTCCTCCTCTCTCCTCAAGCGCCAAGACGCCGGATTCGGGCTGGCGGCGGCCAAACGGCTCGTCAACCTGCTGGGCGGCGAGATGTCCATCCAACCTACGCCGGGAGCAGGGACAACGATCAGGTTCCATGTCCGCGCCGAGCCGGCCGAAGCCCACCCCTCCTCGCCGCAGACGCGAGCCGCCCGTTTCCCGGGTTCAGCGCGCCAAACTCCCGACCACCCCCTGCGTATCCTTGTGGTGGAGGACAACGTAGTCAATTTGACCGTGGCCAAACGGTTCATCGAACGCATCGGGCATCAGGCCGCAACCGCCGAGAACGGCCAGGACGCGCTGGACATGCTGTCGGAGGCGCATTACGACCTGATCCTCATGGATGTGCAGATGCCGATCATGGACGGGGTGGAGGCCACCCGCCGCATTCGCGCCGGCGAAACACTGAACAGCCGGGCGCCCATCGTGGCCATGACGGCCCATACGCTCGAGGACGACCGCGACCGATTCCTCGAGGCGGGCATGGATGATTACTTGCCCAAGCCTATGAGCCTCAATTCGCTGGACGAGCTTATCCAGAGAATTGCAGCCCGGGAGAGCGCGGCCCGGGAGAAGGTGTGAAGCGCCGAGGCGCTCCATTCGCCATGCGCCCGCAGCGGCGATCCCCGACGCGGCTCGCTCGGAAAGGAGCGGGCGATCCCGAGACGGCAGGCGCCGGAGTCATCCCCCTATGGCGCTCATCCTAGAATCGCAGTACCCGCCCGGTCCGCGCGCGGCCATGAGTTCGCTGCCCATCGGCTTGGTCTTCAACGCCCCCTGCATGATGCGCTGGACGCTCCGGTCCCCGAGCTTCGGGTGGCGCAAGGCCCGTTTCAAGTCGAAAGTCCTTTCGGAAAACAGGCACGTGCGAAGTCTGCCGTCCGCCGTCACGCGCAGCCTGTTGCAGAGTCCGCAAAAATGGTCGGTGAGGGGAGCGATGACGCCGAACCGGCCCTTGCCGCCCGCAATCTCGTAAACGTCGGCCGGCCCGCTGGAAGGGCCGCGCCGGTCCAAGGGGCGAAGCTCGGCGAGCTTTTTCGCCCGCTCCAGTATATCCGCCGCCGGCCAGAGATGCTCCTTGGTCCACGTCGTGCATGGCCCTATGGGCATGAGTTCGATGAACCGCACGTCCAGGGAATGCTCCGCCGCAACGCGCAAGAAACTCTCCAGTTCGTCGTCGTTGACTCCCCGCAGCCCCACGGCGTTGATCTTGACCCGAACGCCCAGCCGCAAGGCCTCGTGAATGGACTCCAACACCGCGCCCAACAGGTCCCTGCCGGTAATGGCGCGAAATTTTTTCGCATTCAGCGTGTCCAGGGAGACGTTCACACGGCGGAAGCCGGCCAAGGCCAAAGAGGCCAGGCGCGGCGCCAGCATGGAGCCGTTGGTCGTCAAGCGGACGTCCAGGGCGGGGCGCACGGCGAGCAGCCTTTGGACGAAATCGATACAGCCCTTGCGCACCAGCGGTTCGCCCCCGGTCAGGCGGACTTTGGAAATCCCAAGCTGTTGCGCAAGAAAAACCAGGCGCTGCATTTCTTCGAAACGCAAAATCTCTTGGTGCGGAATGAATTGCGGATTTTCCCGTACGCAATAACGGCACGCCAAATTGCAACGGTCCGTCACACTGAGCCGCAAATAGCTGACGCGCCGACCCCGGCCGTCCACCAAACCGGTCTCCATGCTGTCCACGACGCCTCCCAAGCTCGCGTTATTCTCGCTGTCGCCCCAGCATACGCGTTCACACGGGCGCCGTCCACGGAAATGCTCCGATTCCGGCTCCAGCCATGCCTCCCGAGGAATATTTCATTTGACCCGTCATCCTTTTTAGTCCACATTTCCTATGGCCCGCCAACGGAGACCACGCTGACCCCAGAGCCGGAGGAAAACATGGAACTCGTGAAATACGCCCTGTCGCTCAACATCAAACCGGACAAGATCGACGAGGTCAAAAAAGAGATTCAGGAGCTGTTCAAAAGTTGGAGCCAGCAGAGTGAAGCGAACGGATGGGAGGCCAATGGAACCGGCCGAATCGTCCAGAGCTTCGACGAACAAACAGGTGATTTCGCGTTTGATACGGGTGAAGAACGCGACATCCCCATCTGGCTTCGGGACGACACCCTCGCCGCCTTGCGGGATATGGGCCGCTACGCCACCAGCGGGGCCATTGTCCATCGGACCATCAACGGCAAACCGGCGGACTTCGCCGTCGGCCCGAGCGATCTGGCCATGAAGCAGGCCACCCAGAGCGAACGCATCCACCGCGCACTGGAGGCCCTGGCCAACATCCGGGACGCCGTGCCCGAGGACGTCCTGACCGACATCGACAACCTCAGCGCAAGCCTCAAGCAACTCATCCAATAGCCTACCCGAGAAGTCTTGCCCGAGGCGGAGGCGTGATCGCCGCCTCGGGCGGAACTTTTCCCCATGTTCCGCGAAGCGACGTTGGACGAATCGGGAAAGCGCAACGCTCGTCGAAAAAAGCAGCGCCGCGAAACGTCCATGCGGAGGCTACGGAAGGCGCCCTGACCATCGGCGTGGCGGCGGCGTTCAAGAAACTTCCGCAACGCGCCTTCCCGGCGCGTTTGGGACGCGAAGCATCTCACCGCACAGACAACATGACGTTTTTGCTTTGCGTGCTCCATCAAAACCGCAGGGCTCGGTTTTATCGGAGGGGGTCCATTTCGTACACCTGGTACTCCATCAACTTGAGCCGGTTGTGCAGTTCATGCAGCTTCAGGGACAAAACGCGTTTGGTTCTGATCTCCACGCTCAACGAAACCTGCAACTCCGCCTCCCGCCGTCTGATGGTCGCCAGGCGTTCGAGCTCCCAAGCGCTGATCTTGCGCATGACGTACAACGTAAAGAAAATCAGGATCAGCGATCCGGTCATGGCGTAAATCATGTCGGGTCCTCCACGTTGAAGTCGTCAAAACCGGACTCTGACGCGGGAGATGCCGCCGAGGAGACCTCGGCATCCAAAGGCGGCGCCTGCGCCTTGCCGAGCGGTTTTCCGGATTCGTCCGCGGCGTAGGTTTCCGACGAATCCTGAAGCTGCCGCTCCAACTTCTCGATCTCTCCCCTTGTCGCCTGAATCTCTCTTTTGAGATGCGCGTTAGCGGCCTGCAGCCCTTTGATCCGCCGGGAAATTTTATCCTGAAAAATCTCAAACTTCTCATTGCGCCGGTTCACGACGCCAAGCGCGCGCATGTATCTGGCGTAAACCAGGACGAACATCAAAAGCCCAAACACCAACGCGAAAATTAGATACATCGAAAATCCCGTGTAGCGCGTTAGTTATTCTGCGGACAACACATGCACCCGGAGTTTATTGCGCTAGCCAAGCTCAGCGGCGCTGTCAATGCATTGCTCCCGCCAGCCGTCACAATCTCCTCGCGGATTCCGAGCGCAACGGCTCTTCTCCGCGAAGCGCCCGGTCAATGCGCTCCAAGGCCGCCGCCTTGTCTTTGGGCAGCCGCACCCTCAAAGGGAGATGGTTCGACGCATGGTTGGAGAAGAAAATCCCCTTTTCCAACTCCACGCAGGCCAGCAATTCCCGCAGCTCCCACAGCAAACCGGAAGAAGTCAGTTCCCGGAACCGGCCGGCCTCCCTCTCGGCGTGCAGCGGCGTTCCCGGAATCAGCATCAGACTCAGCGCCCCGATGCAGTCCGGCTGCAAACGCGAAAGCAGCCTCCCGGTCGCCCGGGCGTGGGGCAAAGAGTCCGAAACGCCCCCCAGTCCGAGCAATACGGTCACGAACAGTTTCATTCCGGCGGCTATGGCGCGCCGCCCCTGCTCCAAAATGAACTCCGCATCGCCATACTTGCCCATGCGGGACAACACGCCGTTGTCTCCGGACTCCACGCCCATATGCACGAGCCCAAGCCCCTGCGCATGCAGTTGAAGAAGCTCATCGTCGCTTTTCCGGCTCAAAGCTTTGGCGTTGGCGTAGGCCCCTACTCGCCGCACCCAGGGCAACCTCTCCCGAACGCGCTCCAAAAGACGCAGCAGCCGTTCCTGCGGGATGATCAGAGGGTCTCCGTCCACCAGGAACAGTCGCCGGACCTCTGTAAAGGACTCCCGCGCGAACTCGATGTCCCGGAAAACCTGCGCCTCGTCCTTGATGCTGAACCGCTTGCCCCGGTACGCTCCGCAAAAGGAGCACTTTCCATGGGAGCACCCCAGCGTGACCTGCAACAAAATAGAGTCGGCTTCGCTCGGCGGCCGGATGACCATGCCCTGATAGTCCATACCGATAAAGTACCTTATTGTTGCACAAGAGGAAACGGTAACGGCGGGGGACGGGCCGCGGCCGCGCTCCTGCTCCTGCGGTTGCAAAAATCGATTTGATTTTAATGCATTTCAGAGCGTTCGGGCGTCGAACCGGGGCGTACGCCATGGACTCGCAGCGAAATCGGAAAGATTCTTTTTATTATTTTCATCTTCTTTTTTACTCATAACAGAAGCTTCGCGTTATAAGAAATCGAAATTATTACTATAATACTGCATTTTTTAAAGCTTCAAAAGCATGAATCGACGATTTTCCCCTTATTTTACGGCCCAAAAAGCGAACCGGCGGCGCAAATCCATGCGGATGCATCTCGCATTAAGAAGAACATCTCCGTGAAATCGTTGCCGTTATACATCTAAGTTGTTAATCTCGCCTAATCTTGGAAATCCCCTCGCCAAAAGCGATGGAGGCCGACGGGCCATCCGGCCGGTGTGGACTTACAACCACTGCAAGAGGTGCAAGATGAAGAATCTCAAGCTTGGATGGAAAATCGGCGGTGGGTTCGGCGTACTCATCGCCATCAGCCTGGCCTTGGGCGTTGTCGCCATGTTAAGCATGAAGGGCGTGGAGCGCGATGCAGTGGAGATGGCCAACGCATACGTGCCGGAAGTCACCATAGCGGGCGATATCCAACAAAATACGTTTTCCGCCATGTACAACATGCGCGGCTTCGTCTTGAGCGAAGAGCACGAGTACCTTGACCTGGCCCGCAAGAACCTGGACGAGGTGCGCAAGCTCCTTGCCGAAGCGAAACAGCTCGCGGCCTCTCAAAAAAGCCTGGTCAAACTCGAAAGCCTCGTCGCGGAGACGGAAAAAAAGGTCGCCACCTATGCGCAACTGGCGGACCAGACCGAGTCGCTGATCACTGCGCTTCACGGCAACCTGGACGCGTTGAGCAAGGCCGGGGCGTTCTACATGAAAAACTGTTCGGATTTCCTGGAGGACCAGCGGCGAAAAATGGCCCAAGAAATCTCGCAAGGCCTGCCTCCCGCCAAATTGGAGGAGAGGTTGCGCAAAATCACCATCATCAGCACGATTGTTGAAGACACATACAGCAAAATCAGGCTGACGGTGCTCAACTCGCAGGTTACCCGCAACCCCGAGCTCATCAATAAAGCCAAGGAAGCCTTCTCCGGCATTCGCACCTTGCTTGACCAGGTCCAGGCCATGACCCGGCAACAAGTCAACTTGGATCAAATCGCCAACATCCGCAATACGGCGGGCGGCTATGAGCAGGAAATGCTCAAACTGCAAACGAACTGGCTCACGTTGCAAGAGGTCGCCAAAAAACTGATGGAGACCGGCGACAAGACGCTTGAGGACGCCCAGAGCATGTCCCTGGCGGGCGTGTCCCAGACCCGGCAGGGCGCCAATGACGCCGTTACGAATTTGAGCGCCGCCGCAATGACCATGATCGTCGGCCTGATTGTAGCCGTGCTGATCGGCGTGATCGTGGCTTTCATCCTCACCCGGGGCATCACCCGGCCGGTGGCCCAAGGCGTGCGCTTCGCCCAAGCCATGGCCGAAGGCGATTTCACCAGAACCCTGGACATCGACCAGCGCGATGAAATCGGCGTCCTGGCCAAAGCGTTGAACGAAATGGTCCACCGGTTGCGAGGCGTCGTCCACGAAATTCAAAACGCCACCTCCAACGTCGCCTCCGGCAGCGAGGAGCTTTCGGCTTCGTCGGAATCCATGTCCCAGGGCGCAACGGAGCAGGCCGCGTCCATCGAGGAAGTCTCGTCCTCCATGGAGGAAATGACTTCGAACGTCCAGCAAAACACGGAAAACGCCAAGCAGACGGAGCAAATCTCCATCAAGGCGGCCGAGGACGCCGAAAAAGGCGGGGCCGCCGTGTCCCAGGCCGTGGACGCCATGAAGAACATCGCCGAAAAGATCACCGTCATCGAAGAGATCGCCCGGCAAACCAACCTGCTGGCCCTCAACGCGGCCATCGAGGCGGCGCGGGCCGGCGAGCATGGAAAAGGCTTCGCCGTGGTGGCGGCCGAAGTTCGAAAGCTGGCGGAGCGCAGCGGCTCGGCCGCCGCCGAGATCAGCGAACTCTCCAGCAACACCGTACACGTCGCCGACGAGGCCGGCCAGATGTTGACCAAGCTCGTGCCGGACATTCAAAGGACCGCGGAGCTCGTTCAGGAAATCTCTGCGGCCTCCAGCGAACAAAGCGCCGGGGCGGAGCAGATCAACAAAGCCATCCAACAGCTCGACCAAGTGGTGCAGCAGAACGCCTCGGCCGCGGAAGAAATGGCCTCCACGTCCGAGGAGCTGGCCAGCCAAGCGCAACAACTGCAGCAGACAATGTCCTTCTTCCATGTGGACGCGTCGGGGTCGGGATCGCGCGAGGGCCTTCGCAGGCCGGCGCATCGCGGATCCGAGCCGGCGCCCAAGAAAGTCCGGCAGCTTCCCGGCGGCGGCGCCCCCGCCCCGAAAGTCCTGGACATGGGGGAAGACGACGAGGAATTCGAACGGTTTTGAAAACGGGCCGCAGGGACCCGGCTCCGGCGATCGCCAAGGAATGGCCATGCGCGCATTGCAATGCTCAGCCCTGCTGATGGCGTGGCTTGCATGCCTTGGGACCGTTGGAGCTTTTGCGAGGGACGCTCCGCTACGGGTGGGGGTCCCTCGTAATTTCCCTCCCCACGTCTTCATCGACTCGTCGGGCCGCCCCCAAGGCTTCGCCATCGAGCTCTTCGAGCGGATCGCCCGCCAAGAAGGGCTGCAATACGAATATCGTATCTACAACAATTGGCCCGCAACGCTGCACGCTCTGCGCAAAGGAGACATCGACCTGATCCCCAATATCGGGATCACTCCCGACCGGGAGCAGTGGTTCGACTTCACGCGCCCTGCAGAGGCCTTCCGCATCAACGTCTTCGTCAGAAAATCCACACCGGAAATCGTCACCCTCGACGATCTGGCCGGCCGAAAAGTCGGCGCCGTTCAATCGAACCAAGGACTTTTTCTCATCCGGAACAAAACGGATTGGGACATTCAGGTCCACATCACTCCGAACGAGGCTCTCACGTATCTTATCGCGGCCGAGGACGACGCCGTGGTCTACCCCGCCCCCGTGATGTGGCGCCTCGCCAAAGAGAACGGCGTCGCCGGCCAAATTCGGACGGTCGGCCCCGCCCTGGCCGAAGTCAAACGGGGTATGGCCGTCAGAAAAGGCGACGAGCATCTTCGAAACGTCCTGGACAACGGAGTGGAAAAGTTTCTCGCGTCGCCGGAGTACAACGAGCTCTACGCAAAGTGGTTTGGCGCTCCGCACCACTTCTGGACGGCGTGGCGCGTATTCTGGCTGTTCCTCGTACTCCTCGCCTCCGCCGTGTTGGCCGCGCTGCTGGTGCGCTACCGCACGGCGAGCCGTCTGAACAAAAGGCTGGCGCAGTCGCTGGATGAAGCCCACACCACGGTGAAGGAGCGGGAAGCGCTTCTGGAAGCGACCGAAGCCGTGCTTGTTCAGGATCGATTTGAAGACGCGGCCATAGCCGTCCTGGAGCAATGCCGAAAAACCATCGACACCGCACGGGGCTACGTTTTTCTGACCCAAAAGGACGGTTCGTGGGGTGAACAGGCCATCGCAGCTTCCGGCGCCGGGGACCACCCTGCGTCATCCGAGGTCTTCGCAACGGTCGGAAACCTGCTCGAACAGATCGGCTTGCGCGGAAGCGCCGTAAGCGGAAGCGGCTTCGGCGCCGACGCCGGATCGAAACGCCGTCGGGAAGGCCCCGCCCTGCGCAACGCGCTTTTGGCGCCGCTCAAAGTTGAGGGAAAAATCGTCGGATTGGTCGCCCTGGCCGACAAAAAGGGGGAGTTCACCGAACGCGATCTACGCATGGGCGAAGCGTTCGCAGACCTCGCCGCCATTTCCCTGACCCAGGATCTGCACCTGAGGCGACTGGCCGAAAGCGAAAAAAAATACCGCATCCTCTTCGACCAGGCTCCAGTAGCCCTCTGGGAGAAGGATTTTTCCGAAATCAAACCGCAACTGGATGCGTTGCTGGAGCGCGGCCTGGAGCAGGCCGTCGAGTACTTCGAAACCCGGCCGGAAGAAGGAAAGCAACTTCTAGGCAAAGTCCGCCTTCTGGATATCAACCAAGCGGGGTTGGCCCTGCATCAGGCCGAATCAAAAGAACAGTTCATGGACCACGCCATGGAGATGCTCACCCAAAAACCCATGGAGGATTTCCTGCGGACCATGCACGGCCTGGCCCGCAACAGCGGCGCCGTGGTGGACCAGCGGTCGCACCGCACCCTGACCGGCCGCCGCCTCGACGTACAGATGAGCTGGCTCGTCGCGCCCGGGCACGAACAACGATGGGACAGGGTGCTCGTATCCATGCACGATTTGACCGCCCTGCGCAAAGCGGAGGAGGAGCAGCGATTCATGTCCTTCGCGCTGGACCAGGCCCCTACCCCGGCTTTCGTCACACGGCCCGACGGCTCCATCCGCTACGCCAACCAGACCGCCTGCCTGCGCCTCGGCTACAGCAGAAACGAACTTCTGCAAATGAACCTGGTCGATCTTGATCCCAATTTCCCAAACGGAATACCCAGCTCCCTTGAGAAAGAACTCCAGAGCAGCGAGATCAAATTCGAATCCACCCACCGCACCAAGGACGGCCAGGCCTTTCCCGTGGAGATCACCGCCCGGCAGGCCCACTACGGAGATGAGAATTGCGTGATCAGTTTCGCCGTGGACATCAGCGAAAGAAGGCGCTCCTTGCAGTTGCTCCAGGAAAGCGAGACCCGCTTCAGGGAGCTTTTCGGGGCCATGACCAACGGCGCGGCCGTCTACCGCATGGTCGGCGACGGCGAAGACTTCCTCTTCCAGGATTTGAATCGGGCGGGTGAAAAAATCACGGGGAAAAACCGCGGCCAGTTGGCCGGCCGATCATTGCTCGACGTTTTTCCCGGCGCTCTGGAGTTGGGACTGATTGGCGCCCTGCAGCGCGTCGGGCGCACCGGCCAGCCGGAAACGCTGAGCATGAAGCAATACCAGGATCGCCGACTGTCCATGTGGGTCAGCAACTCCCTGTATCGACTGCCCTCCGGCGAAGTGGTGGCCGTGTTCAACGACGAGACGGAGCGCAAGCGCGCCGAAGACGAACTCCGCCGACTGGCCGCGGCCGTGGAGCAGGCCGGAGAATCCATTGTCATCTTCGACGCTGAGGGAATCGTCCAGTACGTCAACCCCGCATTTCTGCAATTGAGCGGCTACCCGCAAGAGGATCTCCTCGGTAAAGAATTCAGCATCCTGCGCAAAGGGCTGGATGAAGACGAATTGCACAAGAAGTTATGGGAGTTCGTACAAACCGGGAAAACCTGGCGCGGCCGGGTGACCAACCGCCGCAAGGACGGATCCCTTTACGCGGTCGAGATGACCACCTCGCCGGTGGCCGACGCCGAGGACGCCATCACGCATTTCGTAGCGATCATGCGAGACGTCGCCCAGCAGGAGGCCCTGGAGCGCCAGCTCCGGCAGGCCCAGAAGATGGAGGCCATCGGGGCTTTGGCCGGGGGCATCGCCCACGATTTCAACAATATTCTCATGTCCATCATGGGATTTTGCGACCTCGCCTCCAGAAACATCCACGACGTCTCCAAAGCCTCCACGTACCTGCAGCACGTCAAGACCTCCAGCGAACGCGGCGCCGACCTGGTGCGGAGGATACTCACCTTCAGCCGGCCATCGGATTCCGAGAAGTCCTCCCTGGACCCGGAGCCCGTCATCCACGAGGCCATGCGCCTGCTCCAGGCCACCATGCCCGGCAACATTTCCGTCATCGAAGAAACAGGCCAGGATTTGCCCCGCATCTTGAGCAATCCCACAGCCCTGCATCAGATCGTCATCAACCTGGGCGCCAACGCCATGCACGCCATGAGCGACCGAGGGGGAAGGCTCACCATGCGGCTCGCGGCCGCCTCCGCCGACGAAGTCAAATCCTCCCAGTCGAAAAATCCGGCGAAAAGGTGGCTGCTGATCGAAGTTACGGACACGGGCTGCGGCATGTCCGAAGAAGTCGCCGAACGGGCCTTTGAGCCCTTTTTCACCACCAAAGGGCCCGGCAAAGGCACGGGACTCGGCCTGTCCGTCGTGCACGGTCTTGTCCAGGACCATCAGGGAGCGGCGAACATCGAATCCAGTCCCGGACAGGGGACGAAAGTGAGCATCTACCTCCCGGCTTTCTCCGGCGAAACCCAATTCCGGCCTCTTGAGGACAGCGCCGAGGACCCGACGGGAAACGAGCGAGTTTTGTTCGTCGACGATGAGCAAGCCATCCGCACCATGGTCGAGGAAGGCCTTTCGGCCCTGGGATACGCCGTACGCGTCTGCGCCTCCGGGGACGAGGCTTTGAGACTTTTCTTCGCGGACGCCAAAGCGTTCGATATCGTGGTGACGGATCTCTCCATGCCCGGCCTGGGTGGGATGGAGCTGGCCGAGGCCATCCGCGCCCAGGAGCCGCAACTACCGGTGATTATTTGTTCGGGATACGCCGAGGCCGTACCCGGCCGCGGGGCGGTGCACGCCATGGCGGCCAAACCCTTCACCGCTGCAACGTTAGCCGGCCGCATTCGAAGGACGCTGACTGACAGGAGGAAACTCTATGGCTAACATTCTGATCATCGAAGACGACGAAATGGTCGGCCTGCTCATCAAGGAAACCCTCGAGGGGGCAGGGCACAGCGCCCGGCTTGCCTCCCACGGCAAGGAAGGGCTAAACATGATCGCGAAGCAGCCGGCCGATCTGGTCATCACGGACATCGTCATGCCGGAAATGGACGGGTTGGAGACGATCTCCAGACTACGGGAGAGCAATCCCGGCCTGCGGGTCATCGCCATCTCCGGCGGAGGACGCTGGATGAGCGCCGAGAGCAATCTCAGGCTTTCCGGGCTCATGGGCGCCAACCGCACCCTGCACAAGCCCATTTCACCAGACCTGCTGCTCACCGAAGTGGAGGCAGTGCTGATGGAGCCCGTAAAACCGCGGACCGGCGCCGGCAAAGGCTGACCCGTTCGTCTTGCGCATGAAGAACTTTCGAATCGTGGATTTGTCCTGGCCCATCGAACCCGGCGGTCCGGCATTCCCCGGAGACCCGTCTTTCGACTGGAGTTTGTCCGGCGACTACCCATCGCACGGATACCGGGACCGCGTCCTTCGCCTGCACTCCCACGCCGCGACCCACGTGGACGCGCCGGCCCACGTCCTGCCCGGCGGCCTCAGCCTGGACCGGCTTCCCCTCGACCATTTCTTCGGCCCGGCCTGCGTTGCGGACGTGCGCGGGGCGCCGAACATCCGCAGGGAGCATTTGCAGCCTTACCAAAACATTCTCGCCCAGTGCGACTTCGTCTTGTTGCGCACGGGCATGGAGAAATCATGGGGGTCGCCGGAATACTTCGAAAGCTGGCCGGCCCTGTCGCCCGAAGCGGCCCAATGGCTCGCCGGCCTCGGGCTCAAGGGGGTGGGCGTGGACGCCGCGTCCGTGGATTCGCCGGAGGCGGCGGAACTGCCCGCGCACCGGGCGCTCCTCGGCGCCAACATGGTCGTCGTCGAAAACCTGCGCCGTCTAGGCGAGTTGCCTGCGCAGGATTTTTTCCTGAACGTTCTGCCCCTGCCGATCGCGGAAGCGGACGGCTCCCCGGTGCGGGCGGCGGGGTTCATCCCCGCCTGATCCGGACCTATTCCGACAACAACCGCCGCAACGGCCCTTTGCGCTCCCGCGAGGGCAGCACGCCTTCCAGCGCCTTTTCGCTCCCCGCTTCGGGAAGCAACAGGAAATTCACGACCTTGGCCACACCGTCCACCTTGGCCGCAGCTTTGGCCACCGCGTCCCGGTCCTGGGCCGTGGAGACCACGCCCATGAGAACCACGGCGCCGCCCAAAGCCCGGATGTTCATGGTTTCCGGCGAGGCGTCCTTGGAGCCGAACAAGGACATCTTGACCTCCATGGCCGAGAGGTCGCCCGGGACCAACTCCGCCTTGGTCGG
Organism: Desulfovibrionales bacterium; assembly: GCA_030156255.1. Lineage (GTDB taxonomy): Bacteria > Desulfobacterota > Desulfovibrionia > Desulfovibrionales > Desulfovibrionaceae > JASGMV01. Next base: position 64,484 of record JASGMV010000013.1, read on the forward strand.
CAGATAGGCGTCGACCGACCGGACGTCCGATACCTGCCGGGCTTCTTCGATCAATGTCGCCCGCTGCCGGGCGGAATCCACCTGCCCCGTGAGAAAGACATGTCCCATGAGGCAGACGGTGGTGATGTCGAGCACCGTGGACGGATCATCCAGCAGCAAGGCGCTTTTCAGCGCCAGCTCCGTTTTTGAATCCCGAGCCTGGACCATGTAGCTGCGGGGGTCCTTGAAGGCCTTGTAGACCGCCGTCCAGGGGACGAAGGCCCAGGCCGAATGAACGGCGAAGAGCAACCCGGCTGCGATGCAAAGAAGACGGGCCGCATTACGACGGTTGACGATACGCCCGGCCATGCAATCCTCCTTCCCGGAAAATCGGATCTGCAACGTCGTTCCTCCGCCCCGTGATGGACGGCGGATTATGGACTCCATAACGGCTTCCTGCGGAAGCGTAAAGGACGTTTCCATGGAAGGCGTGCGGCGCATTGCGACCCGCAGGCCAAGGCCCGCGCGATGCCCCGTCCAGTCCACGGATGAGAGAGCCGGCGGATAAGACGCCATCCTCCGCTTGCCGGTCTTGATCTCGGCGCGCAGCGCCACGCCGAGCGGCAATCACCCGCAGACATTTCGGCTTTTCCAAGGCGCCGGAGTCGACCTCCAGTGTCGCCCCAAAATAACCAGCTTGAATAATTAACTTTTACCACGCCATTCCAGCTCCGCACAAACAGTATCCTCGACAGAGCAAGAATATCAACTAGTTACCTAAATTGTTCACAAGAAATCGAGGCGGTAGCAAAATATCAACACTCCAAGCTTTGCCTTTCCCGCCAGATTCCGATATCTCGTCACTAGGGAGATGATAAAGATATGAACGTTGCAGATATGCCGCACGTCAGTTTCCTAAAAAGCCTCGCAAGAGAGCGAAATCCGCAGCAACTGCAGCACAACCTCCTCATGCTGCTCCTGAATCTCCAAAATGTGGAGCGAGGGTCCATCTGGATTCGCCGCGGCGACTCTTATGAATGCATCGAAGCGGCCGGCGAGGAGTCGGCCGCGGTCAAAGGGCTCAAGCTGCCTGTCACGCAGAAAAGCATCGTCGCCTGGGTGATCGAAAACGGGCAGATGACCATCTCCGAGCCCGCCACGGACCACCGGCACTACCACCGGATCGAAGACAACCTGGATGTAAAGAGCCAACTCATCCTCTGCTATCCCCTGGTTCTCTCCACGGGCAAGGTTTACGGCGCGGTGCAGATCATCGACACCAGCGCGGGGGGCAACCGGCTCAACCTCAAGAAGGACCATCTGACCCTGCTGCAGGACCTGGTGGACATCGGCGCCATCGCCCTGGACAACTCCCTGGCCTACTCCACCCAATTGGAGCGCGCCCGCATCCTGGAGGAGACCATTCAGGAGATGAACCAGGAAGGCGTACTGGTGGGCGTAAGCGACGCCTTTCAGCGGGCCGTCCGGCTCGTGGAGAACTATGCGGCCACGGATTACCCGGTGCTCATCTACGGCGAGTCCGGGACCGGCAAGGAGCTGCTGGCCCGGGAAATCCACCGTCGAAGTCCGCGCAAGGACGCCCCCATGCTGGCCCAGAACTGCAGCGCCATTCCCGACAACCTTCTGGAGAGCGAACTTTTCGGCTACGAAAAAGGCGCCTTCACCGGCGCCGAGCGGCGCAAGATCGGCCTGTTCGAAGCGGCCGAGGGCGGGACTATCTTTCTGGACGAAATCGGGGAGATGGAGTCGCATTTGCAGGCCAAGCTGCTTCGCGTGCTCCAGGAAAACGAAATCAAGCCTCTGGGCGGCACGCAGACCAAATCCATCGACGTACGCATCATTTCCGCGACCAACATGGATTTGCTGCGGGCCATCCGGGAGGGCCGCTTCCGTGAGGACCTCTACTACAGGCTCAACGTGCTGCCCCTCAGCATGCCGCCTCTGCGCGACAGGCCGGACGACATCCCGTTTTTGGCGGACCACTTTCTCAAACGCGAGGCAAAGCGCTTCAACGAAACGCCCAAGAAGCTGACGCAACAGGCCCTGGAGCGGCTCATGCGCTACCCCTGGCCCGGCAACGTCCGCGAGTTGGAGAACTTCATCAAGCAGATCATGGCCTTGTCTCTGCGCCACGTGGTGGGCCTGGAGGATTTGCCGGCCCACTTCAAGGAGAACTACGCCCCGGGCGAGCGGCCGCTGTCCCAGGACGTCGAAGCCCTCAACGCCTTGGCCCACCCCTCGTCCGCCCCCTCGGACGCGCTGCATCTCACCGGCCTGACATGGGAGGACGTGGAGAAGTCCTACGCCTTGTTCCTGCTGGAAAAATTCGAGGGGAACATCACCAGGGCCGCGAAGACGGCCAATCTGAACCGCTCCACCTTCGACTCCCGGCTGGCGAAACTGGGCGTCAAGAAGCGCTTTTCGGCCAAATAGGCGGCACGCCGCCGGGCGTCGGCCCTGCGCGGCCTCCTCGTATTGCATCCTGTCGACGGGGAAAGAAAATCCCGCCGAAATCGCCGCACTGCGGCGCTCTCCCGACCGTAATTGAC
>JASGMV010000014.1 GCA_030156255.1 Desulfovibrionales bacterium
CCAAAAAACTAATGTTCCATCACCCCCGCCACCGCCTCGGCGCCGGCGGCGAGGGCTTGCGCGTTTTTGGGAATCAGGTGGCTGTAGTGGGAGGAAATGACGCTTTCCAGGCTATCGATGACGGTTTGCAGCGCCATGATTCCGGTGGCCTGGACGTAGGCTCCCAGAGCGACCATGTTGGCCATGCGGGCGTTGCCGAGTTTGTCGGCGATTTCGTTCGCCGGGACCAGCACGGTTTTGACGCGCTCTTTTTCGGTCAATTCCGGGTCCGCAAGGGAGGAGTTGACCACTTGCACTCCGCCGTCCAGGAGCCGTGACTGAAACTTGTCCAGGGAGGGGCGGTTCATGAGGATCAGGCTTTCGGGCCGGCGAATGAGCGGAGAACCTATCTGGTCGTCGGAAAGCACCACGGTGCAGTTGGCCGTGCCGCCGCGCATCTCCGGGCCGTAAACGGGAATATAGGTGACGTTCAACCCCTGTCGCATGCCGGCGTAAGCCAACAGGTTGCCGATCAACAGCACGCCCTGGCCCCCGAATCCGGCGATGATGACGTCTTGGTACAGGCCCATCAACACGCCTCCTCTTGGCTCACGTCCTTAAAAACCCCCAACGGGAAATAGGGGATCAGCTCGCTTGCGATGCGCTCGTTGGCCTCGATGGGCGTCATCTTCCAGTTGGTGGGGCAGGCGGCCAGAATTTCGACGAAACCGAACCCCCTGTCCTCAAGCTGCGCCTGGAAGGCCTTGCGCATGGCCTCCTTGGCCTTTTTGACGTTCTTGACGTTGTTGACCGCCACGCGAGCCGCATAGGCGACGCCGCCGAGTTGGGAGAGGAGTTCGGTCATCCTGATGGGCGACCCTTCGCGCTCCTGGCAGCGTCCGCCTGGGCAGGTGGTGGTCTTCTGTCCGAGCATGGTCGTGGGCGCCATTTGTCCGCCGGTCATGCCGTAGACCGTATTGTTGACGAAGACAGTGGAGACGCGCTCGCCGCGGTTGGCGCAATGCATGATCTCGGCCATGCCGATGGAGGCCAAGTCGCCGTCGCCCTGATAGGTGAAGACGAAATTGTCCGGCCGCGCGCGTTTGACGCCGGTGGCCGCGGCCGGCGCCCGGCCATGCGGCGCCTCCACGCAGTCCACCTTGTAATAGTCGTAGAGAAACACCGAGCAGCCGATAGAGGAAACGGCGATGGCCTGGTCGGCGAGGCCCATCTCGTCAAGCAGCTCCGCCAGAATGCGGTGGGCGACGCCGTGGTGGCAGCCGGGGCAATAGTGCATGTAGTGGTCCGTCATGGAGGCGGGATGCCCAAAAACGAGTTCTTCCTGATACATGGCTCAACCCCCCAGACTGTTGCGGATAGGATCCTCGAACTCTTCAGGCGAAGGCAGATCGCCGGGATAGACGCTGAACTGGTCCGAATCGGCGACGCCGCGGATGCTCAAGCGCACGTCTTCGACCATCTGCCCGAGGTTTTGCTCGATGGTCAAAAACCGTTTGCCCTGCACGGCCAGGTCGCGGAGGGCCTGGGCGGGAAAAGGAAACAGCGTGACGGGACGCGCCAACCCGACCTTTAAGCCTTCCTTGCGCAACTTGCGAACGGCGCTCTTGGCGATGCGGCCGATGGAGCCGTAGCCGACCACTACGAGGTCCGCGTCGTCCACCTCGAAAAGCTCGATCAGAATCTCCTGCGCCATCTCCTTGTACTTCTGTTGGAGATGGCGGTTGTGCGCGGCCAAAACGCCCTCCTCCAAGAGCAGGGACCGCAGGATGCGGTGCTTGCGGCCCTTCGCGCCCGTAAGCCGCCAGGATGCGCCCTCGTCCGGGTCGGGTTGGGCCGGCTCCCAGGGCGATACGGACTCCTTCATCTGGCCCAGAATGGCGTCGCCCAGGATCATCACAGGGTTCCGGTACTTGAAGGCCAGGTCAAAGGCCTTGATGGTCAAGTCGTAGGCCTCCTGGCAGGTTCCGGGCGCCAGAACCAGCAGCTTGTAATCGCCGTGCCCGCCGCCTTTGACCGCCTGGAAATAGTCGCCCTGGCTGGGGCCGATGTCTCCAAGCCCCGGGCCGCCGCGGGCCATGTTCACGATAACGGCCGGCAGTTCGCTGCCCGCCATGTACGAGATGGCTTCCTGCTTGAGGGAAATTCCGGGGGACGACGAGGACGTCATGGCCCGAACGCCTGCGGCCGTTGCGCCGAGCAGCATGCTAGCCGCCGCGAGTTCGCTTTCGGCCTGGACGAACTGGCCGCCCCGGTCGACCAACTCCTTGGACAAGTATTCGGGAATCTCGTTCTGCGGCGTGATGGGATAGCCGAAGTAGCACTTCAGGCCTGCATTGAGCGCTCCCAAGGCGATCGCCTCGTTGCCCTTGATAAAAATTCTTGCGGGCGAACTATCCGGCATGGCCCGTCTCCTCTTCTTTGACGTTCTTCGGAGTCCTGTACACATGAATGGCCACATCCGGACAGACCAAGGCGCAGAAGGCGCAGCCGATGCACTCTTCCTTTTTTTCGGCCGCCGCCTCGACGACCTTGTAACCGTGCTGGTTGATGCGCTCGGATTGCGCAATAACGCCCTTGGGGCAGGCCTGCGCGCACAGCAGGCACCCCTTGCAGCGTTCCTCCAGGACCTCGATGCGGGACATGCCGTTCTCCTTGGGACTTGGCGCCGAAGCGCCGGGGTTCATCAACAGCGGGCGGCTATGCGCCCGGCTACAAAATCAGCATGGCGTCGCCATAGGAAAAAAAACGAAATCCCCGTTGCAGCGCCTTCCGGTACGAGGCGAGTACCCGCTCCCTGCCGGCCAAAGCCGAAATCATAATAAGAAGCGAAGACTCGGGCAAATGGAAATTGGTCAACAAATGGTCCACAACCAAAAATCTGTAGCCCGGACGGATATATATGTTCACCGGCCCCGAAAACGGGGCGAGTTCCCCAAGCTGGCGGCTTACGCCCTCAAGGGTCCTGACGCTGGTGGTGCCCACGGCCAGGACCGGCCGGCCTTCGGACTTGGCCCGGACGATCGTTCGAGCGGCGTCCTCGGAAATTTCCACATGCTCCTCGTGCATGGCGTGGTCGCGAATGTCCTCGCAGCGCACCGGACTAAAGGTTCCATAGCCCACATACAGCGTCACTTCGGCCCATTCGAATCCACGGCGGAGCAATTCGGCGCGCAGTTCTTCGGTGAAATGCAGCCCGGCCGTCGGAGCGGCCACGGCGCCGGTCTTGTCCTCTCGCGCATACACCGTCTGGTAGCGCTCCCGGTCTTCCTCCTGGTCTTCCCGGCGGATGTACGGAGGCAACGGCGTGTGTCCGTTCTCCTCGAACAACCGGACCAGGCTCCCCGGCCACGACAGCTCCACCCGGGTTCGGCCAAAGGGGCCAAGCTGAAGAACCTGCGCCTCAAGCCCGCCGGAGAACCCCAGAATCTCTCCCTGCTTGGGCCGTTTGGAGGACTTGAGCAGGCATTCCGTAACCACGGAAAACCCGGCGCCGGCGGCCTTCGCTTTTTCCTGGACCAGAGGCGCCGGCTCCAGGAGCAAGAGCTCCACTTTTCCGCCCGTGCGCCTGGCGCCGAGGAGCCTGGCCGGCAGCACTCGCGTATTGTTGGCCACGATGAGGGCGCCCTCCGGCAAAAGGTCCGGCAGGTCGTTGAAGACGCATTCACGGGTCGCGCTTAAGGCGCGGTCAAGCACCATCAACCGGGAGTTCTCTCGGGCCTCGGCGGGATGCTGCGCAATGCGCTCAGGCGGAAGGTCGTAACGGTAGCTTTCCAACCGAAAATCTTCTGGTGTTGGCTGCATAATCGATTCGGTTCCCAAAAGCGGAATCCGGCGGTGTCCGGTAGAAAAAGCATACGCCAAAGGCTCACGCCAAGCAAACCCCCTCATCCCGCGTCAGCCTTGATTCGTGACGAAATCATAGGTATAAAACGACATGGAGTGGCTTTCCTTACTGGAAATCGCCGAGCAGGTCGGAGTCAGCGAAGAGGCCGCCCGCCGCTACGCCAGTGTTTTTAAAGATTTTCTACCCTGCAAAGATGCAAACGGCTCACCGGTGTATCCCCGGCAATCTGTGGAAATCTTCCGGCGCATCGTCGAGGCGGATAAGGAGAGCGGCGAAGACTTGGCCGAGCTTGTGGAAAATTCAAGATCCCTTGCGAAAAAACCGTTTCTCGCCGTCATGGAGCCCGACCGCCTCGACGCTGAAAACGATTCCATGGACCTGTCCGAGACCCTAGGCCAGCTTATGGAAAGCGTTTCCAGATGTCTGATCGTCATCGCCGACCAGCGGGCCATTATCCAGGAACAGCGGGAAGATATCCACAAACTGAAGAACGGATTCGTTCTGCTGGCCCGGAGGCATAAAAAGCTGGCGCTCTCCACAGGCCGCAAGGAAGCGTATTCGGTCGAATACATCGACCGCGTTGTCCGAGATTCCCTGGCCGGCCACGAGGCCCTGGCGCAAGAGCTTCTCGACAGGGACCAGGAATTCGAAGCCAGATGCTCGCAACTCGAAAAAAGCCAGTCCGACGTCCTGGAAGAGGCGCAGCGGCTGGAAACCGGACAACAGGAGCTGCACTCCAAGCTCAACGTCCTGGAAGCCGAACTCGTCAGGCTTCGCAAGGACCGCCGCGAGATGGAAAAATATCTGACCGACAAGATCAGAAGACTCAAACAAACCGCCTGACGCCCGTCAGGTTGCAGTTTCGAGACCCGCGTTGTAAAATTTTCGTTCAACGCAGGCGTTACTTGATTCAGCAAGCATCCACGGAGGTTGAACGTGAAAAAAAATTTCCGGACATTTTGCCTGGCTTTGGCCGTCGTCTGCCTGACGTGCTCCTGCTCCGCTTTGCAGGGATCAAAAGGATCGACCACTTCGACCCCTCACGCCAGTTCGTCCGTGGCCCAGCAAGATCCCACGTACACCATCCCGGATTTTCCGTATCTGCCCATTCCCAGAGAGCTGGAGTACGATCCGCATGATAGCCTGGTCTTCGAGACTACGAACTTCAAGACCGGCATCCTGATTCTCTCGGGCCGTGTCGACGCCGCCTCGCTCATCGAATTTTTCATCAACAATCTGTCCGCCAACGGCTGGTCGAAAAAGGGCTCCATCAAGACCAAGAAGTCCATCATCTTCTTTGAAAAGCCCAACAGGAGCTGCACCATTCAGATCGACGACCAGACCTTGACCACGGCCGTGCAGATCGTGATCATCGAAATCAAGAAAGACCAGTTGGCCAGCCAGAGCGCGCCCGTGGAGCAGGATCTCGGCGCCCAGGAAAAGGGTCTGTAGCATCGCCATGGACCATCTTCACTTTCCTTGCTTCCTGGGGAAAAGGGTTCACCTGGGGATAACCGGCTCCATCGCGGCCTTTCGCGCTCTGGAGCTTTTGCGCCTGCTGGTCGGACTCGACATCCAGGTCTCCGCTGCGCTGACCGAGGCCGCGCAGCAGTTCATCAGGCCCTTGAGCTTCGAGGCTCTGGGAGCCTCCCCGGTGCAACGGGGCATGTTCCAGGGAGAGGATCCGTTCCAGCATCTGGAGCCGAGCCACGTCTCCGATTGCATGGCCATCGCCCCGGCCACGGCGGACGTCATCTCTCGACTGGCCCACGGCATGGCGTCGGATTTGCTCTCCTGCCAAGCCCTGGCCTTTCGCGGTCCCCTGGTCGTGGCGCCGGCCATGAATCCGGCCATGTGGGCCGCCCCCGCCACCAAGGAAAATTGGAAAAAACTGCTGGATCGGGGCGTTATCGGCGTTGCGCCCGAATCCGGCCAGGCGGCCTGCGGGGACACGGGGCAGGGCCGTTTGGCCAAGCTGGAAGCCATTCTGGCCGAAATTCTCAAGGCCCTGGCGCCCAAGGACCTGGACGGGAAAAAAATCTTGATCACCTTCGGGCCGACCCGGGAGTGGTTCGACTCGGTTCGTTACTGGACCAACCCGTCCACCGGCCGCATGGGGGCCTGCCTGGCCGCGGCGGCGTGGATGCGCGGGGCGCGCGTCACGGCGGTCTGCGGGCCGAACGCCTTCTGGCTTCCCGAATCCGTGGAGCGCATCGAAGTGGAAAGCGCAAGCCAAATGCACCAGGCTTGCCAGGAACTCTGGCCCGACATGGACATGGGTTGCCTGTGCGCCGCCGTGGCGGACTACCGGCCGAAACCCTGCGCCGACGCCAAGTTCAAGAAACGCAACGCTCCGGATGGGTTCGAACTCAAGTTCACACCCAATCCCGACATTTTGAAGTCTCTGGGGAAAAACAAGAAGCCGGACCAGATGCTTGTGGGTTTCGCCGCGGAGGCTGTGGATTTGCTGGACAACGCCGCGGCCAAGCTCGAATCCAAAAATCTGGACATGATCGTCGCCAACCAGGTGGGCCGCTCCGATTCCGGTTTCGCCTCCGCCACCAACGCCATCACCCTCTTGGACAGGGCCGGCCGCCGGGAGACGTGGCCCGTGCTTCCGAAGACCGAGGCCGCCTGGAAAATATGGGACGCCTTGCTGCAGCTCTAGACATATCCGAGCGGCTCAGGCCCTGGGCTGCGGCCGGGGTGAGCCACCTGCTCCTGGGCGAGCGCGCTCAACAGTTGCGCTCAGCCAAGGCCAAAACGTCGTCGCGCCTTCAAGCCGCTGCGCCGCGGCCGGCCGTTCAGGCGGCCCCTGCGGCCAAACCCTTGGGGAAACCGGCGGCCCCCCGGCCTGTTTTCCCGACGGAGACCGCAACGCGCAACGCTTCCTCCGCGTCGAACGGGCTTCCGGAAAACTGGGAAAACATCATGAAGACAGTCCGCCCCGGGGTGAAGATTCTGTTCACCTACTTCGAACTGGGCCAGGACATGGGCGGAGAGCCGGACCCCGTGCGGCGCGAACTGCTCACAACGATCATCTATCTCTTGCGGCAACCCAAAGGCGTCATCGGATTTTTGCCTCATACCGAACTCGTCGAGGGAACGCTTGCTCCAAAAGCGGACTACTTCCGCCAGGCGGCGGCTCGGCTCGGCGTCAAGGCGGCCGCGGTGTTCGGGGAGCGCTCTTTGCAAACCCTGATCCCCGGCGCCGACAAGACCCGCTTGATCCACTCCAGCAACTCCATGCATTTCATCTCCATGCCCTCCACCGAAGAACTGAGGCAAAAGCCGTTCGAGCAATTGCTTCAGGATATCGAACCGCTACGCGCCTTCCTATTCGGGCTTGATTAATCCCGGCCCCGGCTCTACATTTACGCGATCTTTCCAGGCTGCTGAGAAACGCACAAGCGGCGCCGCGGCCAAGCCGAAACCCTCGCGTAGGCGGCTGCGGGTCGGCCTTGGCTTTTTCCTGCGCCGTGCATTTGAGCATTTTTGAACAGCCTGGCGAAAGACGTTTTTAACATTCAGTTACCGCCAAGGGCTCTCGCGCTTTTGGACGCATCAAGGAGTTAGCTATGCGCAGCCACAAAATGACCAAAGGACTGGAGCGCGCGCCGCACCGCTCTCTGCTTCACGCCCTGGGCTTGACCCGCAAAGAAATACAGCGCCCCATCATTGGCGTGGCGCACGCGACCAGCGAAGTGGTTCCGGGCCACAGCCATCTGGGCGACCTCACCCGAGCCGTCGAGGACGGCGTTCGCGTCGCCGGCGGAACGCCCATGGCCTTCCCTGTCATCGGCGTTTGCGACGGGATCGCCATGCACCACGAAGGCATGTACTATTCCCTGCCCAGCCGCGAACTCATCGCCGACTCCATCGAAATCATGGCCATGGCGCATCCTTTCGACGCATTGGTCCTGATTCCCAACTGCGACAAGATCGTCCCCGGCATGCTCATGGCCGCCATGCGGCTCAATATTCCCACCGTCCTGGTCAGCGGCGGCCCCATGATGGGCGGCGACCTCAAAGGACAGTCCGTCGATCTGATCACCGTGTTCGAGGCCGTGGGCCGCAAAAGCCGCGGCGACATGAGCGACGAGGAGCTGGAGGCTCTGGAAATGTCGGCCTGTCCGGGCTGCGGGTCCTGCTCCGGCATGTTCACGGCCAACTCCATGAACTGTCTGTCCGAGACCATCGGCCTCGCCCTGCCGGGCAACGGCTCGGCCCCGGCCGTCTCGGCCGAGCGGATCAGGCTGGCCAAAGCCTCCGGTTTCGCCGTGATGGACTTGCTGGAAAAAGACGTCAAACCGCGGGACATCGTGACGGAAAAAAGCCTGGAAAACGGCGTGACCATGGACATGGCCCTTGGTTGCTCCACCAACACCGTCCTGCACCTGCCGGCCATCTTCCGTGAAGCCGGCATCAACCTCTCCCTGGACATTTTCGACCGTATCAGCCGCATGACGCCCAACCTGTGCAAGCTTTCGCCCGCGGGCAAGCACCACCTGGAGGACCTCCACGCGGCCGGCGGCATCGCGGCGGTCATGTCCAAGCTCAACGAGAAGGGCCTGGTCCATCTGGACGCCATGACCGTCACCGGCAAGACCTGGGGCGAGAACCTTAAGGATCTCAAGGCCCGGGTGACCAATCCGGAGGTCATCCGGCCCCTGGACAACCCCTACAGCCAGGAAGGCGGCATCGCCATACTCCGCGGAAACCTGGCGCCGGACGGAGCCGTGGTCAAGCAATCGGCCGTGGCCCCGGAGATGATGCAACGGAAAACCACGGCCCGCGTCTTCGACAGCGAACAGGAAGCCGCAGAAGCCATTCTCGGCGGCAAAATCGTTGCGGGCGACGCCGTGGTCATTCGCTTTGAAGGCCCCAAAGGCGGCCCCGGCATGCGTGAAATGCTCACGCCTACCTCGGCCATCTCCGGCATGGGCCTGGGCGCCGACGTAGCGCTGATCACCGACGGCCGGTTCAGCGGCGGCTCCCGCGGAGCCTCCATCGGCCACGTTTCGCCCGAAGCCGCCTCCGGCGGCCCCATCGGCCTGGTTCGCGACGGGGACGTCATCGAAATCGACATCCCGAACCGGAAGCTCGAACTTCTGGTGGACGAGAAGGAGCTTGAGCAGCGGCGGCAGTCGTTCAAAGTTCCGCCCAGGGAAATCAAATCCGGGTTCCTGCGCCGCTACCGCGCGCACGTCACCTCGGCCAGCAGCGGAGCCGTGCTGGAAGACTGAAACTGAGACGGCGGAAGGAGGCCTCCAAAGAGCCTCCTTCCGCCTGCTTCCGTTGGCGCTGTACGAACTTCGCCTCCAAACAATTCAAGGGAAAACGACATGCGCAACTTGACGCTCCTGCTCTTTATCTGCGGGGCTCTGTTCGCCGGAGCGCAACTGGCGGGGGCGGGCGACGCTTCGAAAGGTTCGGATATCGCCAAGGCCTACGGTTGCGAAGTCTGCCATCACAAGGACCTGGACGGGAAAAAAGAGGTGCGGATCAAAAACGACTTGATGGCGTTTCGAGACGGCGGGCGAACAAGGCCGCCGTCCATGGTGCGCAAGGCCCAGAATCTCTCCGATGAGGACATAAGCAATCTTGCGGCTTATTTTTCCGGAAAATAACGGACGGACTCTTTCGCAAAGTCGCTTGGCCACGCCATCAGAACCAGGCGTCAAAAAAACAGGCGGGAAACGTCTATCTTGTAATCGGCCGGATTGATGCAATCGGCAATCTCCAAATCAGGCTCCCGACCCGGCTCCGCCAAAGAGAGATCGACCATGCGGGGTGGATGCGCCCGCATTTTGGCGTCGAAAACAATTTTCACCTTGGGTTTGAGCGGTTGTTCGGCGTTGACGTCGCAAACAACGCCGTACTCTCCGCCCGTCAGGCGCACGAAACTCCCCACCGGATAAATTCCCATGCATTTGATGAAGGCCTCCACGTAGGCCGGGTCAAACTTGTCGCCCCGACCCGTGTACAGCATGGCCAGGGCTTTGCTCGGGGCGATGGAAGGCTTGTAGACCCGCTTGCTGGTCAACGCGTCGTACACGTCCACCACGGCGAGAATGCGGGAGAATGACCCTAAGTTTTCTCCTGAAACATTCAGTGGGTAACCGCGTCCATCAAACCGCTCGTGATGCTCCACCACGCCCTTGAGGACTTCGGAATGGATCCCTTGGCCGCCTTGCAGGACTTTGTAGCCCTCAAGGGGGTGGGTCTTCATGATATTGAACTCTCGTTCCGTGAGTTTTCCAGGTTTGTTCAATATCTGCTCTGGGATGCGCGCCTTGCCCACGTCGTGGAACAACCCGGCCACTCCCAACAATTCCAGTTTATTTTGCTGCAAACCAAGATTCTTGCCCAAAATGACGGCCAGAATCGAAACGTTTGTGCAATGGGTGAAGGTGTATTCGTCGAATTTGCGAAGTCGGGAAATGCTGGCCGCAGCCGATTCGTTGCGAAACACCGAGGCGATGAAGTGGTCCACCAGAGGCAAAGACTCTCGATAATCCAAGGGCTTGCCGCGGCGCACATCCTCCATGAAAACCCGAGCGTAGGACACGGCTTCGGAATACAATTTCTCCGCTACGGGGAATTCCTCCTCCAACCCGACGGAGTCGTTTTCTTCTAAACCTTGTTCCGAATCGGACAACGGATGTCCTTTGTCCTTATCCACCACCACCCGGCCAATGTCCGGCGGAAGAGCATCCCGAATCTCCGCACGGCTCATCAGCCGGCGTTCAATGTGGACAAAAGGATCGGCAAAGGTACCCTGGCCGTAGCGGACGACGTACATCCCAGGCGCCAGTTCCTTGACGGATATGGACTTTTCCATAGACGACAAAGACCCCTTGTTCGCGCATGAAAGGAAGCTGCGATTCTATCATACCCGGAAAATAAGATTCAGGCAATATGGTTATCTTTTGGCAATATCTCTAACGCTTTCAACTGCCTCAAAAGATCCGCCGCATCCGGTGCGAGATAATCCGGATGCATGCGAGCCAAGTCCTCCGGACCGGTGCGCCCGGACCACACCGCCGCGCTCCTGGCGCCGGCGCTTTTAGCCGTCGCGACGTCCATGGGATGGTCGCCGACCATCAAAACCTTGTCCGGCTCCACTCCGAGAATGTGCAAAGCTTGAATCAAATGCCCAGGATCGGGCTTCAGCTTCCGCGCGTCTTCTCTGGGCAGAAAAACTTGGCAATGCTCGCGAAGATCCGGAAAAACCTTGAGCACCGCGGGTGTACAATTTCGCGTGATTACCCCGGATTTGACGCCGCTGCGCGCCAATTCGTCCAGGACGGCACGGGTAAAGGAAAAAAGTTTGCCGTGGCCCGCGGCTTCCAACTCTGTAGCGGTCACGATAAGGCGGCCGCGGGAATGCAGCTCCTTGCCAAGATCGGAAGTCGGCGCTGAACTTTCCAACGCATCCAACCATTCGAGCACCGGAGTTCCATCCGGAGACACGTCCCGCTCCAGCAGGGCTGAGGCCACGGCGGCGATCCTTCTCTTCATCAAATCAAAATCTATGGTCAATTCAGCCAACGTGCCGTCAAAATCAAATAACACGGCGTCCAGTTTTGCGGAGCTATGCATCATTTCCGCCTCTCATGTACATCTAGGAGATTCTCCTTGCGATACTTGCGATACTTGCGATAGTGCGTTGCAAAAGGTAAAGAACACTGTTCGGAAGGGAGCGAGCCAAGGAGTTGATGTGTCGGATGCTTTTGACGCGGTTGTGGTGGGCTGCGGCCCGGCCGGCTCGGCGTCAGCCCGGATTCTGGCCCAGGCTGGGGCCAAAGTCGTCATGCTTGACCAACACGCCTTTCCCCGTCCTAAACTATGCGGAGGATTGATTACCTGGAAAAGCATCAAGGCGTTGTCGCGCATATTTGATGAAGACGTCAATTCACTGAAAAAAAAAGGTGTTATCAATAATTCTTCACAGAAATACTCCATCTACTACCGCGGCAACCTCCTTCACACCGATGAAGTAAGCTACCCGTTCCATTTTGTCGATCGCAAGTCCCTGGACCTGGAGCTTGTGCGCAAAGCGCAAGCCTCTGGGGCAGTGCTCAGAACCGGCGACAAAGTGGTCAAAATATCAACGGCCGAAGGTTGGGTGCGCACGGCTTCGGGGAAAACGATCCAAGGGCGCTATATATTCGGCGCCGACGGCGCCAACAGCATCATTCGGCGCTCCATGCCCCTTGACCACAAAGCTTGGCTAAAAAATCTGGCCTCCACCATCGAAATTTCCATTCCGGCGCAGCGCTTTCCTTCCGCCCCCGACCATCCCACTTTATACATCGGGTATGTGGACGCCGGTTATTGCTGGGTTTTCCCTCATGCAGAAAAGATCATCGTGGGCATTTGCGGACTCAAGCGCAGCAACAACAATTTCCGCAGCCTTTTCATCGAATTTTTGCGCAGTTTGGGGTTGGCGGGGTGGAAAGACATTGCATTCAAGGGGCATCCGTTGCCGTACGGCAACTTTCTGAAAGAGCCGTGCTTCCAAAAGGCGCTCCTTTGCGGAGACGCCGCCGGATTCGTCGAACCTTTACTTGGTGAGGGAATCTTTTACGCCATGACCACCGGCCGTTACGCAGCGCAATCCGTTCTTGAGGGTGGAACGGATTATAAGGCGGTGGAAAGATTCTATATCAATCGCCTCAAAAAAAATATCTACCCAGAGCTTGTCTACTCCAGCCGCCTGCGCTGGCTTCTGCTTTTGAACCTGCGGTATTTCAGCCGCCTCTCTTTCAAACTCTTTTTTCGCACCCACACGCATCACTTGGCGGAGCTGGTGCACGGCATGCGCTCCTACCGCTGTTTTTTGAAAAAAGAGTGGGAATAGAATAGCCGTCCGCTCAGCTCCGGGCGTCCCTCGGATCCGTCTGCACATAGGTGTACGAACGCTGCTCCCGCCCATTATCGTACGTCTCCAGCTCTCCCAACTCCTGAAGGCTTTTGCAATCGATGCACAAGGTGGTCACGGGTCTGGCCTTGAGCCTGGGCAAGCTGATGTCGCCGCCGCATTCTTCGCATATTCCATATTCACCGCGCTCAATGCGAATGAGGGCGTTTTTGATTTTGCGGATCAGCCTTTGCTCTCTTCCCCGCAACAGCAACGAAAAAGCTCTGTCCGACTCCGCCGAAGCCTGGTCGACGATATCCCTTTCGGCCTGATGCGACGCCATGTCCTCCATGGTGGTGTCGCCGCGGCCCAAGACTTCCTGCAACGCCTGCTCGAGCATGCGCTTGAACATGTCGAGATCTTTGTTGTCCATGTCACGCCTCCTTTGGCGGACTTAAAAAACATGAGAATATTACCAAGATGGAAAATAACCGGAGTGAGCCCCCAGTCAAGACGTGGGGATGAAAAAAAACAAGAAATATTAGAAAGAAAATGACGAAGACCGTCCAATAGGTTGAGCGGAAGCTAATAAGGAGAGTTTTTGGAACGTTTTTCCCCGGAGAAACCATCCCGATGCGAATGGTTTCTCCGGGAAAAATTTCAAGTGGACTCGATAGGCTCCTGAGGCGTGGAGATCGTGAACGAACCGTCCTGAATCCAGGACTTCAGGGTGTCGGCGATTTCGAGGGACATGGTATAACTCGTGATGGGCACCGAAACGGTGCTCATATCGCCCACCTTGATCTTGCCTGACTTGAGCTGCGCCAGCGTCGCATGTCCGAGAATGCGCGGCAGACCGTTGGGATAATCATATCCGTAATCCTTGATAGGCATATCGATGTCCTCGTCGGAAACGCCCGCGAACCAGGCGATCTCCTCATTGAGGATTGGAATGGGAATTCCCACTCCAACGGACAACGAACATCCGTAACCGGTGATGGAAACGCCCCGGACATAACGAGGGCTCATCTTCTTGAGCGGCCCCTTGAGCATCAGCGTACCGGCCCCCACGGTGGGCACGCCCCGATCGTTGCGTTGCGGCCTGGGATTGTGCTGCGTCCCGGCGCCGATGACCCACCCCACGGCTCCGCCGAGGAAAATCCGCGTTCCCAGGCCGATGGTCCGGAAATAGGGATCGTTCAAAAGCGGCGAAAGCTGACCGGCCGTTGCAAAGTTGGCGTTGCGACAGTTGGGTTTCAGCGGACCCATGTACGTATAGATGGTCCGGCTGGACATGTTGACGGCGCAATTATAATTTTGATAACAATTTCGAGGATTAAGAAGCCAAGCATCGGGGAGGTCGGACAAAAAGACGTCTTTTTCCAAGGTCCGGCGAGGGTAGCAGTCGGTGCCGTAGGCCTTGGCCGAAATATGCACCCGTTTCCCCCGGAGCAAGTCCTCGATGACGTGGCCGCCGCCATAGGAAAAACGCCCAGGATAGACTTTGTTGAGCGGATCGTCCGTAGCAGGCTCCGTAGCGCCCAGATAGGCGTCCACCGCGGCGAAACCGGAGTAGGCCGGCACGTTGTTCAGATAAAGCTCCGAAACCTTCATGACGGGCGGTTCCTGCCCGATATTGAACAATATGCCGGAAGAGCACATGGGAGAGAACGTGCCGGTGGTAACGACGTCCACTTCCTGGGCCGCCTTGACCTTGCCCTGCTCGCGCACGACCTTGACCATTTCCTCGGCGTTCAGAACAACGGCTTTACCTTTTTGAATTCGCTCGTTTATCTCGCTGATGGTCTTGTTGACGGAATAGCCGCTCATTTCTCTCCTCCTGATCAACGCTAAAGGGAGCGATAGTGCTCTTTTTCCGTCTTGATAGCAATGCCTCATATCCGCATAAGTTCGGTGAAGACTTGGCTTCAGAGCTATTTTAGGGTAAGAAAGCAAAGTTTGAATGATCCTGAACGACCAAGAATCAACACCCTCTTTTTTTTATAAATAAGCGAAAAAACTCACCTGGGACGTCTGGCGCCGTGCAGAAAAAACAACTTCGGGATCATCTTTTAAAAACCTGCTCAGAAAAAGAGCTGAAATGCTGGTACGATCCCTTGCACTTCACCTTCGCCCCGGAGGAGAAACGGGTCACCGTCTCTTTTCCCCACTCTTTTTTCTTGCAATGGTTCCAAAAAAACGCTCAATCCATCTTTGAAGAGCAATTGAACGTTTTTCTCGGCAACGGCTACGAAATCCGCTACGACCACGCCCCCCAGCGAGGCCCACGCTCCAACGGCGGCCCTCACCGCTCCCTCACCAAGAGCATCGATCTGCCTTATGGCAGGCAATTCACCTTTGACTCTTTTCTCACCAACAAGAAAAACTACTTTCCGCTCGCTTCGGCCCGGGAGGTTGTCCGCCAACAGGAAGTGGTTTTCAACCCTTTTATCATTTGCGGAGACAACGGCTCCGGTAAAACTCATCTGCTCAAAGCCATCGGCAACGAACTCCACAAAAATTTCCAAAGCAAAAACGTCTATCTCGGCTCCATCGAAGACATCAACGACACATACAACGAGCGCTTCAGCGACTTCTTCAAAGCCCGAACGCATTTTCAATCTTTCGATTTCATGCTAGTGGACGATTTGCAGCTCTTGAGCCGCCGCCAACAACTGCAACAGGAGATTGTTCTGCTGTTCAACCACTTCTACGACAACCGCAAACAAATGGTCTTTTGCAGTACGGAAAAAATCCCTAGCCTGCAGTTTATGGATCCGACCTTGAAGTCCCGGCTGGAATGGGGGCTCATCGTCAATCTGAAAAAGCCTGACCTGGACATCCGGGTGGATTTCATCCGAAAGCAGTGCAAGCTTAAAAAACTGCCCCTCAGCAAGGAGCAAATCCTGACGCTCGGACAGCGGTTCAACGACTTCAGGCACCTTCAGGGAATCATGCTCAAGCTTTTCGCCTTCAAGGAGCTTCTACGGAAAGAAATCGGCCCGAAAGAATTCAAGAATATTCTGGAGCACAGTGAAGAACGCACCCACGAAGCGCTGACCGCCGACGGCGTCATAGCGACCGTCGCCCGCCGCTTCGAACTATCGCCCGAGGACATCAAAGGCTCGAAGCGCCGCCAGAACGTCGTGCTCGCGCGGCAGACGGCCATGTACCTCTGCCGGAAGCTCTTGGGAGCTTCGTATCCGGCCCTGGGTCGCATCTTCGGCGGCAAGGATCACAGCACAGTCCTATATTCAGTAAAAAAAATAGAAGAATTACAACAAGATGATCAAGAAATAAACGACCTGTTGAAAGAACTTGCCGACCAGTGTCGGCAACAGGACGCTTAGAGGGGGTATGGTCTTGGAATTGACGGTTTCATCCTTTTCAGCGACACCGGCTGTTCTCAATAAAGCTCCTCATTTCAACATGTTGGTTATTTTTTCTACAAAGCGACAGCCATCTACTGCAAAGCACAAGGAGAAAGAAATATGTTATTGAAAGTCAATAGAGACGATATCATCGAAGGCCTCCAGAAATCGGCCAATATTATTCCAGCCAAGACGGGCGCCGCTTTCCTGCGAACCATATGGCTCAAGGCCGAAGGCCAGAGCCTTCAGATCATGTCCACGGATTCGAACATCGAGTTTTGCGGATCATATCCCGCCACCATCGTGGAGGAAGGATTGGCCGGTATTCAGGGACGCTCCTTTTTCGATCTGGTCCGCAAGCTTCCTCAGGGCGAAATGACCGTTCGGACCGACCCGGAAGGGCAGCATGTGATCGTGGAGCACGGCCGGAGAAACTACAAGCTTCCCGTGAACGACCCCAATTGGTTCCAAAGCCTGTCCGCGTATCCGGAAACCGCTTCGGCCATGTGGTCCGGAGACTTTTTGGACGAAGTCATCGAGAAGGTCTCCTATTGCATCAGCGATGAAGACTCCATGGAAGCCATCGCGTGCATGTTCATGGTTCCGGTCGCCGGGACTCCGGGAGAGGAGACGCGGATCGACGTTTGCGGCCTCAACGGCCACCAGTTCGCCATGGTCAGTTTCTTCAACGACGACATCAAGGAGCTGCTTCCCGATGAGGGAGTGCTCATCCAGAAGAAGTATCTCATGGAGCTCAAGAAGTGGCTGACTTTCGACGAGATCGACATGAGCCTCAGCGAAAAAAGGCTTTTCTTCCGCTCCACGGAAGGCCGCGAGACCTTCAGTTTTCCCTTGAGCTACTATCAGTACCCCAACTACAACAACTTTCTTTCAAAACTGGACGACGAAGACGTCTCTTCGTTTACGGCCAATAGGTCGGAGCTGATGGATGCTTTGGATCGAATCCTTATTTTCAATACGGACGCAAACAGGTGCACCTATTTCGATTTTTCCCCGGAGGAGGCGGTGCTCACCATTCAGGGATTGGAGCGCGGTTCTGCAGAAGAACGTATCGAGTGCGCTTTTTCCGGCGGCATCAAACGCATTGCTTTTCCGACGCGGAACCTCATAGACATTCTTGGGCATTTCAGCTCGGAGCAGGTGAAGCTTATCTTGACTGGCTCCGAGGCTCCCTGCGGTGTATTCGGCGAGAATGACCATAATTACAAAGTCATCATCATGCCCATGAAGATTGAGGAAGAGACTTACTATAGCGAAGAAGAGGTATAAATGGAGACGAAGCGGAATACGTACACAGCGGACAGCATCACGATTTTGGAGGGGTTGTCCGCTGTCCGCAAAAGGCCGGCCATGTACATCGGGTCTACCGATGTGCGGGGCCTGCATCATTTGGTCTACGAGGTGGTGGACAACTCCATCGACGAGGCCATGGCTGGATTCTGCTCCAAGATTATCGTTGTCTTGCATCTGGACAACTCCGTCACCGTGTCCGACAACGGACGCGGCATTCCTGTGGACATGCATCCCAAGGAAAAAAAGCCCGCGCTGGAAGTGGTGATGACCGTTCTTCACGCCGGCGGAAAATTCGACAACGAATCCTACAAGGTGTCGGGCGGGTTGCACGGCGTGGGCGTGTCCGTGGTGAACGCTTTGTCCGAATCCTTGGAGGCCACGGTCAAACGGGACGGTAAACGTTATCGCCAGCGCTATGAGCGAGGGGTTCCCGTAACGGAGCTGACTGAGATCGGCGTGGCCCAGACAAGCGGCACCATCGTTCGTTTTCGCCCGGACGAAGAAATTTTCGAGACCAACGTCTTTGAATACGACGTGCTCAAGAAGCGTCTCCAGGAGCTTGCCTATCTCAACAGCGGCCTGGAGATCGAGTTCACGGACGAGCGCAACAACCAGTCCGAAACCTTCCACTATCAGGGAGGCATCAAGTCTTTCGTCAGAGACTTGAACAGCTCTCCGGGAGGGCTGCACGAGATTTGCTATGCTTCGGGCGAAGATGAATCCGTGCAGATGGAGTACGCTCTCCAGTACAACCCGGGCTTCAAGGAGAACGTTCTCACCTTCGCCAACAACATTCGGACGAGAGAGGGCGGAACCCACCTGGTGGGGTTCAAGACGGCATTGACCCGCGCTCTCAACAACTACATCCAGAACTCCGACCTGCCGAAAAAACTGAAGGAGCGGCTTTCCGGCGACGACGTGCGCGAAGGCCTCACCGCCGTTGTCAGCGTCAAGCTGCCGGGACCGCAGTTCGAAGGCCAGACCAAGACCAAGCTCGGAAATTCCGAGGTCGCCGGTCTGGTGTCCACGATGGTGTACGAATCCCTTTCGCGGTTTTTTGAAGAAAATCCGCGGGACTCCAAGGCCATTGTGGAGAAGGTTGTGGATGCGGCCCGGGCTCGGGAAGCAGCCAGGAAGGCCCGGGATCTGGTGCGGCGCAAGGGCGCTCTTTCCGACCACTCGCTGCCCGGAAAGTTGGCCGACTGCCAAAGCAAGAATTCCGAGGAAAGCGAAATATTCATCGTCGAGGGCGATTCGGCCGGCGGCTCGGCCAAGCAAGGCCGCAATCCCGCTTACCAGGCCATTTTGCCGCTGCGCGGCAAGATTTTGAACGTCGAAAAAACACGCTTCGACAAGATGCTCTCCAACAAGGAAATTCGAGCCTTGATCACCGCCCTGGGCGTTGGCGTCAACTTGGAGGACGAAGAGCGCGACCTGTCCAAGCTGCGCTACAATCGCATCGTTATCATGACGGACGCCGACGTGGACGGATCGCATATCCGCACGCTGCTGCTGACTTTCTTTTTCAGGCAGTACATGGAGCTTATCGAGGCCGGCCATCTTTTCATTGCGCAGCCCCCGCTTTTCAGGGTCCACAAGGGTAATTTCGAACAATTCATCAAGGACGAGCCGGAGCTTAACGACTTTTTGCTCAACAGGATTTGCGACGAAATTATTGTGACGGCGTCTTCGGAAACGGAGTTCACAGGCAAGAAACTGCTGGAGTTGATGGACACGATTCGCTCCTATCAAGCCAAAGTGAGAGAAGCCCAAAACATCGGCATCGACGAGGTGTTGTTTGCGACGTTGATGGCTTACCCGGAGCGGCTCGTTCCGAACAGTTTCGATGAAAACGGCCGGGAATTCGCCTCGGCCATGGAAAAAGCCGGCTATCAGGTCCGCATCGAACACGAAGAGGACCAGGACCTTGAATCGGAGAAGCGGATTTTCGTGGTTTTCGAGAACAAAAACATGCACCGCACCCGGCTTGGGGTCGAGGTCTTCAACTCGAAAATCTACAAGCAGGCTTACGAAGCCAGGAAGGATCTCGTCCAAGCCTGCGGGGACCTCCATTTCACATTGAAAACCAAGGATGGCGAGGAAATACCGATAGAAGGCTTGGCCGGGTTGCTGGAAAGCATCCTTGAGCACGCCCACAAAGGCATCGGTATCCAGCGCTACAAAGGTTTGGGTGAAATGAATCCCGAACAGCTTTGGGAAACCACCATGGACCCGGAAAAGAGGACCATGCTGCAAGTCCGTATTGAAGACGCGGCCGAGGCCAACGATATTTTTATAGACCTCATGGGCGATAATGTTGAGCCCCGGCGAGAGTTCATCGAGCGAAACGCCTTAGCCGTACAAGAGCTTGACATCTAGGCGTCCGGCCGCATGGCCGACGGCCGGGCGTCCTTCTTTATTTTTTTGGAGGAAAGAACGTGAGTAAAACGGTCGCTATTGAAGACGAGATCAGGAAATCCTATCTCGAATACAGCCTGAGCGTCATCGTGGGTCGGGCGATTCCCGATGTTCGCGACGGCCTCAAGCCCGTGCATCGGCGCATTCTCTACGCCATGTACGACCTCTCCAACTCCTGGAACAGGCCCTACAAAAAGTCCGCACGCGTTGTGGGCGACGTTATCGGTAAATACCACCCCCACGGTGATTCCGCCGTATACGACGCCCTGGTCCGTATGGCGCAGACCTTCTCCATGCGCGACACTCTGGTGGACGGGCAAGGCAACTTCGGGTCCATAGACGGCGATGCGGCCGCGGCCATGCGGTATACGGAAGTACGCATGACCAAGTTGGCCTCGGACTTCCTGTCGGACATCGAGAAGAACACCGTCGATTTCCGGGCCAACTACGACAATACCCTGCAGGAACCCGTTGTCTTGCCCACCAAGGCGCCGAACCTGCTTTTGAACGGAAGTTCGGGCATCGCCGTGGGCATGGCGACGAACATCCCGCCGCACAATCTTGGAGAACTGGTGGACGGCTGCATCCACCTTCTGGACAACCCGGGTTGCAGCATCAGCGATTTGACGCACTACATCAAGGGGCCGGATTTCCCCACGGGCGCCTCGGTCTATTGCGGCCAGGGGCTCCAGGACGCCTATGCTTCGGGCCGCGGCACGGTGAAGATCCGCGGTGAAGTTTCCGTGGAGGAAAACAAGCGCGGCAAAGAGTGCATCGTTATTACCGAAATTCCCTACGCTCTGAACAAATCCTCCCTGGTCGAGAAGATCGCCGGTTTGATCAATGAGCGCAAAATCGAAAACGTGACGGACCTCCGGGACGAATCCGACCGGCGGGGCATTCGGATCGTGCTGGACCTCAAGCGGGGGGCCATTCCGGACATCGTCATCAATTCCCTGTACAAGTTCACGCCGCTTGAAACCTCCTTCGGCATCAACATGATGGCCGTGGTGGGCAACCGGCCGATGTTGCTTTCCCTGAAGCAGGTTTTGTCCTATTTCCTGGACCATCGCCGGGAAGTGGTCACCCGGCGCACCCGGTTCGATTTGGACAAATGCGAAAAACGCGCCCATATCCTGGAAGGCCTGCGGATCGCCGTGGACAACATCGACCGGGTGGTGCAGATCATCCGCGCGTCCAGCAATCCGCCCGAAGCCAAAATATCGCTCATGTCCGCATTCGAGTTGAGCGAAGTGCAAGCCCAGGCCATTCTGGACATGCGCTTGCAGCGGCTCACCGGCCTGGAGCGCGACAAACTCATCCAAGAGTACAACGAACTCATCAAGCGCATCGAGTATCTCAAGAGCATACTGGAAAATGAGGAAGTGCTGCGCGGGGTTATTCGCGATGAGCTGCAAGAGGTCAAAGACGCCTACGCCACGCCCAGGCGCACCCGCTTACTGGACCAGGATCCGTCCAGCATCGACGTGGAGGACCTCATCGCGGACGACGAGGTGGTCATTACGCTGTCTCAGCGGGGCTACATCAAGCGCGTGGGGCTCTCCAATTACCAGCAGCAACGCCGGGGAGGCAAAGGCATCGCCGGCGTCCAGACCGGGGACGGCGACTTCATCCACACCTTCCTGATTACCTCCAATCACCAGCACCTGTTGCTGTTCACCAACCTCGGCAAAATGTATCAGATCAAGGTGCACCAGGTGCCGGAGGGATCGCGGCAGGCCAAAGGGGCGCATATCGCCAACCTGCTGCCCATGGAGAAAGGCGAATCCATCGCCACGGCTTTGACCCTGAGGGAATTTACGGACGATCACTACTTCCTGTTCGTCACGCGCCGAGGCATGGTCAAACGCAGCGAGCTGTCCCTGTTCCGCAATTGCCGCTCCACGGGCATCCGCGCCTTGAGCCTGCGCGAAAAGGACGAGTTGATTCTGGTTCGTGTTGTGGACGACAGCTCCGACGTTATCCTGGCCACGCGCAAAGGCCAGGCGATTCGGTTCAATTGCATCGACATCCGCTCCATGGGGCGCACGGCCTCGGGCGTGAAAGGCATCGCCTTGCGCTCCGGGGACGTGGTCGTGGGCGGCGTGGTTACCGGGGAAGCCCTGCGCTCGGAATTGCTCACCGTGGCTGAACTGGGATTCGGAAAGCGGACGCAGGTAGATCAGTACAGGCTTCAGTCGCGCGGCGGAAAAGGCATCATCAACATGCGCGTCACGCCCAAGACGGGCGAGGTTCTCGGGGTGGTGATGGTCAACGACCAAGATGAAGTGGTGTTGCTCACGACGACCAATAAGATCATCCGGTTGAGCGTCGCCGAGATCAGCCTTGTAGGTCGCGCAACACAGGGCGTCCGCTTGGTGAAAATGGACAATGGAGGCCGCGTGGCGGGCTTTGACCTGGTGCCGGACAATAGTCTCTAGGCGGATTTGGGAATGCGCCGGTTAGGGCTTTTCTTGGCTTTGTGCCTTTGTTTGGGGTCCGTTCAAGCCTGCAATTCGCAAGACAAGCCCGTCAGCAGCTTGCAGGAGGCTCGGAGCGCCTTTGCCGAAGGTTATTTTCTCGCGGCGGAAAAGGCGTTTGAGACCTATTTGAAGGATAATCCCACAGGTAAAGACCGGTTGGAGGCCTGGAACCGGTTGGTTGAAATCGCCGTAAACGTCAAGGGCGATTCTCCGGCCGGCGTTGCTCTCTTGGAGGCCATGCTGCTTGAATACGGGGGCCAGCCGGATAAAGCCTGGTCCATTATGACGCAACTTGGGGAGTTGCTGCTGCATTCCCGCAATCTGGACAAGGCCGTTGACGTATGGCGCCGGCGCCTTGAAATTTCTGGCCTGACGCCTCATCAGAAGAGCCTCGCCCGTTTGGATCTCGCTGTGTTGCTGCAGCGCAAGGGCGACTATAATTCCGCGCAGGAGATACTCCGGGAATGCATTCAAAACGCCGCAATGAACCAGGACAAAGCCGGTTGCCTGTTTGAGCTGGCGCAGGTTCGCTCTTTCCAGAAAGAAAATGATCAGGCGCGGTCGGCTCTGGAAGAGCTTCTGGCCTTGCCGCAGGATTCCATATCCAAAGAAAGTCGCGCCCATGCTGCGTTCGCCTTGGCCGATCTGTATGAAAGCGCCCATGAATTCGAAAAATCCAA
Source organism: Desulfovibrionales bacterium (assembly GCA_030156255.1). Lineage (GTDB taxonomy): Bacteria > Desulfobacterota > Desulfovibrionia > Desulfovibrionales > Desulfovibrionaceae > JASGMV01. Next base: position 22,977 of record JASGMV010000014.1, read on the forward strand.
ACAGTTGCTGCAGTCCATTCTTGAGGACCATCCCAATCCCAGAGCGGTGCGGGCTCGTTTGGGGCTGCTTCAATGAAGCCCGGCGAGTGGATTTTAGTGATCGTAAGAGAAATCGATGCGCATTGACAGCCTGTCGCGGGCGATGTAGCACGAGGAAGGTCCGCAACGTAACCCTGCAGATACTGAAAAGGCCATGAAATCCGCTAAAGAAGTTTTCACGATATACCTCTCCCGGCACGGCCTCAAGATTACTCCGCAGCGAATGGCTATCCTGGATGTTTTTGAGGAAGAAGACGGGCACCTGACTTCCGAGGAGCTCTACGAGCGGATCAAGCGTCTGGATCCCTCGATAGGACAAGCGACGGTCTATAGGACCTTAAAGCTTTTGGCGGAAGCCGGGTTGGCCAAGGCCGTGAATTTCGGCGACGGAGTGACCCGCTACGAGTTTTGCTACGGGCTGACGCACCACGATCATTTGATTTGCGAGCGCTGCCGCCGCAATATCGAAGTTGTGGACGACGACATAGAGCGCTTGCAGGAAGAACTTGCGAAAAAGCACGGCTTCACGCTGACCCGCCACAAAATGTACTTATACGGCGTTTGCCCCGAGTGCCGGGACAAGGGCCGGGACGAAGATTAGAGCGACTCGTTTGCTAAGAGCAGGCGGGGCGGAACGCATTTTCTTCTCGAATTTTCATTCTCTCCCTCTCCCTAAATTTATAGGGAAACGGCATGTAAGCCGGAAGACGGGTCTTCTCGCCTGAGAGGCTGTTCAAGAAAAATTGGGGGCAAATGCTCCGACACGGAGCTTGCGGCGCCTGCTCAGGCTCAGGTCGCCAAGGGCATGGTGAACAGGAAAGCGGTCCCGCTGGAGCCGCCGCTCTCGTGGGGGGTCTTCGGCGGACTTTCCAACCAGATATCTCCACCGTGGTTGTGCACGATTCGGCGGCATATGGCTAAGCCCAGCCCGGTGGATCCGTTTTCGTTGCTTCGATACTTTTGCACGCTGTAAAAGCGTTCGAACACCCGTGGCTGGTCTTTTTTTGGGATGCCTGGACCTTTGTCCAGAATGGTGAAGCGGGCTTTATCGTCCACGACTTCGGCCAGAACAGTAATGCTTGAGTCCCGCGGTCCGAATTTCAAAGCATTTTCAAGAAGATTTCGGAAAATCCGAACCAGCTGATCCGGGTTGGCCATGACTTGCACGTCGCGTTCCGGGAATTTTCGCTCCAGACGGACGTTTTTGGAGTCCGCCAGCGAGGAGCAGGCTTCCCACGCGGTGGCCAAGGCGCCGTCCGGGCGGATAGGTTTTTTGGTGGGATCGCTGGCCGCCTCCAGCCGGGACAGGGAAAGCAGGTCGTCCACCATTTTGGCCATGTGGTTGGCGTTGCGGAGAATCACGCCCAGGAAGTTCCTGGCCATTTCCGGCGGCGGCGGTTCGTCCGCGAGCAGGGTTTCCGTGTAGCCTTTCACCGAAGTGAGGGGAGTGCGCAGTTCGTGGGACACGTTGGCCACGAAATCCCGGCGCATCTTTTCGAGCTTTCTTTGTTCGCTGATGTCGTGAAACACGGCCACGGCGCCGAGATCCGGGGTTCGGGTGGCGCGGACGACGTTCACTTCGAACAAGCGCTCGCGCAAGTCTATCGTCAATGATTTCGAGTGCTTTTCATCCAGGGTCAGGACTTCCTGGCAAACACTCTGAAATTCTGGGCTGTGGATGGCTTCGAGAGGTTTGCGGCCCAGCATGGTTTCGATGTTGGGCTGGATTTCCCGCATGGAGCGGTTGATTTTCAGGACCTTTCCACTTCTGTCCAGAATCAAGACGCCGTCCCACATGGCGTCCAATACGGCTTCCAGCGTCTCGTTTTGCCGATTGACGGTCTGAATCTGCTGGTGGAGGTTCTCGGCCATCCAGTTGATGGCTTCGGCGACCTGTTTGAGTTCGTTGTTGGGAGGCGGGCTGATGCGCCGGGTCAGGTTTCCGTCTCCGATGATCCGCGCGGATTCGGTGATGCAGCTGATGGACCGCAGCAGGCCCCTCGTCAGCATGACGGCGAAGATGATGGATGCTCCGAAACAGACCGCCAGCAGGAAAATAAGCTCGTGGCGCAAGGGCGCGCCGCCGGTGGTCTCGGGAGGCAGGGAATGCAAAACGTAGAAGCCGGGAAGCAGCGAGCAGAGAGCGATAATGATCCAGAAAGAAAGCAGAAGCTTGGTCCGAAGGGACAGATTGGTCATGACTTGGAGCCTTTTTCCGCCCAAAGGCGCAGGCGGGTGGAGGGCTCAACCAGGGATGCGGAATTTATATCCAACGCCGCGAACGGTCTCGATCCAGTCAGCGTACTGTCCCAACTTCTGGCGCAATCGGCGGATATGCGTGTCCACGGTGCGGGAGTAGCCTTCGAAATGGGTGTCCCAGACCGTATCCAGCAGGTGGTCGCGGGTTTGGACCTTTCCGCTTCCTAAGATAAGTTCGGTAAGCAGTTTGAATTCCGTCGCAGTCAGGGAAATGGGTTCGTTGTCCACTTCCAGGCTGTGGGCTTCGAAGTCCACGCTGAGCCCCGCGTGTCGCCAGACCTTGAGCTTGGAGGGCGAATCCGGACCAAAGCGCCGCAGAATGGCCTTGATGCGCAGAACGATTTCTCTGGGGCTGAACGGTTTGACCACGTAGTCGTCGGCGCCCAACTCCAGGCCCACGATGCGGTCCACTTCCTCGCCCTTGGCGGTAAGCATCATAACAGGTATTTGAGATGTCTCTATTTTTTGTTTGAGCCTCCGGCAGACTTCCAAACCGTCCAGTCCCGGCAACATCAGGTCCAAGATGATCAGATGGGGTTTTTCTTTACTCGCCAGCGTCAAAGCATCGTGCCCGTCGGATGCGGACACGACGTCAAAATCAGCGTTGCTCAGGTTATACTCCAGCAAATCTCGAGTATCTTTGTGATCTTCTACAACCAATACTTTTTCTTTCGACACGCTTAACCCCCTGCAAAGAATGAGCTGATTCATAGCATCGTCGAAATAGCGGAAAAAAGACAAAATCGTTACAATTAAGTGACTATTCAGTAGGCGTTGCAGTATCGTCCGATTCAGCGTGGAACTTGTCCATCTCTTCAGTAAGTTCCTGGACGACGTTGTTGAGCCGCTCCGTTGTAATTTTAAATTCACGGATGGTGTCCGTGGTCTGCATGGCGGCTTCGCTGAGCATGGACATGGCTTCGGTAATCTGATCGGCGCTTTGGGCTTGATGGTTGATGCCTTCTTTGGCTTGTTCGAAGTGGGGTTGCAGCGCCTGGACGTCTTCAAGCATCGATTCCAGACGCCGGCCGATTTTGACGACTTCCTCAACGCCCTGGCGTATGTCTTCGTTGAATTTGTCCATTTCCATGACGCCGGAGGATACGGCGCCGTGCATTTCCTTCACCATCTGTTCGACGTCGTCGGCCGCAATGACCGTCTGGTCGGCCAGGCGCCGGATTTCCCGGGCCACCACGGAGAAGCCTTGGCCGTATTCTCCGGCCTTTTCCGCTTCGATGGCGGCGTTGAGCGACAGCAGGTTGGTCTGGTCCGCGATTTTGGCGATCGTGGTGATGATGGAGTTGATGTTGTTCGCCTTGTCGTTGATGACCGAAAGCCGGGAGGAGATGGACAGCGTGGCCTTGACCAGATCGCGCATGGTCTGTTCGCGCGCGGAGATGCCTTCGCGCACGGAGTGGGCCACCGAGGAGGTTTCCTCCACGGTCGCGGCGACCTGCTCCATGGTTTCGACCAGATCCTGGGCCGTGGCCGATATCTGCCGGGTCGTCGCCGTGACTTCGTTGGTCGAGCTCGCCTGCTGGGACACGGTGGCTTCAAGTTCGCGGGCGGAGGCGGCGATGCCGGACGCCGAGGCCGAGACCTTCCGGTCCGCCGTCTGAAGTCTTCCCATCAGGGCGAGCAGATTTTCGTTCATGGTGGAGAAGGATTCCACCAAGCTGCCGATTTCATCTTCCGAAGAGATGAATCGGGACAGGGGATTAACGTCCTTCCGCTTGTCCGGGGATTCCGGCTTCTTGCCGGAGTCGGCGGAATTGCGCTTCAACCGGAACAACATGGACGCGGCCGAAGCCAGTTCGCCGGAGGCTATGCGCTTGGCGACCCTGGTCACGGCCGCGACGGGATCGAAGATCGTTTTGAGCGCCCAATACAGGCTGAGGAGCGCGATCGCCAAGACGGAGAGGCATAGCCCCACCACCCAGGACATGACGCTCCAGGCCTGGCTCGCCACCTCTTGCAATGGAATGGAGACGATCATGGCCGACTCCACCCTATTGAGCTTGCGCCCGTAAGCGGCGTCGTTTTTGGAGGGGTAGAGGGCCAGCATCGCCTTGGGCGCTTTTTCCTTGGTGGAGTGGCACGTCATGCAGTTCGGCTTGTTCCACTCGCCGACAGCGATCAGATAGTGGGGTTGGCCGTTGATGTTTCGTACGCCGCTGAAGAAAGGCATGCCGGAGTTCATTTCCAGGGTTCCCTTGATTTTGGGAAGGGCTTCCTTGCTGTACAGCTTGTCCAAGGCGTGAATAATGTCCGCCTCGACGGGAGTTGCTTTGTTTTTCGGGTTGCGCGGTTTGATGGAGGCGGTTTTAAACGTCAGATCATGCTTGTACTGGGGAAGAATGCGGTTGAAGACCTGATTGGCCGTATAGGAGGTGGATTGCAGTACGGGATTGAAGGCGTCCGGCCCGAGGGCCTTGGCGGCCGCCGGCCGAATTTGGGAGCTGACCTGTTTGCGCACGGCCTTCATGGCGAACAGCATGAGTTCGGCCTTGTCCTTGTATTCGTCGAGCATGATCCGTCTCGTGCACCAGGATGCGAGAATGATCGTCGCCCCGGTCAGCAGGATGAAGAGGCTTGCGCCGACGATCATGTATTTCTTTTTGATGCTCATGATGCCTACCCGGAAGGTTGGAGGTGCCTACTCCTGAAAATCGAGCTGGACGATGGAGAAGTCGTCTTCATAAGCGTCGCAGCCCTGAAGCTTTTTGGTGTATTGTATGAGCCGGTCCATGGAGTTTTCGCCTTCAGGAGCCGGCTGGACCATGAAGTCTTCAAACTCGTGGAATTCCCACATGGCGCCGTCGCTGACCTTTTTCAACTCGTAGACGCCGTCGCTGTAGAGAAAAAGCGTGGCCGGAGGCGCCAGCTCGATCTGGTCGGAGGAGAAAGAAGTGTCCGGCATGCCGCCGACGAACAGATTTTTCGTGCGCAATTCCGTGACAACTCGCCGTCCGTCCTGGTTTTGGATCAACAGCGCCGGAGGATGCCCTCCCGAGGCGTAGGACAGTTGATGCGTTTTGCGGTTCCAGACGCCGTACCAGATCGTAAAATAAAGATTGTTGTGGCGCTCCATTTGGAAGGTGTTGTTCAGGGCGGTGAGCACCTCTCCGGGATTCCTGAAATTCGCGTCGGGAAGCGTCTGCGAGGTCAAAACGTTCATGGCCGAGACGGAAAGCAGTGCGGAGCCCACGCCGTGGTCGCAGACGTCCAGGAGGAACATGGCGAAATGGTCGTCGTCGAGCCAGTGGTAGCCGAAGGAGTCTCCTCCCAGAGACGTGGAGGGAACGAATCTCCATTGGGCGAAGACGGGGGGCTCCTCCAGCGGCGCCGGCAGCTGGGACACCACGTAAGCCGCAGCCCGGGTCAATTCCTTTTTCAACTCCTTCTGGCTGGCCAATAGGGCCTGGTAGGCCTCGTCGCGCTGGAGCAGATTGATATAGGCCTTGGAGTGGTAGCGGATGCGCGCAATCAATTCGATTTTGTCAGGCAGCTTGACCAGATAGTCGTTGGCTCCCAGGGCGAAGGCCTCGGCTTTTGTCGAGGCTTCTTCCTTGGAGGAAAGCACGATAAGCGGGATATCCTTGAGCTTCGGGCTCTTGCGCATGAACTTGACCAGGGTCAGGCCGTCGATCTCCGGCATGACCAAATCCTGCAGAATCACGGTGGGTTCGAGTTCCGTGGCGGTCTGCAACGCTTTGGCGGGGTCGGAGATAAAGTGAAAGTCGATGTCTCCCTCTCCGGCCAGCATGCGGCGCACTGCTTCTCCGACCATGGGCTGATCGTCTACAAGCAGCACCGAGATGCGGTGTTCGGTCAAGGAGGACTCTGTGGCGGCGGGCGGCATAGTTCATTTCTCCCGGTTGGGTTCAGCGAGGAGGGCCGGCAATCCGGAGCGGGTCCTGAAATGCCGGAGCAGTGCGTTTCCTATTTCGGTGTCGGGCAAAATGCGAACGGCTGCGTCCAGCTCTACGGCCGCCTTGGGCATGCCGTAGACCGTGGACGTCGCTTCGTCCTGGGCGATGGTGAACCATCCGGCGCGCCGCAGGGCCAAAAGTCCCTCGGCGCCGTCGCGCCCCATGCCCGTGAGCAGGACGCCGGCCGACGGCGGAAAGGGATGGACGGCCAAGCTCTTGAAGAAAATGTCCACCGAAGGCCGATAGGGATATTTTTCCGGCTCCGGGGTGTAGCGCAGCAGGCGGTCCGGGCCGAAAATCAGGTGGTCGTCGGTGCCCGCAAGGAGCACCTCTCCTCTGGATAACGGCTCCCCCTCCCTGGCCACACGGACCGGCACGGCGCACTGATGGCTCAACCAGTCGGCGAGCCCGCTGGAAAATTGTTTGTTCACGTGCTGGATGACCACGACGGCCATGGAGAGGTCGGCCGGCAAAATCGAGAGTACGTTGCCCAGCGCTTTCGGCCCGCCGGTGGACGAACCGATGGCCAGCAGCTTGGGCAGGGCCGCGGCGGCTTTGACGTCCAGCGCGCCGACGCGCCCGGCTTTGGGGCTTTTGTCCACGTGCCCGATGAGTTTGGAGACGGTCATGATTTTTTCCCGAAGCTCGGTCAGCCCGAGAAGCTCCCCGTACGAGCCCAGAGTGGGGATTCGGGCGGCGTCCAGGGCGCCGAACCCCATGGCTTCGAAGATTTTTCCCGTCTGGGATTCGGGATTTTCCGTGGCGATGAGCACGGCGCAAGGGGAGTCCTGCATGATCGATTTGACCAACTGGGGTCCGCTGGGAGCAGGGCCCGCGAGGTCCGCCAGAACGATGTCCGGGGGGGACTCCCGGCAAAATTCCAGGCCTTCGGCGCCGTTGCGGGCCGCCCAGGCCACCGTCAAGCCGCCAATGGTTTTCACGGCTTGTTGCAGCGCCAGCCTGAGGCTATCGTCCGAATTGATGATCCCAACACGCATTTATGGTTCTCCGATGAGGTCGTAGACAGCCTGAAGCAGCGTTTCGTCGTGGAAACTTCCCTTTGTCAGATAGTAGTCGGCGCCGGCGTCCAACCCGGCCAGGCGATCCTCCTGGCGGTCCTTGTAGGAGACGATCATGATGGGGGTGGCGGCCAGCTCCGGATCGGCCTTGATCTTTCGAACCAGTTCGACGCCGTTCATGCGGGGCATGTCCACATCGGTAATGATCAGATCGAAGGAATCCAGACGGGCTGTATTCAGTCCGTCCATGCCGTTGACCGCGGTCTGCACGGAGAAACCGGCGTTCTCCAGGAGCTTGCGCTCCACTTCGCGCACGGTGAGGGAGTCGTCCACCACCAGGATATTCTTGGCGGCCGAGGACTGGCGCTCCGCTTTGCTCAAGCCGAGTTTTGCGAGCCGCTTTCCCTTGATCAGGCCGTCCACGGACCGGACGAGATCCTCCACGTCCAGAATGAAAACCGGGGAGCCGTCCCACAGCCGGGCCACGGCGTAGACGTCTTGTATCTTTCCCAGCCGGCTGTCCACGGGGGTCACGACCAGAGCCCGTTCGCCCAGGAAACGGTCCACCGCGAGCCCGTAGCGATTCATGCGGTCGGAGATCACCACGATCCGGTGGAAGTCCGTCTCGGTCTGCTGCATGGGCAGCTCAAGAATTTGAGCGGCGTGCACCAGGCCGATGTTGGAGCCTTCCAGCACGAAGTACTGCTTGTCCTCCACCATGCGAACCTCGTCGAAGGGCAGGTTCAGAATGCGGTCCAGCCTGGTGAGCTGCAAGGCGAAGGGCTGGCCCGACACCTCCACGAGCAAGGTGCGCAGAACGGAAAGGGTCAGGGGCATCTGCATGCTGAAGGTCATGCCCTTGCCGGGCGTGGATTCGGCGCGCACGTTGCCGCCCACTTCCTGGATCATGGTGTGCACCACGTCCAGGCCCACGCCCCGGCCGGATATTTCCGTCACCGTGTCCGTGGTCGTGAATCCCGGCAGGAAGAGAAATTCCATGAGCTCCGCCCGATTCATTTGCCGGGCCATCTCTTCGGACGCCATTCCTTTGGCGATGACTTTGGAGCGGATGCGTTCCGGGTCCATGCCGCGGCCGTCGTCCGAGACCGTGACCGCGAGCATGCCGGCGCTGTGGCGGGCCTCCAAGGTGATGACGCCGAGTTCCGGCTTTCCGGCTTCCCGCCGCTCCTCCGGCGTTTCCAGACCGTGGTCCACGGCGTTGCGCAAAATGTGGTTCAGGGGCGCTTCAAGGCGGTCCAGGATGTCCCGATCCACCTGGGTGTCCTTGCCTTTGATCTTGAGCACGGCTTTTTTGTTCAAGGACTTTGCGATGTCGCGGATCAGCCGCGGAAACCCGTGCACGCCGTCGCCAAAGGGGCGCATCCGGCCGGCCAGCACGTGGTTGTGCAGCCTGTTGTGCAGGTTGTCCGAGCGGCGCACGAAGATGTCGAAATCTTCGATGTGCTCGACCAGGTTGCGCCGGCATTGGGACAGGCCATGGGCGGCTTGGTTCAGAATTTTTCCGAGGCCGGCGAAATCGTCTCTTTCCAGGCGCTCCTGCATCGCTTCAAGGAACCCCGCCATTTCTCGTTGCTTGTTCTTGATTTGCAGGAGGGATTCGCTGAAAGGGGTCAATCGGGAGGTTTCCACCAACGTCTCGCCGGACAAGGCCATGAGCTGGCTCAGGTTGCGAGCGGAGATGCGCACCACGCCGTCCGTCTCCGCAACGGAGGGCGCGGCGGCGGGGGGTTGGGTCGGAGCGGCCGATTCGGTTGGTTCGGCCGGTTCTTTTTCCTCGGAGACCGCATACTCCGCGATCAGATGCTGCGCGGCCGGCGCTTCGCCCGAACGGATGGCCTGTCCGAGCTCCTCCATGCGGGGAGCCAGCTCCACGGTCAGGGCCGGCAATTTTTCCGCCGGCGTCTTGCTCAACTGCGCCAGGACGTCCGTCCCCTTCAGGAGCAGGTCGATGTCGTTGCTGGAGAGCGTCCGCTCTCCGTGCTGGGCTGCGCTGAGGGCGTCCTCCATGGCGTGGGCCAGGCCCACGGCGTTGGCCAGCCCCACGATGCGGGCCGCGCCCTTGATGGAGTGGGCTGCGCGCATCAACGGTTCGACGCGTTCGGGCGACGCTCCGGCCGCCTCCAGCTCCACCAGGCCGGTGGAGAGCACTTGGGCGTTGCCTTCGGCCTCCACGCGGAAAAGCTCCAGCATGGAAGTGTCCAGCTCCGACTCCAGCGCGGAGGCTGCTTCGGATGCGGGCGCCGGCGCGGTTTTGGATTGGGGCGCCGCGCTTGAAGGCTGCTGCGCCCGGGCTTGGCCCGCGGCGCCCTCCGGAGGGCCGTGAAGGGCCTGAACCAGTTCCTGAATACGGCTTGAGAACGTCTCCAACCCTCCAGTCAGCTCGGCATCTTTGCAACGGGCGAGCTCCGCGAGCAGGTCCGCACCCTGCAACAGCTGGTCCACGCGCCCGGACAATGCGTTCGGATCCTTCATCGAGGAGGTCAACACGTCCTCCATGGCGTGGGCCAGTTCGACCGGCTGGTTCAAGCCCACGATGCGCGCGGCGCCTTTGATGGAGTGGGCCGCGCGCATCAAGGATTCAAGGCGTTCGGGAGAGGCGCTGTGCTGCTCCAGCTCCACCAGGCCCGAGCTGATGGCCGCGGCGTTGTCCTGGGCTTCGGACCGGAAGAGATCCAGCATGGTTGCGTCGATGAGCGGGCCTGCGCCCGACGCGGGCGGTGATGACGGCTTGGGCTCCGGCGCCGGTTTGGGCGGGGACTTTTCTTGCGTCGCTGCGCGCCCGGACAGGGAGGCCGTCGCCGCCTCCGCTTTGCCCTTCAAGGATTCGATAAGCTGAGGCAACGCGTCGGGTTCGGCTTGGCCGATGGATGCGAAAATTTTGGCGGCCCGCACCAGGTTGTCCCGCAGCTCGCCGGAGGGTCGCCCCGCCTGCAAGCATTCCTCCATGAACCGGGCCAGTTCGGCCAGATCGGACAACCCCACGATGCGCGCGGCGCCGCGAATGGAGTGGGCCGCCCTGGGCAACTCTTCGGAACGCTCCTCGGCGTCCGGGGTCAATCCGGCGAGGAGGATTCGAGATGCCTCCTCGGCTTCCTGCCGGAAGAGTTCGAGCATGGAGGGGTCGTACTGGTCCATGTCGATCCTGCCTAACGGGCCGGCCCAAAATGGCGGTCTGCTGCGTTGTGGTGAAAACTCCAAATCCTTTGGTGCGTTATGCACGCGTTGGTTTCGGGGCTTTTTTGCGTCTTGCGTCTCACCATTTTTGAACGGCCTGCGATAAATATTTTTTCAACAGCCGGTTAACGGATGATTTTATCCAATGAGCTGAAAAGCAATTCCTCGTCCAGGACGCCTACCCGTTTATCGCGCAGGGCCAGGATGCCCTTGATGTAGGCGGCGGGCGACCTGGAAACGGTCATGGGCGGCTGCTCCAGAGTATTTTCATTGAAACGGACGACGCCCTGAACTTCGTCTACGGGAAAAATAACGGTCTCCGCCTCCTTTTTGCCGGCCGCCAGGAAGCGTTTGAAAATTCGCAGGCTGCGCTTGGTCCCTCCGGCCTCGGGCAAGACGCCCAGCAGGCCGTGGACGGAGATGCAGGGGTAAATCTGCCCCTGGGCGACGCTGACGCCGAGCAGCAGCTTGCCGGTGCGATGCGGAATGGGCCGAATGGTTCGCTCCTCAAAGACGCCCCGCAGGCTCGGCGTAGGCAATCCCACCCATTCGCTCCCCAGGCGAAACACCATGACGCTCTGTTCGGCCCGGGCGTGGGAGGGCTTGCCTTGGGACAAAAGGGCGGCCGACTCCTCAAGATAACCCTCGGGCGGCTCCCGATCGAGCAGCCCATGCCCGGCCCGGATAAAGACGGGGCAGTTGCGGCAATGGACGAGCTCTTCCAATCGGGGGCAACTCATGTCCCCGGCGAACCCGATTTCCCGCCAACAGGTTTGGTTTTCCGTTTCGAACATGCTCACGCCGTTTCGTTAGAGCATTTCGCGGCAAGGAGTTGCGAGCGAATCCTTGCAGAGCGATCCAACGTGTTCCAAGTCAAAGCGCTCCATGGCCGTTATCCGCTGGATTCAACCGCGGCCCGTTCCTTGAGCCGTTTCAGCCTCTGGCGCAGCGCTGCCGCCTGCTTCGCCTTGCCCGAACGTTCGCAAAGCAAGGCCAGGTGCACCAGTGTTTCCTCGCGTCCGGGCTCCAGGTAAAGAGCCTTCTTGAAGTGCTCTTCGGCCGCTGCGAACCGCTGCGCCGCCTCCTCCACCAGACCCAAAAGATGATAGACGTCCGCTTCGGGGCGCCCCAGCTTGAGCCGCTGTTCGCACAGCCGCCTCGCGTCGTCCAGACGGCCTTCGTCCGCCAGGCGCCGGGCCTGCTCCATGTCGTCCGCCGCGATGTTCGGCGCGGCCTCTTTCGCCTGGGGGCTGCTCACCGAAGTTTCGCGCAACGGAGGGGAGTCCTCGCGCCGCCGTTTGATCGGCTCGGAACGGGTGGCGGCGCGCGCGGGCCTCGTGCGCCGAGGGAGCGGCGCGGCGACCGGTCCCGGCGTCAGGTCGGCCGTTCGGGGCGCAGGCGCGTCGGGCTGCGTCGCGTCGTCTCTGTTTTTGAGAAAGGCGAACGCCCGGGGGCGGTTGGTGGAGTGGAAGTGCTCATAGAGCAGCGGCAGCGACTCCGCATGGCCGACGAACAGCACCCCGTCCGGCTTGAGCAGGCGCCAGAGGCGCTTGATGGTGGCGGTTTTGACGTCCGGTTTGAGATAGATGAGAAAATTTCGGCAAAAAATGGCGTCGTAGGACTGGTTGGCGGGGAAGCCGTCGGGGTCCACAAGATTCGTCTGAAAAAAACGCACCTGGCGCCGCACCTCGGCGCGGACGGCCCGCCCTTCTTTGTTTTTTTCAAAGTAGCGCTCGGCTTCGAACGGCGCTTGTCCCCGGAAGGAGTTTTTCCCGAAAACGCCCTGTTGGGCGCGTTGGAGCGAGGAGCGCGAGATGTCCGCCGCGTCGACGTGGAATTTGTTCGGGTCGAAACCCGACTCCAGCAGGGCCATGGCGATGGAGTAGGGTTCCTCTCCGGTGGAGCAAGGCGCGGACAAGACGGAATAGAACGCTCCGGTGGCGCGGGCGGCCGCGCTGATTTCCTTGAGCAGGACAAACGGTTCGAGGTCCCGGAAGAACCAGGTTTCGGGCACGACGATGCGCTCCACCAACTCGTCGAGTTCATCGGGCCGGCAGCGCAAGAGATTTTGGTAGGCGCTCCAGGTCGGGCTTTTCGTTTGCCGCCGCCGCTCGGCCAGAACGCGCTCCAGCAAGGCGGGGCCGACGGAGTCGGGGTCCATGCCGATGGCCTTGCCAAGTATGGCTTGGGCCAGCTCCAGGGCGTCCTGCTTGTCCGATTTAAGCGGCATGTCCTTCCTCGGAATACAGCAGGTTGCGGACGTCGGCGTCGAGGATGTCCTCCACCTGGACGAACTGGGCCAGACCGTCTTCGGTTTTGAATACGTCGCCCAGATATCGGGCGTCAGGCAGGGCCAGCCCCGAAGGATTCAGGTCGAGTTCATTGACGACCGTGGTGTCCGTGACCTGCTCCGCCAGGAGGCCGATGGTTCTGTGGATGGCCGGCGCTGGGTTGTAATCGGCGATAATGATGCGCGTGCTCATGAGGCGACGGCAGGGCCTGCCCATGATGAGCCGGCAGAGGTCGATAATCGGGATGATTTCGCCGCGGTAGTCCAGCAGGCCGGCGACGTAGTCCGGAGCCTTGTGGGTTTTCATGAGGACGGAGAGGGGGGCGATTTCGCGGACGATCGACGCCGGAGCGGCGAAGCGGTCCTCGCCCAGGGTGAAGACGACCGCAAGCATGTCTTACGAACTCACCTTGAATCGCGTTACTTCGGACTGCAGCGCCTGAACCGCCTGGTTGAGCTGGGCCGCGACCTGATTGAACGCCCGGACCGCCTCGGACGCGTGCTGGGCCGCGGTGGACAGGTCCGCCATGGCGCGGCTGATCTGGGACGCGCCTTCGGATTGCCCCCGGGCGCCTTCGCTCACCGTCTCCAGCCGGGGCTCCAGGTCCTGGACCCGCAGCATGATTTCCTCCAGCGAGCCTCCGATTTTATGGGTTTCGTCCACGCCGTTTTTCACGTCCGTCGTGAAACGCTCCATTTCGTCGACGCCTTCGCTCACGGCGTCGAGCATTTCATTGACCCGCTTTTCGATATCCAAGGCGGCCACGGCGGTCTGGTCCGCCAGCCGGCGGATTTCCCGGGCCACCACGGCGAAACCCAGGCCGTAGTCGCCGGCTTTCTCCGCCTCGATGGAGGCGTTCAGGGAGAGCAGGTTGGTCTGGTCCGCCACTTTGGTGATGGTGCTGATGATGGATACGACATCGTTGGCCTTGTCGAACAGGTCGGCCAGCTTGCCGGTGATGGAGTCCGTGGAGGAGGAAAGAGCGCCCATGGTCCGGGCCATCTGGCTGAGGTCCTTGCGGCCTTTGGCCGCCAGGGCGGCGGTCTTGTTCGTGGACTCCAGAACGTTTCTCACCGTTTCCAGCAGGTTTCTGGACGTGGCCGTGATTTCGTTGACCGCGGAGCTCACCTCCGCGGTATTGGCGCCGTTGCTCTCCACCGTGGCCTCCATTTGGCGGGCGGAGGCGGCGATTTCGGTGGAGGAGGTGGTCACCTGCACGCCGGAGCGTTGGACTTGTCCGACCAGGGAGTTCAGGTTGTTGATCATGCCCAGCATGGCGATGTAAAGCTGGCCCGTCTCGTCCAGGCCGGACGAGCTGCCGATTTCCGCTTTGCGGCTCAGCGCCGGCTGAGACAGGGCCAACTCGCTCATCCGCTCTCCCGCGGACTCGACGTCGCATTCGGCCACGTCCTGGGCGATGGTCACCATGCGCCGTATGGGGTCGGTGATCATGCTCCCGTAATGGAAGGACAGGATCAGCACGATGAACAGAACAACGCCGCCGCACGCGAGCACTTGCTGGGTGTACGCCTCCATGGACGTGCGCATCGCCATGCGCGCGTCGTGGTAATCGTCCAGGTAGGCGCCCGCGCCCACGACCCAGTCCCACGGGGCGAAATAAGTGAAGGCGGCGAGCTTGGTGCGCTCTTCGGGATCGCCGGGGTTTTTCCAGTTGTATTGCTTGTAGGATATGTGGCCGGGATTGACGCTTTCCCGCCGGGCGTCGCTGATGATTTCCTGGACGAAGCCGCGCCCCGCCGCGTCCGTTGCATTGAGGATGTTCTCTCCGTTGCGCAGGTTGTCCTGGGACAGGATGTATTGCCCCTTGTCCTTGCCATCGGCGCCCAGCACCCACACGTACCCGCTCTTTCCTACGGAGGTGTCCGACAACGCCTTGAGAACGTTGTGCATGATGTTCATGGACAACGACACTTCCATCATGCCGATAACGTCGCCGTTGGGGGAAAACACGGGTTCGAAGTTCCTGATCGTCGTCTCAAGGTCGGGAAGAACTTCCTCGTGGTAATTTTGCATTTGCAGGGCGGCTTGAATGGCGGGATTCATGCGGCCGTCGGCCGTCTTCGCCGGGAGAATGCGCCCGATGGTTCTGCGGCCGTCCGCGTTGGTTGTGGTGGCGGCCGCCTGAAGCATGTCGCCTTCCGCGTTGATGCGCTGATAAAGCGAGCAGTCGGCTCCGGTCAGGCGTTTGACCTTGTCCACGACGGGGGAGTCTTCGGTCAGGGAGGTCTGCTTGCCGATCCATTCGCCGCCGATAGCCAGGGCGGGGAGCTCCAACGTGCTGTTCCGGTTCGTCAGAGGATTGTAGGCCTTCCAGCGTACGTTTTTTTTCAGCAGGCTGGCGCCGCCGTCCTCCTCCAGAATCGTGCTGGCCGCGACCCTCGCCTTGATCACCCGGTCCACCTGCAGTTGGTGCACGGTGCTGCAAAGGCGGTAGACGTCCTCCGCGATTTGCCCCACGTTGTCTTGCGCCAGCCCGTCCAACTCGTCGCTGAGCTGATTTTCGAGGCGCTTTTCCAGGCCCGGCGTGATGATGGAGATCAATAGAAAGGGGATCAACGCGGCCAGAAAGGCCAGCCCGATGATTTTATAGCGCAACGACAGCCGCATGGCGTTCTCCTCGGCGACGGGCGAGAAATAGCCCCAGGTCCAAGCAAACATCCTGGTTGTATGTGCTTTGCGCTGTGAAATCAATCTCCCGCCCGAAATCCGCTGGAGCTTTGGCCGGGCGCCCGTCCCCAAGCAAGTATTTCAAGTGTAATTTGCTCGAATAGGAGCACAAAATTTGTAACAAATTTTGTGCTCCTATTCAGCCTGCGCGGGAAGCGGATTCCCGCGTGTCTTCGTTGGCGCGTTCGGTTTTGCGCGGCGACTCATGGAATCGGAAAGTTCGGATATTTCCGCTCCCATGAGTAAAGGCCCGGCGCGCACGGCCGATAAGACAGGCGTGTGAAGGACTGCTTTGAAGACGATCAACAGATTCCGGGCCATGGGCCGCGGAGGATGCGCATGCAATACTATCCTATTCTTTCCGGCGATATGGATACCGCCCGTAGGCCGTGGACCAGTTACGACGATGACCTGGTCTCTTTGCTTTTCAGCAAAATCGCTAATCGGACCGCTTTGACGGCTGAAAATAGAGAGGCGCTTGAAAAGGAGATCGCGGGCAACCTGTTCGATTTATGCCTGTTCATCAACAAAGACGCCCATCATTGTTGAGTCCGGGGCGGAGCTAACCGGCCGCCCCACAACGGCGATTTGCTCCGTCAGCGAAAAAGTCCAGACGCTTCTGTCTGCGCAATACACTGCGCGCCCTGAATTTTTTCACTTTCTCGCATCTCACCGTCTTTGAACGGCCTGTGTCCGAGGAGTTTTTTAACAGCAACTAAACCTGTTGTGAACAATCCCGGTTGCGGCGGATCGCTTCGGTCAGGGTGGCCATGGCCGAGGCGACGTCGCTTTGGGCGTCCTGCATCTGCAACAGGGTCTCCAAGGTGGGTTCGCGTTCGTCTATAGCGCGGCGCACGGCCGCGCAGAATCGGCCCACGCCTTCCGCAATGTCCAGCAAATGCTTTTCGCGGCTTTTCTCCGTACTGGGACGTATGGTGAGCGGCGTCACGGCGTAGTTCAGGGATCGGGCCAAATGCGCCAACGGAGCGATGTCCCCCGTGGCGCGCATGATCGCCGCCAGGGACTCCACCCCGATCTTCGCCCGGAGGTCCGCCGGGTTGATCTCACGCATGAACAGGGGATAGGGCTTGCCGACTTCCTTGGCCACCTCCCGGGCGGAGCGGCGGCATTCTTGAACGCTTTGCTGAATGATCCGGGTCAATTCTCCTTGCATCTAAACTCCCGAGGGCGAAGGTTTCATCCTTTGGGGAGAGCGAAAAACATGCCAGCTCATCCTTGTTTTTCGAGTTAATGATTCCAGTTGGTTGACCGCCAGCCCGCCGAAGGCTTGCCTGGCGTTGGGCCGCCAAACAGCACAAGTGCTGTTTGGCGCGCGACAGCGACGGCTTCGCGAAAAACGCATTCCTGCATTTTCCGGACGCCGCGGCGAGGCGATGTGGGATTTCAGGTCGGGCTTGCCCTAACAGGCGGTTGGACGAGTCATTTGCTGAGGCGGTTGAAAACGGACGGTCTGCTAAGGCAGTTCAAGCGTAAGATGCTCTAAAGGCGCTCCAGCTGGGCGATAAGGACGAAGGCTTGGTCGTAGTCGTAGGCGGCGACGGCTTCTTCGAGGCGCAGCAACTGGTCATACGCTTCCGAGGGCTGGCGCAGCGTCGTCTTGAGTTTTTGGATGACCAACCCGACCTCCAGGGGGTCGAAATTCGCCAAGTGGGCGGACAACTCTGCAATCAGGGGAAGCGCTTCCTCCCTGTCCCGGGCGCTGGGATTCTGGTCGCCGGAAGAGGGCTCCTTCGAATCCCGGGCGTTGGCGTCGCTCATGGCCTGTATGCAGGTTTTTGCTGCGGTGAAGACGTCCTCAAGGCCGGGCAGCAGCTCCAAAACGCCGTCCCAGTCGCCTTGTCTGCTGCGCGACTCTGCGACTTTGGCCGCTTCATAGAGTCGCTGGGCCGAAAGGTTGCCGGCGGAGCCCTTGAGGGAGTGAATGGCGCGGACGGCTTCCTCGTCGCGCCGCTCTTCCATCAGGCGAGGAAGCTCCACGAAAAAGTTGGCGTATTGCTGCAGAAAATCGCCAGCAATCTCAAGATATAAGGACATATCGCCGCCCAGGCGAGCCAGGCCGGACTCTATGTCCAGGTCTTGGGGGACGTGGGCGGATTTCTTTGGCGAGGCTTCGGTTGCGGGCGGGACCGCTTGGAAGTCCGCCGGTTTTTCCCGCACGTCTCCCGGCGATTCGCCCTGTTCCCGCCGAAAGGCGGAAGGCATGGCGCGAAGCAGGGCCGCAAACAGCTGCGGACGTTCGATGGGCTTGGCCACATAGTCCGTCATGCCGGCTTCGATGCATCGCTCCCGGTCTCCGCGCATGGCGTTGGCGGTCATGGCGATAATGGGCAGGTCCGCAAGGCGCGGCTCCGTTCGGATGGCCCGGGTGGCCTCGTAGCCATCCATTTCCGGCATCTGAACGTCCATCAGCACGGCGTCGTATTCGGCTTCGCACGCTTTGCGCACGCCTTCGATCCCGTTGCCGGCCACCTCGGTTTCCAGGCCCATGCTGCGCAGAATCTCCACCGCCACCCGTTGGTTGATCGCGTTGTCCTCGACCACCAGAACCCGCCGGCCGGCCAGAACCGTTTCCTCGGCCTCCGCGGATTGCCGCTCCCCGCTTCCGGACGAGGCGTAACCCAGCGCCTCCAACAGCGTCGTCGTCAGCACGGAGGGTTTGATCGGCTTGATCAAAAAGCCTTTGACTCCGGCGGCCTCGGCGCGCCGCATTTCCTCTTCGCGGCCGTAGGCCGTCATGATGACCACGGGAGGCGCCTTCCGGCCGTATTGGTCCTGGATGATCGCCGCGGCTTGGATGCCGTCCAGGGCCGGCAGCCTCCAGTCCATGAGCACCAGATCAAAGGAACGCCCCGCGGCGTGCTCTTGTTGGAGCAGGCGCAGGCCGTCCTCGGCGCTTCCGGCCGTGGCCGCGTCCATGCCCTGCATGGACAGGATGCGCTCCATCACGAGCAGGCTGGGGGCGTTGTCGTCCACGGCCAGGACCCTGAGCCCCTGCAGGCGCTCGGCCGCCTGGACAAGATGCGTCGACTCCTGGTCCGCGGCCAGCGGGAAGGGGACGGTGAAGCTGAAGGAGCTTCCTTCGCCCTCCTTGCTTTCCACGCGTATTTCGCCGCCCATGAGTTGTACGATGTTGCGGCTGATCGTCAATCCGAGGCCCGTGCCGCCGTATTTGCGGGTTGTGGAGCCGTCCGCCTGGGTGAAGGATTCAAAAAGCTGTTCTTGAACGCTGGCCGGTATGCCGATACCCGTGTCGCGCACCTCGAACCGGAGGCGCGACACCTCGTCCGACCTGCCGATCTCCTCGACCTTGATTTCAATTTCCCCCTGCTCCGTGAATTTGAAGGCGTTGGCCGTCAGGTTGACCATCACCTGGCGGAGCCTGAGGGGGTCGGACATTACTTGATTCGGAACGTCGGGATGAACGTTCATGATCAATTCGATTTCACTTTCCGCCACTTTTTCCAAAAAGAGATCGGACACTTCCTCCAGCACGCTACGCAGTTCAAAGGGGATGGACTCCAGCTCCAGTTTGCCCGCTTCGATTTTTGAGACGTCGAGAATGTCGTTGATGAGTCCGAGCAGGGATCTCGCCGACGAGCGGATGATGTGCGCGTACTCGCGTTGGTTGGAGTCGAGGTCGGTGGTTGCGATCATATCCGCCATGCCGATGACGGCGTTCATGGGGGTGCGGATTTCGTGGCTCATATTGGCCAGAAATTGGCTCTTGGTCCGGGTGGCTTCTTCGGCTTCGGCCCGCGCCTCTTCAGCCTCGGTGCGCGCTGCTTCGGCCTCGGCCCGCGCCTGCTCCAGTTCGTAGATGGCGTCGGCCAGCCGGGAGGCGTTCTCCTCCTGGACCTCCTTGGCCTCGTTGAGGTCCTCAAGGTAGCGCCTCATTTCGCTTGTGCGCTCGTCGACCGCCTCCTCGAGGCGTTGCCGGAATTCGGTGACGTTCACGGCGGCCAACTCGATGAACAACAGCCGCCCCGAAGGCGCGTGGACCGCGCGGGTTGAAAGAAGCGCCCAGATGGAGGCGTCGCCGTTGCAGGCCAGCTCCGCCTCCACGCGTTCGAGCACCCGGCCGTTTGTAACGGCTGTCAGCAACTCCCGAGCCCGCGCCTCGTCCACGAGCAGGGCCGCCGGGTCGTCCAGAGCCTCTCTGGCCGCTTCAGGGGAGGCGAATCCCAGCAGGCGGGCCATCGCCCGGTTGACGCTTTCGATTTTTCCCTGGGGGGATAGCCGCAGCAGGTTCGCCAGGCTTCCCATGTAGGATTCGCGGTGGACTTGGCCCTGCTCCTCGATGCGCTGGCGCAAGAAAAGCAATTCGGCGGCCAGGGCGCGTTCTCGCGCCTCCACGTCCTTCAGGCTCGTCCGGTCTTTCAGGCTTTGCGCCTCCAGCAGCAACGCCTGCTCCTGCCGGCGCTGCATGGGAGCCAGCAGCGAGGCGGCGCAGGGGACCAGCAGCAGTCCGGCGCCTGCGGTCAGACCCAGACCCAGGACGCCGGCGATCCACGGCCACTGCGACGCGCTCAGGCGCAGGGCCGCGACGCAGGTCATGGCCAGCACCGTCCCGAGGCCGGCGATCAGGGCCAGCAGGCAAGCAAGAAAAAGCCTTTGGCCCGGAGAAAGGCGCTCCAGGCGTTTTTGAACCGCGTGCAGCGCCACAGGGTTATCCTTTCGGAAGTCTGTTTCGGGGGACGCCTTGGCGCCGTCTCGCCCGTGAGGCGCAGGCGAATTCGACCGCCCTGGACGGCCGGCGGTTCAGGGACGCCGCCCCCTGTTTCGGCATGGCGGCGCCTATGGCGCGCGCGGTTCGCCCGCCCTCGGAAAGGGTTTTTCCGCCGTTCGCCGGCGCGAGCCTGACGGGATCAGCCAAGCCCCACGGCCTCCAGGTTGAGTTGGCCGACGAACACGATCTCGGCGGCGCCTTCCAGGACCACGCCGTCTTCGGCGAGTTGAACGCCCAGGATTTCTCCCCCCGATGTTTTGAACTCGCCCGACTCGCCGGCCAGGCCCAGAGCGTTGGCGAGGATCAATGATGCGCACGACCCGGTGCCGCAGGCGTAGGTTTCGTCCTCCACGCCGCGCTCATAGGTCCGAAGCAGGTGGGGTCCCTGCTTCGAAAGCTGCAGGAAGTTGACGTTGGTCCCTGCCGGAGCGAAATGCGAATGATAGCGCACGGCGGGGCCCAGGGTTTTGATGTCCACGGCCGCCGCGTCCGGAACCACGATGACCGTATGCGGCACGCCGGCCACCGTGAAGTTGGCGGAAATCTTTTCCCCGTCGATGTCCAGGGGGATGTCCAGCTCCGGCGGGCTCCACGGACCGAGCTTCACCCGGACCCGCTCTCCTTCACCCAGCACTTCCGCCTGCACAGGGCCGGCGTCCGTGCCCAGGACGTGGCGTTTGGGCGCCATGCCCGTCAAATAAGCCAGCTTGGCCGCGCACCGCGAGGCGTTGCCGCACATCTCGGCCCGGGAGCCGTCGGCGTTGTAGAACTGCCAGCGGTAATCAACCCCCGGCTGGGAGGAGTTCTCCAGAAAGAAGACTCCATCGGCTCCAACCCCGAAGGCCTTCGCGCATATCCGTTTGGCCCACTTGGGCATGTCTTCCGTGGGGACGCGCAGTTCGCGGTTGTCGATGGCCGCAAAATCGTTGCCGCAGCCTTGCATTTTGTGAAAATTGACCGTGCGGCCCAAAGGAACGCTCATTGGCTCTCCCAATCCTTATTAAATTAATTGATAGCAAAAAATCTCCACATGACAGTGGCAAAAAAGCGGGTAGGGGTCAATCATGGCCTGAGCTGGGAGGCGAGCATGCCCGCAAGCATGAGGGCGCAGCCGGCGACGGCCCGGCCGCTCATCATTTCGTCGAGGAAAAGATAGCCTCCGAGGGCTGCGAACACGGACTCCATGCTCAAGAGAATGGCGGCGTGGGTCGGCTCCGCCTTGCGCTGGGCCACGACTTGCAGCGTGTAGGCCACGCCGACGGAAAGCAGGCCGCCGTACAAAATCGGCAAACCGGCGGCCGCGATCCCCGACCAGGCGACGTCCTCCATGGCTGCGGCCGTAATGAGGCTCAAGGCGCCGCACCAGGCGAACTGCAGGCAGGAAAGCGTGACGGGCTCCAGCCTGGGCGCCAGGTAGCCGATCAGCAGGACGTGCAGGGCGAAGCACACGGCGCAGGCCAGCACCAGCGCGTCGCCGTAGTTGATGGAGTCCATGGAGAAGGATTCGTTGATGCTGAGCAGGTACATGCCTACCGTGGCCGCAGAGGCGCCGAGCCATGCGCCGGCCCCGGGCCGTTGGCCCGCAAAGAGGCCTAGCAGGGGAACGAACACGACGTACAGACCGGTGATGAAACCGGCCTTGCCGGCCGTGGTGTACACGAGCCCCACCTGTTGCAGCGAGGCTCCGGCGAACAGGACGCATCCGGCCAACAGGCCGCCGACGGCGTACGCCCGGGGCGACGCCTTGGGCCTCAAGGCTTGCTTCGGGCCCTGCGAGCTTTGCACCCGCAGGACGACGGGGACCAGCGCGGCGGCGCCCAGCAGAAACCTGACGCCGTTGAAGGTGAAAGGCCCGACGTGCTCCATGCCGACGCGCTGGGCTGCGAATGCGAAGCCCCAAATGGCCGCCGTGAGAAGCAGCAGCAAGTCCGAGGCCAGCGTCTCCCTTTTCATGAACACCTCCGCAAGGCCGAGGTCATGCACCATTTTTTCCTGGCGCGCAACGGCCGCGGGTCCGGCGCTCGGCAGGGGCGGAGCGAGTTGCAAACGCCTGCGCCTGCGTGTAAAGGAAATAATTATATAGGCGTAACGGTGTATTTTATGGACCCACGCTGGGAGAGTGTTCCGTGAGCGGCGACGGCCAAGAGAAAAAGATCATCCCCGAAGAGCTGATGCGCCAAAAGATTTCCGGGGCCTTCTCCATCCAACGGGTGGAGAAAGTCGGCACCGGCGCCACCACCCGCAGGACCATCAGCAAAATGTATTATTTCGCCCAGGAGAACGATAAGGGCGAAGTCGAGGTCCGGGCGCTCAACACCCAGTTCGTCCCCGCCGGCCCGAAAGAGGAAATCGTCAAAGAAGAATTTTTGGCGAAATACAATCCGGAGCCGGAATTTTACGTCAAGACCGTCTATCCGAAAATCAAAGAACTCGAGGAAACGGTGAGCCGGGCCGAGGAGCACCGCAGGCAAGGCGCCATGTACAGCGCCGAATTCGAGTACTCTGCGGCCCTGGCCGTGGACGAAGAGAACGTGCGGGCGAACTTCGGTTTGGGACTGACGTATCTGTCGCGCGGCGAGACGGCCAAGGCCAACGACATCTTCGAGCGGCTGGTGAAGCTCGACGCCGCCTTTGAAACCGAACACAAGCACCTGTTCAACGAATTCGGCATCAATCTGCGAAAAAGCGGCATGCACGAGCAGGCCGTGGATTACTACTCCCGCGCCCTGGAAATGACGCAGGACGACGAAAATTTGCATTACAATATGGCCAGAGCCTATTATGAACGCGGTCTGATTGCGAAATGCGTCGAGCACCTTCAGGCCGCATTGCAGCTGAATAAAGACCATAAGACGGCCACCGAGTTCTTGACGTTTATCAAAACCAAAATCCCATCGGATAAATTGCAGCAAGCAGAGAATGGCGGCCAACCCAAAGAAGCCTCGAAACCTGAGGCCGCAAGCCGAGATAGCGGCGACGGCCAGGGGGCGACGAGCCTTTCTCTCAAGCTGTAGCGCGTTTTCTCCACGCTCCACTGGGCTGAGAATGTGCATTCGTTTTGCACAACGCTCACCGTATAGCCCCTTCCATACACAATGCTGTAACAGCCGCCGTGTAGGGTTGCGCCTTCGACAACCTCAGCAGGCTGGTAATCATGATGGAGCTTGATGCGCAAACATTTCTCTTTTTGATCCTCTCGGTCGGCATCGCCTTGGGTTTCGAATTCATCAACGGCTTTCACGATACGGCGAACGCCGTGGCGACGGTTATTTACACCAAGTCCCTCAAACCAAGACTCGCCGTTGTCCTTTCGGGTTGTTGCAACTTTCTGGGGGTGTACATCGGCGGCATCGCCGTAGCCTACGCCATCGTGCACCTGCTGCCGGTCGACTTGCTGGTCTCGGTGAACAACTCCAGCGGCATGATCATGATCTACGCATTGCTGCTGGCGGCGATGTTGTGGAACTTTGGAACCTGGTATCTGGGGTTGCCCGCCTCGAGTTCGCATACGTTGATCGGCTCCATCATCGGGGTTGGGCTGGTCCACGCCTTGATCGAAGGCATGTCCGTCTCCACGGGGGTCAACTGGGCCAAGGCCTTCGAGGTTTTTCTGTCGCTGCTTATTTCTCCGGTCCTGGGGTTCCTCTCGGCGTGGTTGCTGCTGAAGGCGCTTCAACGGTTCGCTCCGGACCCCACCCTGCACAAGGCCCCCGAAGGCGAGACCCCGCCTCCGTTCTGGATTCGCATGCTTTTGGTGCTGACCTGCACCGGGGTGAGCTTCGCCCACGGCTCCAACGACGGGCAGAAGGGCGTGGGGCTCATCATGCTCATTCTCATCGGTATTCTGCCGGCCCACTACGCTTTGAACCAAGCCAGCGACCAAGCCGAAATCAACACCTGCTGGGCCGCGGCGGCGAACCTTCAGAACTACGTCAACACGCACAGAGAGATCGTCGACCAGGCCATCGCGAAGGAAGACTTGTCGCTTTTGGAAAACCAGGAGCTGGAGTTCCCCGTCAATTGCGGCGTGCAGCACGCCTTGGATGCGGCGGCGAACATCGCCCAAAAACTGGGCGGGCTGACTTCCTTCTCCGATTTGAAGGATGAAGACCGGTGGAGCGTGCGGACCGACATTTTGTGCTTGGCGGACGCCGTGACCAAATTTTTGAAAATCGGCACGCTGCCGACTCAAGACCGCGATTCCCTGACAACTTGGCTGAAACAATTGCGGTCGCCCACGGAGTATGCGCCGGACTGGGTGCTCATCGCCGTGGCGACCGCCCTGGGCCTCGGCACCATGATCGGCTGGAAGCGCATCGTCGTGACCATCGGCGAAAAAATAGGCAAGACCCACATGACGTACGCCCAGGGCGCTTCGGCCCAGGCCGTGGCCATGGCCACCATCGGATTGGCCGACGTCATGGGATTGCCCGTAAGTACGACCCACGTGTTGTCCTCCGGCGTGGCCGGAACCATGGCGGCCGGCAAGAGCGGGCTGCAGATGTCCACCCTGCGGTCCATCGCGCTGGCCTGGGTTCTGACTTTGCCCGCGGCCATGATTATCGCCGGCGGCTTGTACTACTTGTTTCACGTTTTCTTCTCCTAGCCCCTTGTCCCGGCGCCGCAGAGACGATAGAAAACGTCCATAGCAGAAGGATCGCCGCGGGGTTGTAAACCAAGGAGTACGCCATGGCGCAGGAAGCGCTGGACCTGTTTATGAAGTTTCTTGAGGAAAATCCAGAGGATATGGCGGCAGCCAAAGAGCTTCGCGGTCGTGAGATCGTGGGGTACGCACGGGCCAAAGGGTTCAGCTTCACCTGGGACGAACTTCAGGCTCGGCAGGCTCTTATCCACATGATTGAAGGAACTTGAAAGACTTAAGCAAGGAAGGCTAGCATGCGAAGCAAAATCATCGCCACATTGGGGCCGGCCTCCATGAACCACCCGACCATGCGGGCCATGGTCGAGCACGGCGTCCGTATTTTCCGGCTTAATTTCTCCCACTCCGACGCCAATGCGTTCATTCCGGTCGTCAAAATCATCAGGGAAATCGAAAACGAGTTGGACGTACCCCTGACCATCCTCGGCGATTTGTGCGGTCCGAAAATCCGCATCGGCGAGGTCAAGGGGTCCCCCCGGCAGGTCGACAAGGGCGAGGCCGTGTGCCTGGGACTGGCCGACCAGCGGGACAAGTCTTCCTGCGAGGTCTTCGTTGAACTGGATATGCCCGAACTGCTCAAGGGCCTGGAGCCCGGCATGCCGGTTTCCTTGTCCGACGGCATGTTGCAGTTCAACGTCGCGAAGACGCTCAAGGCCGACGCCCTGTACGAAATGACCGCCAACAACGGCGGCATTCTCACGTCGCACAAGGGCATCGCGTTTCCGGGCAAGTTCCACCCCATGCCAGCCCTTACGGCCAAGGACCGCAAGGACCTGCACGAGGCCCTGGACATCGGCGTCAACGCTTTGGCCATTTCCTTTGTCCAGTCCATGGACGATATCAAGGACATCAAGGACGAGATCAAACGGCACGGGGCGTGGGTTCCCGTGGTGGCCAAGATCGAGCGGGCCAACGCGGTGGACAATATCGACTCGATTTTGTCCCTCACCGACGTGATCATGGTCGCCCGCGGGGATCTCGGGCTGGAGTGCCCCATCCAGGACTTGCCCGTGATCCAGAAGCGGCTCATCCGCGCCGCCCGCCACGCGCAAAAGGGGTGCATCGTGGCCACGCAGATGCTGCTGTCCATGGTCAAGAACCCCATCCCTACCAGAGCCGAGACCACGGACGTGGCCAACGCCATCATGGACGGCGCCGACTGCGTCATGCTCTCCGAGGAAACCGCTATCGGTTCCTATCCCGTGGAGGCGGTCGCCTTCATGAATTCTTTGGCCGAAAGCGCCGAAGGCTATTATCTGGAGCGGCTGGACGGCCCGTACAAGCCCAGCCGCAGCTCGGACCCGGTCAAATTCCTGGCGTATTCAGCCGCGCTCATGGCCCAGTTCACCGAAGCCAAGGCCATCGTAAGCCACTCCACCAGCGGCGCCACGGCCCGGCTTCTCGCCAGCCGCAGGCCGGAGCAGCCGATTTACGCTTTGACTCCCGAGAAAAACGTGGTGCCCTATTTGAATTTTTTCTGGTCGGTGAATCCGCGTCTGACGGACACCGCCCTCGGGAGCCACGTGGAGCGCGTCGAGCAGTTCATTCAGGGCTGGGACAAGTTCGCCAAAGGCGACTGCGTCGTCATCACGTCGGGCCAGCCCACTCCGGGCCAGAAGACGACCCAGACCAACGAGCTGAAAGTCTACTATAAATAAAACGAAGAAGCGTTACGGAGATCAGGCGGAGCGGGCTTCAGGCCCGCTCCGCCTTTTTGTCATCCAGGGGGGCGTCAAAGATTGAAGAATGTTTTGGCGTTTTCCGCCGTCGCCAGCCAGGTCTGTGCGGGGTCCAGCCCCTTGGCCTCGGCCACGGCGAGGTTGGTGAAGCCGAGGTAGGACGGTTCGTTGCGTTTGCCTCGCCACGCCTGGGGCGAGAGGTAGGGGCAGTCCGTCTCCAGAACCAGCCGTTCCAGCGGAATGGTCCGCACGGCTTCGCGCAACGCTTCGTTTTTTGGATAGGTGACCGGCCCGGGGATGGAGATGAGCCAGCCGCGCGAAAGCAATTTTTCGGCCATGTCCGGACCGCCTCCGAAACAGTGCCAGAGAAGGGGGCGGCCGGCGAATCCCTCGTCGTCAAGGATCGGCAGCGCGTCGTGGTCCGCTTCCCGGCAGTGGATCACCACCGGCTTGTCCAGGTCGCGGGCCATGGCGAGCTGGCTGCGAAAGGTTTTGATTTGCACCGCCGGCTCCACGTCCTTCCAATAATAGTCCAAACCGATCTCGCCCACGGCCTTCAGGCGGGGATCGTCGCGAAAGGCCGCCGTCATGGCGCCGCGCGTGGATTCGTCAAAGGACGCCGCATCCGTAGGGTGCGCGCCGAGCAGGAAAAAGACCTCGGGTCGGTCCTTGAAAAGAGACTTGCCCGCCGCATAGGCGGTAGGCCCGAGGAAGACGTTGCCGATGGTTGCGACGCCGGCCTGGCGCGCGCGGGCCAGAACCTCTGGAAGTTCGCTTGCGAACTCCTCCAGGTCGAGGTGGGCGTGGGAGTCCACGCCTCCGAGGGGCAGGCCGAGACCGGCCGGGTCCGGACGTTCCGTTGGCTTATTTTTCGACATGGGGCTCAGTTGTGCGCCAGAGAGCGGAAGATGTCCAGGGCGTTCGCTTCGAAGGCCTGGGACGAATACGCCGCGGCGGTTTGCCCCGCCGCTTGGAGCGTTTCCTGGAGCTCCTTTGCGCCGCGTCTCCACCACTCCAGGGCGCGCTCCAGATTCAGGGCCGCATCCAGGACGTCCGCGTCCGCGGACCATAGGCCGTTGCCGGCCCAGGGGACGTCCCGCAACGGGTGGGGGGAGACGAAGCGGGCGCCCGGCGCCTGGCGCATGTAGTCCTGTCCGCCGAAGCCGGTGAATCCGACCGTCAGGCAGCCGCAGGCCATGGCCTCCAACGGCGGCAAGGGGCAGCCTTCGGGAAAGCCTGTGGCCAAAAATACGTGGGCCGATCGCAGCCGGTCGGCCACCTGGCCGGGCCCCAGACCGTGGACTTCGATCCACTCCACGTCGCGGCTTTGGCCGCGGGACTCGAACACCGCCCGTATCTGGGCGGCCAACGCCTTGTTTTTCCGGGGCATGTAGGCCACCCGCCACGGCGGGCCCGGCTTGGACGGCGGCGCCTGGAAGGTCTCCAGGTTGACGCCCGGCCGCAGGATGTCCGGCTTGGCGGACAAGGATGCTTCGATGAACCGCGCGACGGGGTCGGAGACGGCCAGATACTCAACAGGGAGGTTGCCGAGGCGCAGTCCCGGCGGCAGGCTGGAAAAGAGGTAGGCCCAATTTTGGCAATAGACGACGCACCGCGCCTTGGCTTGCAGGCCCGGCGCCAGCGCGTTGACCCAGCCTTCGGGGGCGACCCAGACATCCTGCGGCGTCAGGGCCAGCTCGCTCCAGGCCGCCACCGGAGGCGGGGTCTCGTCGTCGGGGAGCCAACCCTCCTGGCGCAAAACCAGACGGGCCGGCAAGCCTGCCCGGTGCAACAGCGCCGCAAGCTTGACGATCACCGCCACGCCGCCGGCCGGCCGTTTCACTGGAGGAAGGAAAAAATTGATGTGCATGCTGCGTCCAAAAGATGAAACTCAAGGATGGCAGAGCACAATCCACGGGTTTTGGCAAGAGGATGTGAGGCGGCGGCAAGGCGCGAAGGAGGAGACGCCTTGCCGCCGGAAGGGGGAGGAGCTTGTAGGTCGAAAAATAAAATCAGGGCGGGGGCGAGATCGCCTTGACGGCCGGGGTGCGATGAACCTTCCGGCTTCGCCTCGCGCCCGCCGCTGAAATTTTTTCTACAAATGCCGCCGCATGACGGCGTCCCCGTTTTGGGGCGGCCTACGGGTGCATATCTATCCAGTCGGAAGGGCGAGAGCGCGTCGTTCCTGTGAACGTCCTGTGATCTTTTCGAACCAGTTCGCCGAACCTCGCATTGACGAGCATTTCAAGCTGGTTTAAAGAATTCGATGCCCTGCTGTCCATTCACTTCAGCGACAATGGAGACAGAGCCGTGCCCCATTCTCCTGCTCAAGCCTTCACCAGCAACTTCCTAGGTGAGTCGTCGACGTGGTATAAGCTGACGATTCTCGCCTTCTTGGTTTTGAATCCCCTGCTGTTGTTCACCGTCGGACCGTTCATCACAGGGTGGCTGCTCATCGTCGAATTCATCTTCACTCTGGCCATGGCCCTGAAGTGTTATCCGCTCACCGCGGGCGGCTTGCTCGCCATGGAGGCGGTGCTGCTGGGCATGACTTCTCCCGCCACCGTCTACGAAGAGGCGGCGCATAATTTCCCGGTGATCATGCTGCTGATCTTCATGGTGGCCGGCATCTACTTCATGAAGGACCTGCTGCTGTTCACCTTCACCAATATTTTGGTGAAGGTGCGGTCCAAGGTGTTCATCTCCCTGTTGTTCTGTTTCGCCGGAGCGTTTCTCTCCGCCTTTCTGGACGCCCTGACCGTCACCGCGGTCATCATCGCCGTGGCCTATGGATTCTATCAGGTCTACCATGCCTACGCCTCGGGCGGCGAGGGCGGCGGGGACTTGCGGGACGACACCAAGGTTCCCGGAGAGTCCCTGGAGGAACTGCAGGAGTTCCGCGGCTACCTGCGCAACCTGATGATGCACGGCGCCGTTGGCACGGCCTTGGGCGGCGTGACCACGCTGGTGGGCGAGCCTCAGAACCTGCTCATCGGACACGAGATGGGCTGGCACTTCCCGGACTTCTTCGTCATGGTGGCGCCGGTCTCCATGCCGGTGCTCTTCGTCGGGCTGGCCACCTGCGCGCTGCTCGAAATGGTCAAGATTTTCGGGTACGGCCACCAGATTCCGGAAAACGTGCGCAAGGTTCTGGTTCAGGACGCCGAAGCCAAGGCGGCCCAGCGGACCATGCGGTCCAAGATCAAATTGGTCGTGCAGGCGATGGTCGCCGTGTGGCTCATCGCGGCTTTGGGTTTTCACTTGGCGGAAGTGGGCATCATCGGCCTGTCCGTGATCATTCTGCTCACGGCCCTCAACGGCGTGACCGAGGAGCACCACATCGGCCCGGCCTTCATGGAGGCCTTGCCGTTCACGGCCTTGCTGGTCGTATTTTTCAGCGTCGTGGGCGTGATCCACGACCAGCACCTCTTCGCTCCGGTGATTCACTGGGTGCTCAGCCTCCAGGGCAAGATCCAGCTGGCCGCCTATTACGGGGCCAACGGCCTGCTTTCCATGATCAGCGACAACGTGTTCGTGGCCACGGTGTACATCACCGAGACCAAGATGCACTTCGCCAACCTGGTCAAGGCCGTGCCGAACCTGGGCATGGACGGCGGCGAATTGATGAAGCAGCTCACCGACCCGCACCTGTACCGGGCCGACGTGCTGGCCGCCTTGCCGCCCGAGGCCGCGGACAAGGTGCACCACATCATGGACCAGTTCGACAAGCTCGCCGTGTCCATCAACACCGGTACGAACATCCCCAGCGTGGCCACGCCCAACGGACAGGCCGCGTTCCTGTTCCTGCTCACCTCGTCGCTGGCGCCGGTGATCCGTCTGTCCTACGGGGAAATGGTCAAGCTGGCCTTTCCGTATACCATAACCATGAGCATCACGGGCCTGCTGGCCACCTGGTATTTGCTCGCCTGACGAAAGCCGGGTTCCCGGCGAAAAAATGAGGAAAAGCGGGGCCGTAACGGCCCCGCTTTTTTTTGCGCATGCGTTTTGGCGAACGCCTCGAGATTTTGTCACTATAGCTGTCTAAAAAAGGAACAAGTTAAAAAATTATTTTGTGGCAAAGATGCTCTTGACGTGCAGGAAAGAACGCCATTACCAATGCAGTTATCTCCCATTGACGAAAAATAGAAGAAGAAATCTCGGTATGCGAATGTGGTTAGTTTTTTTGCGCAAGGCTGCGGTTCTGCTGTGCTTGGCCCTTGGAGCGACCGCTCCGGCCATGGCCGCGCCGGGAGACGTGGCCTGGAGCCTCGACCTGCCCGGAGGCGTCAAGACGTATGGCTCCCCGGCGGTGTCGGCCAACGGAACCCTCTATATTGGGACGTATGACGGAGCGACCCGCGGCAATCTGACGGCGGTGTCGCCCGACGGGACCCGGGAATGGACGACCAGGCTGTGCTCCGGGACCATGCTTTCCGCGCCGGCGCTGTCGCCGAATGGGACGATCTATATCAGGACATATGGAGCCGGCGCCCTACGGAGGACAACCTGACGGCGGTGTCGCCCAACGGAACCAAGGCGTGGACGGTCAAGCTGGGCAAATCCAAGCTGCGTTCCTCGCCGGCAGTGTCGTCCAACGGGACGATCTACATCGGGACGTATGGGCTCAGCGGGACCCAAGGCAACCTGACGGCCATCGCGCCGGACGGGACCAGGGAGTGGACGGTCCGGGTAGGTTCCTCAGTTATGGATTCCTCGCCGGCGCTGTCGCCGAATGGGACGATCTATATCGGGGTGTTCGGAGCCGTCGGCTCCCAGGACGGCAACCTGACGGCGGTGTCCGCTGATGGGACCAGGGAATGGTCGATTAGGGTGGGCTCAGACATGCGCTCCTCTCCGGCCGTATCGGCCAACGGAACCATCTACATCGGGGCGTACGGCTCCACCTTGATCCAAGGCAATCTGACCGCGGTGTCGCCCGACGGGAGCCGGGAGTGGACGGTTACGTTGTACGTCGCTCCCCAATATCTGTATTCGTCCCCGGCGGTGTCGTCCAACGGGACCATTTACATCGGGACGTTCGACGCCTCCAATGGCAACCTGACGGCGGTGTCGCCGGACGGGAGGAAGGAATGGACGGTCAAGGTGGGCTCCTCCAACATGTATTCGTCCCCGGCCGTATCGGCCAACGGAACCATCTACATCGGGGCGAGTGGATCCGGCGACGGCAATCTGACGGCGGTGTCGCCGGACGGGAAGCGACAATGGACGGTCGAGCTGGGCTCCTCGGACATGTCTGCCTCCCCGACCCTGTCGGCCAATGGGACCGTTTATGCGGTGAACGAGGACGGCAACCTGGTCTCCATTGAGGGCGACGGCTCCGGGCTGCATGGCGCTTGGCCCAAATTCCACCAAGGTGGCTGGAGTACTGGCCGGTACGAGTTCGGAGTGGAGGTCGCTCCCGACCAGGAGAGCGGTGTGGCGATCGCGCTCGTCCGAACGAATTCCTCGGCCATCACCCCACGAACCCTGAGTGGAACGTATCACATTGGAGATTCTCCGGCCTCGGAGGAGAAGGCGTTTCGTGCGAAAATCACCCCGAACGGCGCGGTGGGCAAGTTCCGCTTCAAGCTGCTCGGTACGGACGCCGCGGCAAGTAATTCGAATCTTTACAAGCTGTTTGCCGACGGCTCCACCTTGAGATTCGACGGTTATGCATCCTCCGGTTGCGGCGCGTCGGACGGCGCGTGGTGGATCACGGACGCCAACGGCCGTTATATGGAGCCGAACGCCAGGCTGAAGCCGGGTTCGATCTACTACGTGGAGTTCTACGTTCAGGACAACGGGAGCTACGACCTGGACGCCACCGCCGGCGTGATCGTGGACCCCTGCGTGCTGACGCAGGGATCGTCTTCGTCCTCTTCTTCCGGCTGCGTCCTCAATCCCGACGCGGAGTTCAGCCTGGAATGGCTGCTTCTGGCTTTGGCGCCGCTCCTGTGGATCGTGCGGCGCCGGGGGCGGTTAGGATGTGGTGGGAGGGAGGCGGATCATCCGCCGGAAAGCAAATCGTTCGGCTTCATGTCCAATCGTCAGCGCATGTGAAGAGGAAGGCGGCGGCCCAGGCTGATTTCCCTGTCCGAGAGATCGGCCTGGAGCGCCCAGGCCTTGACCCCGGCCCGGAGCGCTTCGACCATGAGTTCGGCGTAGGCCGGGTCGATGTAGTCCGCCGGGCCGAAGCAGCTGGCGTCCGGGCGCTGCACGAGAAAGAACAGGCCGACCACGGCGCCGCGTCCGGCCAGGGCGGTCAGTTCGCGCAAATGCTTGCGGCCCCGCTCCGTCTCGGCGTCGGGAAAGGCTGCGCGCCCGTCCTCCACCAGCGTGACGTTTTTGGCTTCCAGCCAGGCTTCCGGGAGGCCGCGCTCCGCCGGGACATGGCCGTCCAGGCGGCTTTGGCCCACGGCGGCCTCGGCCTGGAATGACCGCGGTCCGCCAAGTTCGGGCAGGCGGCCGTGCGTGACGGCCAACCGAAGCATGCGGTTGGGCGTGAGGGTGTTCACCCCGACCCAGAAGCCGTGGACCCGGACCATTTCCAGGGTCCACGGAAGCTTGCGCTTGGGGTTGTTCGCCGGGGAAAGCAGAATTTCGGCGCCCGGCCGCATGAGGCCGAGCATGGCGCCGGTGTTGTTGGTGTGGGCGAGGAGCGGGCCGGCTTCGTTTTCGGCCTCTATGATGAACCGCTGGCGGCGTCGCGCCAGCCTTGCGCGGACGCACCCGTCCGGCAAGGGAAGAAAGGTCCGGGGAGGAGGCGTCACGCCTTGCCTGTCCAGTCGAAATCCGCGCCTTCGCCCGGATACACCAGTTTGTCTTCTTGCGGAGTGGAGCGCTCGGGCTCGGGCCAGCGGCCCGGAATGGGGGCGGACCCTTCCAGGCCCCCCGGCGTCGGGCGCCTGTCGGCCATTTTCGGATGGTCGCGCGGGTCGCACCCGGGCTGGTCCGTGCTGAACTCGATGGGAATATTGTTGGGGTCGAAGGCGTACAGGGAATGGATGAACCCGTGGTCGATGACCTCGGAGACCCAGAAACCGGCGGCTTCGAGCCGGTCCTTGATGCGCCAGAGGTCGTCTTCCTCCGCCAGTCCGAGGCTCAGGTGGTCAAAGGCGAAAGGCCCGGCGACCGGCGCGCCGTGGTCCTTTTCCGGAATTTTCTCTACGTCGGGCCACTCGAAGAAGGCGATGAGGTCGGTGGCGGAGAGTTCGAAGAAGTACTGGCGAAAACCCGGCCGCCCCAAGCCCGCCACGAGGCGCAGGCCGAGAAGGTCGCGCCAGAAATGGATCGTTGCGTCCATATCGTTGGTGGCCAGCGCCAAGTGGTTCAGACCGGTGAATTTGACCATATTATGATGATGTCCCCGCGGAGGGCGATTTCGGATAAAAAAATACTAGCCTTTTCCGTGCGGGTTGGGAAGGGGTAGTTGAAGATTGCGTGGCGAGTGTTACAAAGAGCGCAATCCGCGTGGATGCGCCGGAAACGGCTTGACCTTTTTGTTACGATTTGGGATAGCTCGTCTCACGACAGCGGGGGCGGTTTTCCTGTAAAGTCTTCGCTGTCAAGGGCTGCAGGGGAAGTTCATGGATTTGGCGCAACGTCTTGTGGAGGAGCGGACCGAGCTCGCGACCAAGTGGCTCGACCTATTGTTACAAACCTATCCAGAGCAAACGCAAAAGTTGTGGCGGCGGAACAAGGACCCTTTCACGAATCCAGTGGGGCAAACGTTTCGCCAGGCTCTCTCCGAGTTGTTGGATTTGGTTTTGGATTGGAGCGACGCTGAGGCCGTCTCGGAGGCCTTGGACAAGATCGTCCGAATCCGAGCAGTCCAGGACTTCTCGCCTTCCCAGGCTTTGAGTTTTGTCTACCTGTTGAAACGCCTCGTTCGTGAGCGTTACTGGCGTGAGCTTGAAAAGGCCGGGGCGCTGAACCAACTTTGGAACTTTGAGACCCGTTTGGACAATTTGGCGCTTATGGCGTTCGACGTGTACACGAAATGCCGCGAGCAGGTCTACGAGATGCGGGTCTCAGAGGTGAAGCACGCGCAGCACAAGCTGCTGCTTCGGGCCAAGATGATCGTAGACATTCCGGCTGGGAAGGCCGAAGAGGCGGGATAAGCGGGTCATCAGGGAACCTTCAAACCAACTCTGAACCGAGGTGACGGTAGCATGAATGCATTTTACTCACTCATCTTCGTTTTTGCCCTCGTGCTGATCGCCTTGTTCGGCGTCGGGGCGGCGCACCTGAGCTATTTCTTTGGTGTCATCCTTCCCCTGGCGGCCGTCATCGTGTTCATCGTGGGCATCGTCCTCAAAGTGCTGGGATGGGGTAAAAGCGCCGTGCCGTTCCGGATTCCAACCACCGGCGGCCAGCAACAGTCCTTGGACTGGATCAAGCAGAACAAGTGGGACAATCCCTCGACAGCCTCGCAGACCTTTATACGGATGGTTTTCGAGGTATTGTTTTTCCGCTCCCTTTTCCGGAACACATCGGTAAGCCTCCGCAACGAGGATGGCGTTCCGGTGGTCGCGTACTCCTCGGCCAAATGGCTGTGGCTCTTCGCCCTGATGTTCCACTACAGCTTTTTGATCATTGTTCTGCGCCACCTTCGTTTGTTCATGGACCCCGTTCCGTTCTTTGTGCCCGTTCTGGACTTCATGGACGGAATCCTGCAGATCGGGGCGCCCCGGCTGTACATGTCGGACCTTCTCATCGTCGTCGGCCTGTCCTTCCTGCTCTTGCGACGCCTGGTGGTTCCGATTTTTCGCTACATCTCCAACGCGGCGGACTACTTTCCGCTGCTGCTCATCCTGGGTATCGCACTGTCGGGCATTTACATGCGGTATTTCGGCAAGGTGGACGTTATCGCCATCAAGGAGCTCACCATGGGGCTGGTCACCTTGAGCCCCAAGGTCCCCGCCGGCATTGACGCTTCCTTCTATGTGCACATCGCTCTGGTTTCGACGCTGCTGATCTATTTCCCCTTCAGCAAGCTGATGCACATGGGCGGCGTGTTCCTCTCTCCGACCCGGAACATGCCCAACAATACCCGGATCGTCCATCACGAGAATCCCTGGAATCCCGACGTCAAGCCTCACTCCTACGAGGCCTATGAAGACGACTTCCGCGAGCACATGATCGAAGCAGGACTGCCCGTGGAGAAGCAGGCTTAACGGCGCCGCGATGACGCCATATCCGTTCGCTGATAACCCGAACGTTGAGAGGGGACGCAATGGCTGACTTCAAGACAAAACCCGATGAACTCTACAAGAGCATCGACCACACGCCTCCCAAGGCCGGCTGGATGGACGTTCCGGCGCAATTCCGGCCGGGCAACTGGTGTTACCCGGCCAAGCCCGAGGTGCTGGACTATATAGGCTTCCCCAACGGCCGGAAGTGGAGTCCCGCGGACGAAGATTGGAAGCTGCCTGAAAACTGGAAGGACATCATTCACCAGGGCTTCCGGGAGCGCCTGGAGAAGTTTCGCAGCCTTAAGATTTTTATGGACG
This sequence comes from Desulfovibrionales bacterium, assembly GCA_030156255.1. Classification (GTDB taxonomy): domain Bacteria; phylum Desulfobacterota; class Desulfovibrionia; order Desulfovibrionales; family Desulfovibrionaceae; genus JASGMV01. The sequence continues at coordinate 58,998 of JASGMV010000014.1, forward strand.
TCTGTGTGCGTTGCGGCGCTTGCGCGGACAAGTGCCATTACTTCATCGGCTCGGGCGATCCCAAGAACATGCCCGTGCTGCGGGCCGAACTGCTGCGGTCGGTCTACCGCAAGGACTTCACCACGGCCGGCAAGATTCTGGGCAAGCTGAACGGCGCGCGGGTCCTGGAGGAGGACGTCCTCAAGGAGTGGTTCCTCTACTTCTATCAGTGTACGGAGTGTCGGCGCTGCTCCCTGTTCTGCCCCTACGGCATCGACACCGCGGAAATCACCATGATGGCCCGTGAACTGCTGAACCTGGTGGGCTGCAACATCAACTGGATTCAGGAGCCGGTGGCCAACTGCCAACGCACCGGCAACCACCTTGGAATTCAGCCGCACGCCTTCAAGGACATTGTCGATTTCATGGTGGACGACATCGAGGAGGTCACGGGCAAGCGCATTCACGTGCCCATGAACGAAAAAGGGCACGAGATTCTTTTCATCACCCCCTCGGGCGACGTCTTCGCGGATCCCGGCATCTACACCTTCATGGGCTACCTGATGCTCTTCGACGCCATCGGCCTGGACTACACCATGTCCACCTACGCCTCCGAAGGCGGCAACTTCGGTCTGTTCACCGACAACGTCGTGGCCAAGAAGCTCAACGCCAAGATGTACGCAGAAGCCAAGCGCCTGGGCGTCAAGTGGATTCTCGGCGGAGAGTGCGGCCACATGTGGCGGGTGATCAACCAGTACATGGACACCTTCAACGGGCCGCCGGATTTCCTGCAAATGCCCAAGAGCCCCATCACCGGCACGGTGTTCAAAAACGCCGCATCCACCAAGATGGTGCACATCACCGAATTCACCGCGGATTTGATCAAACACCGCAAGCTGAAACTCGATCCTTCGCGCAACGACCATTTTACGGTCACCTTCCACGACTCCTGCAACCCGGCGCGCGGCATGGGCCTGCTTGAAGAGCCCCGCTACGTGATCAAAAACGTTTGCAACAACTTCTATGAGATGCCGGCCCAGACCATCCGCGAGCAAACCTTCTGCTGCGCCGGCGGCGCCGGACTGGGTACGGACGAGTTCATGGACATGCGCATGCGCGGCGGGCTGCCTCGGGGCAACGCCCTGCGCTACGTTCGGGACAAGTACGGGGTGAACCGCATGGCCTGCATCTGCGCTATCGACCGGGCCACCCTCGTCCCCCTGGCCGACTACTGGGCCAACGGTGTGGACATTTCAGGCATCCACGAGTTGGTCGGCAACGCGCTCATCCTTGACGGAGAGAAAGAGCGCGAGGTCGACCTGCGACAGGAACCCTTGCCGGGGAAGGAGGGTTAGCCCATGCAGTACGGTGGAAAAATCGTCATCGGACTGGTCATCTTCGTGGGCCTGCTGTTGCTGCCCACGGTTTACGATCTGGGCGCCGGAAGCGCCGGCTACAAGCAGCCCAAGCTCCAGATGCCCGCCCCTCCCAACGACAAGAATTGCGTTGAGGACACGGAGTGGATGCGCAAGAACCACATGCAGCTCCTCAACGACTGGCGCGACTGGGTCGTGCGCGACGGCAAGACCGTTTACGTGAACAGCCACGGCGAGGAGTTCGAGATCAGTCTGCAGAACACGTGCATGAAGTGCCACAACGACAAGGAGCAGTTCTGCGACAAGTGCCACGAAACCGCCGAGGTCACTCCGTATTGCTGGGATTGCCATCTGGCGCCAAAGGGGGCGAAATAATGAACAAGAGCAGAAGAAACTTCCTGAAATTAGCCGGCGGCGCCGCTGCGGGGCTTTGCTTCGGCTCGGCGGGGGTGGCTCTGGCCTCAGAAGGGGCCCACCGCGGTCCCTATGTGGAGGAGAGCCCCAAGGCCTTCACCGCCAAACGGTGGGCCATGGTCGTCGACACCCGCAAGCTGAAGACCGCGGAAGACATCCAGCCCCTGGTGGACGCCTGCCACTCCGTCCACAACGTCCCGGATATTCCCACCAAGCAGGATATCAAGTGGATATGGAGCGACACCTACGAGCACGGCTTCCCCACCACGGAGAACAACCACCTCTCGGAAGACGTGGAGCATCGCGCATTCGCGCTGCTGTGCAACCACTGCGAGAATCCGCCGTGCGTTCGGGTCTGCCCCACCCAGGCCACGTTCCAACGGCCCGACGGCATCGTCATGATGGACTTCCACCGCTGCATCGGTTGCCGCTACTGCATGGCCGGCTGTCCCTTCGGCGCCAGAAGCTTCAACTTCCAGGACCCGCGCCCGTTCATCAAGAAGGAGAACCCGGAATTCCCCACCCGCATGCGCGGCGTGGTCGAGAAGTGTACGTTCTGCTCCGAGCGGCTGGACAATGGACAGATGCCCGCCTGCGTCGAGGCGTCCAAAGGCGCCGTGCTCTTCGGGGACCTGACGGACAAGGATTCCGAGGTGCGCAAAGCGCTGCGCGAAAACTTCACCATCCGCCGGAAGCCGAGCCTTGGCACCGAGCCCGGCGTGTACTACATCATCTAGGGGGCGGATATGCTTGAGAAAGCACTGCAAGGCAATTCCCGTTACTGGGGCTGGCTGGGCTTTCTGGTCCTGGTCATCGCCGTGTGCGGCGGCTTCTGGACCTTCCAGCTCCAGAAAGGTTTGACCATCACCGGCATGTCCCGCGACGTATCCTGGGGCTTCTACATCGCCCAGTTGACGTATCTGGTCGGCGTGGCCGCTTCCGGCGTTATGGTCGTGCTGCCCTACTACTTCCACCATTATCAAAAATTCAAGAAGATGGTCATTTTGGGCGAGTTCATGGCTATCGGGGCCGTGCTTATGTGCATGCTTTTTGTCGTGGTCGACCTCGGCCAGCCGCAACGCATGATCAACATCATCCTGCACCCCACGCCCAACTCCATTCTGTTCTGGGACATGCTCGTGCTCAACGGCTATCTGTTCCTGAATCTGCTTGTGGGATGGGTCACGCTGCAGTCCGAGCGCATGCACGTGCATCCTCCCAAATGGATCTATTTCTTCGTGTACCTGTCCATTATCTGGGCGTTCTCCATTCACACGGTGACGGCCTTCCTGTACCAGGGGCTTCCGGGCCGCCACTATTTTCTCACCGCGATCATGGCCGCCCGCTTCCTGTCCAGCGCCTTCTGCGCCGGACCGGCCATCTTGTTGTTGATCGCCTTTGCTCTCAAGCGGGTTGCCGGGTTTGATCCCGGCCGTGAGGCTATCCGCTCTCTGGCCAAGATCATCACCTACGCCATGTGTGTGAACGTCTTCTTCTTCCTGTTGGAGGTCTTCACTGCCTTCTACTCCAACATTCCGGGCCACATGGCGCCTCTCAAGTATCTGTTTGTCGGGATGCAGGGCAAAACGAACATGGTCCCCTGGATGTGGACGTTTGCGGTGTTGGCCATTTTGTCCATAATTTTACTTGTTCCGCCCAAGCTGCGGGACAACCCCAAGCTGCTGCCCTGGTCGTTGGCGATATTGATTCTCGCCACCTGGATCGATAAGGGGCTTGGCCTGCTGATCGGCGGTTTCTCCGTGACGCCTTTTGAGACGATTACGGAATATGTTCCGACGTTCCCGGAGTTGATGATCTCTTTGGGCGTCTACGCCACAGGAGCCCTCGTGATTACGATCCTGTTCAAGGTCGCCGTGGGCATTCGCAGGGAGAACTTGGATCTCAAAGCCGAGTAGACAGGTTTTGCGACAAGGAAAAAAAGCCCGCTCCCTTGATGGGAGCGGGCTTTTTTCGTGCATGCGGAGAATGTCAGGCTTCGCCGCTCGGCGGGGTTTCCGGGGCGTCCCACCCGTTTTCGGGAGCGTCTTGTGCGCTCTCGAGCGGTTCTCCAAGCGGTTCCGTGGGGGCGTTTTCGCCGTCAGCGTCCTCGGCGAGGTCTTCCCGCTCCGCCTCCAAACACCGTGCGAAGACCAAAAAACCGGTGTGCGCCACCATCCTGTCCTCCGGGCGCAGGCGGTCGGCCACGGGCTTGTAGCGCCGCACCAGAATCTCCACCACCTCGACGTCGCAGAACGGCCCCTGCTCCAACCCGCGCAGCAGGTCGCTGACCTGGTTGGTCGTGGGCAGCAGATAACCGGTCATGGCGCCCGGGATCACGGCGGCCGGGATGTGCTCCAACACCTCCCAGGGCGTGCGCACGTCCAGGAACAGGGCGTCCGCGCCCGTGTGGACAAAGCCGTCCCGCACGTCGCGCAGCGTCTGCTCCACGCGGCCTTCAAGCCCCACCCGGGCCAGGTTCTTGCCCGCCAGGGTGAAGAACTCCTCCCGGCGCTCATAGGTGTACACCTTGCCGGTTTCGCCGACGTAGCAGGCCAGGGCCACGGTGAGGCCGCCGGACCCGCTGCCCGCCTCGATGACCCTGCAGCCGGGCGCAATGCCCATTTTGAGCAGGAGGTACCCGATTTCCTTGGGATACATGATCTGGGTGTGGCGCTTGACGCCTTTGATCAAATCATGGACCGTCGGCTTCAGGACTTGATAGGGCTTGCCGAGATGGGTGCGCACCGTGCGTCCGAACCCGGCCTCGGCTACTTGCGCCATCAAGAGTTTTCCGTCATGGGTGTGCAGTTCGCCAGCGGGATCGAAACGCCGGAGGTAGCGCTTGCCGCGGGGGCTGACCAACAGCACCATCGAGTCCTTCGGGATCATGGCGATCTCCAGGTTGAGAGTGATCCCCGGGGGTATGTTGGCTGGCGAGGGAAGTCAAGCAGGAGTCGCAAAATGGAAATGAGATATGTTTTCGGGCCGGTCATGTCCGGCCGTTTGGGGCGCTCCCTGGGGATCGACCCTCTGGGCCGCGCCATCTGTTCGCAGGATTGCCTGTATTGCGAAGCGGGAGCCACCCGCGTCCATACCGTCGAGCGGAAGGTCTACGCTCCGAAGGAAGCCATTCTGGCCGAATTGAAAGCCTGGGCCAAAGCCCCGCATCCTCCGCTGGACTACGCCACCCTGGGCGGCCTTGGCGAGCCGACCTTGAGCAGCGATATGGGAGTGATCATTGAGGAGATTCGGAAAATTTTGCCCGGGACGCCTGTCGCCGTGTTGACCAACTCCAGCACCTTGACGAATCCTGACGTCCTCCGGGAGCTTTGCCTCGCCGACGTCGTGCTGCCGTCCCTGGACACACTGGTCCCCGGTGAGTATAGCAGGTTGAACCGGCCTGTTGCGGGCCTCGGGCCCGAAACCATCGCCGAGGGGCTGCTGGCCTTGAGGCGCAGTTTCGCCGGAAAGATTTTTTTGGAGGTGCTTCTCGCGGAAGGATTCAACGACTCCGAGGAGAACCTCAAGCGTATCAAGGAGTTTTGCGTACGTCTTGCTCCTGAGAGGGTGGACGTGGAGACGTTGACCCGGCCCGGCGCCTCGCCTGAGGCCCGGGCGGTTCGGCCGGAAACGCTGGCGCTGTGGCGCGAGGCTTTGGGCGTTGCGGGCGAGGCGCCCCGCGCCCGGGAGCAGGAGGGCCAGGAGCGCCGGACGCCTCGGGAAGATTTGCAGGACATGATCCTCGCCTCCACCGCCCGCAGGCCGCAGAGTGCAGAGCAGTTGGCTCTGGCTCTGGGGGCGCGACTGGAGGATGTGGATCTGGCCGTGCGCGAACTCGTCCACGCCGGTCTTGCAGAGGAGGCGAGGCGGGACGCAACAACATTTTATCGCGCCGCCCATAAGGCGTAGCCCGAAACGGGCTTATTTTTTTCTCTGGCGTTTTTTATCGCCGCCGGCCCCGGCTCGCTAGAAGCCGGTCCCGGCGGAAAGGTTTGCGTTTTGGGCGGCGGTCAGAAGAGGACGGTATGACCGAGAAGAAAAGAAAGCAGAAGATGTTTATCAGCGTGCTTCCGGGCGAGCAGGTGGAGGTCGTTCTGACGGAAGAAGGCGTGGTGCAGGACTATTATGTGGAGATGCACCACCAGGAAAAAACCCGCGGCAACATCTATAAGGGATTCATCCACAACATCGATCCCGCCCTCCAGGCGGCGTTCATCAATTACGGCGCGGAGCGCAACGGATTCTTGCAGATCGACGAAATCCATCCGGAATACTACCAGGGAAGCTACACGCTCAATAAGGGCCAGAAGTATCCGGCGATCCAGAAGGTTCTCAAGCCCGGACAGGAATTGCTGGTGCAGGTGGGCAAGGAGCCCACGGGCAAGAAGGGGGCGTTCTTGTCGTCCTACCTCAGCCTGCCGGGGCGGGGCCTCGTCCTGACGCCGGGCAACGACACGGTGGGCGTGTCGCGGAAGATCGAGGGGGAGGACGACCGCAAGAGGCTCAAGGACATCGTGGAGCATCTCGGCGTGGAGGAAGGCATCGGCCTGATCGTCCGGACGGCTGGCGTCTCCCTGAGCAAGGCGTCCCTGACGAACGACTACAAGTACCTCATGCGGCTGTGGAAGGAAATCCGCCAGAAAGGCTTGGAGGGCAAGGCGCCGTCCATTGTGTACCAGGAGATGGATTTGGCGGCCCGCGCCGTGCGCGACTATCTTTCCGCGGACATCGCCGAAATCTGGGTCGACGACCCGGAGACGGCGGACCAGGTGCAGAAATACGTCAAGCTGGCCTACCCGCGGCGCCGCGGGCTGGTCAAACTGCACAAGGACGAGGACAAGGGGCTCTTGGCGCGCTTCAACCTCCGGCGCCAGATCGATCAGGTTTTCTCGCGGGAGGTGCTCCTGCCCTCGGGCGGCCGGCTGGTCTTCGACCAGACCGAGGCGCTCATGGCCGTGGACATCAACTCGGGCAAGATCGGCGGCAAGAAAAGTTTCAAGGAAATGGCGTTGAAGACCAACCTTGAGGCCGCCGAGGAGATCGCCAGGCAGCTTCGTTTGCGCGACTACGGCGGACAGGTGGTCATCGACTTCATTGAGCTGAAGGAGAAAAAGCATATCGCCGAGGTGGAAAAGCGGCTGAAGCAGTGCGTCAAATCGGACCGGGCGCGCACGGACGTCGGCCGCATGTCCCGATTCGGTCTGCTGGAGATGGTTCGCCAGCGGCTGGGCTCCTCCGCGATATCCGTGTCCACGGAGCCGTGCCCCATCTGCCAGGGGACCGGCGTACGCAGAAATATGGAATGGCGCGCCCTGCAGCTCATCAAGGACATCCATCGCCAGCTGCGCAAGGCCGGCGGCCCCAATCCGCTGGTGGTCGAGACGGACCTGGAGTTGGCCTTGTACATGCTCAACAACAAACGCGGCCGCCTGCTGGAAATCGAGGAAAAGTTCGAAAAGACCGTGGTCGTAGCGCCGGAGAAGCATTGAAATGCCCCGGGTCCTGGTCCACATTTGCTGCGGACCCTGCTCCATCACGACGGTGAAAACCCTGCAGGACGAAGGGTTCGAGGTCACCGGGCTGTTCTACAATCCCAACATCCATCCGTTGCAGGAGTACCTGCGACGGCGCGAAGGCGTCGCCCAAGCGGCCGAGCGCCTGGGATTTTCGGTAATTTTCAAGGACGACGAATACAATCCCCAAAAATATTTTCGGGAAATCGCTTGGCGCGAGGCCAACCGTTGCTTTCATTGCTACTCCATCCGGCTGGAGCGCACGCTTTCCATCGCCAAGCGGGGCCGGTTCGACGCCTTCACCTCCACGCTGCTTTACAGCAAGCTGCAGAAGCACGACGTGATCCGGGCTCTGGGAGGGGACATGGCGGGCGGAGGGAGCGTGGCGTTTCTTTATCGTGATTTCCGCCAAGGATGGAAGGAAGGGATCGAGACCTCGAAGGCCTGGGGCATGTATCGCCAGCAATATTGCGGCTGCCTGTACAGCGAATGCGAGCGCTACGCCGGGGAGCTTGAAAAGGCGTCGCAAGGCGCCGGCGCCTGAGCCGGCCGTCGTGGGCGTCGCGGAATAGGGCGAACAAAAAATGTTTTGGGGAAAGGGGATAGGGG
>JASGMV010000063.1:0-17500 GCA_030156255.1 Desulfovibrionales bacterium
CGCGTTAAGGCGAACAGCTTGTTGCTAAATGAAGCGACCGGTGCTGACGCCTAAACACCCTGAGGCAGCTTTGCCAACCGACTCTTGTTGGAAGCCAGAAGGTAGACCAGCGCTGCGTAGAACACAATGAGAATAATCGTCCCAAGGTTCATAGCCCCCTTCGTGTCCCAATAGAGGTACGTGTACCCAAGAGCGCCTGGGACGAAGCAGTAGTAGAGGAAGACCAGGAATGTCTTTCGAACGACGATGCCTTCCTTACCAAGCAATCCCACAACGGCGGACGCCGCCACAATGTTGTGGATGCAGATGGTGTTTCCGGCCGCTCCACCGATAGCCTGAAGGGCGACGATCCAGGTCGGCCACTCCATCGCATGAGGAAGCAGGGCGGGGTTGCCGGCCACAATCAGCTCGGCGGTCTTGAACTGGAAGAGAGAGAAGGTCATGTTACTGACGGTGTTGGACCCGGCCACGAAGGCGCCCAGACCACCGATAACGGTGCACAGCAGCGGCCACAGACCGCCGGAAATGGCGTAGGTGGCTGCGGCCAGGGCGTAGGGCATCTTATCGAAGCCGGCCGTTCCCCCGCTGGAGTTGATGAACACCTGAACCATGGGGACGGTGAAGATCAGAGCGCTACCGGCTCCGATCATGGTCTTCGACGACGATTTCCATGCTCGGGCGTAAGCGTCGGGTTTCATACCGTGCAGGAAGTAGGTCAAAATGGAAACCACGATGAAGACGCTGCCAGGGGAGTATCCGATGCCAAAGCTCGAACCGATGCCGGCGATGGCGGGAACCTTGATGGTGATGGTCTTCAAGAAATGCGTAACAGGGGGAACCAAGCGGGTGAGCAGCAGCAGGGCGGCGATCATCCCGTAGGGAGCCCAGGCCATGGGGCTGCTCATGCCGCCGGGTTTGGAGATTTCCTTGATTTCGACCGAGCCGGTCCAGGACGGATCCCAGTCCTCTTTGGGCTCGAACTGCCACGGTTCGCCCTTCGGAAGAAGGAATTTTCTCTTCGCCGCGGCGACAACGATGCACAGACCGGTCGCACCGCCGATCATGGAAGGGAACTCCGGTCCGATGAACCATCCCACAATCGTGTAGGGAATGGTCATTGAGAAAGCGGCGAAAATAGCGAACGGCCAAACGGCGAGGCCTTCGCTGTAAGACTTGTTCTTACCGAACAACCTGGTGAGAAAAGCCACCAGGAACAAGGGAATCAACGCTCCGGCGACGAAGTGGATAATCGCCACATGCGCCGCGACGTAGGAGATGAACTGGTCGTAGGCGATGCTGTTGACATGGCCGGCGGCGTCGATAACGGGGAAGCCGAGCTTGGCTGCGTACGTATTGACGATAGCTTCACTCCCCTGCCCCAAACCGCTTCCCACGCCAACCCGCATCGGGGTGCCGACAGCGCCGAAGGACACGGGCGTGCTCTGGATGATCATACCGGACACAACCGCCCCGAGCGCCGGGAAGCCCAGCCCCACCATCAACGGAACCGCGACGGCGGCCGGGGTTCCGAATCCCGAAGAACCCTCGATGAAGCAGCCGAACAACCACGCCACGATGATAACCTGGACGCGGCGGTCTGTAGTGATGTTGGTGAACCCGTTTCGAATCTGTTGGAGGCCTCCGCTCTCCACCAGCGTGTTCAAAAGGAGGATGGCCCCGAAGATAATGTAAAGCAGCCCGATGGCGACCACGAGCCCCTTGACCGTACCTCCGACGATCTGCATCCCAGACAGACCCCAGACAAAATAGCCGATCACCACGACGGTGATGTAAGAAAGGGGCATCGCCTTGCTCGCTGGCCACTTCAGGCCGACCAGGAACACGGCGACTACAAGAATGGGCATCAAAGCCAACAAACCCTGCAATCCGACACTCATAAATCTTCCTCCTTCATATTATTGAATATGACAACCAACCAATCGTTCAGCGTATTCTGAAAAAGATTATGCTGAACGCGCCCGACCTTTATTGCTTTGCAGTCGTTCCACCCATTCTAATATAGAGCCGTCTCACTGAGTTAATACATCGTTATCACTGACAACCCGTTTCCCCACCGATTCAACAGCGAGGGTGCGCCCGCGGGTCAAGAATCAGCAAAAGTTGGCTCAACCAGTATATTTTTTGCAGTTGCATTGGTATAGTCGTGGTTACCCGAGGATGTCAAGAAAAATTAGGAGAATGACCCAGTCCTTTGAAAAATAGTCGGGAAGCTTCCCCTCAAAAGACATCACCTCCGGCCGCCCCAAGAAAAACGTCCAACATCTCCCGGCGCCGCCTTGGGATCGGCGGCGAACCAATCCACGGCAAAGGAAAATTTGGACGCAAATCACCATATCGCAAAGCTGCGCCGATGGCTACCCCCTAACCCGTCCAAAATGGTTTCAAAGTCACAGATATTGAAAGAACGAGCGCTGCAAGCAAAGAGCGCGGAACCGCCTTGCCGGCGCGCTTCGGAAGCGAGCCGCCAGCCTCGATCCGGTCGGGCGAACTCCCCGATGGCGCTCCGCCGCTACGCAACCATGGCTGCTCCTTCCCGTCCCGCGCGCATCGCCGCCAGAGAGCCTGGTCGATCGGACCGCGCACGCCGGTGCGTCAAGCAAGGATCGGCGCACCTTTTGCCGAGCCGCCAACTCGAAGGCCCAGCGGTGGAGTCCACTCCCGCCCTGTCAAGTATAATCCCGCCTGCCAACGGTTTCCGCCAGCCAACCAAAGAATAAAAAAACATACAACAAAATAGGTAAGTTAAGAACAACTCTCCGATGAATCAGGCGAAACAATGAGGCCAAGACCTCCGCCGAAAGTTTGCAAGGATCGCGTGGGGCCGGGAGCGTTCGGACGCGCCCGGCCATGCGCATTTTGGACGTCGAAAAATTTGCTCCAACAGCGGCTGACGCTTTCTGAAAAATGGCGCTCCCGCGTCCCGCCCCGTCGCGCGCAGCGACCTGCGGACGCCTTCCTGAAATGGAGAAAAAATCAAAGATCGATGGCTGTTACTCCACGTTGACAGGGACGAGTTAAACCACCAGCAATGAACAGAAATCAAAAAACTTCTTGACAGAACTAATGCATTATGGTTTCTCTTTTGTGCTCCGACCAGATTGCTTTCAATCCAGATCAAGTCGGTTATCTGGTTCCGGAAATTTAAACTCTTGTAAAGAGCCTAATTTGAGTGCGGAGGTAACATGGCAAAATTTTTAGAGTATCAAGGGAAAGAGTATTTCAGGCAGAATGGCATTCCGACTCCTGAAGGGGCTGTGGCCAATACGCCTGCGGAGGCGAAGGCTATAGCCCAAAAACTGGGCAAGCCCGTCGTGGTGAAGGCCCAGGTCCAGGTGGGCGGCCGCGGAAAGGCCGGGGGCGTCAAACTCGCGAATACTCCGGAAGAGGCGGAAAAGGTCGCCGGCGAAATCCTCGGGATGAATCTCAAGGGGTTGCTGGTCAAGCAAGTACTGGTCGAAGAGCAATTGAAGATCGCCCAGGAATTTTACGCCGGCATCATCATCAACTCGGCCCAGGATGTGCGGGGTCCCGTCCTGATGTTCAGCCCCGACGGCGGCATGGATATCGAGTCCGTCCCCGCCGATCGCATCGCCACTCTGAACGTGGACGTCATCAAGGGCCTGAAGCCCTATGACACCTTGGACATGGCCGCCTCCATGGGCGTGTCGGGCAATGTCCTGCGCGGCGTTGGCGACATCGTCTTCAAGCTGTTCCACATGTTCCAGAAGATGGACTGCCGGATTCTGGAAATCAACCCCCTGGTCGCAACCGAGGACAACAAGGTCCTGGCGGCGGACTGCCGCATGGCCGTTGACGACCAAGCCCTGTTCAGACACCCGGAGTTGGGAATCAAGATCGGCCGCGAGTTCCTCAAGGAGCCCACGGACATTGATCTCATGGGCTGGACCTTCGAGGCCAGCGACTTCCGCGGCACCAGCTACATCGCCGAGATGGCCTCTCCCGCGGAAGTGGCCGAGGGCGGCTACGTGGGTTATCACGGCATCGGCGGCGGCGCGGCCATGCTTGGCATGGACGCCTTGAACAAGGTGGAGCTGAAGGTCGCAGATTACGCGGACACCAGCGGCAACCCCACCGCATCGAAGGTTTACCGGACCACCAAGCTGATCCTGTCCCAGCCGGGAATCGAAGGCTACTTCCTGTCGGGCTTCATGATGGCCAACCAGGAGCAGTGGCACCACGCCCACGGTCTGGTCAAGGCTCTGCGCGAAGAGCTGCCCAGCAAGCCAGGATTCCCTGTCGTTCTGCTGCTCTGCGGAAACAAGGAAAAAGAGTCGCAGAAAATTCTGAAAGAGGGACTGGCGGATATGAATGCCCGCGTAGAAATCTACGACCGGGAGCATGTCTACGATGCTTCGTTCATCGCCGGGCGCATGAAGACCTTGGTGGACGAATACCGGAAAGAGAAATCTGCAGCCTAATGGGAAAAGCACATGGAATTCAATGAAAGAACAATAAAGGTCATCGTTGATGAGGCCAAGTGTGAAGGTTGTACGACGCATGCCTGTATCGAGGCCTGCAAGACCTTCAGCAGAGGAATCCTGGCGTTAAAGGATGGAAAGCCTTCCGTGGAGCACCTTTCCAAGGATGAATTGATTCGGAAAGGGACCGAATGCTTGGCGTGCGAATACGAGTGCCACTTCAGGGGCAACGGCGCCATCACCATCGAAGCGCCGATCGAAGGATTGGCGGCTTACAGAAAAAAACACGGAATGGACTAACGGGGGCGCGACATGTCTATATTGCTTGATGAAAACACAACAGTTGTCGTGCAGGGATTGACGGGCCGCGAAGGCTCCCTGCGCTCCGAATTCATGAAGTCGTACGGCACCAACGTGGTGGCCGGCGTTACCCCTGGCCGGGGCGGCGCCGAGGTCAACGGAATTCCGGTGTTCGATACGGTCAAGGCGGCTGTCCGGAAAGTGGGCAAGATCGACGCCGCAGTGACCTTTATCCCCGGCCCGGCGTTGAAAGACGCCGTCTACGAGGCCGTTGACGCAGGCGTCAAATTCATCGTTTCGCCTGTGGAGCGCATCCCGGTGAACGACGTCATCGCCATGGTCAACTACGCCATCAAGAACGGCGTCAAGTTGCTCGGCCCCGGCAGCCTCGGTCTGATCACCCCGGGCAAGGCCGCCATCGGCTGGTTGGGCGGCAGCGTGGACTGGGCCAGGACCCTGTTCCAGCCGGGCCCCGTGGGCGTCATTTCCCGCAGCGGCGGCCAGTCCGGCACGGTGCCGTGGGCTCTCAAAGTGGCTGGCCTGGGCATCAGCACGGCCATGCACATCGGGACCGAACCCGTTTTGGGCCTGAGCATGGCTGACGTCCTCAAGCTGTACGAAAAGGACGAGCAGACGAAGGCCGTTGCGGTGTTCGGCGAGATCGGCGGAACCCTGGAAGAAGAAGCCGCCGAGGCCGTCGCCAAGGGCGAATTCACCAAGCCTCTGGTGGTCTTCATCGCGGGCGCCTGGGCGCCGGAGGGGATGCGCTTCTCCCACGCCAGCAGCATCGTGGAAAAAGGCCGCGGCACGGCTCGCGGCAAGATGAAAGCTCTGACCGAGGCAGGCGCCTACGTCGTCGACAGCCCCGAGCAGATTGCTCCCAAGATCAAAGAACTGATCGGCGCATAAAAGCTGAGATAGGCTTTTTGTCATAGCGCACAAGTAACTGGCAACGCCCTGTGGGGCATCAACTCAAGGAGAAATTATCATGGCAGTAATGAGATCTGTTCTGTACGTGCCCAGCAACAATGAGAAGATGGTTGGCAAAGCCCCCTCTCTTGCTGCAGATATCTTGACCCTTGACTTGGAGGACGCCGTTCCGCCGTCTGAAAAGGAAGCTGGCCGCAAAGCGATCCAGGAGTACTTGAAGAGCAGCCGGAAGGGCCAAACCGCCCGTTATCTTTACGTCCGCATCAACAACTGGGAAACCCAGATGACCAACGACGACCTCGAGGCGATTGTCTACCCGGGTCTCGACGGCGTCTGCCTGGCCAAATGCGGCTGCAAGGAAAACGTGCAACGCTTGGCTTGGAAGCTCGAGGAGCTGGAGCAGAGAAGAGGCATTGAAGTGGGCTCCATCGGCATCCAGCTTCTGATCGAAACCGCCAAGGGCGTGATCAACGCCTACGAGGCCGCCACGGCCAGCCCGCGGGTCAACTCCTTGATCTTCGGCGCCGTGGACTACACGAAAGACATGCGCGTGAACCTGACCTCCGAAGGCCAGGAGCAGCTCTACGCCCGCTTCTACACCGCCGTCGCCGCCCGGGCCGCCGGTTGCGTCGCCATCGACTGCCCCTTTGTTGCGTTCAAGGACGCGGAAGGCTTCAAAAAGAGCACCGAAGAAGGGCACCAGATGGGCTATGAGGGCAGAATGCTGATTCACCCCAGCCAGGTCGTTCCTTCTCATGAGATCTACACGCCGTCCGCCGAAAGCGTTGAGTGGGCTGAAGGCGTCAAGAAGGTGTTCGAGGAAGAAGGACTCGCCAAGGGCAAGGCCGCCGTTACCTACATGGGTAAAATGGTCGACACCCCTGTCTACGACAACGCCATGCAGATCCTGAACACCATGGCTGAAATCAAGGCGGCGGAAGCCTAAATCGCTTTTCGCCAAATGAAAATTGAAGAGGGGGCTCCGGAGGCTTATCCTCCGGCCCTCTCTTCGTTTCAGGGGAGGCTTTTTCAAACGATAAAGACGATAAAAAATAAAGTGATATAATTTTCTGTCGCCGCAGAGGCGAAGCCTTGGGTTTTTTGCAGATAAGAAAGCGAAGAGAATGCGGGCGTTGGGTGTTGGTAGAGTGTCGGGGGACTTCTACAGAATCTGCGGTGTCGACTATCGACACCTCCTTTTGGCTTGGGTGACACGCTCCACCGAACCCATCTTGACGAAGGCGCCAAACGATTTATCGTTTATGTAAGGCGCAATGATCGAAGATACGCCAACGCTATCGGGCGAAGCGGAAATTGCTTGGCCTGTGTAGCGGGGGGGAGAAGGGAGACACCCATGGACGGCCAACTGTTCGACTCATGGACAACCCAATACGACCATTGGTTCGAAACCCCTGTGGGGGCCTTGGTCAAGCAGTATGAGTTCGACATGTTGGAAGACCTCCTCCGCCCCGCGCCTGGAGAAAAAATTCTTGATGTTGGTTGCGGCACGGGAATCTTTACCTTAGGAATTCTGGACTCGGGCGCCGAGATAACGGGCGTTGATATCTCCGAACCGATGCTCCAATCCGCTGTGATGAAGACGCGCGGGCGCCCATTCCAGGTCGCTTGCTGCGACATGTGCGCCCTCCCCTTCGCCGACAACTGCTTCGACAAAGTCTTTTCCATGACTGCTCTTGAATTCGTAGAAAATGCCTCAAAAGCGGTAGCCGAACTTGAACGAGTGGCCCGGAAGGGAGGCGTCATCGTTTTGACCACGTTGAACAGCCTCAGCCCCTGGGCCGAAAGAAGACTGAAAGCTGGCCGAGAAGGCCATCGTTTGTTTCAAAACATATACTTTAGATCCCCACAAGATATGCGTTCCCTGGTGTCTACACCCTCGATTGTCAAAACAGCCATCCACTTTCTAAAGGAGGACCCACCCGATCGGATCCCCCGCATAGAAAATCAGGGCCGGCTCGAACAATCGGAGAAAGGCGCCTTTTTGGCTGTACAGTGGGTGAAAGCCTAACTGATATATGCCCGTTTTGTGTGTAACGACACATATTAACCTTTTATAAAGTTCAAGGAAAAGCTATGGTCAGTGAAAATTTCATTCGCGAACTGGAGTCAATTGTCGGGGCGTCTCACGTTGCCATAAGCAGTACCGGCATCGAACTTTACTCTTACGACGCATCCCTGATCAAATCCAACCCAGCGGTCGTTGTCTTCCCGGGGGACACCCAAGAGGTCGCCCAGGTTGTCAAAGCCGCAAACCGTGAAGGCGTCGCCTACGTAGCTCGTGGATTCGGCACCAACCTTTCCGGAGGCACCATTTCGGTCACCGAAGGGCTGGTCATCTGCATGTCGCGGTTCAACAAGATTCTGGGCATCTACCCGGAGGACCGCTACGCCGTGGTGCAGCCGGGCAAAACGAACCTGGAAGTCCAAGAGGCCGTGGGGAAGCACAACTGCTTCTACGCGCCGGACCCCGCCAGCCAGAAAGTGTCCACCCTCGGCGGAAACGTCGGAGAGAACTCGGGCGGCCCTCTGTGCCTCAAGTACGGCGTGACCTCCAACCACATCCTGGGGATGGAGATGGTCACATCGGACGGTGAAGTTGTGCGCGTGGGCGGTCCCGTGCTGGACTCCATCCCCGGGTACGACCTGCGCGGCCTGATGGTGGGAAGCGAAGGCGGCTTGGGAATCATTACGGAACTGACCCTGCGCATCCTCCCCAAGACGGAAACCGTCATCACCATGCTCGCCATTTACGACGACATTCCCTCGGCGGCCAACTCGGTTTCCAGAATCATCGCCGCCGGCATCGTTCCCAACACCCTTGAGATGATGGACGCCACCGTCATCGAGGCGGTCGAATCCAACAAGCCCTGCGGATATCCGAGGGACGCGGCCGCCGTGTTGATCATCGAAGTGGAGGGAATGAAAACCGGTCTGAAAGAACAGGCTGACCAGATCCAGGAAATCTGCATGGCCACCGGCTGCCGCGAGGTCAGAGTCGCAGGCAGCGAGGCAGAGCGAGCCTCCCTGTGGGCGGGCCGCAAGGGCGCCTTCGGCGCCATGGCCCAGCTGGCGCCCAACTATCTCGTCAACGACGCCTGCGTCCCGAGAACCAATCTTCCCGAGGCCTTGGAAGAGGTCGCCGCCATCGCCGACAAGTACCACTTCCGGTGCGGGAACGTCTTCCACGCCGGCGACGGCAACCTGCACCCCCTCCTGCTGTTCGATTCGCGTAACGAGGACGACCTGAAGCGCGTGCACAAGGCCGGCTGGGACATCATGGAAGCCTGCGTGAGGCTCGGCGGCACCATCACCGGTGAACACGGCGTGGGCCGGGAGAAGCAGGAAGGCATGCATCTGGTGTTCTCGGGTGACGACCTCAATACCCAAACGCGCTTGAAAAGCGCCTTCGACCCCAACAACAAGCTGAATCCGGACAAGGTGATTCCGCTTTCCGAGCCCAAAGGCCAGCCTCTGCCGCCCACTCCCCCCCGGACGTTGAAACGGCCCGGCGGCGCATCGGCCTCCGGCGTCGCGGAAGCCATGGCGGAGATCAAAGCGGCCAGCGCGAGCGGCGGCAGTGTCATCCCCGTGGGCGCAGAGCTTCTCGAAACCTATGGCAACATCTGCGATGCTTCGGCCAAGCCCGTGAAGAGCCTGGCCATGACGGACGTCATCGACTACGACCATGAAAACCAAGTCATCACGGTAGGGTCGGGCATGAGCATCGACGACCTGCAAGCCTTGGTGGCGGAGCACAACCAATGGCTGCCCATCCGTCCGCCCTTCTTCAAGGACGGCTCCACCATGGGCGCTTTGGCCGCAACCGCGGTCAGCGGTCCGGAAAGGATGTATTACGGCGCCCCCAGAGACTTCCTGATGGGCCTGCAGTACATCGACAGCGAAGGGAAAGTCATCTCCACCGGCGGTAAAGTCGTCAAAAACGTGGCCGGCTACGACATGACCCGCCTCCTGTGCGGCTCCAACGGAACGCTGGGCATGATCACCGAGGGCACGTGGCGCATCGCGACGAAACCCGAGCTTTGCACCATGACCTCCGGAACGGGCGATCTGGCGTCGTGTTCCAAGGCGGCTGTGGCCCTGATGACGGCCAACCTCTTCCCCGTCTACATCGCGGCCGTTCCCGTGGAGGGTGACAACTGGCGGTTGACCACTGGATTTGAAGGACTCACCGACGTAGTTCGCCATCAGACGGATCTCACGTCCGCGCTTCTGGCCAAAAACGGACTCACCGACATCGCGGACAAGGACTACGATCTCCTCACCGGCCCGTTCAAAGAATACTTCCAGGGACTCGACCAGAAGGCCTATGTCATCAAAGCCGGCGCCATCACCACCAAGATACCCGAACTGTTCAACGGATTGAAAATGGCGCTCAACGGCTCCCAGCCCGAATGGTTCCTGGATTTCGGATGCGGCAGGATCTATGTGGCTGTGGACACCCTGGATCAGCAGACCTATGACGCGGTGTGCAAGAAAATCGCCAGCGTGGGCGGTCATATCCGTGTGGACAAAGCTCCGGAAGCCTTCAAGCGCAGCAACGATGTATACGGTACCCTGCCAAGGCCTGAATGGAAGCTGATGCACGCGATCAAAAAAGCTCTGGATCCCAAGGGTGTTTTCGCTCCCGGACGGATGCAGGGAAAAATCTAATATTCGCTGTGGCAAGCGTTTAATTTAACTTCTTGATCAAGAGGGGTATTGATACATGGATATCCGAGAACAATACGATGCAATCGCGCAATGCAACAAATGCGGATTCTGTCAGACCGCGTGTCCGATATTCCGCTCCACCGGAAACGAAGCGGGAGTCGCTCGTGGACGCCTAGCCCTGATGCGGGCCATCATCGAGAACCGGGTGAACTGGAGCAAGGAGATGGAGGAGCCCCTGTTCAACTGCCTGGGATGCGGCGCCTGCACGACCCATTGCAACGGCGGCATTCAAACCGCGGACCTGATCATGAAGGGACGGGCCGTCTACCTGGAGCAGGTAGGCCGCAAGCCCATCCACAAACTCCTGTTCGACCACCTGCTGCCCTATCCGGAACGGCTGCACAAGGCCGCGCGCTTCGCGGCCTTCGGCAAAAACTCCGGTATGTCCAAGGTGGCCAAGGCCTTGGGTCTTTTGAAGGTGCTGGGACGCGACTTCTCCAAGGCCGAAGACCTCGTTGAGAAACTGCCCACCAAGCCGTTCAGGGGCACCATCAAGCCGGGCGAATATCCCGGCACCGGAGAAAGCCTGCGCATCGGCTACTTCGTGGGCTGCGGCGTGGACATCATCCAGCAGGATGCCGGGAAGGAAACCATGAAAATCCTTCAAAAAATCGGCAAAAGCGTGACGGTGCTCAACAACTGCTGCTGCGGTCTTCCGCCTTGGACGTACGGCGACGCCGAGGCGGCCGCCAAGCTGGCGTCCAAGAACCTGGACATCTTCTCCTCCGGCTCCTTCGACGTCATCGTGACCGATTGCTCCAGCTGCGCGTCCTTTATCAAGAAATATCCCAAGATATTCGAAAAGGACGTCACCAAGCAGGCCAAGGCCAAAGCGCTCAGCCCGCTTTTCAAGGACATGGTCGAATTCCTGTCCGAGCACGGTTACCCGGCTCCCATTCGGGAAGAGCCGGTAATCGTCACCTACCACGACCCCTGCCACGCGGTTCGGGGCCAGGGAATCGCCAAGGAACCCCGCGAAATCCTCAAGTCCATTCCCGGAATTGAGTTCAGGGAGATGCCGGAAGCGAACTGGTGCTGCGGCGGCGCTGGATCCTATGCAATGACCCACTACGACCTTTCCATGCAAGTCTTGGATCGGAAGATGAAAAACGTGGCGTCCACGGGGGCGAACTTCTTGGTGACGTCTTGCCCGGCCTGCATGATTCAGCTGTCCCACGGCGTTCGGAAGCACGGTCTGGACATCACTGTCTGCCACATTTCCGAGCTTGTCGCCGGCGCCAAAGCCATGAACGCCGGCATCAAGATGAAGAAATCGGCGTAGGCTCCACAACCTTTAACGCGAACTGGATAGAGTGAACTGAATCTATGTAACGGATGCGCCCTGGAAAGCGGTCTTCAAGCAAGCCATTGCCGCCTTACACGTTGTGCAATGACCGCAACGGCCGCTGACCAGGGCCATCCGTTTATTAAATACGCTGACCATTGCCTTACAGGAAACGTTCCTAGAATAAAGAAGCGCACTGGGGCCCTATTGCCCTGAACTCCGTCGGTAGGGAGCGAATTAAAATATGTCAAAGTTTTTGATCGCGAAGGCTTGGCATACAGTGAAAAGCCGGTCTGCGGCGCTCTCCGGGTCGCTTCGACCATCCCCTCGCAACACCGTGATTTTTTTTAACAAAACCTGCTCTCCCTGCGTCGCCGATCGGATGCTGATGATTTTCAAGAATCCGGCGGACGCCTTCAAATGCACCAATGATACGCCAAGCGGACGGGAGTTGCTCCCGACTGCGCAAAAAGGCGCCCACAACGGGCGGGACTTTTCTTTCAAAAAAGTGTATGTAGTTCCCAACCCCTTCGATTCCAGGGGATTTAAGTGGGAATCCGCGGCTGCCTCAACAGCCGCCACGGAAGACGGGTTTGCAAAGAGCCCATCAAAAACCTGAATGTTTAGAGGCAATCCCTGCAAAAACGGATGGTCCCCTTCTGGGAAAAACTTCACAACATAACTATAACACAGGTGGTGGGCGGTCTGCTGCTTCTGCGCGACGGAACTTGGCATGAGACCTGCCCCAGGGCGCGCCGTTGCGGCCATCGGTCCGACATCCGCCCCCTATCCGCTTGTTGGTCCGGAGCCTTTTGGAGGAGGCTTTATGAAAAAAAACATGCAAACGATCGACGGTAACACTGCAGCAACTCATGTAGCCTACGGCATGAGTGAAGTAGCAACCATTTATCCCATCACCCCCTCCAGCCCCTTGGGAGAAATCGCTGACTCCTGGGCTGTGGGAGGCAGAAAGAACATTTTCGGCGAAGTGCTGGCCATCAAGGAAATGCAGTCCGAGGCCGGCGCCGCGGGCGCCGTGCACGGCTCGCTCGTCGCCGGCGCCGTGACCACGACGTTCACCGCATCCCAGGGACTTCTGCTCAAGATCCCGAACATGTACAAGATCTCGGGCGAGCTGCTTCCCTGCGTGTTCCACGTCACGGCGAGGTCGCTTTCCGCCCACGCCCTGTCCATCTTCGGAGACCAGGCCGACGTCATGGCCGCCCGGCAGACCGGATTCGCCATGCTGGCCTCGTCGTCCGTCCAGGAGGTCATGGACCTGGGACTGGTGGCGCACCTGGCGAGCATGAAGGCCAGCCTGCCCTTCGTCCACTTCTACGACGGATTCCGGACCTCCCACGAAATCCAGAAAATCGACGTGATCGACTACGATCAAATGGCGTCTCTGTTCGACTGGGATGCGTGCCGGGCCTTCAAGAACAGGGCCATGAACCCGGAGCACCCCCACACCAGGGGCACCGCCCAAAACCCGGACATCTACTTCCAGTGCCGTGAAGCGGCCAACAAGTACTACGCCCGGGTTCCCGAAATCGTGACCGCGTGCATGAAGCAGGTCGAGGGCATCACCGGCAGAGCGTACAAGCTGTTCGACTACGTGGGCGATCCCAACGCCGAACACGTCATCGTGGCCATGGGCTCCGGATGCGAGGCCATCGAGGAAAGCGTGAATCTCCTGCTCAAGAGGGGCGAGTCGGTCGGCTTGGTCAAGGTCCGGTTGTTCCGGCCCTTCGACGCCTCGTCGTTCATCGGCGCCATCCCCGAGTCGGCCAAAGTGGTGTCCGTTCTGGACAGAACCAAGGAGCCCGGCTCCCTCGCCGAACCCCTGTACCAGGACATCTGCTCCGCCTACATCGAAGCGGGTCGGCCGCTGCCCACCATCTACCGGGGCCGGTACGGCCTGAGCTCGAAAGAGTTCAATCCGCCCATGGTCAAGGCGGTGTTCGACAACATGAAGGCCGCCCAGCCCAAGAAGGAATTCGTTGTCGGCATCGTCGACGACGTCACCAACCTCTCGCTGACGCCGGATTGTTCGTTCAACCCGGCGCCCGAAGGAACGATCGGCGCCAAGTTCTGGGGCCTGGGCTCGGACGGCACCGTGGGCGCAAACAAGAGCGCCATCCAGATCATTGGAGACAACACCGACAAGTACGCCCAGGGCTACTTCGCCTACGACTCCAAGAAATCGGGCGGCGTCACCATCTCCCACCTGCGCTTCGGCGACGTGCCCATCCAGTCCACCTACGCCGTGAACGAGGCGGACTTCGTGGCTTGCCACAAGTCCACCTACGTCCAGACCTACGACGTGCTCCAAGGCATCAAACCTGGTGGAACGTTCCTCTTGAACTCCTCCTGGAGCGCCGAGGAAATGGACCAGCACCTGCCCGGCGACATGCGCAAGGTCATCTACGACAAAAAACTGAAATTCTACAATGTGGACGCCGTCAAGATCGCCGCCAGCGTCGGTCTGGGCAACCGCATCAACATGATCATGCAGACCTGCTTCTTCAAGCTCGCCAACGTGATTCCTTTTGAAGAGGCCATCGAGCTGCTGAAGAAAGACATCAAGAAGACCTACGGCAAGAAGGGCGACAAGATCGTCGCCATGAACATCGCGGCCGTGGATCAGACCCTGGAGAACCTGAAGGAAATCCCCGTTCCGGAGTCCTGGGCGACCGCCTCGGGCAGCCCCGAAGCGCCTCCCAAGGCCACGGATTACGTGGACAACGTCATGCGGCCCATCATGGCGCTCAAGGGCGACGACCTGCCCGTCAGCGCCTTCACGCCCGACGGCGTCTTCCCCACCGCCACCAGCCAGTACGAGAAACGCGGTGTGGCCATCAACGTGCCCGAATGGATTGCGGAAAACTGCATCCAGTGCAACCAGTGCTCCTTCGTTTGCCCCCACGCGGCCATCATTCCGGTGCTGGCTTCCGAGGAAGAGCTCAAGAGCGCTCCCGACACCTTTGAAACGGTGGAGGCCAAGGGTAAAGGCCTGGAGGGATACCGCTTCAGGATGCAGATCAACGCCCTGGACTGCCAGGGATGCGGCAACTGCGAGGATATCTGCCCGTCCAAGACGAAGGCCCTGGTGATGAAGCCGCTGGAGGATGTCGAGGAGAAGGAAATCCCCAACTACGACTTCTCCCAGACCGTTCCCTACAAGACCGGTATTATGACTCGGGAAAACGTCAAGGGAAGCCAGTTCTATCCCCCGCTGCTCGAGTTCTCGGGCGCGTGCGCCGGATGCGGCGAAACCCCGTACGTCAAGCTGTTGACCCAGCTCTTCGGTGAGCGGATGACCATCGCCAACGCCACCGGATGCAGCTCCATCTGGGGCGGCTCGGCGCCTTCTTGCCCTTACTCCGTCAACGCCCAGGGATTCGGACCGGCCTGGGGCAGCTCCTTGTTCGAGGATGCGGCCGAGTACGGCTACGGCATGATGCTGGCCTACCACACTCGCCGGACCGCCCTTGCGACCAAGATGAACAAGGCTCTTGAGGCCGGCGTCTCCGACGAACTGGCCGCCGCCATGAAAGGCTGGGTGGAAAACCTGCACGACGCGGAGTTGTCCGAGGCGTACGGGAAGAAACTCAAGGCCCTTTTGGAAGAGCCGACCGGGAACAAGCTGCTGGACGAGATCCGCGCAGAGCAGGATCTGTTCACGAAGAAGTCCCACTGGGTCGTGGGCGGCGACGGTTGGGCTTACGACATCGGATACGGCGGACTGGACCACGTCATGGCCTCCGGGGATGACATCAACATCCTGGTCCTGGACACCGAGGTCTACTCCAACACCGGCGGCCAGTCCTCCAAGGCCACGCCCACCGGAGCCATCGCCAAGTACTCGGCTTCCGGTAAAAAGATCATCAAGAAGGACCTGGGCCGGATGATCATGACCTACGGGCACGCCTACGTGGCCTCCATCTCCATGGGCGCCAACAAGCAGCAGACCCTCAAGGCCATGGTCGAAGCGGAGAAGCACCACGGTCCTTCTCTGATTATCGCCTACGCTCCTTGCATCAACCATGGCATCAGAAAGGGCATGGGCAAGAGCCAGCTGGAGGCCAAGCTCGCCGTGGATTGCGGCTTCTGGCCCCTGTACCGGTACAACCCCGACTTGGAGGCCCAGGGCAAAAAGCCCTTTAGCCTGGATTCGAAGGCCCCGGACGGCACGCTCCAGCAGTTCCTGTCCGATGAAAACCGTTTCGCCGCTCTGGAAAAGATGTTCCCTGAGGAATCCAAGAGATTGAGAGCTCAGATGGAAAAAGAGGTGGAGGAACGCTACCTGACCCTGAAACAGATGACTGAGTTGGACCGTTTTTAAGTCAGTCTGACTTCCTGATTTGATAAATGGGTCCCGTATGTATGTACGGGACCCATTTTTTGTTCGCGCGGTCGCGCTATCCATAACAAAAAGAGAAAGAGAGAAGACATGATGCAAGGGAAAAAGGCGCTTATCACCGGCGGCGCCACCGGAATTGGCCGGGCGATCGCCCTGACCCTGGCTCGGGCCGGCGCCGACGTATCCATCGTCTATTCAAGATCGGAGCAGGAGGCCCAGGAAACCGTCCAGGAGATTTCGGCGTTGGGCGTCAAAGGCATGGCTTGCCAGGCCGACGTGGCCGACGACGGGCAGGTGCGCAACGCCGTGAAGGAGACTCTGGCCGCTTTTGGGGGGCTGGATATCCTCGTCAACGGCGCGGGGACCACGTTCTTCGTCAACAACGCGGACCTGGACGGAGTTCGCAGCGAGCATTGGGACCGCATCATGGACGTCAACGTCAAAGGATGTTTCCAATGCAGCCGGGCCGCGGCCGCGAGCCTGAAAGAGCGGCGGGGCTGCATCGTCAACATCACCTCCGTGGCGGGAATCAGCGGGATGGGAAGCTCCATCGCCTACGCCGCGTCAAAGGCGGCGATGATCTGTCTGACCAAATCCCTGGCCCGGGTTCTCGCTCCGCATATCCGGGTCAATAGCGTTGCACCGGGGGTCGTGGAAACCCGCTGGGTGGCGGGCCATGAGGACTACGTAACGAGCCAGGGCGAAAAAACGCCTCTGGGAAAACTGGCGACGTCCGAAGATGTGGCGCAAATGGTGTACGCCCTGATCGAACACGCCGGCGCTGTGACCGGCCAGACCGTGGTTGTCGACGGCGGAGCCCTCTTATAGGAGACATCTCGGAATGGACGACATCATACAACAACTGACGGCGGTGGCCGTAGCCGATAACGTCGCGCACGAGCAGATCATGGACGTTGGCATCCGCCCGGTCTGGAGCCCGATCCATCGCCTTATCGGCCAGGCCTACACGGTGCGCTGCCCGCACAACGACAACACCATGGTCCATGCGGCCGTTTACTGCGCGCCTCCGGGAGCGATCGTCGTTGTGCAGGCCGAAGGCGCCGATTTCGCCGTGGCCGGGGGCAACATGTGCGCCCTGGCGCAGAAAAACGGGATTCAGGGGTTCGTCATTGACGGCGCCCTTCGCGACATTGCGGAAATTCGTGAAATGGGATTGCCCGTCTTTTCCCGAGGCCTCTACCCGAAGCCCGGCCTTCGGGGCGGCGGCGGCGACATCGAACGCCCCGTGACCTGCGGGGGCGTCCGGGTGGAGACCGGGGACTTCGTGGTGGCGGATGAAGACGGCGTCGCGGTTATCCCGAAAGCGGACAAGTCTCGGGTGCTGTCCCAGATTGCGGCTCAGTTCGCCAAGGAGAAGGATATCTCCTTCGAACGATGGGTCCAAAACCA
>JASGMV010000064.1 GCA_030156255.1 Desulfovibrionales bacterium
GCGGAAAATGGTTGTGTGAGATGACTTCGGCGCATATTATCAAGGCGTTACGAGGAGCGCGGGCTTTGAGACTGTTTTGCGGTAGGTCGGCGTTCCCTCATGGCCGAGCAGTCGGCCATCTTCGAAAACACCCTGGTCGGCATTCTCTACGCCCGGGAAGACGCGATCGTCCGGGTCAACCACGCCATGGAAACCATGTTCGGCCTCAACCGCAACGAGATGGCCGGCCTCTCCGTCGACGTTATTTTCGGCAAAAAAAACTACGCCCGACTCATGGAGCTCGCCCAAGAAGCCTTGGAGAGAGGCGATTCCTACTCCATGGAGGCCTGCCTGCCGCGCCGGGACGGCCGAACGTTCTACGCCCGCATTACGGGCAAGGCCATCGAGGCCGGCCCCCAGCCCAAGGGCGTGATCTGGCTGGTGGACGACATCGACGAGGAGAAACGCATCCAACGGCTCCGGGAGGACACCGAGCGGATCATGCGCCACGACCTCAAGGCGCCGCTGCAGGGCGTTCTCGGCGCGGCGGACCTGCTGATGGATCGCCCGTTGGACAAAACCTCCCGCAGCCTCGTGGACATCATCAACTGCAGCGGCAAGCAGATTCAGGAGACCATCGACAACTCACTCGATTTGTTCCGCATCGAAGAAGGCCTGCACCGGCTCCAACCGCAAAAGGTGGACCTGATCCCCCTGCTGCGCAAAATATCCCGGAGATTCGAGGCGACCATACGCGACAAACGGCTGTCCCTCTCTCTCGACGAGGAAGGAGATTCCGCAACGAGCCGCCCCGCTCTGGGCGAGCCGCGCCTGCTGGAAAACATGTTCGGCAATTTGATCAAAAACGCCGTCGAGGCGTCTCCGGAGGGAGGCGGCGTCACCGTGGCCCTCCGCGCCGAGGGCGGAACCATGGTGACGGAAATCCACAACGCGGGCGTCATTCCCGAGGACATCCGCGACCGGTTCGGAGAGCGCTACGCCACCAGCGGCAAGGCCGGCGGCTCAGGGCTCGGGGCGTATTCCGCGCGCCTCATCGCCGTGGCCCACGGCGGGAGCCTCGACTTCACGACCTCCGAGCAGGAAGGCACGACCCTCATCGTTTCCCTGCCCCGAGGCTGACGGCCTCGGACGTTCGGGCGACTCCCAAGACAGGAAGGCCGGCGACGCGCCGGCGTTATGGGAAGAAAGAAGCGTTCCGGAAGGAAAACGGCCAGCGCGGCGCAACGCGCCTACACCGTGATGTCCAGACGCAGGCCCTTGCCCACGGCCTTCAAAGCGGCGCAGGCGTCCGCCGAAGGGGCCGGCGCAGGCGTCTGCGCCATTGGCCGTCCCTGCAGGCTGTCCTGCATCAGCTGCGAGGCCATGGCCTGCTGAAAATTCAAGGCGCCGTGAAGGCTGTGGCTTTCCTGGATCATGCTTTTTCCCGTACCTGGACAAAAAAATGGATGATCGTCTTATCGGACGGAAAGCCGAACGACTTTAGGCTCGCTTTGATATTTTTTGACGCCGCGCCGGTGGCGGTCGGCCCGGCATCATGCTATCCGGGCCTGGACGGCGAAACCTCCGCCTAGAACGGGAGCGAACATGTTTTTCAGCGGCAAGCCCTATACCTTGGACCGGTTGGCCCGCATGGCCCTTGGCGCCGGGGCGCTCTGGGCCGGCGTCAAATTGCTGGCCTACCTCAGCGACGCCTTGCTGCCGTTCGCCGCGGCCCTGCTGCTGGCCTACCTCATCAATCCCTTGGCGACGGCCGTGCACCGGAAGATAAAGAACCGAGGCGCCGCCGTGGCCCTGACCCTGGTCGGCCTGCTGGCCCTTTGTTGGGCGGCGGCCATGCTGGTGATTCCTCTGGTCGGCCAGGAAATCTCGCACATGGCCCAGGCGGCGTCGAATCTGCTGGCCGATTCGGAACTGGCCAACAACGCGGCCGCGCGCCTTCCGCCGGATTTATGGACATGGCTCAAGGACTTCATGGGGCGACAGCAGGTCAAGGACTTTCTCGCCTCCAAGGACTTCGCCCTGGCGGCCCGGGAGGCGCTGAGCAAGATTCTGCCCGGCGCCTGGGGCGTGGCGGCCGGCGTTCTGGACATGGCCATGGCCGTGGTCGGGCTGGTGGTGGTCTTGCTGTACATCATCTTCCTGCTGGCCGACTTCCAACGCATTAAAGAAAAATGGCCTGAAATCTTTCCTGAAAGCGTACGCAAGCAAATTCAAGGCTTCGCCGCCGAATTCGAGGCGGCCATGAGCCGATACTTCCGGGCTCAATTCGTAGTGGCCATGCTCGTCGGCGTTCTGTTCGCCGTCGGCTTCTCCCTCATAGGGCTGCCGTTGGCCATTCTCATGGGGGTGGGGCTGGGCCTGATGAACATGGTCCCCTACCTCCAGCTCGCAGGCCTGGTCCCTGCGGTGCTGTTGTCCATGTTCAACGCCCTGGAGACGGGACAAAGCTTCACCGCGGCCATCCTGCTCGTATTCCTCGTGGTGGGCGTGGTGCAGCTCATTCAGGACGCCGTGCTGGTCCCCAGGATCATGGGCGAGGCCATGGGGCTTTCCCCGTGGCTGATCCTGCTGTCCTTGTCCGTATGGGGCAAGTTGCTGGGGCTGTTCGGATTGATCATCGCCCTGCCCGCCACCTGCCTGGTCCTCGCCTGGTACAGGCGCTATCTGGCCACCGGCCAAATCGACTTCACCCACCCGCCCGACGGCGAATCCGGGGCGTCATAGCCGGCGACGCAAAAAGATGCGGCGGCGTTGCGCTCCCCGGTTGACAGAAAGGGACGGACACAGCTAACAGGCCGTTGAAAAGCGGCGATCTGCTTTGTCGGCGAAAAAATCCAGACCGCTTATATATGCGCAATACACTGCGCGCCTTGGATTTTTTCACGTCCTCGCATCGCACCATTTGTGAACGGCTCGCCTTCGATGAGTCATTCAACAGTCAGCTCACCCATGGCGGGGGCGCATCGACTCAACCGGAAAGGAATCATCCCATGCATGAAACGGCTCTCAAGGAATCCGAGGCGCTGCTCGCCAATTGGAGCGACAACGGATCCAAGACGAAAAAATGCTTCGCCCGCCTGAAGGCGCATCTGGAAAACATGGACGGCGTGCGTTTCGACTGGAAAGCCCGGCCGGGCGTCACCTACTCCCTGCGGGCGGCCCACGCGGCCCAGAAAGACCACAGCCTGTTCGCCATGGTGGACGTCATCGACGACGACCCCGACAACCGCTGGCTGTCCGTGTGTTTTTACGGGGAAATGATCACCGATCCCGAAGAACGCGGGGACGAGGTTCCCGGCGGCCTGCTGGGCGAGGACGCCGCCTGCTTCGACGTGGACGCCTGGGACGAGGACCTGCTGGCCTATGTGGAGACCCGGCTGACCGAGGCGCACCGATCCGCGGCCAACGGCGGCTGATCTCCGAAAATCCGCAAGCGGGCGCCGAGGGCGCTCTTGCCCTTCGGCGGCGCCACGGACGTTGCGGCGTCTTGGACGAACAGGAAGGATTCCCGGTCTCAGTCAAGCCCCGGCAGATCGTCGATGCCCATTCCGAGCTCCCTGGCCTTGAGCGCCCGGCGCAAAATCTTGCCGCTGCAGGTTTTGGGCAGGCTGTCCACGATCTCCACAGCCTGGACCACGGCCATGGGCCCCAGCTCCTGGCGCACGTACGCCTTCAGGACCTCCGGCAGTTCGTCGACGTTCTCCGCGCCGCTCCGCGCCACTACGAAGAACTTGACCGCCTCGCCCCGGACGGGATCGGGTACGCCCACGGCCGCCGCTTCGACCGCGTCGGGATGGGAGAGCACGGCCGACTCCAGCTCCGCCGAACCGATGCGGTGGCCCGCGATGTTCACGACGTCGTCGGCCCGCCCCTGAATCCAGAAATAGCCGTCCTCGTCCTTCCAGGCCACGTCCCCGGCGTAATAGCAGCCCGGTATCTTCTCCCAGTACTCGCGCTTGTACGCCGCGGGATCCTTGTACAATTCCCGGAACATGGACGGCCAGGGTTTCTTGATGACCAGCAATCCCCGGACGCCCGGCGGAACCGGCTTTCCCGCCCCGTCCACGATATCGGCCTCCACCCCGGGCAGGGGTTTGCCCACGGAGCCCGGCTTGAGCAGGGAAATGGGCAGCGGGCTGATCATGAACATGCCGGTCTCGGTCTGCCACCAAGTATCCATGATGGGGCACTGCTGGCGGCCGATGACCTTGTAGAACCACATCCAGGCCTCGGGATTGAACGTCTCGCCCACGGAGCCCAGCAGCCGCAAGGTGCTCAGGTCGTAGGCCGCGGGAAACTCTACGCCGAAGCCCATGAGCATGCGGATCAAGGTCGGCGAGGCGTAGAGAATGGTGATTCCGTAGCGCGACACGAGGCGCCAGATGCGGTCGGCCTGGGGGTAGAGCGGGTGCCCCTCGTACATGACCACCGTGGCGCCGGTCATCAGGGGGCCGTAAATCGCGTAACTGTGTCCCGTGACCCAGCCCGCGTCCGCCGTGCACCAGAAAATATCCGTGGGCTTGATGTCGAAAACCCAGTCCAGCGTGCGATGCACCCCAACCATAAACCCACCGTGGGCGTGGACCATGCCCTTGGGCTTGCCCGCGACGCCCGACGTGTAGAGAAAGAAAAGCGGGTCCTCGGCGTCCATGACCTCGGTGAGCGCCTCCGGCGGCTCGAAACGGACCAGATCGTCGAACCAATGGTCGCGGCCCTTGCGCATGGGCGTTTCCACATGGGCCCGATGCGCCACCACCACGTGCTCCACCTCGGCCAGCCGGGAGTCCAGCCTCTCCAAGGCCTGGTCCACCACGGGCTTGGGTTTGAGCACCTGGCCGTTGCGGTAATATCCGTCGCAGGTGATCACCGCCTTGGCCTCCGCGGCCTGAATCCGTTCAGCCAAAGCCTTGGCCGAATATCCGGCGAAAACCACGCTGTGCACGGCGCCGATCTTGGCCGAGGCCAACATGGCGATGACCGTTTCGGGCAGGTTCGGCATATAAATGACGATCCTGTCGCCCGGCAGGAGCCCCAGCTTGCGCAAGGCGCTGGCGAAGCGGTTCACCTCGCGGTACAGTTCGTAATACGTGTACTTGCGCGAATCCCCGGGCTCGCCTTCCCAGATGAGAGCCAGTTTGTTCTTGTTGGGCGTGTCGATGTGGCGGTCCAGGCAGTTGTAGACCACGTTGCACCGGCCGCCGACGAACCATCTGTAGAACGGCGCCTCGGACTCGTCGAGCACGTTCTCCCAACGTTTGAACCAACCCAGCTCCTCGGCGGCCTCCTCCCAATAGGCTTTGAAGTCCGAAGCGGCCAGCTCCAGGGCGGCGGCGTACTCTTGAGGCGTGACGTTGGCCCTCGACACGATGTTCGATAGCGGGCGGAAGACCTGCTCTTCCTTCTGCAGGCCGCATGCGGCGTCCGAGCGGTCCGGTTCCGGAGTGTGCATGGTGGGTAGCCTACCTCTCATTGACCCGATCCGTGAGCGTTTCTCGGTGAAGGGCCGAAGTTTTTCGGCCAGCGGCTTTTTGCGCTTCGCCGGCGCCGCTCATAGCCCCAAAATCTCTTTGAGTTGTCCGATGCGGCGACGGCTGATGGGCAGCTCGATCCGGGTCTTGCCCACGGTCCGGAGCATGAAGTTTCCGCCGGGCAACGAAGCGATCTCCGTGACCATATCCAGGTTGACCAGATACTTGCGGTGCACCCGGAAAAACCGGTACGGCTTGAGGCGGTCCTCCAGGACCTTCAACCGGTAGGACGCAAGGACCTTCTGGCTGGCCGTGTGCACGTAGCAATAGTCCTCGCAGGCCTCTACGAAGATGATCTGGTCATAGGGAATAAGCGTCACCCGGCCGTCCTGGTTCACGGCCAGTTTCTCGATCTGAGGGCTGCGGACCTTCTGCAGGTCCCAGGCGTGGCGCAGGGCCTGGAGGAACAGCTCCTCCTCCTCCTCGCCCATGGCCACCTGGACCGTCTCCTCCTGGAAGTCGTCCTCGCTGTGGGCGAAGCTCGACGGAGCGGGTATCTCCTTGAAATGCGCCTTGAACTGCCGGAGCTTCTCGATCGTCAGCTCCAGCCGCTCCTTGCCTACGGGCAACAGAAGAAAATCCGTGGCCCCCAGCTCGAAAGCCTTGTAGGCGTGGGATTCGTCAGGCGCCAGGAAGACCAGCGCGGGACGCACCTTGCGGCCGGCGAGCATCTGGCCGATCTCAAAACCGCTGGGTCCTTCCGGCAGGTCCACGCCAAGCAAAACGGCGCCGTAGTCGATATGCTCGAGAAGCTCCATCGCCTCGAAGCCGCTGACGGCCTCGCCCACGACCTGAAGGAACCCTGCTTCCCGCAATCCGTCGCGAAGTTTGGTTCTGACCTGACAGTCGGGATGCAGCAGCAGAGTCTTCAGCTTGGACATATCATTCAGTTAGGGGGCATTCCAGAATTCAACCAGATGAGGGTTGCAACAATTTAAAGTCTCACCGTAGCCTGAATTCCTTCGAAAGGCAAAGCCGTTGCGGATCGTTCGGGGAAGCTGCGTCAACGAGAGCGCGTGGAGAGCGGCCGCATGGAGCCCCGTACGCTGGCGTTGGTGTTCATATAGCGATAAAGCGCCTGATCGCCTGCACCCTTCTTCAAAAGAGAAGGATTGACCCGCGTGGTCTTCAGATCCATGTCACGCGCCTGATAGCTGCCGCCGCAAGCCGGCAGAGCCAGCAGGCGCCCCAACGGCAAGACGATTCTTTTCATACGTCGAGTTCCTGATCCCTTGAATCCTTGAGCGTACAGCGCTTCAGCCTGAAAATGGCGCCGCGCCAACGAAAGCGCCGAAAAAGCCCGCCCCCGCATCCAGCGCTCCGCCTTACCG
This sequence comes from Desulfovibrionales bacterium, assembly GCA_030156255.1. Classification (GTDB taxonomy): domain Bacteria; phylum Desulfobacterota; class Desulfovibrionia; order Desulfovibrionales; family Desulfovibrionaceae; genus JASGMV01. The sequence continues at coordinate 6,860 of JASGMV010000064.1, forward strand.
CCAACGCCAGCCATCGCCCCCGATAACCTGGAATAAAACGCCGCGCAACACCAAAAACGGCTGCGTGCGCCGAGTGCAGCAAAATGTTCGCGGCCTGGGGCGAACGGCCCACGGTGCCCCCTCGGCGACGTGGCCCTGCGGGTAGCGGGACGCAGATTTTTGTACTACGTTCTGTTGGCCGCCATAGGAGGCCGCGAGACATGGAGACCATTTCTTTTGACGATTTTTTGAATGTGGACATGCGCGTGGGGCGCGTGCTGGAAGTGGAGCCATTTCCCGAGGCGCGCAAGCCGGCCTGGAAACTGCGTATAGATTTCGGCCCGGAAATCGGCGAAAGACGCTCCAGCGCCCAGATCACCGATCTCTACGAGGCGAAAGGCCTTGTGGGGCGCCAGGTGGTCGCCGTGGTCAATTTCCCCTCCAAACGCATTGCCGGATTCAAGTCCGAAGTGCTAGTGCTAGGCGTCGAAGACGAGGCGGGGCGCATCAGCCTGCTTGCCCCGGACCACGACGTCCCGCCCGGCCGCCGGATATGCTGAACATCGCATGAGGCGCACATGACCAAAACCAATCTGGATTGCCTATTTGAGCCCAAGTCCGTGGCCGTGGTGGGCGCCGCCACCAACCCCGCCCATCCCGGCAACATCGTGATGCGCAACCTCATCAGCGGAGGTTTCTCGGGGCCCGTCATGCCCGTAAGCAGCGAGGCCGAGGCCATCGCCGGCGTGCTCACCTATCCGGACGTGAAGGCCTTGCCCAAAGCTCCGGACCTGGCCGTGATCTGCTCGGAGGTGGAGCAGGCGCCGGAGGAGTTGGAGAAGCTCGGCGAGCGAGGCGCCCGCGGCGTCATTGTTTTGAGCTCCTTCCCTCCGGGCATGGAGATGGAGCGGCGCCAGGAGCTGGAGCAACGGATGCGCCAGATTTCCTTGCGGCGGGGCTTTCGCATGCTCGGCCCCAAAGGCATGGGCCTCATCGCACCCTCCAGGGGACTCAACGCAAGTCTGGCCCACACCACAGCCTTGTCCGGCAAAATCGCTTTCGCCACGGAATCCGACAGCCTGTTCACCACGGTTTTGGATTGGGCCAGCTCCAACGCCGTCGGATTTTCCTGCCTTGTTTCCTTGGGCAGGCGCGTGGACGTGGCCTTCAGCGACATCCTGGACTACCTGGGCTGCGACCCGCAGACCCGCTCCATTCTTTTATACATGGAGACCACCACCAACGCCCGGAAGTTCATGTCCGCAGCCCGAGCCGCCGCGCGCAACAAGCCGCTTCTGGTCATCCGGCCGGGGCGGGCCCTGGAGCGCATTCAGGAGGATCTGCGGCGCCTGGGCCTCGAAGACGAACAGAAGCTGTCGTGCAAAGGTCGCGACGTCATCTACGACATGGCCTTCCGCCGGGCCGGCATGCTGCGCGTGGACAGCATCGACGACCTTTTTGACGCAGCCCAGACGCTCAACCATCTGCAGCCCTTGCGCGGCAATCGCATGGCCATCATCACCAACGGTGCCAGCGCCGGGACCCTCGCCGCGGACGCCCTGCTTTCCGGAGGCGGCGAACTGGCCTCCCTCTCTCCCGAAACCATAGAGGGCCTGGACACGGCCCTGGGCGGCCGTTGGACCGGGGCCAATCCCGTGGGCTTGCGCTTTGACGCCGACGGCGAACAATACGCCGCCGCGTTGAAGCTTTTGCTCAAGGATAAGGGCGTGGATACTGCTTTGGTCATGCACGTCCCCTTTGCCGGAGTATCCGACACCGAGGCGGCCGAAGCCGTCGCCGCAGTCCTCAAGCGCGTCAAGCGCATGGTTCTCACGGCGTGGCTGGGGTCGAACGCCAGCCGCAAAGCCCGCCAAATTTTCGTGGCCGACGGCATCCCCACCTACGAGACGCCGGAACAGGCCATCCGGGCGTTCTTTTACATGGACGATTATCGGCGGGGCCAGGAACTGCTCATGCAGACCCCGGACTCCCTGCCCGGAGACTTTTTCCCCGATACGTCAAAGGCGCGCCAAGTGGCCGCCAAGGCCCGCGAGGAAGAGAGGACATACCTCGATGCGCTCGAGGCCGAAGCCGTGTTGGCCGCCTACGGCGTGCCCATGGTGGAGACGCGCATCACCAAGTCCGCCCGGGAAGCGGTCATCGCGGCGGACGAATTGGGGTACCCCGTGGCCGTGAAGCTGCGCTCGCCCCAGATTCCGCACCCGTTCGAGGTCGGCGTCGTGGCCCTGGACCTGGAAGGTCCGGAAAAGGTCTGGGAGGCGGCCGCCGGCATCCTGGTGCGCGCGGCCCGAGAGCGGCCGGACGCCTACATCGAAGGGTTTACCATCCAGCGCATGGGCCGCCGGCCCGGAGCCCATGAACTGTTTTTGAGCGCGAACGTGGACCCGGTCTTCGGCCCCGTGATCCGCTTCGGCCACGGCGGCCTGGCCCGGGATATGATCCAGGACAAGGCCCTGACCCTGCCGCCCCTGAACATGAATCTGGCCCGGGAGCTCATTTCCCGAACGCGCATATCCAAACTACTCAGCGGCGCTCCAGGCCAGCCGGCTGCAGATATCGACGATATTTGCCTGACCCTCATCCAGATTTCGCAGTTGTTCATCGACGTTCCCGAACTCGACTCCCTCGACATCAACCCGCTGTTCGCGGACCATGAGGGCGTTCTGGCCCTCAACGCCAAGATCAGCGTCCGGGCCAAAGACGCTGTGGCCACGGGCAGGCTGGCCATACGGCCCTATCCCAAGGAGCTGGAGGAGGTCGTCATGCTCAACGACCTCAGGATCACGTTGCGGCCCATCCGGCCGGAAGACGAGCCGACGCATGCGGAATTTCTGTCCAGACTCTCCGACGACGACTTGCGCCTCCGGTTCTTCGGCGTGGTCCGCCGCGAGTTCGGCCACAAGGACATGGCCCGGTTCACACAGATCGACTACGACCGGGAAATGGCCTTCATCGCCTCTCTCGAGGAGAAGCCGGGCCAGCCGGAAACCATTGGGGTCATCCAGACCTCTTTCCCTCCGGACAAGGAGGAAGGCGAGTTCGCCATCGTGGTCCGATCCGATCTCAAAGGCCAGGGTCTTGGCAAACTGCTGATGGAGAAGATGATCCGCTACGCCAAGGACCGCGGCGCCAAACGCCTGGCAGGGCAGACCATGCTTGAAAACCGGACCATGCAGGACCTGGCCGAACGCTTCGGGTTCTCGGTCCATTTCGATCAGGAAGAAGAAACGATCAACATGGTTCTGACGCTGAACGAATAAACGCATCCCTCTTCCCACCATCACAAGGCGGGGGATGCGCGCGAGGCGGATGCAGCCGAATGGAGCCCAAGCGCAAGGCGACGGACCGGAACGCCTGCAGCACGCCTCCCGACGGAACGCCAAAATAAAGCAGAGAAATGGCTTGCCAATGAAAATGGATTTCTGTAAGTAAACTTCTTCGCGGCGCCGAGGTAGCTCAGTTGGTAGAGCAGGGGACTGAAAATCCCCGTGTCGGCAGTTCGATTCTGTCCCTCGGCACCATAGAAATCAAAGGGTTAGGACATGTTCCTGGCCCTTTTTTCTTTTCCCAGGTCAACTATAGGTCAACTCTCCCTTGTTTACCGGGTCTACACCAAGAACGGGGGCACCCCCTCCGGAAGCTCATCGGTTATAAAGACCATCAGACACGCCGCCGGCGTCTTGCAACCCGGCAACACTGCGTCAAGCACAGGTTGGCCCAGGCCAAGAACGATCGCTGGTCCCTGTTGTCGCCGGAAAATTCAAATAACGCGTCTTTGTCCCGGACGACTGGTATTTCAGGCCGTTCGTTGTTGCCGCTGACCGGCGTATGTTCCTCCGGTCGAATATGGTGGGTCCGTCAAAATCGCATCAATACTCTCACTTGAACTGTCAAAAATCGTTGAGGGTTCGCCACTGTTGGTAATGACAAATTAATCGGACAGCAAAGATAGTCGGAGCGATCGTGTCCGCTCATGTAGGATAGTTCGCCATAGACGCATTCAAAACTTAGAAATTTTTTAGAGACAGGCTTTCGTGTGCATCTACATAGATGGGGTGAAGCACACCGGTTGGCGGCTGAAATCGAAGGAGATACTGGCGTACAATAAGAGGAAAGACTACTTTGGATTGACGTGGTAACGCCGACAAGGGAAGCGTTGAAAAGCGTCCCCGTAACGCTTCTCGCCATCTTGACCTATACCGCAAGAAAAGGGTATTAAATATCAGCAGTTCAAGGCCTGTCGCCACCAGCCAGGGACGCGCTGCACCAGCTGCTTCTGGATATCCGGGAGTCGGGTCTGTGCAGGAGCCGTGGTCAAACTACGGAAAAATCCAAGGCCGCAAAGACTGCCGCCACGGCCACAGTCCGAAAAGGATAGCCCACGTATGTGGCGGCTTGACGCTTTACGGACAAAAAGCATTACTGCCCTGCGAAGAAGCCTTGATATGCATCAATTTCATAGCCGCAAGCGGTGTTTCGTGGGTTGGAGTAGCGACGGACATCTTTGGCAGCCCCCAGAAAAGAAATGCCCCAAACCTCCCACGAACATACAATGCAGATGGCGCCTAATCAGTTGCAACCCAAAGAGATTTTGGCGTGACGCACTGTCACAGCATCCTGCATCAGTTGCTATCTCTGGTTCCCCGCCGGAAATTCGAGGTTCTAGGCGAAATGCACGGCGCTGGCCGCCGGGATCGCGGACTTTCCCGCTGGTCCCAGTCCGCCTCCCCGGTTTTCATTCATTTGTCCTCCCGCAAGAGTATGCAGGGGGGATCAGGAATCTCGACACCAACTCGCGCAGCCTCTATCACTTGGAAATCAAACGAGTGACCAAGTCCACCTTCGCCGACGACAAGTGTCCATCCGCCTTCTACGAGGCCCTTTTCGGCAAGCTCTACCAGCTTTGCAGGGAAGTGGCGCCGGGTCACAAGTTTCGCTTCAAAGCCAAGCTCTTCAGCCTCGCCGCTTCGACCGTCAAACTCCGCCTCGCCGCCTTTCCATGGGCCTCGTTCCGGGCCAAGCATCTGCATACCCTCCTGGACCATGACGGCGACATCCCGGCGTTCCTCAAGGAAAAGATACGACGGTCCTTTCTCCCGGCCTGCAGCCCAGAGTTGAATCTGGATGAGCTGGCGAATCAGGACATCAAAAGCAACATCCCCCGTAGGGGCAAGCCTGACGACAAGCCGAAGCTGACGGGCATGCGACGCGCTTTCTTGCGCAGTCGTCAGCGCCGACCAGAGCGTGTGAAGGAGTGCTTCGAAGGAAAATACATGGCCTACGCCAAGGCAGTATAGTTAAAAATTTCATGCTATTAACAACAAGCAAACATCTCACAGGCATTCTTCTCAAAATTCTGAAGTGGTCCTTGGTGGCGCTGTTTTTGTGGCTCGCCTTCCGCGATGTGGACTTGGAAGGCTTGACCCGGGCGTTTGCCAGGTACGATATGACGGCCGTGGCGGGAATGTTTCTGATTTATCTGCCGGGGTATGCGCTGCAGGCCTTTCGCCTAAGGTTTTTGTGCCAGAGGGAGGCCGCCCTTGGAGCTTGCTTCAACGTCGTTTTCCTGGGTTTTTTCCTGAACAATGTCCTTCCGGCCAAGCTCGGCGAACTCGGCAAGGTGGTCTACCTGCGCCAGAAGGTCGGATTCCGGGGCGCCCGCAGCCTAGCCATCGTGTTCTGGGAGCGTTTTTTCGACGTCAACGCCATAGTGCTGCTAGCGGTCTACGGCGCCGTGGTCTACCAAATCGATTATCTGGTGTATTCGCTGCTGCTGGGCGTTCTCGTTCTGTGGAGCTATATCGCGCTGGCCCACCTCAGGCCCGGGGTCGTGGCCGCGCTCATTCGCCTGGTCCCAGGCCAACAGCTGCGGCTGTTCGTGGGCGACGCGACCCAACAACTGCAACGCCGGGCTTCACCGCATTTTTTTGGGGTCCTGGGATTGTACACGGCGGTCTGCCTCGCGCATCTCATCGCCTTCCAGGCCGCGGGACTTTACTGGTTGGCGGACCTTAACCTGGGGCTCTGGGACTGTCTGGCCGCGTCGGCCGTCTTTGTCCTGGGGCTCATCCTGCCGACCACCCCTGGAGCCTTGGGCGTGGCCGAGGCGGCCATGGTGCTGGCCCTCAGGCCTTTCTACGTCCCCAAGGAGACAGCCCTAGCCCTGGGCCTGACCCTGCACATGGTCATCTACATCCCGGGCGTGCTGGGCGGAATGCTCGTGTTGGCGCGCAGCAAATTTTCCATCTCGTCCCTGCGCCAGCAGTGGCGGGAGCCGATGTAGCCCCGGCGCCGGATCGCCTCCACATTGAGGTGCGCCCGACATTCTTGTCCGCCCGGATGTCCAGACCGACGTAGCCATCGAGGATGTCTTTCGCGCTCTGATCAATGACGTCCAAAGAAATCTACGCATCATCCAAGACGTTCTTGCCGCCTACCGGAAGGAACGCAAGACGCCGGTCTTGACCGAACGCGCCGAGCATCTGAAAATGCCGAAGGAAGCTTTGAAGGATGATATCGACCACTGTTTTGTTCTGCACGAAGAAACGGCCTCTTACCGCGACCGGCGTTTAGCCAAAAGGCTCTCACAATGTCTAGAAATACATCCTACCCCCAGCATGGAAGCTGGTTGAACATCGCAGAAACTGAACTCAGCGTATTGAAACGCCAATGTCTTTCCGGGCGTATCGTGCATAGAAAAAATACCCGCTCAGGTTTTGACTTGGAGCAACGACCAAAACAACGGTCAGGCCTGAGAGGATTGGAGATTCACGGTCAAGGGCGCACGCATCAAGCGAAAATGCTTATATCCGAAACTTTAAACCGTTCGATCTCCTACGATGAGCCCCGCCGCACGGCGCCGGTGGGGATGCCCTGCCCATTCTCGGGGGAAGGCTTGCGGCCGCCGCCGACAGCCAGCCTGATCCCGTCATTGTTGGCGAGCGTTTATCGGTCGCCGGTCGGATGACGCATGCTATGCTTCACCGGCCCCGGGATCGCAGGTCGGCGTCCAGGGCGTGCAGGACCCAGACCACCTTCGCGCCCAGCTCCAGATCCTCGATGTCCCTCCGCTCCGCGGCGAGGGCCGCGGCGAAGGCCTGCACCACCACGTCCAGCGGCTGGACGGGTGGGTGAGACAGGACGGCTGTTCCCTCCCCCTCGGCGACGAAGATGAGTTTGTCGTCGGCTTGGTCGTCGTAGACCAGCCGGCCTCCGGACACGTCGACCTCCAGCCGGCGAATCTTGTCCGCCTCGATGTTGCCCACCACGGTCTCGGCGGCCAAGCCGCCGGAGAACTCCAGGGTCAGGGCCAGCCGTTGGGCGTGTGGTCCCGGCGCATCCTGCAAGGCTTCGAGGACGCGGGCCCGCATCGAGGTCGGTTCGGCCTCCCCGAGGTCCAGAAACATGGCTATGTCGTGGGGGCCCCAATCCCAAAGTACGTCGGTGTCGGTCCGGAAAGGCCCCCAGGCGCCGGCCCGGCCTCGCAGGCCGCGGATGGGCCCCATGGCGTGGGCGAGGCGTTTCAGCTCGACGTAGGCCGGGTGGCGGAGGTGGATGTGATCCACGAGCACAGGCAGGTCCAGGGTTCTGGCCTCGGCCAGAAGCGTGCCGGCCTCGGCCGGATCCAGGCAGAGGGGTTTCTCGATGAGTACGCCGATCCCCCGGCGCAGGGCGGCCAGGGCGATCTCCACGTGGACGTGCGGAGGCGTGGCCACGATGACGCCGTGCATGTCGGCCTGCTCCAGCATGTCCGGCCAGCAGGCGAAGACGCGGCAACCAGGTCCGGCCAAGTCCTGGGCCACGGGGTTGGAGCTGGCCAAGGCGACCAGCTCCAACCCCGGCAGGCGATAAATGGTCCTGATGAAGTTACGCCCCCAGCGGCCGGCGCCCGCGAGGCCGAGGCGAACCGGGCCGGGGCCATTCATGGTCTATTGCTCCCCGACGAAGTTGTCCTTGGTCCAGGACAAGAATCGGCGCAGGCCATCCTCGACGCTCACGGCGGGTTCGTACTTGAGCTGGAGCCTGGCCTTTCGGATATCGGGACAGCGGCGCTGGGGCTCGTCGGCGGGATAGCTGTCTGGATACTCGATGAGCTTGTACTTGACGTCGCCGTCGTAGACCTTCTTGATGATTTCAACCAACTGGTGGACCGAGATCTCCGGCTTATCGCAGCCGACGTTGTAGACCTCGCCAGGCGCGCCGCTGACCATGACCCGAAAGAAGCCGTTGATGGCGTCGGTGATGTAGCAGTAGGTGCGGGTCTGCCGTCCGGTGCCGTAAAGCTGCAGGGGCTGGTCCGCCTTGAGTCGGCTGGCGAAGTTAGGCAGGACGCGGTAGTCGTTTTCGCGCATGCCGGGGCCGTAGACGTTGAAGGGCCTGACCGCGTTGGTCTCGATGCCGAGGTGGGTATGGTAGATGTAGCAGAGGGTCTCGCCGAGTCGCTTGCTCTCGTCGTAACAGGCGCGGGGTCCGCGGCAGGAAACGTAGCCGCGGTAACTCTCCGGGGTGGGGATGTGGACCGCGTCGGGGTCGCCGTAGATCTCGCTGGAGCTGAAGAACATGAACCGGGCGCCGTTGCGCCGGGCGAGATCGAGCATGTTTCTGGAGCCGATGACGCTCACATCCAGGGTCTCCAGGGGGTAGGCGCGGTAGTGGAAGGGGCTGGCGATGCCTGCGGCGTGGACCACGTAGTCCGGCTTGGGGCCGTCGTAGTCCAGGGGTTGGATGATGTCGTGGCGCAGGAAGCGGACATTGTCATGGTCGCGGATGAAGTCGTCGTTTTGGTCGGAGGAGATAAAGTTGTCCAAAAGGGTAAGCTTGCAGGGAGCCTCCAGGGCGGATTCGTTAAGCTTCTCGACGACCCGGCAGAAGTAGCGACCCAGAAAGCCCATGCCGCCTGTGAAGACGATGGTCTTCCCGGAGAGCAGAGGGTGGATGTCCCTAGTGGTCTCCACGATTTCGAGGATGTCGGATTCGAGGCAGAAATCACTCATGAGGGAGAACCTCCACCGAGGGCAGGGGAACGATGAACCGGCCGCCGGCCTCGGCAAATGTTGCGTTTTTTTGGATGATGCTGGGGGCGAAATTCCAGGCCAAGACCAGCAGGTAGTCCGGCGGTTCGGTTTCGAGCCGGGAGGACGAGACCACGGGCACGTGCAGTCCGGGGGTGTAGAGCCCCTGCTTGAGAGGGCTGTCATCCACGATGTAGTCCAGCAGGTCGGCGCGCAGGCCGAAGTGGTGCATGAGAGTGGTGGCCTTGGCTGGCGCGCCGTAACCGGCGATGCGCTTGCCTTGGGCGGCCAAGCGCTCCAGCAGCCCTGTCAGCTCGGCCTTGACCTCGTCGATCTGGCGACCGAAGGCCTTAAGCGCGGCCGTGTCGTGCAGGCCGAGGGAGCGCTCCAGGTCGATAAGTTCGTCCACGGAGCCGTCCGCCTCGACGCCCCGGCCGGCCAGGGTGGCGACTCCCCGCAGCGATCCGCCGTGGGTGGCGGCCCGGCGGGCCCGCTTGAGCTCCATGCCGTTGGCCGCGAAGAACCGCTTGAGGGGCAGGACCGTGTGGTAGGCTAGGTGCTCGTGGTAGATGGTGTCGAAGAGGGTCTTCTCGTAGACGTCCACCAGATAGGAGACCTCGAAGACGAAGGCGCCGTCCGGGGTGAGGGTCTCGGCCACGCCCTGGACGAATTCGCGCATGGGGTCCAGGTGGGCGAAGACGTTGTTGGCCGTGACGAGTCGCGCCTGTCCCTTTTCGGCCTTGATGCGCCGGGCGAGATCCAGGCCGAAGAATTCGTCCCAGGTCTCAACGCCGGCCTCGGTGGCCCGGCGGGCGATGTCCCGGGCCGGATCCACGCCCAGCACCCGCATGCCCTCCGCCTGGAAGAACCGCAGCAGGGTGCCGTCGTTGGAGCCGATGTCCACCACCAGGTCCCCGGCTGCAAGGCCCAGCATATCGATACAGGCCGCGGCGTACTCCTCGAAGTGGCGCACGAAGACCGGAGAGGTGCCCGAGACGTAAACGTAGTCCCGGAACAGTTCGTCCGGGGAGACCACATCCAGGAGCTGGACGTGCCCGCAGTTGCGGCACATGAACACGTCCAGGGGGTAGGCCTTCTGGGTTCGCCCGAGGGCCTCCCGGCGGACGAAGGCGTTGGCCGGTGGCGTGGGGATCAGGCTCAGGACCTGCTCCAGGTCGGCGCTTCCGCAGAGCCGACAGTCGCTGCGGCGTGTACAGTCGGCCATACTACACCAGTTTGACCTTGACGATTTCGTCGTCATAGCTCTTAGCGTCGCGTTTGGAGCCGGACAGGGTCAGGAACACGCCGTCCTCGGGGAAGACCATGGCGTGGTCCACCATGGGCGGGGTGTAGAAAAGTTCACCCTGCTTGACCAGAATATTCCTGGGCTCCTCGTCGCTACCCGTGGGCCGCCAGTAGTACTCGATGGATCCAGACACGACATAGCAATAGTGCCAGTCGCTGGTATGGTAGTGGTTGGCCCGCACGGCCCCTTTCTTGGAGGTGATGAGCACAGCGCTTTTGAGCTGGTCGCTGTTGAGCAGCATCTGGATGACGCCGCGCTCGTCCTCGTAGGGCTTGAGAAGAGGCGTGATGGGGTTGGTGTCGGTCATAGCTTGGGACCTCCTTGGAGCGGTTTTTGGTAGCGATATTTAATGATGGTGAAGATCACTTCAAAGGTATGGTGCCAGCGAATCTTCTTGCCCTCGCCGTAAGTGCGGCCGAAATAGGTGATCGGCACCTCGTACATGCGGGTGGCGTTCCTGACCGCCTTGGTGAGGATTTCCGCATGCTGGCCCCAGCCGTCCACCTCCAGCGCAGCGGGGTCCACCAAGCTGCGCTTGTATAACAGATAGCAGCTGTAGACGTCCGTGAACGTGGTGTTGTTGAGCACATTGAACAGGAAGGTCAGAAACTTGTTCCCCTGCTTGTGCCAGTAATAGTAGACGCGCGAGACCGGCGACGCCGAGAGCCGGCTGCCCATGACGATCTCGGCGTCGTGCTCCAGCACCGGCGAAAGGAGCTTATCGTAGTTGGCCGGATCGTATTCCAAGTCGGCGTCTTGGAACAGAATATAGTCCCCGGTGGCGGCGGACAGGCCCCGCTTCACCGCGGCGCCCTTGCCGGAGTTCTTCTCCATGCGCTCTAGTCGGGTGTAGAGCCCTGGATTCTGCTGGAGCAACTCCACCGTGCCGTCGGTGGAGCCGTCGTCCACCACCACCACCTCCAGGCGGACGCCGTCGATGCGTTGCTCGTTCACCTTCCGCAGCAGCGGGATGATGGTTCGGCTCTCGTTGTAGGCGGGAATGACGACGCTCAGGACGCAGTTGTCGGGCGGCATGGAGTTCCTTCGTGGTTAGGGCGCGGGGTCCGGGCCGGCCCCGGCCAAGCGGTAGATGTTCAGGGAGTCGTTGGCGTAGACAAGCTGAAGGCCACCCCCCGGCCCAAGCCACTTGGCCAAGCGGTCAGGGAGCCCTGGGCCTGCGACCAGATACTCGACGCCCAGCGCGGTGAGGCGGGAGGGCCGAAAGCCGTCCTGCTCCCACTGGGCAAGCCTCGACCGCCGGGCCTTCCAGCGCGTCATCGCCGGAATGTCCCCGTAGACCTCGGCGATGGCGTCCGTATAGTAGTAAGCACGCTTGCTCACGACACGGAACGAAGTATATTGGCCCCCCCCGTCAACGTCAAGGCTGGCCTGCAGCAGCAGGGCGTCCGGCGGGGTGTTCTCCCGCAGCCAGCGCGAGGCCGCGTACAGATCCGGACTAATGCCCAACGGCCGCAGCAGCGAGTTGGCGTACCCGGGATACAGGCCGGCCTGCCGCTGGGAGTAGGCCTTGTAGCCCAGGGAGATGGCCCCGCACCCCGTCAGGGCCGCGAGCAGCCAGACCGCGGAACGGATCCTATTCCGCCACAATCCTCTTGCCAGGGCTGCGGCCGAGGTGCAAAGGACGACCATACCCAGATACTTGGCCGCATAGCCAAGCGTTGGCAGAGGCGCCGTGAAGACCGTCAGGCAAGCAACGACGGCCAAGCCCAGGAACCCCACCGTCGGGCCCCGCAAGCCGGGCAGGCGCTCTTCGGACCAGTCCGCGGCCACGGCCGTGAAGGCCATGATCGTGGGCAGCGTGGCCAGCTTGGGCCAGGCCAGGAGCATCCACGGGTAGACCGGCAGCGCCCCGGTCCGGTGCAGCAGGGAGACGGCCACGCCGATCACCAGCCCCACGTTGCCGGCGATGAGGAGCTGCCGCGCCGCGGCGAAGATCCCGCCCTGGCCCCGTCGGGCTCCAAACAGCCTACAAAGCGCGTATCCTTGGAGCAGTAGATAGAAAAAGTAGTAACTCCAGTGGGCCGGGTCCCAGAACTGCAGGATGTCGGCCTCGGCCCCCTCCCGTTCGGCCATGAGCCGCAGGAATTCGTTGGCGCCCTTGAGCTTCGTTCCCGTGGCCGCCATGTTGCACAGCACCAGAAGCAGCACAGGCGAAGCCGCGGCCAGCGCCCTGAGAATGGGGCCCCGCTCCCGGGGATCGGCGGCCAGTCGATGCAGGCAGATCAAGGCGATAGGCGTTGCGGCCGCGAAGCCGGATTTGAAGTGCAGGGCCAGGCAAAGGGCCAGGAGCAGGAACGACGCCAGGTAGCGCCGGCGCGCAAAGGCCAGTAGGGCCGCCAGCAAAACCAAATAGCCGAAGGGAGTCTGGCTCAGGGCGTTAGTGCACGCCACGTAAACCCCCGCCCCCGGGAGAAAGACGTGCCCCGGCAGCAGCAGGAAGACCAGCATCCACCCGGCCAGCGGCCCCCCGGCCTCCTGGCCCAAGGCCTTGGTCGCCCACAGGCAGCCGGCCGAGCACAGAGCGAACAGCCAGAACAGGACCGGGACCTCGCCGATGGCTCGGACGAGGGGGCTCAGGTAGGACAGCATGGGGTAGAAGACGGAGGTACGAACCGGGGACATAGGTAACACAAGAAACCGGGAACAGGGGTAACACTCTGGGTCACCGAGGAGGTGACCGATGCCTTGGGAAGAGGTGAAAC
>JASGMV010000065.1 GCA_030156255.1 Desulfovibrionales bacterium
CCCCGCCTCGGCAAAGCCGAGGCGGGGCGCTACATGAGGGTTTACACCGCTTTTATGCTTAAATGAACGTCTCGATCAAACCGTCGCTGTGCTCGATGAGGTCGAAACGCAAGCTATGGCCCAAGGGCGCCAGAAAGGTCAGGATACCCTCCTGCCGAGCGAATTTCAACGCCGGCACCAAGTCCGAATCCCCCGCCACCAGGGCGAAGGCCTCGACGATCCGTTTCTGGGCCATCCAGGCGATGTCCAGGCCCATCTTGATGTCCACCTGCTTCTGGTTCAAATCCGGGATCAAATCGGTCCCGGAGATGCTAGCTTCGTCTCCCTCGGAAAGCCGCTGCAGCGCCCGGGAGTCGATTTTCCAACCTTTATAGACAAGCTCTCCGATGCGCACGGCCATGCGCTCCTTGGAGCGCAGCGTGCGCAGGAAGTGCCGTTGAGCTCGAGCCGAAGGCGTATCGGAAATGTCCACGACCTCCTTGGTCACCGGATGCTCGATGGTTCCCTCATACGGTTCGCAATCGTAGTAGTAGACGCGAAACAAGCTGAAATTGCGTAGAGGCTCCGAAGAGATCACCTGGTCCCGGATGGTCAGGACGTCTTCTGCCGTGGGGAAACGGCCCTGATGATAGAAGCGGTATTTTTCCTTAAGAAACCCTCCGTCAATAAAGACAGCCACTCGCATTCTGTATCTCCGTGGTATTGCGTCCGAAACCGGCCGTAAGGCCGCCGCGGACCTGTTATTGTGCTGCGTATTTCCGGCCGACGCCGGATCAACGATTTTGACAAAGCGCCCTGCGCAGTTCGCATCGCGCAGGAAATTATTTTTCCATATATGGTCTAAGAATTCCTACATTCACTTTGTGCTGCAAATACACGACGCTCAACAAAAGCGTCCAAATCCAACGAACCTTGACGTCGCGGCCCATGCGCTCGAAATGGTCGAGCAGAATGCGGCGGACCCGAAAGACGTAAGTCAGCAGAATGAGCGCTACAACGAGGCTCAGCACCCCGTCCGCGATGGTGAAGGCCCCTTGAAGCGCGCCCAACACTTCGAGCCCCCGCACGGCGCCGGCCTCCTCCATCACCCCACCCATCAATCCCAAGCCGAGATTGGCGAGAAGCGAAACGCCCAGATAGACGAGGCAACACCACAAGACGCCGGAGGACAGCCGCGGCTTGCGGCTCAACAGCCCAAGCCCCCAACGCCGGCGCAGCAGCCAGATGGGTTGGTAAAGGCCGAGTGTGAGCAGGGAGTAGACCAGCGTCACAAACCAGTGCACGTAGGGCAAGGCGTGGACGGCCTCACGCTCAAGATACAGCGCGTCGTCCTGTTCGCTCTCGGGCTCGGGCTCCCAGGCTGGGGCGGCCAACGTCCCGGCCAGGGGCTCGCCGCATTTGGGGCAGAATCTCGCCAGCTCCGGAGCCGGCTCGCCGCAACGCGGACACAGAGGGTCCGACGTAAACTCAAAAGACAGGGCCGCCGCATCGTGCGCGCCGTGTTCCCCGGGCAGGGGGCCGTGCTCCGGCTCTTCGGGCTGATGCTCGCCGCAGGCCTCGATCTCCATGGACTCTCCTTGAAACTTAGCTATGACTACGCACGACGGGCGCTATTGTCAAAGTTTACCCGCAAAACGCGTTACAACCTCTCGCCCGCACGCACTTTTTGCCGCATAAAAGCAAAATACGCCACCGGAGCCGCAAGGAGCGTAAACAGCGTGGAGGCGAACAATCCGAAGATCAGCGCCCAGGCGAGTCCGGAAAAAATAGGATCCAACGTGATGGGCCAGGCGCCGAGCGCCGTGGTGGCCGCCGTGAGCACGATGGGCCGCAGCCGGACCGCGCCGCTGTCCAGCACCGCGTCCCGGAACGAAGCTCCTTGGGCCAGTTCTTCCTTGATGAACTCAATGAGCACCAAAGAGTTGCGGATCACGATGCCGCCTAGGGCGATCATACCGATCATAGACGTTGCTGTAAAGAAAATAGGATTTTGGAACCCTCCCACAGTGTCGCCGAAGAACACGTTCAGCAGCCAAAAACCGGGCATGATCCCCAGCAGGGTCAAAGGAATGGCCGTCATGATCAGCAGGGGCGCGAAGTAGGAGTTGGTTTCGATGACCAGCAAAATGTAGATGCCCACCAGGGCCGCGGCGAAGGCGATGCCCAGGTCGCGGAATACGTCCAGGGTGATGCCCCACTCCCCTTCGCCGTCCCAGACCGCAGAGACGCCGGGCGGCAGGGGGGTTTGCTTCAGGCGGTTCTGCAAATCCAAGACGGCCTCGCCCGGAGCCCGGCCGGCCATCTCCGCGTAAACGAACACGACCGGCCGCAAATCCTTGTGCTGGATGGGCTGGTCCACGGGTGCGCGCTTGAACGCCCCGATCTCGGCCAAGGGCACGAGTTTGCCGCCGCGCCCCTTGACCTCCAGGGCCGAGAGCCCGCCCACGGACGAACGCGCGGCCCGGGGCAGGATGAGCCGGATGGGCAGGGGTTGGCGTTCGCCGGGAACGTGCATGTTGGCGGGGCTCGCGCCGCCCACGGCCAAGGCCAGGGTGCGGGCCGCGGTGTCGGCGTCCACTCCGTGCAGCGAGGCCTTCTCCTTGTCCAACTCGAAATCGATCATGTCCCGGTCCGCCTCGGCCGAATCGTCGATGTCCACCACGAACGGCTCGTCGCGCATCAGCTGCTGCAGGGCCTTGGACGCGCCGATGAGCTCGGCGTACGGCGTGGACGGGCGGCCGTAGATTTCGGTCACGATGGTGGAGAGCACCGGCGGTCCCGGCGGAGTCTCCACGATCTTGAGCTTCGCGCCGCGCTCCTTGGCGATGGCCTCCAGGTCCTTGCGCAGCCTCAGGGAGATGGCGTGGCTCTGCTGGCTGCGCAGGGACTTGTCCACCAGATTGACGCGGATATCGGCCATATTGGCGCCCTCGCGCCAATAGTAGTGGCGCACCATGCCGTTGAAATCCATGGGCGACGGCGCCCCGGCGTAGGTGACGAAATTCGTCACCTCCGGCACGGTGCGCAGATAGTCCTCGAAGGCGCGTACGGTCCGGTCCGTGTCCTCCAGCGAAGCGCCCTCGTCCATGTCGATGACCAGTTGCAGTTCGTTCTTGTTGTCAAAGGGCAGCATTTTGAGAGGGACTAGCCGGAACAGGGCCAGGGCGACGGAAAAGGCCAGGCCCGCCATGATGCCCCCGAAAAGGCCCCAGCGCCAGGCGCGGCTGTCCAAAAACGGTCCGACGATCTTGCCGTAGTACTTGCGCAGCACGGGATTCGGACCCCGCCGGGCCGCCTGGGCGCCTGCCTGAGCCCCTGTCTTCGGTCCCCCGCCGAGGTTCCTCAGCAGGTAATAGGACATCCAAGGCACGATGGTCAGGGCGCAGACCGTGGAGAAGCTCACGGTGAGGGGCACGTTGGCCGCCATGGGCGCCATGTACGGCCCCATCATGCCCGTGATGAAAAACAACGGCAGAAAGCAGACGATGATGGCCAGGGTGGACATGATCACCGGAGGCAGCACCTCGGCCACGCCGGCCAGGGTGGCCTGGAGCGGGTCCCGCTTTCGCATGAGGATGTGCCGCTGAATGTTGTCCACGTTGGTGATGGGGTCGTCCACCACCAGGCCCAGGGAAAGAATCAGGGCGAAGAGCGTCACGCGGTTGATGGTGTAGCCCAGGAGGTAGTTGACGAACAGCGCCAGGGAAAAGCTCACCGGCACGGCCATGGCCACCACCAGCGCCTCGCGCCATCCGAGGGTCAGGGCCAGCAGCGCCACCACGGTGGCTATGGCGAACAGCAGCGAGGTCAAAAGGTCGTCGACCTTGGCCTGGGCGGTCTGCCCATAGTTGCGCGTGACCTCGACGTACACCCCGTCCGGCAGCAGGGAATTCTTGATCGTATCCAGCCGGTCCAGAACGTCCTGGGCGACCCAGACCGCGTTGGTTCCCTTTTTCTTGGCGATGGCCAGGGTCACGGATGGACGCGAGGCCGGAGCGTCCTGCTTCCCCTCGCGCCGCGCCTGGGCGATGGACTGGCCCAGGCGCGAATAGTCTTGCGGTTCGGCCGGGCCGTCGATGACGTCGGCGACCTCGCCCAGATGCACGGGTTTTTCGTTAAAGACGCCCACCACGAGCCGACGCAGTTCGTCCGGGGAGGAAAGAAAAGAATCCACCACCAAGCTCCACTGGCGGTTGGCCGTGTCCAGTTGGCCTGCTGTGATGGAGGCGTCCGCGCCATTGATCGCATCGAAGATCATGAGCGGCGTCAGGTTGAATCCCGCCAGTTGGCCCGGATGCAGCTCCACCCGAACTTCCCGCGGCGTTCCCGAAATCAGATTGATGCGCGAAACGTTCTCCACTTCCGCCAGGCGGCTGTACAACTCCTCCGCCATCCGTCGCAGGTCATGGTAGCCGTAGCGGTCCGAGGACAGAGTCAGGCTGATGATGGGAACGTCGTCGATCTCGATGGGTTTGATCAGAAAATTTGTGACGATGGCCGGGACCAGGTCCAGATTCTTCTGAATGGCGTTATGCAGCTTGATCAGCGAATCTTCACGGTCCTCGCCCACGAAAAAACGCACCGTGACCGCGGCCGAATCCCGCCGGGCGGTGGAGTAGACGTGCTCCACGCCGTCGATCTGCCACAGGATGCGCTCCAAAGGCGACATCACCAACTCTTCGATTTCCTCGGCCGAAGCCCCGGGCGCGGAGACTTGCACGTCCGCCATGGGGACCACGATCTGCGGCTCCTCTTCGCGGGGCGTCGCGAGCACCGCGGCCAGTCCCATCACCAGCGAGGCGAAAAGAAGCAGCGGCGTGATCCGGGACCCGATGAACGTCTTGACTATGGAGGTGAGGACCCCGCGAGGCTCCCGGTCGTCGGACATCAGAAAACGCCTCCTACGGCCACGGTCTCGTTGCCGTCCAAGCCGGCCAGAATCTCCACCAGACTCCCCCCGCCCCGGAGACTTTCGTCCTCCCCGGTGCGCACGTACACGGCCCGCCAGCCTTCAGGCCCGTTCGTCTTGACGACCACCGTGGTCAACTGCCCCACCTGGCGCAAGGCGTCGCGCTCCACCACCACGGCCGGCTTTTGCCCCAAGGGAATCAGCAACCGTCCGAACATGCCCGGATACAGCCCCGGAGAGGCCGGCAGCGTCACCTTGACCAAAAACGTCCGGGTGGTCGGGTCCCCCGAGGGCACGATTTCATCCACGGTCCCCTCGGTCCGCTCGCCCAACGCGGTGATCAGCACCGGCAACGCGTCCCCGCGTTTGATGCGGCCGATGACGCCCTCGCGCACCGAGGCCTCCAGGCGCAGAGATTCGCCGGTTTGCAGATCAAGCAGCGGCTTGTTCGGGAAGGCCATGTCGCCGGGCTCCACCATGCGCCGCGCAACTTCGGCGTCCTCCGTCGCCATGATGGAGGCGTATCCCAGATTGATGCGGGCCTCTTCCTCGGCGTTGCGGGCCTGCTCCACCAGGGCCTCGGCCCGGGCCAAGCCGTTGCGGGCCCGCGCCAGGGCGGCCTTGGTTTGCAAATAGTCGGCTTCGGCCTGGTCCAGGGCTTGCTCGGCCACGGCCTTTTCGGAAAACAGCGTCTTGATTCTCTTGTACGTGGACTCGGAATTGGCGAAGGCCGCCTTGGCCGCGTCAATGGTCTGCCGGGCCTGCTCCCGGGCGGCTTCGGCCGACTCCATGCCCCTGCGGGCCTGTTCCAGACGGGATTTGAGCTCCCGGTTGTCCAACACGATCAGCAAATCGCCCTTTTTGACCTTGTCCCCGGGGCGGACCAGCACGCGCTCGACCCGGCCGGACACCCGCGCTTCGATTTTGGTCTCCGTAAACGGCCGCACCGTGCCCACGGCCTCGTACCACTGCGTGGCGTTGACGCGCTTGGCGGCGACGAGGCGCTCCGGGTCGAAAGCCGCCCGGACAGGGCTGATCCGGCCCGGATCGACCTTCCCTCCGGAGAACGCTCCCATGAGGAACAGAATCAACACGGCGACGCCTGCGCCCAGCAACCCGATCATGATGCACTTTCTTTTCATATCCGCTCCTTCCACAACGACAACCGAATCGAAATTCGATCAAGCAGGCCGGCCAGTTTTGTAGAATAGGCGCCAGCAGTGGAAATGGCAAACCCTTTAGAAATGGCAAGCAACGATATGGTTGAAGCGTCCGCGCCGCGCTCTCTGAGAAAGAAACAATACGGCTGTAAAATCGACCGCCAGCAGCGCCGGCCCCATTTGCCGCCCGCCATTGCGCAACGCCGCATTCCCCTGTATTGGCGGCTCATATTAATCGGAGCGCAAATTTTTTTAACAAATTTCACTGACGCTCCGTTCAGCCTGCGCGGGAAATGAATTCCCGCTTGTCTTCACTGGCGCGACCCGCTATCGCGTGGCGATAGTGGGAGCAAAATGTTCAAAACATTTTGCTCCCACTAATAGGATTCCAATAATGATGGAGCGCCGCACGGCGAATCCGCTGCATCCGATTCCCTTGCGCCGGCGCCGCTTCGACGACGGGTTCTTCTCGAACCCCGGCGAGGCGATGGCTTTACAGGCGACGAAAGACGCCGTCAAGGATAGGACATGATTCCGGTAGCGCTGCACTGCGTCCCCGATTACGACGCCTCCCGCATGCAGGAAGCCGTTGCGCTCCTGCTGAACAAACTCGGCCTTGTCCTGAGCCCGGGGCTCAACACGCTGGTCAAGCCCAATCTGGTGGCCATGCGCGGCCCCAGGCTCGCCTGCACCCGGGCCGAGGTGGTGCGGGCCGTGTGCCGGCTGCTCCTGGACGCCGGGTGCAAAGTCGCGGTGGCCGACTCGCCGGCCTTCGGATCGGCCCGCGGCGTCGCCAAGATGGCGGGCATCCTGCAAGCGCTGGCCGACCTGCCCGTGCGGATCGAGGCCATGGACCGGCCGGCCCGCATCCCCCTGACCGTTCCCGGTCCCGGCGGCGAACCCGGCGCCATCGGCGTGTCCCGGCGAGCGCTGGATGCCGACCTTCTGGTCAACCTGCCCAAGCTCAAGGTTCACAGCCAGATGCGCATGACCGCGGCCGTGAAAAACCTTTTCGGCTGCGCCCCCGGCTTCCGCAAGGCCTGGGCTCATTTCCGATTCGGGGAGCAGGGGGTGCGCTTCGAATCGATGATCATGGACATCGCCCAGGCCATGCCGCCCGTGCTGAGCGTTTTGGACGGCGTCGAGGCCATGCACGTGCAGGGTCCCACCGGCGGCCGGCCCTATGCGCTGGGCCTGATGGGCGCAAGCCTGGACCCCGTGGCCCTGGACACGGCCGTGTACGGATTGTTCGGCCTTGCGCAGGAGGACGTTCCCTTGTGGGCCGAGGCGCGCCGCCGCGGATTGCCGGGCGCCGATCCGGACAATCTGGCCTATCCCCTGAACCGACCGGAAGATTTCGCAACCGACGGCTTTGTCATTCCCGAGAACCTCAAGCCCGTGAGCTTCAACCCGCTCCGACTGGTCCGCGGCAGGCTGGTAAGCCTTGCCCACAGGTTCAAAGGACGATAAGATCGTATCAATCTGGGAGTTCGACATGAACGGGACCGGCCGGGACTACACCACCATGCTCACCGACGCCATGGGAATCGGCGTCACCAACGGAACCCTCCGCTTCATCGAGGACAAAGACATTTTCACCGTCCTGGGCAAGGCCCTGGCCGGCAAACTCGCCACGCCCACAGAACTGGCGGAACAAGACCTCTCGGATCGCCGCACCTACGACACCATGCGCCGCGACGCGATCAACTCCAAGCCGAACGCCGTCACGGAACAACAGCAAATGGCCGCGCAAGCCGACCGGGCCAAACACTCCCTGGCTATGGAAAACGCTCTCGGCGGGGTTGTCTCGACGAAAAGTTGAGGCGGAGAGTGGTGGAAATTTCCGGGGAAGACTTTTTTACTGAACACCGGGAAAGTGCGGGCCGCCGCCAAGAAAAAGCGGCCGGGAAAAACCCGGCCGCCGCGAAAGTTCGACGCGTTCGTCGAAATCAGTCTTCGTGCGTGGGGAAGGTCAGGGAGGCCCCGAACCAGCCCACGAGGCCGACGCAGACCACCTGCAGCACCACCAGCAGGAAGTAGACGGAGGAGGTCGCCAGCGGATTGCTCGCCACGAGCCACCACACCGCCAGGATGAGCGAAAGCGCGGCGATGGTCGGCGCCAGGATGAGTTTCACGCGAATGGCGAAATTTTTGTGTTTGTAATAGTTGAGCCACCATGTGTAGTAGCCCGTGGCGATGGCTACGGGCGCGAACACCACGTTGAGCGCCAGCACGTTGAACATGGCGACGTTGAAGCCGTTCCAGCCGAACAGCTTGTAGAGCACGGCGAAGATGAACGCCGCCATGGGAAAAGCGATGGGAAAGTGCACGGTCATGGGATGCGGGTGGCGCTTCAGGAACGGGAACCGCTCCACGATGGCCGGAAGCCGGCGCTCCGGCTTCGGTTCAGGCTTCGGCGCGCCGACCAGCGCGCCGACATGGGGATAGCGGTCCAGGACGTCCGCCTGGTGGGGGGCGTCCTTGAAACTTTCGGTCAAGTCGCGGCCCGCATGATGCCGATTCATGTGCTTGCCGGCGCCCCACATTTTGCTCTTCGAGACGTCGTACACCTTGCCCTTGTAGGCCACATACGCCGGCTGCCCGTTCTGGCCGTTGTTTTTCGCCAAATCCTCGAGTGTCAAACGTTGCTTCTGTTCGCTCATGATGAAAAGCTCCTTCGGTTGAACCTGCCATACCCAGAGGCGGAGACTCGCCAGCTTTTCCTACTCTTCACGCTTTGAAAAGACATGCAAGAGCAAGCGGCGCCTCTCGGAAACAAAATTTCACATCCCCCGTTCACGAATCCAGGCCGCGCTCCCTGGCGAGACTTGACGCGCAGCCCCCGATTCAATCCAACTAGAGCATATTACGCTTGAAATGCTTGCTTCACGGCGAGCCCAGCTCGCCTACAAGCATTTCGCGGCAAGGATTTACGGAGAAATCCTTGCCGAGCAGCTGAACTTTTTCAAAGTTAAACTGCTCTATCCGGCCAAAAGCAGCGGCGTTGCGCCGGCGCCCGCTCCCAGGCAGGCCAATCCCATGCAAAGGACGGCGAGCAGAATGGACGCCTTGCAGCGTTGCGGAATTTCCGCGGCCCGCACCCGAAAAAGCAGGACGGCGGCGACGAGAAGCAAGCCCACGGCCGCAGCCCAGCATCCATAAATTTCCGGCAGCAGCATGAGCGCCGGCCCGTGGCCCAGGCCAAGGCGGCCGGAATAGGCCAGCCAGGCGGTCGCGGCGAGCAGGGCCGGACTGATCACCGCGCCGGCCGCGCCCACGGACGCGAGCGAGCGCAGTCCGAAAACGTAGTAGTCCCGACCGAAATCATCCCGGGATCGCCGCAGCAGCAGATACACGGCGCCTACAGCAGGCCCCAAAGCCGCGGCCAAAGCGGCTGCGTTCATCAAAAACGCCCAGAGCAGCATCAGTTTGCCCCGGGGGAACAGCTCGCCCGGAAGCCGGACGCCGGACGGCGTCAGGACCGACAATCCGGCGGCGAGCAGGGTCGCCCAAAATCCCAGGCAGGCCAAGACCATCAGCCCTCCCACGGCCAGATGCGCCCCCTTCCGGTCCCTCCACCAGCGCCACTTGGCGGCGTAGGCCAGGGAGAACAACGCCGACGCCGACGCGCATCCCAGCGCGGCCCAACTCCATTCGGGAATGGCGTTGCCCCGCCACGGCGGCGTTACAAGCCCGGAGGTCGCCAGCCAGCAGCCGAAGCCGCCCAGCACCAGATAGAGCAACATCGTCCGCGCGCCTACGGACGAAAGCTGCTGCGCAAGTTTGTCGCTGAAGACCTTGCCTTTGCCGCGGCCGCGAAGCTCGAAAATAAAAGCAAAAAAAAGCGCCCCCAGGGCGGCGAGGCCCAAGGCGTCGGACGCGGCCAAGGGAAGGGCCCACGACAGATCGGCAAGAGGGAGCGATATCATATAAAAATCCTTGCAGGCTGGTTGATGAAGAAAAAAAGGCGGTGGCGAAGGAGCTCCCGTCCCCCCGCAGAGCCCCTTGACTTTTGCCTCAAATAACGGCGCAGGGCAAGACCGGATGAAATAAGCGAACCGCGGGCGAATCCAGGCTTGAAATCATTGCCGTCTTCGTCTATTGCGCACAAGTAGGCCCTAATTCCCGGTCCATGTCCCGGAGGCTCCATGAGACGACTCTGCCTGACGTTGCTCCTTTTCACCCTGTGCACGGGAGGCTGCTCCCTTCTCCAGACAAACGGCGACGAACAAACAAAAGCCGCCAGCACCGAATGGCGCATCGCAAGCCTGGAGGAAAACTTCCTGAATTTCAAGGAAGATTTGAGAGAACGCGAAAGCGATTTCCAGCGCCGGGAAAAAGAGCTGTTGGCGCGCATGCAAGATATGTCGGACCGCATCGAGACGTTGTCCGACGAAATAAAAAACCTTCAGGCCATGCGTATTCCGTCTGTAGAGGTGGAGGAAACGATTCTGACGCCCGGAGAGGTGGAGCGCGGCGTGGTGGTCGGCGGGGCCGTGAGCGAGGAAGACCGCCCGTGGGCCGATGTGCCCGGTCCGAAAGCCCCCGAACCCGAGGCGGCGAAGCCGACGCCGCCGGCTCCTCCGCCCGTAGCGAAACCCGAGCCCGCGCCTCAGCGCGCGGCCAAGCCTGCAACGAGTCCGGCCCCGGAGGGCAAGCCGCAATATGAGCACGCCCTGGCCTTGCTCCAGGCGGGCAAACCCACGCCGGCCCGGGATGCGTTCAACGCCTTCCTCAAGGACCATCCGAAAAGTTCGCTGGTCCCCAACGCCTTGTATTGGGTCGGCGAGACGCATTACGATCAGAAAGACTACGCCCAGGCCATCCTGAGCTTCAAAGAAGTCCCCCGGCGTTTTCCCAAGCACCCCAAGGCCGCGGCGGCGTTGCTCAAGACGGCCATGAGCTATGAGCAACTCGGGGACAAGAACAATGCGGAGTTCTACCTGCGCGCCCTGCTGGCCGATTATCCCGACTCCGATCCCGCGCGCATGGCGAAAACCAAGCTGTCCGGCCTGACCGGCTAATTAGGCGGGGCTGCAACCTTCGAGGCCGGCATGCCCGACAATCGGGACACCGAGTATTTCGCCAGTCTGGCTCTCCGAAACACCCCCGGATTGGGCCCAAAAACCCAGCGCAAGCTCCTGGCCCACTACGGAAGGGCCTATCCGGCGTTGCGCGACGCCGCCAACTGGCCCAGGCTCAAACTGGCCAACCGGCGGCAGGCCGAGGCCAGCAAGGCCGAAAGCTGGCGTTTGGCCGCAGAGGACGAGTATCACCGGGCCCGGCGGCGCAACATGGCCTGGCTGCTCTACTCCGACGACGACTATCCCCAGCGGCTCAAGCATTTGGACGATCCTCCGCTGATTCTCTACCACCAAGGCAATCTGGACCTGTTGCGCTCCCCCGGCGTCGCCGTGGTCGGAGCCCGCCGCTGCAACGGACGCGGAGACGCCATCGCCCGGGACATCAGCGCAGACTTGTCGCGCATCGGACTGACCATCATTTCCGGACTCGCCATGGGCGTGGACCGGCAAGCCCATCTCGGCGGCCTAGCCCACATCGGCGGCTCCGTCGCCGTGCTCGGATGCGGACTCGACGTGACCTATCCCAAGGCCAACGCCGATGTATGGGAGGCCCTGGCCGAACAAGGGCTCATCATCAGCGAATACGGGCCGGGCGTTCGTCCGGAATCCAAGCACTTCCCCTACCGCAACCGGCTCATCAGCGGACTGGCCATGGGCGTTCTCGTTGCCCAGGCCGCAAAACGCAGCGGCAGTCTGATCACGGCCCGCCTCGCCCTGGAGCAGGGCAAGGATGTGTTCGCCCTGCCGGGATCGGCCGCAGACCCGGACTTCGAGGGCTGCAACGAACTGATCAAAGCGGGCGCGACCCTGGTGCGCAACGCCGAGGACATCGTCTGGGAGCTGAAAGACCGCCTGTGCGAGACGCTGGGATACTATCCCGACCCCGCGCTCGTGAGTCAAAAAAACAAAAAAAATCATGAAGGCCCGGATCAAGCGCCGAACCCGGCCGCAGCTCCGCCCGCCCCGCTTCCCGAGCTGGACGGCCCCCAGAAAACGGCCATGGAGGCCCTGCTCTCCGCGGCGAGGCTGCACATCGACGAACTCGTCCGCCGGCTGGAGTGGGACAGCGCGCAGGTTAGCGCCGTGCTCCTTGATTTAGAGATGCAGGGACTTGTGCGCCAATCACCGGGGATGTATTATGAGCCGATAAAGGGAGGCCGCCGCTGACCCGGCGGCGTTGGAGGAGGAATGCAGAAAATCCCCTTGAACCGGGCGAAATCCGGCATGAAGCTGGGCAAGGCCGTGGCCAAAGAAGGCGGCATCGTCATCATGGCCGAAGGTATGGAGCTTACGGAGAGCCTCATCGCCCGCCTGGAAAACATGAAAATAGAAAGAATCGTGGTCCAGGGCAATCCCCTGAACTTCGACGGGGACGGAGATACGGAATTCTCCAAGCGCCTGGAGCGGCTGGACCACCTGTTCCGCCATCAGGAGCAGGACCCTTGGATGTGCAAGATCAAGAAATTTTTGGCCCGATATTTCCAGATCAAGATCGCCCAGATGACCCCGGAGCCCGAGGAAGAGGAAGGCGAAGAGCAGGAGAGCTGATCCATGGCCGAGGATTTGAAAACGGAAATCAAAGGCATGATCCTCCAGGTCAAGGATCTGCCGACGCTGCCCGCCGTGCTCGACGAGGTGACCAAACTCGTGGAGAGCCCCGACTCCTCGGGAGAGGATATCGCCAAAGCCATCGCCCGGGACCAGGTTCTCTCGGCCAAGGTCCTCAAGATGGTCAATTCGCCCATCTACGGCTTTCCGGGCCGCATCGGCTCCATCCAGCACGCGTTGGTGCTCCTGGGCTTCAACGTCATCCGGGGCATCATCATCTCCACCTCGGTCTTCGACTACATGACCGCCACCATGAAAGGACTGTGGGAGCACAGCCTCGGCTGCGCCACGGCCTGCGGCGCCCTGGCCCGGCAATTGAAGCTCAAGGACCCGGAGGAATACTCCGTGGGCGGGCTGCTCCACGACCTGGGCAAGGTGGTGGCGGCGGTGCAGCTGCCGGACATCCTGAAAGACATCGAAACCATGGTGAAGGAAAAAGACATTCTCTACCTTGAGGCCGAAAAACAGGTCATGGGATTCGGACACGACCGCATCAACGCATGGCTCGCCGGGCACTGGCGGCTGCCTCCCAACATCAAGGAAGGCATGGCCAAGCACCACAATCCGGAATCCGCGGACCTCTACCCGCAAATGGCCGCGGTCATCCACGTCGGAGACTTTCTGGTCCGGGTCTTCGAATACGGATCCAGCGGCGACGACCAGTTACCCACCTTGAGCAAAAAGGCGCTGTCCGTGCTCAAGGTGACCATGGCCGACCTGGAGGCCACCATGGACTTCCTGTCCGAGCAATTCATGGAAATTTCGGATCTGGACCTGTCTTGACGGACCGCAGGAAAACGCGCAAGGGAAACGGGTCGCCAACGACCGCCCAGACGTGAACCGTCGACGCCCTCTTTGGCGGGGTCAGCGTTTTCAGCCGATCCAGACCTATGCTTTTTGATCCCGCTTTTGCGGCGATCAAGCATTATAACCGCAGCCTCTCTCCCGCGGCGCTTTTCTCCGGATTCGCCAGCTCATTGCCGTATCCGCTCCACTGGCCCATGAGGCCTCACGCCGCAGCAAGCACTGCGCCCTCCAGGCGAGAAGGCGAAAAACGTCCACGCCCTGTTCCTCAGAAATGGAGACGGCCCTTTATCCTTAGGCGCCCGCGACCAAGAGGCGACGTTCGTGGCGCGACCCGAGCCGACCCCGTCCGTTCCGAACGGTCGAAGCGTTGGTCCTCGCGAGTACGTCGAGGCGTTGGTCATCTATAAATGAGGAGCAAATGAAGAAAAAACATCTTACCCGTCGCATCGTTGCTTTTGTCATCGGACTGTTCATCGTGGCCATGGGAGTCGCCCTGTCGATAAAGGCCAACCTCGGGGTGTCGCCCATCTCCAGCGTTCCCTACGTCTATAGTCTCGGCTTTCCCCTGAGCATGGGAGCCACCACCGTTATCGTGAATGTCCTGTTGATCCTGGGACAAATCCTGATCCTCCGGAGCAACTACAAGCTGGTTCAATTGGTTCAACTGCCCGTTGTCCTGCTTTTTGGCTTTTTCACCGACTTCACCCTGTTCCTGGTCGCCGACCTCACCGTAACCACCTATGTGAGCCAACTTGCCTTATGCCTGCTCAGTTGCGTCGTCATCGGCTTCGGGGTCTTCCTGGAAGTAAGAGCCGGGCTGACCTTTCTGCCCGGAGAGGGAATCGCCTTGGCCCTGACCGAGGCCTTTCACATCGAGTTCGGCAAGACCAAGATCATTTGTGATTCCAGTCTGGTCATCATTGGAGTTATCAGCTCCTACATTCTGTTCGGAAGCATCGAAGGCGCCCGGGAGGGAACGGTGCTGGCCGCCGTGCTGGTGGGCCTGTCGGTCAGGGCCTACAATCGGGTGCTCCCGTTCGTGGGCCTATGGCTGACGCCGTCGACCACCGCATCGGCCAAGGAGACGGGTCCCGCCCAACCGGACAGCAGCCGCCCCCATCTGGTCATCACCATTTCCAGAGAGTTCGGCAGCGGCGGCCACGAAATCGGCCAGCGGATAGCCCAGCAGCTGAACCTGCCCTTTTACGACAAGGAGCTGATCCGGCTATCCGCGGAACAAGGCGGATTCACTCCGCAATACATCAGGGAGAACGAGCAGAAACTGAGCAGCACCCTTTTGTATAGACTCTACGAGCAGAACTACGCCTACGTGAACGAACAGATTCCTCCCCTTGACGCGCTCTTTCTGGTGCAAAGCAAGATCATTCGGGACATCAGCGCCCAGAACTCATGCGTCATTGTTGGAAGATGCGCCAATTTCATCCTCAAGGACAACCCCATGTGCGTCAACGCCTTTGTCCACGCCGACGAAGCCTATCGACGCAACCGGGCCATAACCCAATATGGGGTGGCCCCCGAAGAAGTGGACCACCTACTGGAAAGAACCGATCGGGAGCGGGAAAACTACTGCCAGGAATTCACCGGCAAACATTGGCGGGATGCAAGCAATTACCACCTCAGCGTGAACACCTCCTTGTTGGGCATCGAAAATTCGGTGCAACTCATTATCGAAGCAGCGGAGAAGGTCCGCTCCTTGCCCGCCGCCGAGTCCGGCGTGATGCAAAATACCGCCGCCTGACTTACCGGCCAATCAACCACGATAGCGCGTATCGAAATTCGATAAACGGTTGCTGCGACTGGCTTGAAGCGTTCATATGGCGGCCCGCCCAAAAGTCGGATCGGCGGCTTTCGGGCGGGTTGCGCCGGTCGCCTTCGGCGACCGGTCCGGCCCCTTTACGCAACAAGCCGCTGGTGATAGTGAGCGTCCATGGACGAAAAGACCTGCTGCAGCTTTCATCAATCGCAGAGAGGCTACCTGCTCACGGCGGACGAACAGTTCGCCGAGGACGTCAAGGGACTGTGGCCGGCTGACGTATTGAGCTTCGAGGTGTTCGACCGAGGCCGGGGGGCCATCGAATTTCTGTTCAACGAACCACCGGATCTCTTGATCGTGGACAACCGGCTGCCGGACATCAGCGGCGCGGAGGTGGCCTCTCTGGTCAAGAGCGAGAACGTATATCGCCAGCTCCCGGTCATTTTATGCATCGACCAGAGCGACCTGGAGCAGCCCTGGGACTTTTCCGAACTTGAAATCGACGACTTTCTGGTGCGCCCCATCCACCTGCCGGAGGTCAAAGAGCGCATCGAGCTGACCCTGTGCCGCGCCCTGCGCGCCCTGGACGCCAACCCGCTGAGCAAACTGCCCGGCAATACCTCCATCATCCAGCGAATTCAGGAGCTGATCGACCGGCGGGAAGACTTCGCCCTGGCCTATTGCGACCTGGACTACTTCAAGTCGTTCAACGACAAATACGGCTTCTCGCGCGGCGACGAGGTGCTCATGATGACCGCCAGGGTCATCGTGAACACCATCAAGGGCTTCTCCGGAGTGCGCACGTTCGTCGGCCACGTGGGTGGGGACGACTTCGTGTTCATCACTCCGCCGGACCTCGCGGAAAAAGCCTGCCAGCGCATCGTGGACAATTTCGACGCCATCGTGCCGCACTTTTACGACGCCAAAGACCGTGAACAGGGCTTCATCCACTCCATCGACCGCCAGGGCGTCAACCGGACCTTTCCCCTCATGGCCGTCTCCATCGCCGTGGTCTTCAACACCGACGGATGCCTGAAGCACTACGGCGAGGCGTCCTCCATCGCCATGTCGCTCAAAAAGATCGCCAAAGAAAATCCCAAGAGCAGCTATGTCCTCGACCGGAGAACCGCGCCCACCGCAGACGCCCAGTCCGCCTGAACCCGCGGCGTCCTTTCTGACCCGTCTTTCCGCGGAAAAAGGCTACTCCCAGGCCACCCTGGACGCCTACGGACGCGACCTTGCGCAATTCGAGGCCTACCTGCAAAAACGCTCCAAATCCCTGGCGGCCCCGGACGAGCTGACCCGACGCGACGTCCAGGGCTACCTGGCCGACCTCCACCGGCAGGGAGCCGCCAAAACCAGCGTGGCCCGCAAGCTCTCCGCCTTGCGCTCCCTGTTCAAGGACCTCATGCGCCGCGGGCTGGCCCGAAGCAATCCCGTGGCCGGACTCAAAAATCCCAAACAGCCCAAAGTCCACCCCCGAGCCCTCAACGTGGATCAGGTCATGGCCCTGCTCGAAGCCAAGGTCATCCCCGACCCCGAGGGGTTGCGGGATATGGCCCTGGCCGAGCTGCTGTACGGCTCGGGGCTGCGCATCAGCGAGGCCTTGTCCCTGAATGTGGACGACCTGGACCGGGCCGGGCAGTCTCTGCCCATCCGGGGCAAGGGGAGCAAGGAGCGCCTCGCCGTGCTCACCCCGGTCTCCCGGGCGCGGTTGCACCGGTACATGGAGCAGCGCGGGGCGTTCGAACCGGCGGACGGGGAGCCTGCTCTGTTTTTGGGATTGCGGGGCAAGCGGCTGGACCGGCGGCAGGCGGCGCGCATCCTTGAAAAGCTGGCGGCCCTTGCGGGGCTGCCCCAGCACGTGCACCCCCACATGCTCCGCCACAGCTTCGCCAGCCACATGCTGCAGGCCGGAGCGGACTTGCGCGGGGTCCAGGAGCTTCTGGGGCACGAGCGGTTGAGCACCACCCAGCGCTACACCCATCTGGACATGCAGCATGTCATGCGCGTCTACGACAACTGCCACCCAAAGGCCGGGGGCTCAAAAACGAACGACAAAAAATAACGGCGCGCCGGGCGGCCCCCAACGCGCCGGCTCGACGTGCCCACGACGTTCAAACCTTCTCGAAATATTCCTGCTCGGCCCCGCATTTCGGGCAAACCCAATCTTCCGGCAGATCTTCAAAAGCCGTCTCCGGCTCCACGCCGTTTTCCGGATCGCCGCACTCCGGGTCGTAGACATAACCGCACGGGCATTCATACTTGTCCATACCATCCTCCTGTCTAAATTTTTACTTTATTGTCCATATATATACTCCGCAACCGCCCTTGAGGCAAAGGGCCGCCGTTATAATTTAACGCTCCAATGTAGAACGCCCCGGATGAGCATCTCAAGCCCACGGGACTTCGATCCAGGCGGGCCAACCCCTACGGGGATTGGCGGAGTCTTCGCCGGCTGGCCGAACCATCCCGCCGATCCGGACGCACTCGGCGCCGAAGCGCCCTTCACTTTCCCTGGACGCATCCTTGACGCATTCGATCCTTCGGCTTCCCGCCTTCTGCAGCGTTCTTGTTTTTCCACACCTACAACATTCTTTTCATTTCAACACAATTGAAAGATTCAACGTCTTGTGGAAAAAATGATTTTTCGCTAAAATGATCCTGAGCAACATATCGTAATGCTCAAGCTGTTGATTCTTTCCGACGCTTCGATCTTCTCGCTGCGCCCGAGTCGACAATAAAGATCAAAACGCAAGACATGGACAAAGGCAAACTCACTCTTCTCTTCATTCGGGACGACAGCACGGTCCGCCGTTTCCGGCTTCGGCCCTTCTGGCTCAAGCTCGCGGCCTACCTGTTCGGGTGCATGGTCGTTCTCACCGTCATCAGTTCGTACGGCGCGTACCGTTTCTGGACCAAGTATTCGAAATTGCTCGCCGTACATAATCAGTTGGAAATACGGCACCATGAAATGCAGGTTAAGTTGGAGCGCTTAGCCAACCTCGAAAAACTGCGGCAGGCTCAGGGCATGGTCGGCAAAAGCGCCAACCAGACCGCCGAGGTCGGCGGCCCGGCGCCAAAGCCGGAGGCTAAGCCGGCGGCCAAACCCGTCGCGCCGCACGTCGCCAAGCCCGCGCCGACGCCCCAGCCCGAATCCAAGGTCAAAGCGCCATCGCCTCCGGAGCAGACCGCCTCTTCGCCGGCGCCCGCCGCCTCCGGCGAACCGGTGAAAAAAATGACCGAAAACCAGCTGGCCGCACTCTACCCGTCTTTGGACAAGGAACTCATCGAAGTCAACAATCTGGCCATCAAGACTTTCGGCGACGGCTCTTTGAAGATTACCTTCGACATCAAAAACATCGATCCGAAGGATCGGGCCATCAGCGGACGGGTCAATCTCGCCCTCATCACCTGGCAAGGGGAAAAGC
Source organism: Desulfovibrionales bacterium (assembly GCA_030156255.1). GTDB lineage: Bacteria > Desulfobacterota > Desulfovibrionia > Desulfovibrionales > Desulfovibrionaceae > JASGMV01. The sequence continues at coordinate 18,774 of JASGMV010000065.1, forward strand.
TTCCCCTGGAAATCAATCGCTCGAACTTGAGCTTCCGCATCCAGTGGTTCAAATCCATGCAAACCACGTTCTCCCTGCCTCAAGGCGAAACGCTCGGCGGCGTCTACGCCCTGCGCGTCAGCGTCATCACCAAAAACGACGAGACCATCCTCCAGGAAACCCACCCCTTGGCCTTGCTCATGGCGAAGCCCGGGGCCTGACGAACGCCGCCAAATCGCCGGACCTTTTTCCCGTTGCGCGCACCGAATGCGCCTTGCAGGCTCTGCGCCAGGCCGAGTCCAAAGGCCTGGAGAAAGCGGCCCCGATGGACAAAATCTGTCCCACTCCTACGACGGCTGCTCCGCACGATGCAGGCGACTTCGCTATCTATTTTTTTTGTGGCGCGCGCCGCAGACGGCGCCATCCGGCGGCAACGTTCAGCTATCGGCGAGCGACAGGCGCCATCCGGCAAGGTTAGAGCAGTTTAACTTTAAAAAAGTTTAACTGCTCGGCAAGGATTTGTCCGCAAATCCTTGCTGCGAAATGCTTGTAGGCGAGCTACGCTCGCCGTG
>JASGMV010000066.1 GCA_030156255.1 Desulfovibrionales bacterium
TGGCGGCCGCGAAGGCCGAGCCCCACGTTCCCGGCGCTTTGGGCAGCCGGCCTATGGGGCCCAGCGTGGCCAGGTTCATGGCGAATCTATCGAGCGTTTCCATGGCGTTCCCCTTGTGATCGGCAAAGCACGTAGCAAGGTTGCGCCGAAGAGGCAAGAGAAGCGGCCAAAAGACAAATCCCCGCCGAAGCGAGGGCTTTTGCGCATGTTCGGAGCGGACGGCCGCTACAGGAGCTCTTTCAGCCGTTCGATCAGTTCTTTCTTGAGTTCCTCGTCCTGAAGGGCGAAATGGATATTGGCGGTGAGGTACTCCACCCAGTCGCCGGTGTCGAAGCGCTGGCCCTTGAGTTTGACGGCCAGCAGCTTGCTGGACCGGGCCAGTTGCCTGAGTCCGTCGGTCAGCTGGATTTCGCCGTCCTTACCCGGCGAGAGCCGGGCGAGATGGTCGAAGATTTCCGGAGTCAGGATGTAGCGTCCCACCATGGCCAGGCGAGAGGGCGCTTCGTCCGGGCTCGGTTTTTCCACCAAGTCCCGGACTCTGAACAAGCCGGGCCCGTACTCCTCGGCGCTGATGATGCCGTAGCGATTGACCTTGGAGGCCGGCGCCTCCATGACGCCCACAACGGCCATGTGTTCGGAGAGGGCCGCCTCCATGAGCTGCTTGATGCCGGGCTGGGGGCCGAACATCAAATCGTCGGCCACCATCACCGCGAAGTAGTCGTCCGTGCACACCTCGCGGGCGCAGAGCAGGGCGTGCCCCAGGCCGAGCTGCTCCTTTTGGCGTACGGAAATGATATTGACCATTTGGGCCACGCGCCGAACCGACTCCAGCAATTCGGTTTTGCCGGATCGGCGCAGCACGCCTTCCAGGGAAAGGTTGTGGTCAAAGTGATCCTCGATGATGGTTTTCTTCTGATTGGTGATGAAGACGACGTCGTGGAGGCCGCTGGCCTGGGCTTCCTCCACGATGTATTGAACAACGGGCTTATTGTAGATCGGCAGCATTTCCTTGGGCATGTTCTTGGTCGCAGGCAACGACCGCGTGCCCCATCCCGCCACGGGTATGACGACTTTGGTTATATTCATGGAGGTCTCCTTTGAAGATCAGGATTCCCTGTGCATCCAAGGTAGCCTCCTTGTAACGTTCATCTCAGGTGCTTGGCAATGACCTCGGCAAGGAATTGGGCATGTTTCTCTACTTTGTCGCTATCTTGACCCTCAACCATGACACGGACGACGGCTTCGGTCCCGGAATAGCGCAACAGCACCCGGCCGCGGCCGCCGAGATCGGCCTCCACCTGGCGGAGAGCCTTCTGGACCTCGGGAACCTCTTCAAAGGGCCGCTTGTTCTGTACGTGTACGTTGAGGAGCTTCTGGGGAAACGGTTCGAGCAGGGTGGCGAGTTCGGATAAGGGGCGTTCTCGCAGGCGCATGATGCGCAGGAGTTGCAGGGCGGCGAGCAGGCCGTCGCCGGTAGTGGAGAATTCCCTGAAAATGAGATGCCCGGACTGTTCGCCGCCGAGCACGGCGTTTTCGCGCCGCATGGTCTCCACGACGTAGCGGTCTCCCACGGGCGTGCGCAGCAGTTCACCGCCCCGCTCTCTCATGAAGATCTCCAAGGCCATATTGGACATGACGGTGGACACCAGCAGCCGTCCGGGGAGGGCGTCTCGCTCCATAAGCTCCTGGGCGCAGATGGCCATGATCTGGTCGCCGTCCAGAACCCGCCCCGTTTCGTCCACCACAATAAGCCGGTCTCCGTCTCCGTCCAGGGCGAGCCCGATGTTGGCCTGCTCCTCCACCACCCGGCGGGCGACGATCTCGGGGTACTGGGAGCCGCATTTGTCGTTGATGTTCGTGCCGTTCGGCTGGCTGCCGATGCGGATGACTTCGGCGCCGAGTTCTTCGAAGATGTACGGGGCCACGCGGTAGGTGGCGCCGTTGGCGCAGTCCAGCACGATGCGATAGCCGTCCAGGGTCAGCCCGTTGGGAAAGCTGTTTTTGATGTAGACGATGTAGCGCCCCGGAGCGTCCTCCAGTTTGAAGGCCCGGCCCACGCGTTCGGGCGCGGGATAGTCCCAGTCACCGTCTTTGGCCAGGATCATGTCCGCTATCTTGTCCTCCATCTCGTCCGGCAGCTTGAAGCCCTCGCGGTCGAAGAATTTGATGCCGTTGTCCATGAAAGGATTATGCGAGGCGGAGATGACCACGCCCAGGTCGGCGCGCATGTTGCGGGTCAGGAAGGAAATGGCCGGCGTGGGCATCACGCCCACCAGATGCACTTCCATGCCGCTGGCGCAAAAGCCGGAGGCCAGGGCGTTTTCGAAAATATATCCGGACAGGCGGGTGTCCTTGCCGATGACCACCCGGTGGGCCCGGGACCCGTTCTTGAAGAGTTTTCCGGCGGCGAGCCCCAGCCGGAGGGCGATTTCCGGGGTCATGGGGTAGATGTTCACCTGGCCTCGCAGGCCGTCGGTGCCGAACAATCGTCTATTCATATAAGTAGGACTCCTTTCGTGTGCGTCGCACGCCGGAGTTGTTTAGCGCTTACTGATGCGGACGTCCACCCGGACGGGCTCGGCCTGAACCAGATGGCAGGACTCAGGTAAAACAACCCGATACAGCAGGGAGACGTTGCCGGGTTCGAGGATTTGGGGGAGTAGAAGCTGGGCTTTGATCCGGCTCTGGAAATTTTTCTCCCGGAAAAACGGAACGGGGCCGTCGATCAACAATCGAACCGAAGACCGGGCCGCACGGATTTTGAATCCCTTCGGCGGCGTGATGTCCAGAGGGGTCTTGGCCCACAGCGACCTGCGCTCGTACTCGAAGCGCAACGCGACATGCACGGTGCTCGGCTTCACTCCGACGTCGGCCGGCGGGTCCAGTTCCACGTTGTCGTCCCAGGCCGCCGGGGCGTCTGCATCCCTTTTGACCGGCAGGGTGGGGACGAACTCCAAAGGCGAAATGAGCTTGGCCGGTCCTGAAACCGTGACGGTGGAGGGCTGGGCGGCTTTTTCGGCCAGCAGGAGATCGGGGCCGAGGTCGCCGACAAATTGCACTTGCACGGGAAGCTGCCGCTCCACCAGCTTGTCCACCTCGATTTTCGCCCGGCTGGGCGCGATTTCTACAATCTCCAGGGTATGGGAAATCGGGATGGAGTCTTCATGGAACGCGATGACGTTTTCGCCGACCTTGAGCTTGCTGGCGTCCAGCGGATAAGCCATGGCCTTGTTGGTCAGCGTCCGGACCAGCCCCTTGGGGCCGCGGACCCGGACGCTGATGCGATTGACCATGCCGCTGAGGATGGTCATCCCTTTGGGCGGATTGATCATTTCCACGGGCATTTCTATGACGGTCTCGACCTGTTCGCGTCCCGTGATGTGATACCAGGAGAACACCGCCAGGGCCAAAGCCAGAAATATGGACCACCACCGTTCTCTCACATCAACCTCCGGCCGCAGCCTGCAGAATTTTACGCAGCCGTTCTTCGTTGAGGGGCGTGAGCTTGCCGGAGGCCGTCATGGAAAGCGAGCCGCGCTCCTCGGACACCACGATGGTCAGGGCGTCGGCGCTTTCGCTCAGACCCAGGGCGGCCCGATGTCTGGTGCCGATGGAGGAGTCCCGCGTCGGCGTGGTGGACAAGGGAAGGATGCAGCTCGCCGCGGCGATGCGCCCGTTGCGGATGATGACGGCGCCGTCGTGCAGGGGGGTGTCCGGCTGGAAGATGGTCATGAGCAGTTCGCTGGTGACCTTGGCGTCGATTTCCACTCCTCGCTCCACGATGTCGCCCAGCGCCATGCCGCGCTCGATGACGATCAAAGCCCCGATCTTGCGCCGGGCCATTTGCACGCAGGCTTCGTGGAGTTCGTCCAGGTACACGGTTTGCGGTTTCTTTCTGCGCAACAGGCCGCCGGCGCCCACCTGGGCCAGGGCGTTGCGGATGTCCCGCTGGAACAGGATGATGATGACCAGGAAGATGGAGCTCAGGAAATTGGTCAACAACCAGTTCAGGGTGTGCAGGCCCAGCTCCACCGATGCGTAGTAGACCAGAAGGACGAGCACCAGTCCGTAAATGACGGCGAGGGCGCGGGTGCCCCGCACCAGAGAGATGAGATAGTAATAGATGAGCGCCACGGCGCTCATATCCAGGATTTCCCGCCAGGAAATGTCGAGCCCGAAAAGTTGGATCATTCTTTCTGTCGGTTAGCTGCTGTTGTCAGATACATTCATCGTAGGCCATTCAGAAGCGGTGAGATGCAAAAAAATAAAAAATCCAAGGCGTGCAGTGTGTTACGTATGCGTACACGGTCTGGATTTTCCGCTGACGAAGCAAGTCGCCATTCTCAACGGCCGGTTAAGTTAGCGCTTCGTGCGACTCCAAAGCCTTATGCTCCAGAGCCAGGGCCGTCAATATCGCCTGCCGCGCCGGTCCTACGTCGTGGACCCGGTGGATGAAAACGCCGCGCGCGGCCAAAAGCGCGGTGGCCGTGCATGTGGGGATGAGGCTTTCATCCGGCGTCAAGTCCAACAATTTGCGCCAGATCGACTTCCGGGACAACCCCATGTACAGAGGCCGGCCCAGGTCGGCGAACCGTTCGATGCAGCGCAGGATTTCCAGGTTGTGCTCCAAAGTCTTTCCGAAGCCGACGCCCGGGTCCAGCACGATCCGGTCCTCCGGCAGCCCGGCCTTGACCAGCATGGCGAGCCGCTCCTCGAAAAACGCCATGATTTCCTCGACGACGTTGTCGTAGACCGGGGCGTTCTGCATGGTCTCGGGCTTGCCCCGGCTGTGCATGAGCACGTAACCCGGTTTGCGCTGGGCGAGCACGTCCGCAAGCTCCGGGTCGAACAGGCAGGCCGAAACGTCGTTGATGATCTCGGCCCCCGCCTCCAGGGCGGCGTCGGCTACGCCGGCCTTGTATGTGTCAACGGAGACGGCCGCTTCGGACGCATGCCGCTCGATGGCGGCCGAAAGCTCGCGAACCAGGGGGATGACGCGGGCGCGTTCGACATCCTCGGGCGTGGCCGCGGCGCCGGGGCGGGTGGATTCTCCGCCGATGTCCAGGATGTCGGCGCCCTGGCCCAGAAGCTCCAGCCCATGGGACAAGGCGGTCTGGTAGGAGCTGTGACGGCCCCCGTCGTAGAAGGAGTCCGGCGTCACGTTGAGGATGCCGGCCACCAGGAAGTCGGCAGGGCCAAGGGTCCGTTCCGCCACGGGCCAGGAGTCGGTACAACGCACGGCAACGTCCTTTAGGCGTTCTTGTCCTTGTCGTCTTCCTCCAGAGTGAACTCCTCGTTCTCGGAATTGTCTTTCGATTCGGGCTGGTGGTCTGCCGGCTCCCCGGATGGCTCCGGCCGTTCGCTCACCGGAGTATACCCGGCTTGCGGGGGGGCGTCGGCCGCGGCGTTTCGATGGACTCCGCCGCCCGAGGCGCTGTGATGGACTTCGTCCGGAGGGGTGATGGTGTCCTGGCCCGGATCGTCCGGCGTCTTGTCCCGAGGCTTGAGCTCCCTGCCGGCGATGAGGTCGTCGATGTCCTTGCCGGAGATGGTCTCATATTCGAGCAGCGCTTTGGCGATGTTGTGCAGGATGTCGATGTTCTCCCGCAGCAGGTTCTTGGCGTTGTCGTATGACTCTTCGACAATGGCGCGGACTTCGTCGTCGATGGCTTTGGCGGTTTCTTCGCTGTAATCCTTGTGTTGCACCAGTTCGCGGCCCAGGAAGGGATGCTCGCCGTTTTCGCCGTAGGACAGGGGGCCCATCTTGTCGCTCATGCCCCAGGAGCAGACCATTTTCCGGGCGGTCTTGGTGGCGCGTTCGATGTCGTTGGAGGCTCCCGTGGTCATCTGGTGGAGCACGATCTCTTCCGCCACCCGGCCGCCCAGGAGCATGGCCAACTGGTTCATGAGGTATTCGCGGTTGTAGTTGTGCCGGTCGTCCTCGGGCAACTGCATGGTGATTCCCAGGGCCATGCCGCGGGGAATGATGGATACCTTGTGCACGGGGTCCGTGCCGGGGAGCAGTTTGGCCACCAGGGCGTGGCCGCCTTCATGGTAGGCGGTGGTGCGCTTTTCCTCTTCGGAGAGGATGAGGGAGCGACGCTCCTTGCCCATGAGGACCTTGTCCTTGGCCTCCTCGAAGTCGGCCATGGTGACGTAATCCTGGTTGTTCTTGGCCGCGTGCAAAGCGGCTTCGTTGACCAGGTTCTCCAGGTCGGCGCCGGAGAATCCGGGAGTTCCCCGGGCGATGACGGCCAACTCCACGGCCTTGTCCAGCGGCGAGCGGCGGGTGTGGACTTTGAGGATGCGCTCTCTGCCCCGCACGTCGGGGGTGGGCACCACCACCTGGCGGTCGAAGCGCCCGGGCCGCAGCAGCGCCGGGTCCAGAACGTCGGGTCGGTTGGTGGCCGCGATGAGGATGACGCCCTCGTTGGATTCGAAACCGTCCATCTCCACCAAGAGCTGGTTGAGGGTCTGCTCGCGTTCGTCGTGCCCGCCGCCGAGGCCTGCGCCGCGCTGGCGCCCCACGGCGTCGATTTCGTCGATGAAGATGAGGCAGGGGGCGTTTTTTTTGCCCTGGATGAACAGGTCGCGCACCCGCGCCGCGCCGACGCCGACGAACATCTCCACGAAGTCCGAACCGGAAATGGAGAAGAACGGAACGCCGGCTTCGCCGGCCACGGCTCTGGCCAGCAGGGTTTTGCCGGTGCCGGGAGAACCCACCAGGAGCACGCCTTTGGGAATGCGTCCGCCAAGGCGGGTGTAACGTTTGGGCTCTCGTAAAAATTCAACGATTTCGGAAAGTTCTTCCTTGGCTTCGTCCACGCCGGCCACGTCTTCGAACGTGACCTTGGCGGTCTCTTCGGTCATGACCTTGGCGCGGGATCGGCCGAAGGACATGGCGCCCCGCCCCCCGCTGCCGCCGCCCTGCATCTGGCGCATGAAGAAAATCCAGACGCCGATGAGCAGGAGCATGGGGAACCAGGAGATGAGCAGCGTGTACCAGCCTCCGTCTTCCTCCGGTTCCGCCGTGACCTGCACTTTATGTTTGAGCAGCGTGTCCACAAGCTGCGGGTCGCTCGGAGCGTACGTTTGAAAGCGCTTGTCTTCGACCATCAGGCCGGTGATTTTCTGGCCCTGGATTTTTACGGCGATGACTTCACCGTTTGCAACGCTTTGCAGGAACTCGCTGTAGTTCAGCTTGTGCTGAGCGGTTTGCGGTTGGTTAAAAAGATTGAAGAGGACGATCATCACGATGGAGATGGTCGCCCAAATGAGCAGATTTTTCGTAAACGTATTCAATCCTCGACTCCTTCACGTGGACAGGTTGGTCGTCTGAGGCGATCATTACACCATTGAGGGAGCATGTTGTTAGCACGAAGGGGACGCCGCTGTCCATGCGTTCGGTTGGGGGTTCCGGGTTAATCTAATGCCTTCGAAACAAAGCGCAAGAGGCCCGGTTCAATGAATTTGTCCTTGCGATCCCATATTGAACCTGTTAGCGAAGGAAGTTCCGGTATTGGAAGCGTATCGTCACCGGTGTGGCGCTTCGACTTCAAATCGAATGGGCGGACGAAAGTTCGCCGGTAGGTTCGACTCCTATACGCTTCCGCCACGGCCTTCACTCCTAACACGCAAAATTTACTGATGAATTCCGTCGGCGTTCCATTCCGGCCAATGCGAAAGCCCTCTCCATTTGTCTTCGCCGACGCCTCGCTTTTGCGCGAGGATGAACGGGGCGCGCGCCATCCAACCATTGGCCGTCGCAAGAGAAGTTCTTGCGCATCCTCGCGAACGGTTTTTTTCTTTAGCCGCGCTTAAAGTTACAGCCTCGTATCCCGGCCTGCGCCGCGATGAATTTTTTGCAAGCCGAACAAAGGCGTTCAGGTGATGTTCGCTCCGGCCAGGGTCATGACCAGGCGTTTGTAGACGTCTTTGTCGAAGGCGCCTTTCATTTCATCCCGCATGTGGTTGAGCGCCTGAAAGGGGGTCATGCTGCGGATCATGGTCCGGCTGGTGGTCAGGTTGTCGTAGGCGTTCACCACGCTGAGGGCGCGGACCACCAGAGGGATGGAGTCGCTGTGGGCTCGCGCCGGAAAACCCGTGGAGTCCATGCGCTCATGGTGCATCAGAATGCAGTTGAGCGTTTCGTGCTCCAGGGGGACCATGGAGCATATCGCCGCGCCGCGCACGGGATGGGAGCGGTAGGCTTCCATGTCCATTCCTTTGAGCTGGGTGGGGTGGGTCGTCAACAACTCCCTCGGCAGCGCGGTTTTGCCCAGATCGTGAAGGATGGCGCCCATGCCGGCGGCCAGCAAGGTGGAGTCCTCCAGTTTGTAGGTGGACAGCAGGCAGATGAGGTAGATGAAGCAGTGAATGCTGTGGGTGTACAGCTTGAAGTCGTGGGACATGAGTCCGGAAAGTTTGCTGAGGGCCTGCTCCGTGGACACGAAGAGCAGGCTTTGGGAGATGAGCGACTGGATGCGTTCGAAGTGGTGTTTGCGCAGCCGCAGGGATTTGGGCAGGTGGTCTTCGAAAACCTCGCGCGCCGCGTTGTTCGACGCGTCCATGAACACCTGCGCGCGTTCTTCCACGGGCAGGTCCGGGTTGTCCAGAATGAAGCTGATGTGGCGCTCCATGTAGCGTTCGAAGGCGGAGCGCTGATTGGCGAGGATGTAAATGTCCTCGACACCGTTGTCCGCGAGCCGCTTGCGGTGCTGCTCCGTGAACAGCTCCATTTCCTGCGTGTACAGAACTTCGCGGTCTCCGGACTTGAGGAATATCTTGAAGTCTCCCCGGGTCTCCGGAAAGATCATCAGCGGCGAGACCGCAAAGAATTGGCCATCACTCTTCATGGCGTCTCCGGGTCTCGCCGTTGCGGCGATCAGTCGATTTGCAGCCCGATGTTCTTGACGCCCATGGACACGTAGAGGTTGGCCAGGGCGGTCTGGTAGTCGGCCAGGGCCTCGTTGAGCAGCGCCTCGGCGTCGGTGAGGTCGGACTGGGCGTCCAGCACTTCCGTGTTGGTGCCCACCTGGGCCTGGTAACGGGCCACGGCCATGCGGTAGCCTTCCTGGCCGGCTTCAACGGACTTGCGGGCCACGCGAATCCGCTCGGCCGCCGTCGCGATGTTCAACAGGTTGGATTTGACCTCGTTGCCGGCTTCAAGCTTGGTGTTGTCCATTTCGTGGCGGAGTTGCTCCACCGCGTCCAACGCCTTTTGGTAGTCGTAGTAATTGGAGCCCCATTCGAAGAACGTCCAACTCACCGTGGCGCCGGCGGTCCAGTAATTTTCCTGCGACTCGCTGAGGGCTCTGGATTTCGCCAGGGTGGGGTCGTCGCCCACCTGATTGTAGTTGAAGTCGGCGGAAACGTGGGGATAGAAGTCGCCGGCGGAGATATCCGCATCCTTTGTAGCGATTTCCATGCTCTTTTGCGCCATCTGAATATCCGGGCGGTTTTGGTAGGCGATCTTCAGGCAGGTGTCGAAGTCCTTTTCGAAAGGCATATATTCAAGCTGGCCGACGTAAGGCGTCGTTTGCTCCAAGGGAAGGTTCAGCAGCGCGTTGAGCTGCGTCACCTGCAGGTCCACCTGGTTTTTGGCCTTGAGCAGGTTTTGCTCCTCGTTGGCCAGGTTGACCTCGGCCTGCAAAAGGTCCAGCCGGGGACGAAGGCCCACGTCGAAGAACGCTTGGGTCACTTTGAGCTGGGACTGCAAGCGCTTTACCGAGTCTTCCGAACTCTTGACGTCCATGCGCGCCTTGAGCAGCCCCATGAAATTGCTCTGAATATTCAGAATCAGCGACAGTTCGGTATAGAACAGTTTGGCGACGGCCTGGTCGCGCTGGAGTTTCGCCTTCTGAAAGCTCGAAAGGATTTTGAATCCTTCGAAAATGGGCTGGCTCAGGTTGAGATTCAAGGCCCAGGTGTTCCAATCCTGGACGTAGCCGCCGGTTGATGCGGAGGTCGGATTGCTGGTGTAGGTGAAGCCGTAGTTTACGGAAGCTTTGGCCAGAAAGTCGCCGCGCGCGGACTTGATCCCTTTCTCCGACCCCAACAGCTCGGATCGAACGGCCATGATCGTCGGGTTGGCGTCCAAACCCCGTTGCACGGCGGTTTTCAAATCGAAGTCTCCGGGCCTGGACTCCGTCTGGGTGGCGTTTTCCGCGGCGGACGCCGGAGCGGCGGCGACAAGGGTGATGCAAACGAGCAAAGCGGCCATAAAGCGTTTCATGCTGGAGACTCCATGCGACTTGAAGGGCTGGAACCACGTTGTAACCGGCTTAGACAGCTGCCGACTATAGGCTAACCCAACAATGGGATCAAGCAAAGTAACCGCTTCGAGAAAATAACATTTGAATTAGTAACGTTGCCAATCGGTTTTGGCGCGTTCCGGCGAAAATGCGATGCAGCCCGGCCGGGGCTTGAAGGCGCGCGGCGGCTTTAGTGCTCCCGGCGGCGTTCGCCGGAAGGCTTCAATGGCGCCAGAACTGCTGAAGGGCGCTCCCCAAGGGCCGAATCCGGAAACGGGATTCGGCCCTTGAGGATTACGTTTTTCGTTCAGCCCATGGCGCCGCAGTCGGTGGGGTCGCCGGCCAACTTCGCCAGGCCGTGCTCCAGTGCGGGCAGGGTCGCCTCCAGGGATTCCCGGACGGCCTTGGGACTGCCGGGAAGGTTGATGACCAGGGTTTGCCCTATCACCCCGGCCGCGGAGCGCGACAGGCAGGCCATGGGCGTGGCGTTCAAGCCGGCGTTGGTCATGGCTCGCTCCAGCCCCGGGGCTCGGCGCTCCAGCACGGCGATGGTCGCCTCGGGAGTCATGTCCCGTGGCGTGAGCCCCGTGCCTCCGCTGGTCAACACGAGGTCGAAGCGGTCCTCGTAGGCGAGCCGGAGCAAAAGCGATTTGAGCCGGCCCGGATCGTCCGGAAGAATGAAGCCCTGTACATAGCGTAGCGGAAGAGCCTTGGCCGCGACCTCGGCGATGATCGGGCCGCAGAGGTCTTCGCGTTCGCCCGCCGCGGCCTTGTCCGACAGGACGATCCAGGCCAGGGCGAGCCCGTCCCGATGTCGGCTCAGGCGCAGGCGGGGCTTGAATCCATCCATGTCCATGAGGGCCTCCAGCACCCAAAGCTCTACGCTGGCGCCGTGCTGCGGCCACCATCCCCGGCCGAGCACGCGCAGGCATTGGTCGCCGTTGCGGCTCAGAACGTCTCCGGCCCGCAGGCGGTCGAGAGGGCCGCCCAGGGCGCATGGCGAAGGGAGTTTGGATGATTCGAATCCATTGACCAGAAAAAGGCGTTGCCCGTTTTGAGGCCAGACGCCGCGGCTCAAACAGATGTCCATGATTTGCTCCTGGGGGCGGCGGATATTCCGCCATATAACGTTCTGGAGGAAGACTAGCTCCTCGCCTTTGAAAAATCCAGAGTCGCAACGCTGGCGCCCCGGTGCATTGACCTGCGGCCGGCCTTGCCCTACCGTCCGTCGTATCAATTGCCAAAGGATGATGATGTCAGACAGGCGGGAACGACTGGCCCGGCTTGATCGCCTGATGGGCCGCCTCAAAGAGCACGGCTTGCGCATGACGCCCCAGCGGGCGGCCATTTTGAGGGCGCTGGTCATGGACCCGAACCATCCTTCCGTGGAGACTCTGCACCGGCGGCTGGTTGCGGACTATCCGAACATGAGCCTGGCCACTGTCTACAAGACCATGAACCTGCTCAAAGAGCTGGGCGAGGTCCGGGAGCTGGAGTTCAGCAGCCGGGACAATCGCTTCGACGGCTTCATTCCCCAACCGCATCCCCACCTCATCTGCACCCGCTGCGGGCGCATCATCGATCCGGACGTCCCCGAGCTGAAGGACTTGATCGAAAATCTGGTCCACGCAACGGGCTTCGACGTGCAATCCCACCGCCTGGATTTTTACGGCCTTTGTCCGAGTTGTCTGAAAAAGGATTGATTTTTTTCGGGCTCTCTGGAAAATGGTTCTCTGAAGAAAATTATTATCATTTTTTTTCGTTCAATCGCACGAAGTCTCTTGACCCGGCTTTTGAATGTTCTTACCGCCCCAGAGAACCCCTAATTGAACAAGGAGCAAGCCATGGCGACCAAGAAGACCTTGTCCACCGCCTTCGGCATCCCCGTGGGCGACGACCAGAACAGTTTAACCGCCGGCAAGCGCGGCCCCGTTTTAATGCAGGATGCGCACCTGCTGGAAAAACTGGCCCATTTCGATCGGGAGCGTATTCCCGAAAGGGTGGTTCACGCCAAAGGCGCCGGAGCGTATGGCGTCTTCGAGTGCACTGCGGACGTCTCCCAATACACCAAGGCCAAATTCCTGGCCAAAGGGAAAAAGACGGAGGTGTTTGCGCGCTTCTCCACCGTAGGCGGGGAAAAGGGGTCGGCCGATTCCGAGCGCGATCCCCGCGGTTTCGCCGTGAAGTTTTACACCGAAGACGGCAACTACGACTTCGTGGGCAACAACACCCCGGTGTTTTTCATCCGGGACCCTCTCAAGTTTTCCGACTTCATTCACACCCAGAAACGGCATCCGGCCACCAACTGCAAGGATCCGGACATGTTCTGGGATTTTCTGTCCCTGACCCCGGAGTCCATCCATCAGGTGACGATCTTGTTCTCGGACCGCGGCACTCCAGCCACGTTCCGTCACATGAACGGTTACTCCAGCCATACCTTCGTTTGGTATAATGAAGCAGGCGAACGGTTTTGGGTGCAGTACCACTTCAAGACCGACCAGGGAAACAAGACGCTCGACCGCCATCAGGCCGAGGAGATGCGGGCCAAGGACCCGGACCACGCCACGCGCGATCTGTACAACGCCATCGAGGGGGGGGAGTTCCCCTCCTGGACGCTGGAAATGCAGATCATGCCTTATGAGGAAGGTCTCAAGTACCGCTACGACATCATGGACATCACCAAGGTTTGGCCGCACGCCGACGCTCCGCCTATCGTGGTGGGCAGGCTGACCCTGAACCGCAATCCCGTGAACTATTTCGCGGAAGTGGAGCAGGCGGCGTTCTGCCCGGGGAACCTCGTTCCGGGCGTTGCGGCCTCGCCGGACAAGATGCTCCAGGCCAGGCTCTTCTCCTACCACGACACCCACATCCATCGGCTGGGCCCCAACTACCACCTGATCCCGGTCAATCAGCCCAGGAACAGGCCGGAGACCAGTTACCAGCGCGACGGGTTCATGCGCGTGGACGACGGCGGGGGAAGCGGGCCCAATTATTGGCCCAACAGCTTCAACGGCCCGGCGCCGGACCCGGCGGCCAAGGAGCCGCCGTTCCCCGTGGAGGGCATGGCGGACCGCCAGCCTTACGGCCACGCGAACGACGACTTCGAGCAGGCCGGCGCCCTCTATTCGAAGGTCATGAGCGATCAGGATCGCGAGCATCTGGTGGGCAACATCGTCTCGCACCTTGGGGGCGCCCAAAAGCGTATCCAGCTGCGCCAGACGGCGTTGTTCTTCAAGGCGCATTCCGAATACGGGACGCGCGTCGCCCAAGGCCTAGGATTGCCTCTGGAGGAAGTGGCGAGATTGGCCGGCCTGAGCCAGGAGGCGAGAGAAGAGGCCACCAAGGCGTGATCTCTTGAATCTTGTTGGAGAAGTTTTTATTGTTTCGTAAGGCAACAAACGCCCCGGCTTGCCGTTGCGCGCCGGGGCGTTCAATCAACAACTCTTGAGGAGGATTCGATGAGCGCTGAAATGGATAAGCAACAGAGGCGTGAAAACGTTATCGAAGTGTTGAACAAAGCTCGCTCCATGGAGCTGTATGCTTTGACCCAGTACATGAATCAGCATTACGGTCTGGACTCCATGGACTATGGCGAACTGGCCAGGGACATGAAGCTCATTGCAATCGACGAGATGCGCCACGCCGAACAGTTTGCGGAGCGTATCAAGGATCTGGGCGGCGAGCCCGCCACGGATTATGCGGATGTGGTCCAGAAGGGGCAGGACGTTCGGAGCATTTACCCCTTTGACACCAATCTTGAGGACGACACCATCGACGCCTACAACCAATTTTTGAACGTTTGCCGCGAGATGGGCGACAACGTGTCCGCCAAACTGTTCGAGACGATCATCGACGAAGAGCAGGAGCACTACAACCACTTTGACAACGTGGGCGGGCACATCGCCAACCTGGGCGACGTCTACCTGTCCAAGATCGCCGGAACCTCGTCGTCCACGGGCGGGTCCACTAAGGGATTCGTCCTGAACAGCGGGGACGCTGCGGAATAAATCATGAGCGAACGCCCCGCCGAAGCGGGGCGTTCGTTTTTTCGAGCTGCATGCATGGGCGCCGCCTGATCTCCATATCTTTCATTGCATCCATTGTCGGTGAGCTGTTTCACAGCGCCTTCGGAGATCCTCCGATCGTATGCTCTCCTCCAGGCGTTCACGGCGTCGTCCGGGCGTCTTTCAGTTCGTTGCTCAGCGCATTCGAACGGCTGGATATGGCCGGCCAGCGTCTTTGGACGCGGTCATTCGGCCCGGCGCCCTCTGCGTCGGATATGGTCGCGATGTTTTGCCTCAGGCTGGCCCTCACGGAGCGCATGGCGCCGTTGAGGCCGCTGAGTTCTTTGACGAACCAATCTCGTTGGATATGCTGGATAATAATGGACAGGAATTCTCCCCGAAGCTTGTAGTCTGTGGCGGCTTGGCGGGGATCATGACAATCCGCACCATCTTTGTCACTGTTGGGCGCCTGGAAGGTCACAAAAATATGAAATGAGCATAACCAGGCTATGTATTTTATCAATGGTCTTGTATGTGAGAATGTCGCGTTTAGGGTGGAACACTGGCTATGAGCAAAAAAAAATACAAACAATACAGGCTGAATCTGGACGCCATCGAAGAATCGCTGCGCGATGTTCAAAAGAACTTCGAGAGGATTAATTCCCGTCTGCTCATGCGCCGTGAGGATTTTACCGATGAGATCATCGACAATCTTCTGGCCGGCTATTCTTACGTGGACGAATTGTTGGAGGCCAAAGTGGACTTGTTCTCAAGAACGGGGGTCCATTATTTTCTGGAGTTGAACCACATCGTGCTTTGCGGGCCGGAAGATTGCACGCTCATGGAGTATGGGCATTACGTCCAGGCGTCGAGGGAGCGCTTCGCCGCGAACATACCGGTAATTATGGGGTGGTGCCGGCGCCACCGCAAGGATTCCGCCTACCGGCGGGCGGCGGGCGTTTACGTGCACGGCGTCAGTCAGCCGCAACTCTTTTTCGAAGGTAATCACCGCACGCACGCGCTGGCGGCGAGCTTTCTTTTGGTGGAGGACGGCAAGCCTCCTTTCGTTTTGACCAAGGAAAATGCGGAGGCGTATTTCAACCCGTCCACGCTCATCAAGTATAAAAATAAGGACAAGCTTCTGGATCGCCACTATTTTTTGAGCAAGTATCAGAAATATTTTACGAAATTTTTGGAGAGCCATCTGGATAAGCGATTTCGGCTCAAGCTGAAGGTGGAGGCCTAGCGGCGGGCCTGGAGCATTTCAAGCGTAATATTTCTAAATGAGCCGCAGCGCCCTCGCGTAGCCTTCAGGAATCCCCACGTCATGGACCTCTCCGGCCAATGGCCACCCATAAAGTGGGGCGCCCGCCCGGAGCATGGTCCGCCGAACCTTGCCGTCCGTCAGTTCCTGGCCAGGCTTCAGGCGCATTCGGGTTCGTTCGATGAAGTCGAAATAGTGGGGCAGGGCGATGTAAATTCCACAGGTTCGCAGCTCTTCCGGACGGCTCAACCGGAACGGGCCGGGCGCTTTGGGCAGGAAGTTCTTGATGCGCCGATGTCCGTCCGGAGCCTCCTGCGCCTTCGCCAAATCTACGCGTCCGGAGCAGCTGAGGGCTGTGTTGTTTTCTTTAGTGACGCGCATAAGTGCGACAAGGTCGCAAGGGCGCCTGCGGAATACGCGGCCTAGGTCGCGCAGCGCGCCCGGCGGACGGGAAATATTGTCCGGATAGATGACAGCGACGGGACTGTTTCCGGCCAATTCCCTCGCCAGGGCGATCGCATCGCACTCGCCGAGTTGGGTTTGCTGGAGAAAAAAATGCAAGCGCAGTTTTTTCTCCGGCGCTTCGGCCGGGCAGGATCCTCGCCAAGCTAAAATCGTCCGGCGCACCTGCTCTTTGCCTGGCCGAAGAATCACGGCCGCATCAAAAATGCCGGCCAGCGCCGACTCTCGCAGCGCGTGCGCGATGGCAGGTTCGTTCGCTACCGGCAGCAGCTCCTTCGGCCCGCCTCCGGTCATGTCGCACATTCGCGTTCCCATGCCGGCGGCGGGAATGATGGTTAGCCTTGGCTCCATTTTTTAAACTTTTTTTAACCTGCCGGCATTTCAAGGATTGACACCATTGAAAATTGGCGTATCAATAATTTTGTCGTTGAGCATTTCCTTCGTTGTCATGAAGCAATCTTTTTTGAGAGGCGCCATATGAGATACTTGGCCCTGGCCGTATGCCTGATCGCTGCAGCCGTCGTGTTTTTGTCCTCCACCCAGGATTTCGCGCAGGCGCCCTCTCTGGACAGCCCGGCGCCCCTCAGCTCGCAGACGACCAACTAGCTGCGTTTCCTCCGTTCTTTGCCGGGCGCTTCGGTTCGGCGTCGTTCAAGTTAGAATCCCATTATCGCAATAATATGTCGATATGGTTTTCACCAAATCGACAAGATTGGCGCTTGGCGCTATGTTAGCCGCAAGGTAGTTGTTCTTTTGACATATAACCTTGTGGAGACTCCGATGCCGAAGCCAGCCTTAAAGAAATGCGCATTGGTCCCTGAGCATATTGAAAAGGCGGATTTGACCCAGTCGATTTTGCAGCACATCGTAACGACACTCGGCTACGACTGCGAAAGAAGCGGATTGGACAATATCTACCAGGGGTTAGCCTACGCTATCCGGGACTATCTGATTCAGGCCTGGATCAGAACGCAACAGCAATATTACGCTCATAAAGCCAAACGCGTCTACTACCTTTCACTTGAATTCCTTCCCGGACCTTTTTTGGTCAACAACATCCTCAATACGGGCCTGGAGCCGATGGTCCGCGACGTGTTGCGCGAAGATTTCGACGTGGAGCTGGAGGACGTGGCGGACAAGGAGTGGGAGCCGGGGCTGGGCAACGGAGGTTTGGGCCGGCTGGCCTCCTGTTACCTGGACTCCATGGCCTCTTTGAAAATTCCGGGCTACGGGTACGGCATCCGGTACGCCTACGGCATCTTTCGCCAGGGCGTTGAGGAGGGCCGCCAGGTGGAGAAGCCGGACAACTGGCTGCGTTTCGGAAACCTGTGGGAGTTCCAACGGCAGTTCCATCTGTATCGCGTTCGCTTCGGCGGAACCATCCGGGAGTGGACCGATGACATGGGCCGTTCACGCTACTCCTGGATGCACGACGAGAGCGTCAACGCCATGGCCTGCGACATCCTTGCTCCTGGATACCAGAACAAATACGTCACCAACATGCGCCTTTGGGTCGCCAAGTCCACGGGCGGTTTCAATCTGGACTACTTCAACCGCGGGGACTACGTCGCCGCCATCAAGGACAAAATCGACAGCGAAACCATCTCCATGGTCCTGTATCCTGGCGACGAGTCGGACGAGGGCAAGGAGCTGCGTTTTCGGCAGCAATATTTTCTGGTCTCCGCCACGCTTCAGGACATTATGCGCCGGCACCGCAAATCCTCCATGACTTCGGACCAGCTTCCCCAGGAGGCGGTCATCCAGCTCAACGAGACCCACCCGGCCATCGCCATTCCGGAATTGATGCGCCTGCTGCTGGACATCGAGCTTTTGGATTGGGACCGGGCTTGGGCCATCACCACGCGGATTTTCGCCTACACCAACCACACCGTACTGCCCGAGGCGTTGGAGAAATGGCCCGTGGATCTGGTCGGCAAACTGCTCCCTCGCCACATGATGATCATTTATGAAATCAATCGCCGGTTCCTGGAGGACGTGGCCAGCCGTTATCCCGGAGACAACGAGCGCCTCGCGCGCATGTCCATCATCGAAGAAGGGCCGGTTCGGTACGTACGCATGTCCCATCTGGCCATCGTAGGGTCTTTTTCCGTCAACGGAGTGGCCGCCCTGCATACGGAGATCATCAAAGACAGCATCTTCCGGGACTTCAACGAAATGTGGCCCTGGAAATTCAACAACAAGACCAATGGGATCACTCCGCGGCGTTTTCTGCTTCAGGCCAACCCCAAGTTGTCCTCCTTGATCACCGGCAAGGTGGGGGACGGCTGGATTCGGGAGCTGGATCAGCTTCGAGGGCTGGAGAAGTACGCCGAAGACGCGGGCTTCCGGGAGGAGTGGATGCGGTTGCGCCGCGAGAGCAAAATCAAGCTGGCCGGCCGGCTGGAAGGCGCCCTGGGCGCGCCCGTGCACCCGGAAAGCATGTTCGACGTGCAGGTCAAGCGCATCCACGAGTACAAACGCCAGCTCCTCAACGTGCTGCACGTCATCACCCGTTACAATCGTATCAAGGCCAATCCCGGAGGGAGCCACGTACCCCGCACCGTCATGATCGGCGGCAAGGCGGCGCCGGGCTACCATACGGCCAAGCTCATCATCAAACTCATCAACGACGTGGGGTCGGTGGTCAATACCGATCCGGACGTAGGGCCGCTGCTCAAATTCCTGTTCCTGCCCAACTACTCGGTCTCCTTGACCGAATGGCTATTGCCTGCGGCCGAGCTTTCGGAGCAGATATCCACGGCGGGCATGGAGGCCTCGGGCACCGGGAACATGAAGTTCGCCCTCAACGGCGCTTTGACCATCGGAACGCTGGACGGCGCCAACGTAGAGATTTTGGAAGAAGTGGGCGAAGAGAACATGTTCATTTTCGGCATGACGGCCGAGGAAGTCGCCAACCGTCGCGCGCAGGGCTACAATCCCCGCGAGGTCTTCGAGGCCGACCCCGAGCTCAAGGCGGCCGTGGACATGATCGCCCACGGCTTTTTCAATCCCCAGGAGCCGACCTTGTACCACGGGCTGGTGCACAACCTGCTGGAAACGGACTGGTTTATGGTGTTGGCCGACTACGCCGCCTACATGCGCCGTCAGGAGGAGGTGGACGAGGTATACCGCGACCAGCACGACTGGACCAGGCGCTCTATTTTGAACACCGCCCGCATGGGTAAATTCTCCAGCGACCGGGCTGTGCTTGAATACGCCAAGGAAATTTGGAAAACCAAGCCCTTGCCTTAGCTGGCCTCCCCTCCGGCGGCGAAAACGCATCGATCGATGCGT
>JASGMV010000015.1 GCA_030156255.1 Desulfovibrionales bacterium
TACGCTTCCGGCCGGACGTAGAGATCCGGCCGGAGCGCTTCGAGGGGAATGCCGAGTCGGACGTGGTAGCGCAGAACGGACTCGGCGCCGATGGGGCGCAGGCCCCGGCAATGGCGCAACACGGTGGCCCGATGCTCCCCGCATCGGCGGGCGAGCTCGGCGAACGAAAGGTCGCGCCGCCGGCGATAGGTTTCCAAGACGTTTGTCATGGGGCGGATGTTGTCATAAGACACATCAAAGGTCAATATTCATGGAATGCAAAGACAACGACGACGCGAATACATTGACGAACATGGATAGTTTTCGGGTCAACGAACGTGCGTGGAAGCTCGTGCTGGCGCGCCTCGACGAACTGATCGCCCAGGGCATGAGCCAATCGGAAATCGGTCGCCTCCTGGGCGTGCACCGCGCCACCGTCAGCGTGTGGCAGGCGGACCGCAAGGGAGGCGAGCGCACGTCCTTTCGGGACATGGTGCGCTACATCGACCGGTTGCAGATCCCGCTGGCCGAGGTCTTCCGGGAGGCGGAGGGCGAACTGCCCGAGCCCGGGCCCCAGCTCCGTTTGGGGCGAACCCCGCTGGACGGGCGCGTCGCCAAGACGTTGTCGGCCGTGGCGAGAGCGCTGGGCGTGGAGCAGGCGGCCATCGCCGAGCGCATGGGCGCCTCGCCGGAGGATGTCGCCGCCATGCTCAAGGGAAAACGCCCGATGCTGATCGGCGAATTCTGTCGCATGTGCCAGGCCGTGGGGATCGCGCCGGCCGTCGTTCTCGACCGTGCGCTGTCGCTCGCGGAAAATGAGGATGATGCCGTCAGGCATTCCGCCTGAAGGTTGTGGGGGGAAGGGGCCGACATCGGCCGAGGGTTCGGTATGATCCTAAGAAACACCGCTACTTGCGACTCGTATGATCGCCGCGGCGCGCCGTTTTTTTTTTGTGGGGAGCTTGTTGTCATTAGAAAACATTTATTGACATTTTAACGTGTCCTAATACAACAGAGGGCAACGCAACGACAACCCCATATCGAAAGGAGGAAAGCCATGGAGTTCGAAGCGTCCCGCGACTTGGTGAAGGAAGCCATTACGGAAGCGTTCGCCCCGCTGGTGGAGCAGGAATGTTTGCACCACAAGGCGTTGCTCAACGTCATCGAGACCGCCGCCCTGCTGGGCGTTTCGCGCCACACGCTGGACCACTGGCGCTCCCAGGGCCTCGGCCCGCGCTACGTCGCCCTCGGTTCGCGCGTCGCCTACCGACGGCAGGACCTGAACGATTTCCTGGAAAAGAACCAGATCGTCACGGCCGATTGAACGAGCCCCCCGGAAACGGGGGGCTTTTCGTTTGGGGAGCGGCGTTATGTAGGAAATGCACAAGGTTTCATATTCTGGGTCTTATCCTTTTGAAATCACACAGGTGGTAGATTCCAAGTATGCATCTGTCGATCTTCAGGGGCAATGAAAAGATACGGAGTCCGCAATCCAAGCACACCGCATATTAGCTTCATATTAAAATTTGTTAACTCAAGCCGAAAATTCTCCTTTGGATAACTGTATCCAATCGGTTCACCAGCGAAAAAAGCCTCATGCGTTAATCCATTTCGAATTAAGCTTAATTGACTCTTCGAATCTTTGCTTGTGATAGCCCATTTTGGAAGTTGCACACCATATACGTCTGCCAACAATGCTGGTCTACAAGCGTGTGGAATCATTTTGCATCGATGTTGCATTGAATAATATTTGTATACGCCGTCAAGGACCTTATACTGTGCGTCGAAATGATCCCAGGCCATTTCATACGACCCACTAACTAGAAACCAGTGAATAATTGCAAAAATCCGCTTTCTGTTTTCTTCGTTGCAACATTGGTATAAATTATTAAGAGTAGTCATTCCTGACTCTAAGTCTTTTCCGGATGGCATTAAACTGTGGAGTTTGCCACGCACATACGGTGTTTTCATAAAGTAACTGTACTGATCTTTCAGAAGATAAAATCCGTGTAAAAAACCATAACATAAAATCAAAAATCTTAAATGTTCATCGTCTGTATCAATGTTTTGAGAATGGATCGAATGGGTGGGAGAAAGATAGTAATGTGTTGCAGGAACTTCTGGTCCATCTTTACTAAATCGTTTTTTTTCATTGAAATTTTGTGCAACCCTTTTAAGAGGTGGATAGATCCAACCATTGGCAACGCTTGCTTTTTCATAGAATTGCTGAACTACTTCATTATAATTTGATAACGGGGCAATAGTTATGTCGCCGAATGTTACTTCCGAACTGTTCATCAAAAATCCGAATTCCATATTCTCTCCTCCCAACATTGACAGGGGTTGAGGGAAAAACTGCAATGCTATGTAAACGAGATTGGCAAAAGCGAGGCCACCCAGTAGCGCCCCAGGAGCAACCACCCCAAAGGGGCATCCCATTCTGCAATCCCGCCGGAGATCGCTCTTACCTCCGCCCGCGCCTTTGGTCGGCGACCGCAGGGGCGTCATGCGCTCCCGCCGTCTATTTATCCGTCCCTGTGGACCGGATCGGAGAACGATGTAGCTTCCAGATAGTTTTCTATGATCTCTACAGTCGCCTGAAAAGCGTTCGGCGCCAAGTGCGAATAGCGCCGGGTCATTTCCACCGAACTGTGCCCGAGCAGCTCCCCCACCGTGAACAACGGCGTTCCCCCCTGCACGAGCCACGACGCATACGTATGCCGCAAGGTGTGGAAGACGACGCGGTCCCGCCGGTCCTTGCGTCCCTTGTTCAGCCCCAACCGCGCGACGCAGCGGGCGAAGGCGTCCGACACGTCCGAGCGGCGGCCTCCGCCTCTGCCGGGGAAGACGTAGCGACCGCACAGCAGCGGGCGCTGCGAAAGGATATCGCGCACCTTTTGCGTCATGTAGACGGTCCGCCCCCGGCTGTTCTTGGCGTCGGCGATCCGGATCGTTTGCGCCGCAAGGTCGATATGCTCCCCGCGCAAGCCCGCGATCTCCCCGAAGCGCATGCCGGTGTGCAAACTGACGAGGGCCATGGCGTAGGTTTCCGGCGCGGTCTTGGCCAGCTCCGACAACAGCACGTCGGCTTCCTCGGGAGTCAGGAAGCGCATGCGCCGGTTGTCCTTTTTGGGGAGCTTGATTTTATCGGTGGGAATCGGCCCGTCGTACAGATTCCAGTCCCGCATCTTGCGGTACACGGCGCGGACGACGCCCAAGGCCATGGTCCCGTGGCCGGGGCCAGGCCCTCCGCCAGAAGATGCTGCTTGAAGCGCTCCAGCTCCCAGGGCGTGATGGCGGAGAGCTGGCGCTTCGCGAACGTCTTTTCGAGCCGGGCGGCGTACATGCGCCGCACCCGGTCGCCGCTCTTGAGCTGGACGAGATGGCCGTTATCGTACTTCTCGAAGGCCTGGCCGAACGTGAACTTGCGGCGAGGCGCGAAGGAAACGTCCCCGAGCCGCATCGAGCGCATGCGCTCCGAGCGCACCTGCGAGGCGAAGACCGCCGTGATCCCCTCCGATCGCCAACCGATCTTTTCCCAGATTTTCCGGCCGCCGGATTTGAAGGTGATGTAATAGGCCTGATCCGGCTTCCCGCGAAAGGTTCTGCTCTCGGAAGCCAGCGCGTACACGCCGACGAATTTCGTCCGTTGCTTCCTCACGAATTTTCTACCCCCCTGCTACCCCATGCAGCGAATACAGGACATCGGGTACAGCACAAGGGCGGGAGGAAATCAACGAATATTCATCGAATATAATAAGTTACAATCAAGGGGCAATCACGGCGGGAGCCACCGAAAAGGATTCGTAATCAGCAGGTCGCGGGTTCGAGTCCCATCGCTGGCTCCAGAGAAATCAAGGGGTTACATCCTTAGGGCTTAACCCCTTCTTCTTTTCCCACGACATTCCCACGGCCAAACGCCTTCCGATAATCGACTGTAGCGCGCACCTCAAAATGAGATCACGGCCTCGTAGCTATTTCGTGAACATGCCACTAGGCCTACTGTTTGGCCTCACTTTTTCCCAGTTCGTTCACATAGCATTGCAGTTTTTCCATCAACTTCGCAATGTGGATTCCGTCGACAAAGGAATGATGGACCTGCACGGAAAATGGCATCCAATATCGTCCTGCTCTTTCGAAATATTTCCCCCAACAAAATCTGGGTTGCGCCTTTCTGTTATCCCCATAATCCGTATTTGAAACTTGCGTCCAGGAAAGCCACGGTAATGCCGAAAACATGAAGACATCATTCTCGACAGGTTCAGGAAAATATTCTTTCTGATTCTTGGCGGACATCGCCGCCAGCTGTACATATTTGTCCATTGTATCTTGCATGGGAACACTTACGAATTTAAATAACTCTGTTTCAGCATCTAAATAGGTAAAGACTGTGTCGATCGAGCCATACAAGACAACGCTGTCGCCGATAAATCTATATCTTAGCTCCTCTATGCCGTTTGCACAGTTCGAAACGGCAAAGATAAAGGCCAATGTGAACGACAAATGTTTTTCTTTGATATACGACTTGAAATTTGTAACGTCGAGTTCAACACCAATGCGATATTGCGGCTGAACAATATCCATAAACCTTTGGCAATGCGCTTTTCTTTTCCATGTCTCCATGTCAATTTTTACATATTCATGCGCCATGCGACATACCTCTAAAGGGCGGAGCGTCCCTGTTCGTCAACGAGGCGCAATCGTTACAAAACTTCATGCCTACGCTGCGCCTTCCTCTGTAAAGTCGTGAGAGAAAATTCTCTCAACTCGTCAGAAATTCGGAATAATTATATCGGAAGGCGCTGTCAATAACCGCAATAACCGGAGCATCCCTTTCTACAAGAAGACGCAGGCCGCGGGAAAAGGAGAGACCGCTCTCCCCCTCCCCAGAAGAAGCAATCCGTAATCAACAGGCCGAGGGTTCACGTCCCGTCGCCAGCGTCAGAAAGTATAAAGGCCTGCGGCGAACGCCGCAGGCCTTTTGCTGCTTCCGGCGAGCCAGGCCGGGTTGGGACCGGTTAGAACGTCCCGGTCAGCTTGTAAATGCCGAACTCATGGTATCCGAGGCTTTCCGCCTTGGGCTGCCTGCCGTTGCAGACCTCCACCATCATGTCGAAGAGCTCCTGGCCGAGCTGCTGGACGGTGGCGCCTTCGGAAATGATCCGTCCGCCGTTGATGTCGATGTTGTCGGACATCTTTTCATAGGTTTCGGGATTGCCCGTGATCTTGATGACCGGCGCGATGGGACTGCCGGTGGGCGTGCCGCGCCCGGTGGAAAAGACCACGATCTGCGCTCCTCCCGCGACCATGCCGGTGATGGAGTCGATGTCCTGGCCGGGCGTATCCATAAAATAAAGGCCGTGGGCCTCGGGCACGGCCTCGGCGTAGTCAAGCGCTCCGGTAAAGGGGCTGTCGCCCGCCTTGTACATGCAGCCGAGCGACTTCTCCTCGATGGTCGAAAGGCCGCCGACCTTGTTGCCCGGTGTGGGCTGTCCGCTGCGCAGATCCTCGCCCATGGCGATGGCGCGGTCCTCCACGGCCTTCACCTGCGAGAGAAACTTTTCGCGCTGGACCGGATCGGCGAAGCGTTCGGCCAGCAGGTGTTCCGCGCCGATGACCTCGGTGGTTTCACTGAGGATGCTGCTGCCGCCGAGCCCCACCAGCTTGGAGGAGGCGTAGCCGATGGCCGGGTTGGAGGCCAAGCCGCTCGTCGGGTCGGAGCCCCCGCACTCCAGTCCCATGATGATCTCGCTGAGGCCGCACTCCTCGCGCTCCTGCATGGAAAGGGCGCGGGCCAGGGGAGCGGCGAGTTCGACGCCGCGGGAAATGGCCTTGAGCGTGCCGCCGCATTCCTGAATGACAATGTGCTCGACGGGCTTGCCCGTCTCCGCGACTTCCGCAGCGGCCGCGCCGGCCTGGATGCCGTCGCAACCGAGGCCGACAACGAGCACTGCCCCCACGTTGGCGTTCTTGCCGAAGCCGACGATGGTCTGCTGCGTCAGGGCCAGGTCGGAGTTGATCTGGCAGCAGCCGTGCTGGTTGGGAATGGAGACAGCGCCGGGGATGAGTCCGGCGATGCGTTCGGCCGTGGCCGCGGCGCAGACCGACGTGGGCATGACCAGAAGATGGTTGCGGACGCCGTAGCGACCGTTCTCTCTGCGGTAGCCTTTGATCTTCATGAGCTCTCCTCCTAGTTCCGCTTGTCGCCGCGGCCGCGGGTGCTTTCGATGTTGTGCAGGTGGACGTGGTCGCCGGGTGCGATGTCCCTGGTCGCGTCGCCGATAACCTCGCCGTACTTGTAGCAGCGCCCGCCGTTGGCGATCGCCTCCACGGCCATCTTGTGGAAGACGGGGATGTCCGCGTTCGCCGTGATCGTCTTTCCCTCCACCACGACGCTCTCTCCTTTGGAGAGCGGCCGCAGGCAGGTGACCACGTTGTCCTTCTCATTGACGTGCAGGATGGGGTTCATTCCGGTGTCCTCCTGATTCGGTTGAGGGTTTTCCGGCGGCCGCGACGGGGCCGCAAAAAACAATGCAATCGCCTGCTCGGCGATGGCGGTTGTACTTGCCGCTCGAAATGACTGTACGTAAAACGCGTCCATCTTTCGATAGTTTTCAGTAACATTCATCCGCGCCCGAAAGACGCTATTTTCTGCGAGAATCAACAACTCGCGTCCCCAAGCCCTCCAGCAGGACGGTCACGTAGCCTTGGATCGCGCGTTCGTCGAGCGGGGCGTGGCCGATCATCAATCGGTACACCATCGGCGCGTAGAGCAGGTCGATCACCAGGTCCGTATCCACGTCGGAGCGCAGTTCGCCGCGCTCCACGCCCCGGCGCAGCATGGGGAGAACGGTGCGCCGCCGCACGCTCAGAAAGCAGTCCCAAAAACTTTTGCGGAACTCGGGATCGCTTTGCCCCTCGGCCAGAAACTGCGCAAAAATCCGCCCCGCCCGCGTCAGGTAAAAATTCGACAACATGCTGATGTGGGTCATGATGTCCTGGCGCGCGGAGCCGGTGTCGGGGATGGGCGCGTGCCTGCCGGTGTTCTCCAGAAACGCTTCCAGCGCCAGATAGGCCTTGCCCGGCCACCATTTGTAGATGGTGGCCTTGCCCACCTTGGCGCGGCGGGCGATGGTCTGGATGCTGATTTCCCGCAGAGGCGCCTCCTCCAGCAAATCCAGCGTGGCCTGGAGGATGGCGTCGCGCGATTGCTCGCTGCGCGGACGCCCCCGGCCGCAGGGGCGATGCTCCGCTCCGTCGCGAGTCACGAGTTCGACTCCTTCCCGCTCGCGCGCGGTTCAAGGCAAAACAAAGCCAGCGCCAACAGGCCCAGCGAAGCGCCGCCGCCGGCCACCGCGCTCCATCCGCCCCACTCGTAGAGGATGGTTCCGAGCACCGACCCCAACGCGCCCCCCGCAAACATGACGGTCATGTAAATGCCGTTGGCGCGCCCGGCGATGGCGGTGGGAACCGTGAAAACAATGCGCTGGCTCAATATCATGTTCGTCTGCACCCCCACGTCCAGCAGAACCGTGCACGCAAGAAGCCCTATCAAGGTCGCCACGGCTCCGGCCACGCCGGCGCCGATGAAAGCGGCGAACACCATCAGCAAGGCCCAGCGCGATGTGGAAACGGTGAGGCCCTTGTCGGCCCGACGCCCCGCCCAAGGCGCGGCCAGCGCGCCGCCGGCTCCGGCCAGGGCGAACAGGCCGATGCTGTAGGCGCCCATGCCGAAACGGTCCGCCAGCAGCAGCGGCGCCGAGGTCCAAAACATGTTGAACACGCAAAACAAGAGGCTCTGGTACACCGAACGGCGGCGCACGGCGGGAAGGTCGCGCAGCAAGCGAACCATGCTCGCGAGAATGCGTCCGTAATGCACGCCTCCCTGGGGTCTCGAACTCGGCATGATCACGGCGAGCATCACCGCGAGGCAGAGCATCAACACGCCGGAGGAGAAAAAGATCGCCCGCCAGCCGAAGCGCCCGGCTACGAACAAGGCCATAGGACGGGCAAGCATGATGCCAGCAAACAAGCAGCCCATGATGTTGCCCACCACGCGGCCGCGCCGATGCACGGGCGTCAGATGGGCGATGTACGGCAGGAGAATTTGCGCTCCCGTCGTGCAAAGGCCCATAAAAAAAGAGGAAAGAAAAAAGACCCAGGCCGAATGCGCCGTGGCGGCGCCGAACAATCCGACGATCGCTACGCCCATGGTCACGAGGACCAGGCGCTTGTTCTCCACCAGATCCGCCAGCGAAACCAGGAAGAAAAGGCCGGCGCCGTACCCCACCTGGGTGACGCTGACCACGGATCCCGCAAGCTCCGGAGAGACGCCGATGTCCGGCCCGATGGAGGAAACAAGGGGTTGGGCGTAATACAGGTTGGCCACCAACGAGGAAATGGCCAGAGCGAACAGGGCGACCATGGCCGAGGACGGCCCTTCGTCACCAACTTTCTTGGACGACTGCGGTTCAGACATACCCTTCCTTCAATGTGTTGCGCGACGATTCCAGCATGGGGAGTACGAAGCGAGGCGAATCGGTTTCCCCCGCCACTGACCGGCGCCGACGGCGGGCGCCCTATCCTTCAAGGCTCAGGTCCGGGGCGGACAGTCACGGCTATTTAAAAACTGAACGTTGTGTTTTATAATTTGGCCTTCCGCACCCGTCAAGGAAGAAGCGAGACGGGAGGCGCAGAGCCCTGAAAACCGAAGCCCGGCGCAATGGACGAACCGCGCGGCCAGTTTTCATCAAAATATTTGTCGCTAAATCTTGCAAAGTCCCGGTTGACCGCAGCGCGCATTTAGATGAAAGTTCGCTAACATGTTGTTCTGTAGGCCAACGCCGCGCCATGAAGACCGGGCGATGCGGAGGCCGCGGAGCAAGAGACTCTTCCCGAACATTCGCCGAACGCCAAGGAGCCAACGATGCCGGAATACTCGATGAACTACTCTTTGACCACCGAGCCCGCGGGGAAGGACGCCTTTACGGTCATTTCCTTTTCCGGCCGCGAATCCATATCGGAATGCTACGAGTTCGAGATCATCGCCGCCTGCCCGTTGTCTACGAACCTGGATGACGCCATGGCCAGCCAGGCGACGTTTACCCTCTCCTCGCAAAGCACGTCCTCGTCCTACCATGGCGTTCTTTTGTCCATCGACCAATTGCGGCGGGTTCGCGAGCATTTGATCTTCAAGGCACTTCTCGTCCCCCGCTTCTCCCTGCTCAAATACGCGAGGAGCAACCAGGTGTTTCTGGACAAGACGCTGCCGGAAATCATCAACGAGGTCATGGGGCAGCGCCGCATCCTGAACTACAAGCTGGAGTTGCAGCATCAATATCCCAAGATGGAATACGTCTGCCAGTACAACGAATCGTGCTTCGACTTCCTGTCCCGTTGGATGGAAGACCGCGGGCTCTACTATTTCTTCACGCAAGGAGAGAGCCAGGAAACGCTCGTCATCACGGACTCCAACGCCTCGGCCGCCCTGTGCTCCGCCGAGCCGCTGGTCTACTCGCCCACGCCGAGCCTTGCCGAAAGCATCCGGCATACCGCTGTGACCTCCTGGGTGGTCAGCCGGTCCATGGCGCCCTCCAGCGTGCGGCTGAAAAGCTATAACTACGTCAGCCCCGAGCTGGACGTGAACGGCGAGGACAAAGTGCCGGCGCTCGGATCGTCCGGGCTCGACACGCAATTGGGAGAAGTCTACGATTACGGAGCATATTTCAACTCGCCTTCCGAGGCCAAGGCTTTGGCCGCCGTCCGGGCCGAGGAATTGGGGTGCCGGAAAAAAATCTTTTCCGGCAAGAGCTTTCACAACGGCCTGCGCTCGGGATGCACATTCACGTTGCAGGACCATTATCAAGACGCATGCAACATTCGCTACCTGATCACCGAAATCGAGCACCACGGGCATCAGGCGGGCTCCCTGCCCGCGGAAATGCGCCGCACCGCCGCAGCGCTTGACGAACGCCCGGACTACCAGGCGTCTCTGACCGCCATTCCGGCCACGACCCAGTTCCGGCCCAAACGCACGCGATCGAAACCGAGCATCCAGGGCATGATCAACGCCACGGTGGAGGTTGCGCCGGGCGGCCAGTACGCCATGCTCGACAACCTGGGCCGCTACAAGGTCAGGCTGCCCTTCGACCTGTCCGGGAGCCCGGCCACCAAGGCTTCCTGCTGGCTGCGCAAGGCCGAGCCCTATGCGGGCGAAGGCCACGGCATGCACTTCCCCCTCCTGGGGGGGGCCGAGGTGCTGCTCAGCTTTCTCAACGGAGACATCGACCGGCCGTTCATCGCCGCGGCCGCGCACAACGGCCAGGCGCTCAACCAGGTCACGGAAAAAAACCCGGCGGTCAACGTCCTCCGCACGGCGGGCAACAATCACCTTGCGTTCGGCGACAAAAAAGGAAAAGAGTACATCAGCTTGCACTCTCCCTACCACGACAGCACCATCGCCATCGGCTCCGTGGTCCGGGGCGGCGGCGGCTCACTTTCCTTCAAAACCAAAGGCGGTTACGAAAGCTTCACGCTCGGCGACTCCGCCACGGCGACGGTCGGCGCCAGCACGACCGTTACCGGCGGCATCAAGAATCTCATCACCATCGGGGCCTCCAACAGCATCACCGTCGGGGCCGCCACCGCCGCAACGGCGGCGCCGTACGACATCTCCATGTATAAAGGATACAAGGTGACGCTCGGCTCAGGCGCCTACTCGCTCAAAGGAACAAGCAAGCTTGCAGGATTGGATGAAACCGTGGTGAGCGGCGGGTACCAACAGACGGTGGGGAGCCTGATATCCAAGGCCAACAAAGCCTTGATTTTGGGCATGGTGGGAGCCGCGATGACTTCCGCCGGAGCCGAAATGGAGTCGGACGCCTTTGACGGCGGATTTTTGAGCGACGACGGCGGCCCCTTCTACAAGAATGGCTATTTTTACGGCGGCATTGCTCTCGGCGCCGCCGGTCTGGCCGCCTGCGTAGCGGCTCAGGTGGCCGTGAAGTCCATGGTCAAGGCCTTTGACGCAGCCAGCGCCTCCACCGCCACCTCGATGCTCAAACTGAACAAAAGCGGGGCCACGCTTTCCGTGGACAGCCTCATCGGCCCCGAGTCCAAACTCACGCTGGCCCAAGGCGTGTTGCCGGATGGGAGTACGGATCCTTCAGGCGCGAATTCCCTCATAACGATGTCCAACTCCGGCGGCGTCATTAAACTCAACAACTGCAACCGGGCGCTGATAAACATGGAGTACGGCGCGACATTGGACTTGAGCGTCGACGCTACCAACAAAATTAGTTTGAGCGCGAGCGGAGTCACGATGGCGAGCCCGACACTGGTCAAAATGGAAACCACGGACGGCGGCTCCGTGAGCGCAAACCCCACGGGCGTGACGGCCCAAATGACCGGCGGCTACAAAGTGTCTCTGGAGGCGACGAAAGGTTCGTTGACCGACACCACCGGCCTCAACGGTCTCCTTGTTACAGAGAGCAAAACCACGCTGCAAGCCGGGGCGGGCGCCCTCGACGTCACGGAGGCGTCCATCAAATTCTTCGCGGGCGAAGTCATGTCCGTCAACTCCGCCGGCATGGTCAAAATCATGTAGCGGCCGCGGCGGCCGGCCAGCCGTCACGACATGATCATCAGCTTGCTCTGGCTGGGAACCAGGCAGGACCCGATGGTGTTATTGGAGTTGTGTGTGGTGGGATCGCCCATGCGCACCGCGGGGGAGCCCTCCAGCGTGACCGTCTCGCTGCCTATGGTGAACTTGGCCTCCCCCATGATCTCGCCCGAGACCACGCCCATGGCCGCGCCGGCCTGGTCCCCGTTGGTCATCGGGATCTGGCATTCCAGATTCAAAGCGGGCGATCCCACGATCAGAACATTCGAACACGGCGGGTCCGCCGTGGGCGTCATGCCGATGTTGGGATACGGCGTGGGGATCGGCCCGGCCGGGGTCGGCGTTTTGCACACATCGGCCTCCGACATGAGGTTGCCTTTTTGAATCGTGCAGGCGTACATGGCTGCTTTCTCCTCCAGTGTTGCAGGTCCGGCCGGTTATCCCAGTTCGATCTTTTCCCCATCCACCTGAACCTTTTCGTCGGCCAGGATCGTGGTGTTTTGGCTGCGCTGATAGAAGCGGCCTTCAATGAACTGCCGGACCGCTCCGGCGCGCAGCGTCTCCGTCTCGAACACCTGCCGAAAACTGCGCTTCACACGGCCGATGACGCTTTCCGCCGTGGTTTCCAGCGTCTTGGCCAGACACACGGCCTTGCCAAGCCGGACCCGCAGGGATTTGGAGACCAGCGATGCGTCCACGAACCGCAGCCTGCCGCCGACGGCCGAAACGTCCATCTCCCGGCTGGCGAAGGCGGCCTTGCCCGGGCTCTTGACGCTCACGTCGCCGGTAAAGGAAAGGGTCGAGGCCTGCCGGTTCTTCTCCAGAACGCTCAAGATGTACGTCTCCTGGCTGCTTTGGAAAACCAGCACCACGTCGCCCGCCTCCGGGTCCAGCAGGCAGGCGGCCGCGCGTTTGGCGCGCACTTGCCGCAAGGACTCGGTGAGAACCTGAACGTCCTGGCCTCCCACGCCGATCACTCGGCCCGTGGAGAACTGCGGGGCTCCCCCGGCCAGCCAGGCCATGGCGTCCTGAAACCTTCCGGAGTCCGGGCCGGCGCCGGTTTCCTGTTCCGCGGCGATGTGTTCTTCCGTTTGCATGACGGCCTCCAGGGCTATGATTTCGGCGACCAGTTTTCGGCTTCGGCCAAATCCGGGTCGGTTTTGCGAATACGGCTCACATCCGTATCCTTCAGTTTGGCCAGGCCCAACCGGACCTGGTGCATGTTGGCCATGGTCAGGTCCGTGGACCTGAAAACGGCGTCCAGAACAATGGCGTGGGAAAAGTCGGCGTAATCCAAACTGGCGTTGGAAAAATTCGCCTTGGTAAAGTTCGCCTTGCGAAACCGGCACATGGAGAGAGTGGAGCCTTCGAACACACTCTCGGTGAACATCGCCTGCTTGAAGTTGCAGAATTTGAAGCGGCAGCCGGAGAAGTCGGCTTTGGCGCAATCGGCCTTCTGAAACCGCGCGTATTCGGCCTTGGCCTCCCGGAACGACGTCCCATGCGCCGTGACCCCGTTCATGGACGCCTGGGTCAAATCCATACCGGAGAAATCAACCCCGGACACGTCGGCCCCCTCCATCAGGGCCAAGCGCACGTCGCATCCCTGGAGGCTTGCGCCCGCCAGATCAACCTTGCGCAGCACGGCCTGCCGCAGGTCGGTGGAGGAAAAAACCGCCGCGCCCAAGCTTTCCTGGGACACGTCGCACCGGGACATGTCCGCGCGACTGAAGTCGGTTTTGGCCAGCAGGCAGTTCCGAAATTCGGTTCGATGGAGCGAGCTCTGGTTGAACGCCGTCTCCTCCAGGTTGCACGTGACAAATTGCGCCAACTTCCCTTGGATCGCCTGAAGCCTCGCCTTGCCCATGGAGCATTCGAGGAACTCGGCGAACTCCAGGTTGGCGTCGGACAGGTCCGCGGCTGCGAAGTCGCAGCGTACGAACCGCGTCTCGCGCAGATTCGCCGAATGCAATTTCGCGCCGGAAAGATTGACGTCCTGCAAAACGCCGCCGGAAAAATCGACGCCGGACAAGTCCTGGCCTGCGAAATTCGAATTCCGGATCGTCTCCCCCAGGCGAATCCGCCGGGCGATGGACTCAATCTCCATTGAGCGACTCCAGTTTCAACAACGTGCGTTTCAAATTGGCGCCGGAGAGGTCCGCGTCCGACAGGACGGCCTTGAATATTTCCGCTCCGTAGAGGTTGGCCTGGCGAAAATTCGTCTTGGCCGCATTGGCCATGCGCAGGTTCGCCTTGAAAAGATTGGCCCGAGTCAGGATTGCATATTGCAGGTTGGCCTTGTGCAGCCGGATATGCTGCATGGAGGCCCCGGTGAAGTCGACGCTCGAACAGTCGGCGCGGTCCAGGCTCGCCTTGGTCAAAGCGGCCCCGGAGAGATTGGCGCCGGGAAGCTGCGCGCGCCCCAGTTTCGCCTCGGTCAGGTTGGCGCCGGAGAGATCGGCTTTGGCCAAGCTGGTTTGCTCATCGGCCCTCGCCGAACGCAGATCGGCTCCCCTCAGATCGCACCCTTCGCACGCGGCGCCCCCGAATCTGGCTTTGCGGCCCTTGCAACGCGCCATCATGGCGCCGGAGAGATCGGAACCTTCGAAATCAGCGCCCTCCAGCTCCGCGTCCTCCAGCACGGCCTTGTCCAGTCTGGTCTTCAAAAACTTTACCTTGATCCCGCGAACCTCGCGCAACGAGGCACCGGTCAGCACGCAGGATTCGAAAAGGGCTCCATCCAACCGGGCCTTGTCCAGCCTGGCTTCCAGGAAGACCGCCCCGGAGGCGTCAGCCTGGGTCAAGTCCGCCCGGTCCATCTCGGCGCCCGTGAAGTTCGTCTTGGAGGCGCGAACGGACCGAAAATTAGCGCCCGAGCAGTCGGTCGACGAAAAATCGGCCTCGGCCAGTCCGGCGAGGCTGAAATCCGCAAAAGACAGTTTGGCGCCGGAGAATTTCGCGCCGTCCAGAACGGCCTGCGAAAAATTGGCGCCGGAGAGGTCCATGCCGGAAAAATCGAAACCGCTCATGTCGTAACCGGCCAGGCTCTCTCCCCGCTTGCGCCGCTCCAGGGCTTCGGCGGCGTCTTTGGGGCCGACCGGCGCCGGCTTCGGCGGCTCAGGCTCCTCCGGCTTTTCTTCGACTTTCCGTTCCGGCGGAGCTTCCCCGGCCTTGGCGGACAAGGCCTTCAGTTGCGCCTCCAAGCCCTCCGCGGCGGAAATTCCGGCCAACAACTCGGTCTTCGCCTCTTCCGGAAAAACGGAACTCTCCTTGACCTGCGCGGCAATCTCTTTCAGCCCGAACTCGGGAGCTTCGGCCTGTTTTTGCGCCAGATAGGCCTCAGCGTCCTTGAGACTGACCCCTTGGTCGGCAAGCGACTTGTGCACCTCCGACTCCAGATTGTTCACGGCCGACTCCAGATTCTTGAGCGCGGTCTTCGGATCGACCGCCTCTCCGGCGCCCTGGCCCAGCAAATCCGACTCCTCCGACTCGGCGAGCTTCTGCTCCACCTGAGCCCGGGTTATCCCCTGTCCGGCGAGCAGCTTGTCCACCTCCTTGTCGATGTCGGCGGCAACGGTTTTCATCTCCGCCACGGCCGGGTGCTCCGCCGGCGGCGGAGCGGGGGGGGGAGCCGGCGCAGGCGGAGGGGGAGGCGGCGGTTCGGGAGCGGCGGGCTCCTCGGCGGGCGGGGCGGCGAGCAGGGCCTCATACCAGGACAAGGGGCGCGGCGTCGCGTCCAAATTCTCCAGGCCGGCCGCGCACCACAGGACGTCGTCCCGCTCCAGGTCCCGGACACGGCGAGCTCCCCGAAACAGAAGCAGGCCAAGCTCCTCCTCCGGGAACAGGAACAACGTGTCCAAGTGGAGAGCAACCTCGCTCAACGACATCGCGGGATCGTTCTCCATGTTCAGAAATACGCGGGCCCGGACACCGGGAAGCTTGAACTCCTGCCGGGCCTTTCCCGGGTGCATGTTCTCCACGATCACGGATTCGCTCCCCGCGAGGTAGGCGGGCAGCCGTTGGTCCGGCGGGGCCGCAAAATAAAATTCCTCGCGCGCGTTGCCGGGAAGATACGGCCAACGTTCTCTCAGCCAGACGGCGTCAAAAGAGCCCATGTACTGGCGGCGTTGCGGCCAATGGCTGGGCACTCCGGAAAAGCCGGCGGGCTCCGCCTCGCGGACCGCCTTGGGGCTCGCCCCGAAATGCAAAATGTTGGGAAGCTCCCCCGGATCGCCCCCGACCGGGACGTACCCTTTGCCCAAGGGGTTCTTTTCATACCCGGGGCCGCCGAAAGCGTTCTCCCAGCCAATGCGCATGGACTTGAAAGGCTTGGCCGCCGTCTGGCGGCCGCGAGCCAACCGCCTGTCGCCAACCACGAGAAGCGATTTTCCCTTGCCGGACACGATGACCCGGGCGACCATCTCCTGCACGGGCTTGTCCGCATGGCAGGAGCCGTAAGCCAAAAATTCCGCGGAGGCCTTGGGAAAGCCCAAGTCCAGGACTTCTTCGTCCGCAAGATGGGCCATGGCCGCGGCCCAGACGTCCCCCTCGGGGAGTATTTCGGCCTCTCCGCGAGCGCCAAACCGGAAACCGGCGAAGGCCGAAACGACCAACGTTGGGGGCTCTTCGGGAAAAACCAGCGTCCTGAAAAGCAGGGACAGATTATCGGGCTTGCGAACTTTCATACGCTCCCACTCAACGAAACACTTAAGAGTTCAATACGCTCGCATGACGCTTACAACAGATGGGCGTGTTAGCAAAGCTACGTCTTTCCGGGTTCCCAGGAATAATACGAAAGTTGTGGATACGCCTCGCGGGGCTTCCCTTGAAGGAAGCCCCGCGAGGCCACAACTCAATTCGAAGGCGTCGTTCCCGTGGATTGGCAGATGCTGGTGTTGTTGGCCATGCACGTGTCGTAACTCACCGCCCCCGTTGTCCCCTTGGCCACGGGCTTGCAATAGTAGAGAGAGGCCGTGACGGCGGAGCCGTCGCTGCGCTTCTTCTCCACCACCTCGGAGGCGCAGGCGTAATCGAAGTTGGCCTTCATGCAGGCGAGCAGGGAGGCGTAGCTTCCGTTCGAATCCACACCGCACTCCCCGTTGGCGAAGGCCCATTTTTGCTGTGCGTAAGGCGTCTGTCCCGGATTGCCCGGACAGATGGTGACGCGCACGTCCGCTCCGGCGATCTGGCAGACCATGGTGGAGGCGTCGTCATTGAACTGCCAGGCGTAGCCCTGCGACCCCACGGCCTTCAGGTACTTCACGTAGTTGGTGAACGGCTTGCCCAGGCCCTTTGCAAGGTTGGCGAGGCTGTAGTCTCCCTGGGCGCCCTTCGGCCCCACAGCGCACTGCGGTCCTCCGCAGCCGGGTTCGAGGCAGGTGTCAGGGTTCGCGTCCGCCCCGGCCTGGGGCATGCCGTTGCAGGCGTACCAGTCCGCGATGTTGGGCGAGGTCGTAATGCCGGCGCTGACGTGCACCACGTCGCTGTTCACGGGATTCTGCCCCCCCTGGAGCCATTGCTCGGGCGCCATGCACCCGGCCCGTCCGACGTCGGTATTGGTCACGTACAGCCCCACGCCGCTGTCGAGTTGCGAATTGGAGTAACCGGCGCCGCCGACGGTGGCGGACGTTTCGTTGGGGCAGTCGTACAGGTCGGCCACCGCCCGCATCTTCTGGAAATTGCACTGGAAGTCCGAATATCCCGCGCCCGAGGCGTTGGACACGACCTCCATCGACATGGGAACGCTGAAGCCGGAAACCATGCTCAGGTCGAAGTAATCGGCTGCTCCCATGGCGTTGCCGTTCGAGGGGTTCATGGAGCAGGGCTGTCCGGGCATGCAGCCCGCGGTGTATTCGAACACCGTGCCCACCCCCGAGGTAACCTGCCCCGGAATCCCGCCGATGATGCATCCCGTGGGCCATTGGCCCGGGCCGGAAGGCGCGCCCGTGCACCCCAACAGCACGCCGAAGTTGCCCGAGGCGATGCCGCCGTTGGGCGCCCAGACGGCGATTTCATCCCCCGAAGGCACAAGTTGCTGAAACAAAAGGCCCGAGCTGGCGTTCTGCGGGTTCGGGTACATGATCGTAAAACCGCCCTTCGTGGCGGTTACGTTCCAGAGTTGGGCGTTATAGCGTGTGAGCTCGTCGTCCCCGGTGGGCGGCGTCAGCACAAGGTAGATATCGTCCGCGCAGTTGTTTTTGATGTGGATGCGCTGCGTCCCCTGGACGTTGTCCGGAGACGGCGGCGCGTAGCGCTGTGGAATCCAGCCGGGGTTGAAGCTGGTCGCCGGAGGCGCATTCATGTATTGGCACCCGCCGCATGTCTCGCTATTTTGCGGACTGCTGATCGAACAACCGTTGGCGAAGGTCCACCCTGTGGCTCCAACCTGGATATAACAAGAACTCGGTTGATGATATAAATTGTTCTCCACGAGAATTTGCCAGACGCCGCCTTGTTGCAAATAGATGGTCTGGGCGCCGTCGCTTCCCTGCATCGTGTGGACGCAGGATTTATTCGCCGTAGCATTATTCGGATAATAAAAACTTATATTCGTATAGTTTCCGGATCCCAACCCCACGTTTGGCGCTACCGTAAACTGTGTAAACCCGGCCCCGCCGCTTGTGCTGTATTGCGGGCAACCGTCGGCAAAAGCCTCCGTCGCAACCAAAAAGGAAAGCAACACGAGAAGCGGTATCCAGCCAATCGAAACGGTATTTCGCGGACTCCGAAAAAATCGTCCAGTAACCATACGAGCTCCTTGGTTGCGGGCGTCAAAAGCCGCCGTTGATCGTTCAACACTCGCTCCAGACACTTATCGCCTTTTTTCGGCCGGCGTTGCCTTTTTATTATACCTTATTGGTTGCAAAAAAGCTATCGCCAAGAAGTATTGACTCGTAAACGCTTGCGACTCGTTACCCAATAGACGCAGACCGCGCTCGGCGGGAAAAAGCGAATGAATTGGAGAGCCAAACCGCGCAAGGCCGGGCATTCAACTTTTCTGGTGGAGCGAAAAGATAAGACCTGTCACGGGCGGGAGCGATCTACTCCCGGGTGAAGCAATGCATCAGGCCGAGGATGCCCAGGGAGGCGGCGCCAAGGATCGCGGCCAGAATCGCGGCGTTGCGGAACTCCCCGGTGAACACCGCGTTGTAGATTTCCAGTGAAATCGTATTGGTGCGGCCCACGATGTCGCCGCCGAGCATGAGCGTCACGCCCACCTCGCCCAAGGTTCGGGCCAGCGCCAGAAACAAGCCCACCGCCACGCTCTTGCGGATGGAGGGCAGCGTCACCCGGAAAAACGTGGTCCACGGCGACTTGCCCAGCACGGACGAGACTTCCATCAACTTCAGCGTATCCCTGCGGATGGAGGCCTGCACCGTCTTGACCGCCAGCGGCAACCCGGCGATGAACGCCGCCAGCATCACGCCCCAGAAACTGAAGATGATCTCCACCCCGAACAGGCTCTTGATGATCCGGCCGAGGGGGCCTGCGCGGCCCAGGACCATCAACAGCAGAAATCCCGTTGCAATGGGAGGGAAAACCAGCGGCAGCGTGACGATGAAATCCAAAGCCATGGTCACGGGCGTTCGCCATCGGCCAAGGACATAGCCGAGTCCCACCCCGAAGACGAAAAACAACGGCAAGGTGGACGCGGCCACCTGAGCCGACAAGACAATAGGCTGCGAGATGGCCGCGTCCAGGAGCATAAGGGAAGACAATCGTTAGAGGCCGTGTTTCTCGGCGATGGCCCTGGCCTGGTCCGACGCCAGAAACTCGGCAAAATTTCTCAGAGCGTTTGCATTGGGCGCCGAGGCTAGGTCCGCGGCCACGATGACGATGGGCGAATAGTATCGCCGGTCGACCGGCAGCACGCCGCCCACCTTGTCCCGAATCGACAAGGCGTCGGTCAGGTTGATGAAGCCCACGTCCACTTCCCTGCTCAGGACGTAGGCCGAGGCCTGGGGCACGGTGGCCACCACCAAAAGCTTGCTTTGGACCTTGTCGTACAGGCCGGAGTTGTGCAGATATTCGTCGGCCGCCCGCCCGTAGATGGCTTTCTTGGGATCGGGCATGGCCACACGGGCGACGTCTTTGCGCAGGATGTCGGCCGGCGCCTTGATCGCCAGCCCTTTGGCGTAAACCGCCACCAGCGCGCCCCGGCCGATCTCGTGCATCCCCGAAAACACGAGGCGCGACTTGTCCAGAAAGCCTTTGTCGCCGACAATGCAATCCACCATGCCGCTGTTCTTGGCCTGGGCGATGGTTTGCCCCATGTTGCCGTAAATCTGCTCCACCTCGATGCCGGTTTTCTTCGTGAAGGCGGCCGCCAGCTCCTTGACCATCTGCTTGTACCCGGCGCCCGCGGCCAGCGTAACCTTTTCCCCGGCGTAACCGTTCGAAGCGAACAGCGCTCCGAGGCAAACCATGAACACCAGCAACCTACGCATACGAACAACTCCTTTCCTCTTGGGGGGCCGGCGCGCCGGCGCGCCCGGGGTTCGACGAAAAGACGAGGGCCTGCTCCCGCCTCAAAAGTTCGATCTGGCGATCCAGCCAATTCGGCGCAAGCCGGCCTTGCCGCAAGGCGACGACGCGATCCCCCAGAAAAAGAGCTTCGGTCAGATCGTGCGTCACATGCACCATGCACAGCGGGGTCTCCTGCTGCACGCGTTGCAGCACGCGCCGCAACCCCAACCGTGTTTCGATATCCAACGCGGAAAACGGTTCGTCCAGCAGCAACAACTGCGGCCTACGGGCCAAAGCCTGGCACAAGGCGCCCCGCTGGCGCTCTCCTCCGGAAATGTCGGCCGGCGACATGTCCTTCAGATGGGCGATGCCGAAAATCTTCAGAAGCCGGTCCACGATCTCGGGCCCCGGCGCCGCATAGGCCACGTTGCGCCACAGGCTCATGTGGGGAAACAGGCTGTAGTCCTGGAACACCAGCCCCGCGCTACGGCGTTGCGGCGGGCGGCGTATCCGGGCCCGGCTGTCCCACCAGACGTCGCCGCCCATGCGGATGACGCCCTCGTCCGGGTTCTCCAGCCCGGCCAAAAACCGCAAAAGCGTCGTCTTGCCCGAACCGGAGGGGCCGACCACGCAAAGCGTCTCGCCCCTCCCGCAGGCCAAATCGACGTTCAATTCGAAATGGCGCAGCCGTTTGCGCAGCCTGGCCTGAAGCATCAAGCGCCCTCTCCGCCCCCGGCCGTATGCAGCAAATCGGAGAGCTGCGCCGGATGGGTGGTCATGGGGCTGTGGTTGGAGTCCAACGTGCTGACGCGCCAGCCGAATTCCTCCGCCTTCCGGCCCATCTGCTGGATCAGAGGGTTCTGGGTTTTGGCGCAGCGAATGAACTCCGCCTCCAGCGCCTTGGGGTCGAACTCCACGGGAAAGGGGTCCGTAAACGCGGCCAAGGGGAAAGGCCGGACCCTCGCGCCGAACCACGCGCCCCGCTCTTCATTGACGCCGAACATGGGCAGCGGCCACGGGTTGACCTTCCAGCCGTCCGCCGCCTGCTTGGCGAGCAACTGCTGGAATCCCTCGCCGGCCATGTCCGCGAAGGAGCGTCCGGCCTCCGGGATCACGGCGTCCATGAACACGAGCTTGCGAATCCTGTCCCGGGCCTGCATGGCCGCGGCCGCGGCGATCATGCCGGAATAGCTATGCGCCCCCAGCACAACGTCCTCCAGCTCTTCGAATTCGAGATAGTTGAGCAGGTCGTCGATGTAGGTTTGCAATCCCTGCCCCTCCCGAAAACCGTTGCAGAGGTAGCCGCAGCCGGTCAGGGTCGGGGTGTGCGCTTCGTGCCCCTTGGAGGCCAACCGGGTCGCCACGTCCCGCCAAACCCAACCGCCCTGAAACGCTCCGCTCACCAAAAGAAATTTCGCCATGACCGTCCTCCTCGACAAACCCGAATCGGGCGTTTTTCCGGATTGATGCGCATGTTGCGCGCGACCACAGACGTTGCGGCGTCGCGCTTTTCCAGGCGCAGGTGTTGAAGCCGTCCTCCCGAAGGCCGCGGGTGACCGGCCGCTACCGCCAGGGAACGGCCGGCGAACGCCCGGGGCCATGTCCCGCAACGGGCCGCGAGCCTGCAAACGCCGCCGGCCGATCGCCGAGATCCCGGGCGCCGGCCGACGATACGGCTACGGCCTACATTTTGTATGTCTCATGTAGACCATGGCCGCGATCACCGGGAGCACGAATCATGCCGCAGAAAATATCAGTATTATCAACGGAAAGGGTGATATCCCCAGCTGTCGCAAGCAACACTATCTACAAATATGAATTTTATTCGCAACATTATTGTATCTTTGTAGCAACACAATGGTGATAGTTCACGCGTTGCATTGAAACCGTGTCAGTAGAGTCGCGAGGTAATCATGACATATTTTTCAGAATATGCAAAAAAAAGTCTATACTGTAAAAAATCGTCGACGTGTCACGATTTTTCATGTTCAAGTGACAGCAAATTAGACTTTACAGCTCCAGATTTATGTGCAACTCACCGGGATATGGTGACGCCGCAACAGACCGACGACCATACCTTGCAGAGCCTCAGCGATGAGCAGTTGTTGAATTTGCGCCGTACGGTGGACGCCGCCCTGTCGGAGCGCGGCTCCAGGGCGGACGGACCCGACGCCCTGGCCAAGCAGCTCCCTGCGTGCAGAATGTTCACTGTTTCCGAAGGCGTCCGGAGACTGGACAAGCGGCAACTGGAGACGTTGTCCCAGTCCTTCGAAGCCTGGGCCAAGGCCGCCCGCGACAGCCGCACCGAACGATCCCGGGAGCGGGTGCTTCTCGTTTTTCTCGTTTTGCGCTACACAGGGGCCCGGCTGGGCGAAGCGCTCGCCTTGGACGAGCGCAAAGACTTCGACCTGGAGCGCAACGTCGTGACCATCAGCAGCCACGCAGGAAACGGCGAAGGACGCGAAGTCCCGTTGCCGCAAGAGGTCATCGACCGGCTGAAAGCCTGGCTCCAAAAAAATCCGCCGGGGACGAACGCCGGCGAAAGGCTCTTCAATCTGGACCAGGGCTTCCTGCGCCGCAAATTCTACGAACAGGAAAAGCGCAGCGGACTTTCGCGGGAGCTGCTCAATCCAAGGGCGCTCCGCAACTCCCGAGCTATCGAGTTGTTGCAGGGCGGCATGCCCATGCGCGCCGTGCAAGCCTTGCTGGGCCACACCAAGGCGGACTTCACCGCTTCCTACGTCACCCTCGCCGAAGGGGATTTGAAGCATATCATTCAGCAATACTGCAGCAAAGAGTTCGGCATGCAGAGCAGCGCGCGCAACACCTTTGTCGGCAAGGTGGTGAGCATCGCC
Organism: Desulfovibrionales bacterium; assembly: GCA_030156255.1. Classification (GTDB taxonomy): domain Bacteria; phylum Desulfobacterota; class Desulfovibrionia; order Desulfovibrionales; family Desulfovibrionaceae; genus JASGMV01. The sequence continues at coordinate 22,921 of JASGMV010000015.1, forward strand.
TCCACCCCCGTTTTGTGTGAGGTGGCTTTGGAGACCGACTGCGGCTACGAGGTGGCGGCGGTCATCACCGTCCAAAGCCTGGAGAATCTCGGACTGGCCGTCGGCAAGCAGGCCACGGCCCGCGTCAAGGCCACCTGGGTCTCGCTGGAGAAGGCGGAAGGCCCTTCGCCCTCCAGCTCCCGCAACGCCTTCATCGGCGTCGTCAAGGAAATCGTCTGCGATGACGTGACGACCGAGGTCCGCGGCGAACTGTCCGACAAGACCCCGGTGTGCGCCCTGATCACCAACGAAAGCCGCGAACGACTGGAAATCGAGGTCGGCGGCTCCTATTATTTCATCTTCAAGGCGATGTCGGTGATCATGAGTTGAAAACCGGCGTCCGTCGGTTCTTTTCCCCTTTTTTTGGAGAGTTCGCATGTCTTCCATCTGGTCCACGCTCACCGGCTTTCACTTCATTGATCCGTTGATGCTGACGCTCAAGGTCGCAGGCTTGGCGACCTTGGCGGCCTTCGTCCTCGGGGTCGGCTGCGCGTACCTTCTTTCGCGGCGCAATTTCCCGTTCCGGGACGTTCTGGACGCCGTGTTCACCCTGCCGCTGGTCATGCCGCCGACCGTGCTCGGCTACTACCTCATCGTACTCATCGGCCGGCGCGGCGTGTTCGGCCAATGGCTGCAAGAGGCCTTCGGAATCTCCCTCATGTTCACTTGGCAGGGAGCGGTCATCGCGGCCACGGTGGTGGCCTTTCCGCTGGTTTTCAAATCCGCGCGCGCCGCGCTGGAGAGCGTCGGGCCGCAATTCGAAGACGCCGCGCGCACGCTGGGACAAGGCGAGCTCGCAGTGTTTCTGCGGGTGTCGTTGCCCCTGGCTTTCCGGGGGGTGCTCGCCGGCGCCATGCTCGCCTTCGCCCGGGCCATGGGCGAATTCGGCGCGACCCTCATGGTGGCCGGGAACCTGCCCGGCCGCACGCAAACGCTGTCCCTGGCGGTCTACTCCGCGGTCCAGGCCGGCGACGACACGCTGGCCAACATTTTGGTCTTGATCATCAGCATCGTTTGCGTGGCCATCCTCGTGGCCACGAGCCGCTTGCTGCAACCCAAGTTTTAATCTTTACGACAGGAGAAGGAGAGCTGTATGAACCGCATCGTGAAATTCGCATTTGTGTTCTTCGCCGCTTTGATGCTGGCCGGAGCGCCCCTCAGGGCGTCCGCCGATGAGCTGATCGTCTCGGCCGCGGCCAGTCTGACCGACGCCTTCAAGGACATCGAGCCCGCCTTTGAAAAAGCCCATCCCGGCGTGGACCTGATGATGAACTTCGCTTCTTCCGGCGCCCTGTACCGGCAAATCGAACAAGGCGCCCCGGCCGACGTCTACGCTTCGGCCAATCCCAAGTGGATGGCCAAGGCCGTGGAAAACAACTTCGTCGCCAAGGCCGACGTCCACGTCTTCGCCCAGAACTCCCTGGTGCTGGCCACTCCCGCCGACAATCCCGCGGGCGTCAAGACCCTCGACGACCTGCTGGGCGGCAAGGTCAAATCCATCGGCATCGGCGCGCCCAAGACGGTCCCCGCCGGCCAGTACGCCATGGAGGCCCTCACGGCCAAACAAATCTACGAGAAGCTGCAACCCAAGATGGTCTTTGCGGAATCCGTGCGGCAGGTTCTGGACTATCTGTCCCGCGGTGAAGTGGACTGCGGTTTCGTGTACAAGACCGACGCGGTCAAGGCCGGCGACAAGGTGCGCATCATCGAGGAAGTCCCGTTGAAGAAGCCCGTCACCTATCCCATCGCCGTACTGAAAGAGGCCAAGGACGCCGACATGGCCAAAACGTTTGTCGATTTCGTATTGAGCAAGCAGGGACAGGCCTTGCTGGAAGCCCGGGGATTCAAGCAGCCCTAACAGACCGCCCAAAATGGAGATCTGCTTCGTCAGTGAAAAAATCCAGACCGCTTATGTATGCGCAATACATTGCGCGCCCTGGATTTTTTCACTTCCTCGCATCTCGCCATTTTTGAACGGCCCGGGTTCGATGAGTTTTTCAACAGTCAGCTAACGACTCAACCGACTTCCTATGCAGTTCGAACTCAACATCACCAAACGTATGCGCAGCGGAGGAGACGCGTTTCTCCTCCGCTCGCACTTCTCCACATCGGACCGGGCGCTGGTGCTGTTCGGGCCGTCCGGTTCGGGCAAGACCCTCACGCTGCAGGCCATCGCAGGTCTGTTGACCCCGGACGAAGGCTGCATCAAGGTCAACGGAGACGTCCTCTTCGACTCCGAGGCCGGGGTGAACACGCCCACCAGACAGCGCAACGTCGGCTACGTTTTTCAGAACTATGCGCTCTTCCCGCACCGCACCGTACGCGAAAACGTCGGCTTCGGCCTCAAACCGCTCTTCGGAAGACTCAGCGCCGAAGACAGCCGCAGGGTGGAGGAGTTGATCCACCTGTTCGACTTGAGCCGGGTGGCGGACTTGAAGCCCTCCGCCCTTTCCGGAGGCCAGCAGCAGCGAACGGCGCTGGCCAGGGCGCTGGCCACCAGCCCGAAAATCCTGCTGTTGGACGAACCCTTCAGCGCGCTGGACCAACCCCTCAGGCTGCGCATGCGCACCGAGTTGAGCCGCGTGCTGGAAAACTTCGGCATTCCCATGATCATGGTCACCCACGACTCGGACGAAGTGGAGTCTTTCGCCGAATCCGTGGTGGTCTACCGTCACGGAGAGGTGGTGGGAATGCACTCGGCCAAGGCCATCGCCGAGTCCGGCCAAAGCCTCACCGAGACCATCCGCGAGCAGGTCGCCATGGCCTACGAGCTTTAGGCGGTTCGTTCGGCGGAGGCGTACGCGGCGGCAGCCCGCTTTCTCCCGCCGGCCCGCAGAGCCTCGCCGACCGCCTCCAGTCTTTCGCCATCCTTAGGCGAAAGCCCGCGAACCCGCTCCCCGCGGCCCTTCACACGGAAGCCGTGTTGCGGCCGTGGAGACTTCCGGAACGTTGCGCCTACGCCGCAAAATTTTTACTGCCCGTCAAGAAAACTGACACCCAAGCGCCCCTTGCGGACGCCTCCAGCATCGCCAACGGCGAGGCAAGGCCTGCAAACTCCGCCGTGAACTGCTGCAGGATCATGGCGCCATCGTTGCTCTACTCTCGTCGCCGACCTCGTGGAGGCAAAAGAGGAGAACGAGCCATGGCCTTTTATATGACCACAGGCTGCGGATTGGGCCTGGATTCCGCGGCCCTGTTGGCGATGGCGACCGTCGCGGACGGTTTCGAAGATCGGGACGCCGCTGGCGCAGCAAGCATTGCGGAGGAGGAGTCGGTTTGGCAAGCGCTTGAAAACCGTTTGGAAGCCGGGCGCCGCAAAAGAGCTTCCCGTTGCGCCGAGGGCGATCAACCGTCCAGGACCGGCGTGGGGTCATAAAGGCCGTGCTCGATCGCCTCAACCGACCCGAAGCGTTCTCGCCGGAGGAGGCCCCCCTGGCCGCCCAGGCCGCTCCCGCGGCCAGGGGGTATATACAACGCCCGAAGGAAACGGCTCTGAAAGCCGGGCGCTGGTCCGCCACCCGAAATGTCGCTTGAACGCACGCCGCCCAAGGTAGCGAAAAGAAATGGACACACTGCAATCGCCGCCCGCGGACACAAAACGCGCCGGTCTCACGGTGGTCGACTGGGGATTGCGCCGCCTGCTTCTGTCGCTGACCTCCGTGGCCATCCTGCCCCTCGCGATCCTGGCCGTCGCGGACCTGATAGCCGCCAACCGCCTGCGCTGGGAGCACATCGGCCTTATCGTCGCATTAGCGGGGCTTTCCCTGATTTTCGCCAAGATATTCGCCGACCGCTTCATTCTCTCCCCCATGAACACGCTGGCGTCGATGTCCCAGCGCATCGCATCCGGCGACCTCTCCACCCGCAGCGGCCTGGAGGGCCGCGCCAACGAATTCGGCCGGTTGGGCGCCAGCATGGACTTCATGGCCGAGTCCCTGCTTCGGCGCGAGGCCGAGGCCCGCAAGGCCCTTCGGGAGTTGGGGGAAAGCGAACGGCGCTTTCGCACGCTTTTCGACTCCTCCCCCGACGCCATCATGCTCCTGGACGCAAGCGGCGAGGTTCTGGAGGCGAACCCCGAAGCGGAAAACCGCCGCCAGGCGCCGCCAAGCCTTTTGGTCGGCGAAACCGTGGAGGATATGGGCCCGGAGGAGGCTGCGCGCCGGCGAAGCGACCACCTGCAACGCGCGCTCGCGTCGGGGCGGGAAATCATGTTCGAGGAGACGCGCGACGGGCGCTGGTACGATATCCGGATATCCCCGGTCAAAGGGCCGGACGGAACGATCCGCCAATTGGCCAGCTTCTCCCGGGACGTCACGGCGCGCAAACGAGGAGAAGAGGCCCAGAAAAAATTCACGGCGGAGCTGGAGCGGCGGGTGGCTGCGCGCACGCATTCGCTGGCCGAAGCCAACGAGGCTTTGAGCGCCTCCCTGTACGAACTGCGCAGGGCGCAAGACCGGCTCATCCAGACCGAAAAAATGGCGGCGCTGGGCGAACTGGTGGCCGGGGTGGCCCACGAAATCAACACGCCGCTCGGCATCGCCGTCACGGCGATCTCCTACCTGGGCGACCTGCTCGCAGACGTATCCAAACTGTTCGCATCGGACCGGCTCACCCGGGAGGACTTCGAGGACTTCCTGGACAAGGCCGCCCCCTCCATTTCCGCCATCCTGGCGAACCTGCAGCGGGCCGCAGACCTGGTCCAGCACTTCAAGCAGACGGCCGCGGCCCAAGCCTGCGATGAAAAACGCCTCTTCAACCTGGCGGAGCACCTGGACAGCCTGATCGTCAGCCTGCGGCCCCGCCTCAAACCGAAAAACATCCGCGTATCCGTCAACTGCCCGGCGAACCTGACCCTTTACAGCCACCCGGGCGCCTTCATGCAGATCGTCAGCAACCTGGTGATCAACTCCATCGTCCACGCTTTCGAAGGCCGCCAGGACGGGCGCATCGCCCTGAAAGCCCGGCTCGACGGAAACACCCTGACCATCCGTTATTCGGACGACGGCGCCGGCATGGCGGCGGAGACGGCCGCCAAGGTCTTCGATCCGTTCTTCACCACCAGGCGCGGACAGGGGGGAACGGGCCTCGGCCTCCACATCGTTTACAACCTGGCGTCCTCGGCCCTGGGGGGCGCCATTGATTGCACCAGCGCCCCGGGCATGGGCGCGACTTTCCAAATAAGCATTCCCGTCATCAAGGAGCATGGCTATGCGGAAACAGTCGGTCGCAAAGACGAAGCCTCTGTTCGCTCCGAGCAGACCTAAAACCAGGCGGCTCCATCCGCGCAGCCCCTGGAAAGTGCTCATCGTGGACGACGAACCCGAAGTGCACGGCGTCACGCGCATGGTGCTGGAGGGGTTCATCTTCTCCGGCGCCGAATTGGAGATGATAGACGCCTATTCCGGCGAGGAGGCCAAGCGCATCCTGAGCAAAGAGCCGGACACGGCGGTCGTGCTGTTGGACGTGGTCATGGAAAGCCCCCACGCCGGCCTGGACGTCGTGCGCTTCGTCCGCAAGGAGCTGGACAACCGCCTGGTGCGCATCATCCTGCGTACGGGGCAACCTGGCCAAGCGCCGGAGCGCGACGTCCTCAACGGCTACGACATCAACGACTACAAACTCAAAACGGAGCTGACTTCCCAAAAATTGTCCACGGCCATGACCACGGCCTTGCGAGCCTACCGTGACATGCGCGACCTGGAGCGCAATCGCAAGGCGCTGTTCAGGACGGTCATGAAGGCCCGGGCCGCCAGCCGCGCCCGCGCCCAGTTTCTCGCCAACATGAGCCATGAGCTCAGAACCCCGCTCAACGGCATTCTAGGGCTGACGCAACTGCTTCTCGCCACGGGCAACGACGAGCAATGCGAGTACCTGCAGATGGTCCACGAGGCAGGACTGGGACTGAAAAGCATCATCAACAATATCCTCGACTTCGTTTCTCTGGAGGACGGGGAAGTGCAATTGGAGGAAAAACCCTTCGATCCGCGACTCGTTCTGGAGTCTGCGCTGGAGCCCGTGTCCATACAGGCCGGCTGGAAGGGCCTGAAGCTGCAGAGCGCCGTGGAGGAGGACGTTCCCGACCTGCTTGTCGGCGACGCCGCAAGACTCAGGCAAGTGCTCATCAACATGCTGGCCAACGCCGTCAAATGCACGGAGCGCGGCGGCATCCGCATCAAAATCTCGCGCCTTCCCCCGGAGATGGACGATCTTTCCGAGGCGCTCTTGCAGGTGGAGGTCAGCGACACCGGCATGGGCGTTCCTCCGGATCAACGCCAACACATTTTCGAACCCTTCGCCCTGGGCGAAAGCTTCCTGACGAAACGCACCGGCGGCGTCGGTCTCGGGTTGTCCATCTGCAAAAACATCGTGCGCAGGATGGGCGGCCAAATCCGGCTGGTGAGCGAACCCGGCGAGGGCTCGACCTTCTCCTTCACCGCCCGGTTCGGCCTTCCGGCCGGCGTCGCGGAGAGGCAATGACGGACCCGTCATAGGGGATGAAGAGACGCCCCAAGAGCAACGAGACTCCGGCGCCGCGGCGCCGGCCAAAGAGATCACGCCTTGGGGGAAATGCACGCATACAACGGCATGCGTATGCGCACGGTGGTCGCTCCGGGTTCGCCGCAGTCCAACTCAATGGAGCCGTCCATGGCTTCCGTAAGCATCTTGGCGCTGTACGTGCCAAGTCCCGTACCTTTCTTCTTCCCATAAGTGACGTACTTCTCAAAAAAATGGTCCCGGATGGCGTAGGGCGTCTCGCCCTTGTTGCTGACGGACAAGACGAGTTCCTGGCCTCTTTTCAACGAGATCAAGACCTGTCCGCCCCGAGGCGAGGCCTCGATGGCGTTCATCAAAAGATTGCTGATGACGGAATAGCACAGCAGTTCCTCTCCCGGCGCGAGACAGCGCTCAATCAAGGCGCCGCAGCCGTCCCTGACGTCCAGAACGACAGAAACCCGGGCGGACTTGGACATGGATTCGAGGCTGAGCATCACCGACCGGACGACTTTGGCCATGTCGATGATCTGCGGCTTGTATTCATAGTCTCCGCATTCAATCCGGTACAACTCCAGGGACATGCTGATCATGTTCAACATCTTCACCCCGACCTGCTGGATGAAGCCCAGCATTTCCACCTGCTCCGGCGTCAGATTGTCGTCCATGAGCAAAAGCTGGGGGATGGAAATGACGGCGTTGAGCGGGCTCTTCAAATCGTGGCGCGTGATCCTTTCCGCATCCTCCCGCATCAACGCCCGTCTCTTTTGCGGTGTGATGTCCAGATGCAGCTGCAGCAGCACCCTGCGCCTGTCGACCCATAAAAGAGAGCGCTCGTGTTTGAGAAACCACCGGCCTGAAATCTCGTCCCGCCATTCTTCGGCGAGAATTTCATCGTCGTCGTCGCTGGCCGCCCCGAAGTCCATGAGGAGGCCGTCCGCGCCCCTGCGGAAGATCGCCTTGAAGTAGTGGTTGGCGAACAGCTCCTCCTGCGTCTCGGGATCCACCACGCAAACGCCGGCCTCCATTCCTTCGAGCACCGACACGAACTGTCGATGCGCCACCTCCAACCGCCCCTGGTTCTCCCGCAATTCGTCTTCCGTCGCTCTGCACTGGAATATTTCGTAGCGCAGTTGCCTATTGCTCTGCGTCAGCTCCCTCTGGGTGCGAAGAAGTTTGAGATGCGTCGCCACCCGGGCCGCGACTTCCTTTAGATTGAAAGGCTTGGTGATGTAGTCCACCCCGCCCACATCGAATCCCCGAAGCTTATCCACGACCTCGGACAAGGCGCTGACAAAAATGACGGGGGTGTCGTAAAAACGGGGATTTTGCTTGATTTTCGCGCACGTCTCGAAACCATCCAGCCCAGGCATGAGAATGTCCATCAAGATGATATCGGGAGCGGCGTATTTCAACAGCTCTAAGGCGTCTTCCCCGCTTTGCGCGATCATGACCCGGGCCTGGCGATCAAGATGGCCATGAAGCACGGCGAGATTCTCCGGGCTGTCGTCCACAATGAGAATCGCCGCCCCTGCAATGGCGTTAGACTTCATTCGCCTCCTCCCTATACCGATTCAACCACTCGCGAAGTTCCTTCACCTTGAAGTCGTGCAGCAACAAGCGAGCCGCCTCGATGAATGCGGCGACGTTCTTGCGATCCGATTGCTCCAACTCCCCCAAGGCGTCGCGAAGCCCGCTGACGTCGCCGACCTTCGCCAAATCGTACAGTAACTCCACCGCATCGGCCCCAGGCGACGGAGGCGTCTTTGTCCGAGCGGCTGCATGGGGCGCCGATGCATCATCATTCCACTCAAGAGACAAAAGGTCGCCGACAAGCGTCAGCACTTTGTCAAAGTTTAACGGCTTGAACGCCAAACTGTCAAAACCGTGGCCGTTTTTTGCAGCATCCTCTGATATGCGGGCGCTCGCTGTCGCTGCGACCACCAAACTGTCTTGCAGCCTGGGATCACTGCGGATTTTTTGGATGGCGCCGAAGCCGTCCAGCCCAGGCATGACCAAATCCATGAACGTCAAATCCGGCGCCGCCTCGGCGAGCTGCTCCAAGGCCTCTTCGCCGTCTCCGGCCTCCAAGATCTCAAATCCGGAAAGCTCCAGCGCAGCGCGAAGCACTTTGCGATTTTCGACATCGTCATCCACGATGAGAATCTTTCGCCGCGGCCCCTTGTAGCTTCTGCAGCAGCGGCGTTTCGAAGCCGCATCCGAGCCGGCGGCCGCGGCGCGCCCGGCCGTCAGTTCGAACCAGAAGACACTCCCGACCCCGAGCGTGCTGGAAACGTGCAAATCTTCGTCCATAAGAGACAATAGCTTGCGGCTGATGGCCAACCCCAAGCCTGCGCCAGGCGAAGAGCGCCCCGGAGTGCGAAGTTGCTCGAAAGGTTCGAAAACGGCTTCAAGCTTATCGTCGGGAACGCCTACGCCCGTGTCCCTGACTTCGAACCGCAACCTGACGTCGCCGCCCGGCGCCTCCGGCCCGGCGTCCGCCACGGTGACGCAAAATTCCACACCGCCGTGGTCTGTAAATTTGACGGCGTTGCCCAGCAAATTGATCAGCACCTGCCCTAGGCGCTTTTCATCGGCTACGATGGCTTGCGGCAAATTTTCACCAAAAACAGTAGTAAAGTCGATTTCTTTTTCTTGGGCTTTGATCGCAAGCATGCGGGAAATATTCTGCAAAAAATTCCTGAGGGAAAACGGCTGGTCGGCAATCTCCATTTTACCGGCTTCGATGCGGGCCATATCCAGAATCTCGTTGATGAGATTCAAGAGATGTCGGCCGCTTCGTTGAATGGTCTCCAAGCCGTCCAATTGATCCGGGCCCATGCCCGCGTCCCAGGAAAGTATCTGCGCGTAACCGAGTATGCCATTGAGCGGCGTTCGCAACTCGTGGCTCATGTTGGCCAAAAATTCGCTTTTGGCCCTGTTCGCAGCCTCCGCCTCCGTCTTTGCGCGCACCAACAGCTTCTCCTTGTCCACCAGCTCCTTAAAAATAATCTTATAGGGATTATCAATGCCCGTCTCAATAATCGCCTTGTAGATTAAGAAAAAAGAGAAAATTTTGAAGTAATGGCCCACAAGGTTGGATAACCCATAGTTGCTGATGTAAAATGTGAAAGACAACTCCGACAAAATCGTAAATAGCAACGACCAACTAATTTGCTTAAATATTCTTTTATTGAATTTATTTTTATACACGCGCAGAAGAAATATATCCACAAGAAGGATGCCTGATATTATATATTCGCTTCCTTTTTTGAATGAAGTCAAACCCGCCCCATCGACAAAGCATATGGGGAATATTTTCCAATAAAATATCGATGCTATAATTGCACCCGTCACAGCGACGTATACGCTGAAAAGCAAGTAGGGTCGGATCACACGCTTCTCACCGATGAATAAAAAAGCGACAAGCAATGTCACGCTTTCCATATATCTTGTCGCTATCCAAAGTTGATTTGCATAGTAATCGTAGTCCGTAAATATATTCATCCCCTTATAAGATAAGGTGTGCAGCATGTCTAAGGTTGCAATAAAAAAGTATGCTATTGCTATAAAAACAACGTAGTTATTTTTTATATATTTTCTCGAAGACCAACCAACAATAAATATTCCGTAAGCAATGACAATACTGAACATCTCTGCAAACGTATGAAACAACAAATAACTATATAAACTTGTCAAATATAAACCGATTAATGCTGAGACACAAAATAGAATTGGAATAAAATTCATAATATTTTCATAAAAATTAGATGCATATTTTTTTTCAATCATTACTATCCTCCTTAAATTCGTTTATGTATATCAAAAAAATATTCATGAATGCAAAACTATACACCAATTCATTGGGCGCTAGTACGAGCAAACGCAGTGTATACTGCTTCATGATGATTTGCGACAAAGAATTTGAAAAGCAAATAAAAAAAGATATTGAAAGCACTCACATTTCACTTACGTTAAATTGCAGAAGAATATGATCGTCACAACATAATGCGCCAAAACTCAAGAAGGCGTTGCAGGCCCGCCAGCCCGGCGCGCGCCGCCTGGCGGGAAAGATCTCTGTGACGGCATGCTGCGCTCCGCCGCCCCGGAGTCCCCTGGGGCAAAGATGGAGCTTCTTGATTTCAACTATTGTTGCAGGGGCGTCGCATTTGCTTTGCCTGCATCTCTTATCCCGACAAAACAAACGAAACGAGACAGCCCGTGCGGCCTGCACAGAAAACACGAAGGACCGCCTGAAACGTCAGACATCAGGCGGCCGGCGCGGACCGGGGGCTGCCTTCCAGCGTTCGCTTCGGGGAAACAGGAGAACGGTGTCGGTGGAGCGCAGCATCACAAAAAACGATCCAAATGAACGGGCTGGGCGTCGCAATGCGCCGGCAAGTCTCGGCCTTCTCCTTACACACCATCCGTGTTCGAATCCGATAAGAAGCGAGGTGGGGCGTTGTATGGCTTTCAGGGTTTCCAGCGTGAGACGCCGTCTTCCTTTCCTTCAATAACTTGCTAAATCGAACAAAAAATGCAAAAATATAAACTTCCCTTATGCGGAAATTCACCCGTGTGAGACAACCGGCCCGCATCGAAACCGAATGCTTGCGCAGCATGCGGAGTTCGCCAGGCGGGCAGTATAAAAAAAGGCGGAAGCGCCCCGGAGATCCATCGCACAGACACATTGAACGCCAGGACGGAGTCTGCCAGCCGGGAAGCTGCGCGGCGCCTCGCCAACGCCACTCCTCCCGAACTGCAAAGACCGGCTCGCCGTGAACCGCCGCCCCGCAGGCGTCGTGCGCTTCACGGCCGCCGCGCTCGGCGAATGCGTCCGATCGTCAGGACTTCGAATCCAACGGCAACGGCCGCGGCGTCTTCGACCGCATGGGCCTCCCGGCCTGCGAAGATGTCCGCCCCAAAGGCTCGCCGACGCGAGTCCGGCTGGTTTTTCCGCGGCGCGAGGGGCGCCGTCGCAATCAGAGAAATTTTCAGGAAGAAATTGCATGCGCACGATACAGATCAAAGACATTACCGAGGCGGTGGCCGACATGTGCATGAAGGCCGGCGCGGAACTGCCTGGCGACGTCTACGCCAGGCTCCAACAAGCCAAGGAGAAGGAGACCTCGCCCACGGCCAGGGAAATTCTGCGGCAACTGCTGGAAAACGCCGACATGGCGAAAAAGACCAGACTGCCGCTGTGCCAGGACTGCGGGATCGCCGTGCTCTTTGTGGAAGTGGGCGACGACGTCCGCATCGAAGGCGGCAACATCCGGGAAGCCGTCAACGCAGGCGTGCGCAAAGGCTACGCCGAAGGCTATCTCCGCAAGTCCGTCTGCGATCCTTTCACGCGCGCCAACACCGGCGACAACACCCCGGCCGTCATCCACTTCGACGCTGTCCCCGGCGACAAGTTGCGGATCGTCTTCCTGGCCAAAGGCGGAGGCTGCGAAAACATGAGCCGCGTCACCATGCTGGCTCCGGCCCAAGGCTGGGAAGGGGTCAAACGCTTCGTGATCAACCGCGTGGCCGACGCCGGCGCCAACCCCTGCCCGCCCACCATCGTCGGCGTCGGGGTCGGCGGCGCCTTCGACCGCGCCGCCGAGCTCGCCGAAAAAGCCCTCACGCGCCGCCTGGACGACATCCATCCGAACCCGGACATCGCCGCCAAGGAGAAAGAGTTGGAGACCGCTCTCAACAAACTGGGCGTCGGCCCCATGGGCTTGGGCGGCGAGACCACGGTGCTCGGCGTCAAGATAGCCGCCGAGCCCTGCCACCTGGCCTGCCTGCCTCTGGCGGTGAACATCCAGTGCCACTCCCATCGGCGCAAGGAGGTCGTGCTCTAATGGCTGAATACAAACTCACCACTCCCCTGACCGACGACGACGTCATCCAGCTCAGGGCCGGCGACGTCGTGCTCCTGAGCGGCGTTATCTACTCCGCCCGCGACGCGGCCCATAAAAAGCTCTGCGAACTGCTGGAGACAGGAAAGGCGCCGCCTTTCAAGCTGCAAGGGGCGGTCATCTATTACGTCGATCCCAGTCCGGCGCCCCCAGACCGCCCCATCGGTTCGGCTGGTCCCACCACCAGTTACCGTATGGACTTTTTTGCGCCACGGGTGTACAGTTACGGACTGAAGGCCTCTATCGGCAAAGGGAAACGAAATGGGGAAACCCGGAAGGCCATGCGGGACTACAAGGCAGTATATTTCGGCGCGGCAGGAGGAGCCGGCGCGTTGCTGTCCAGTTCCATCGTCGAATCCCAAGTCATCGCATTCGACGAGCTCGGCCCCGAGGCCATTCGAGAAATGAAGGTCAAAGACTTTCCGGTTCTCGTGATCAACGATGCGCATGGCGGAGAATTATATGCGGCGCCCGACCTCAAGGCTGCAGGCGCCGAGTAGACAACCTCTGACTTCATTCGGATAGACAACCTCTTACCTGAAGGAGATCGTTATGGCCCTTTTCACAAAACAAGAAGCCCTCGATTACCATTCCCAAGGGAGACCCGGAAAGACCGAAGTCGTCCCGGTCAAGCCTTGCTCCACTCAGAAACACCTGTCCTTGGCCTACAGCCCCGGCGTGGCCGAAGCCTGCATGGGAATCGCCAACGACCCCGCCAAAGTGTATGAGTACACCGGCAAGGGCAACTTGGTCGCCGTGGTTTCCAACGGAACCGCCGTTCTCGGCCTGGGCAACATCGGCCCGGCCGCCGGCAAGCCGGTTATGGAAGGCAAGGGCGTGCTGTTCAAGGTCTTCGGAGACGTGGATGTCTTCGACATCGAACTGAACCTGACCGACCCGGACAAGGTGATCGAGGTCGTCAAGGCCCTGGAGCCCACCTTCGGCGGCATCAACCTGGAAGACATCAAGGCCCCCGAGTGCTTCTACATCGAGGAGACCTTGAAGAAAGAGATGAACATCCCGGTCTTCCACGACGACCAGCACGGCACCGCCATCGTCACCGCGGCCGGCATGATCAACGCCCTGGAGATCTCCGGCAAGAAAGCCGAAGACATGCGCGTGGTCGTCTCCGGCGCCGGCGCTGCGGCCATCGCCTGCACCAACCTGTACAAGAACATGGGCGTGGACCCCGAGAACATCGCCATGTTCGACTCCAGGGGCCACATCAACAAGAGCCGTACGGACCTCAACGACACCAAGAAGCCCTACGCCACGAAGAAGGAGTACGCTTCGCTCGGTGACGCCATGAAGGGCGCGGATTGCTTCCTGGGTCTGTCCATGGGCGGCATGGTCACCAAAGACATGGTCAAGGGCATGGCCCCCAACCCGATCATCTTCGCCTGCGCCAACCCCGATCCCGAGATCTCGTACCCCGACGCCAAGGAAGCCCGCCCGGACGCCATCATGAGCACCGGTCGTTCGGACTTCCCCAACCAGGTCAACAACGTGCTCGGCTTCCCCTTCATCTTCCGCGGCGCCCTGGACGTGAACGCCACGGCCATCAACGAGGAAATGAAGCTCGCCGCGGCCGAGGCCCTCGCCGCTCTGGCCAAAGAGCCGGCGCCGCAGTACGTTTGCGACGCCTTCGGCGTGGACAAGCTTGAGTTCGGTATGGACTACATCATTCCGAAAGCTCTTGACCTGCGCTTGATCGAGTACGTCTCCGTGGCCGTGGCCAAGGCCGCCATGGACACCGGCGTCGCCCAGAAGACCCTCGACCTCGCCGCCTACAAGGCGCAGTTGGGTCAGCGGCTCTCCGACTCCAACGACAGAATTAAAGCCTTTGTGGACTCCTACCACCTGGGCTTCTAACAACCGCCTCTGATTTATTTCCGGGCAAGGCTTCGGCCTTGCCCGGAAATTTTATTTTTGGGGAGAATTCTGTCGAACGCCCAAGGACGACGATCCCCGCATGGCGCGTCCGAGCGGTCCCTGCGAAAGTCGCCGTCCCTCCGAACGCCGGGCCGCCGCCCCCGCCGCTGAATTTCACAAAGACCGCGCCCTTGACAAAAAAAATTCCGTAAAATTCCGCTAGATGCGGCGCAATCTACATCCGTAATCCGGTCGGCGCCTACTACGGAATTGGCTGGTCGCCACCCTTTAGCGCAGTTTTTAATGCCTTATTACCGTGGTGATTAAAATCACGATCTTCCAGACGTAAAGCGCTCTCAACAGGCCAAAATCGCCCCGCCATCGCCGATCAATACCTGCGCAATCACCGCCGCCTCGCTGTTCTCAGCCACTGCCGCCTCGCCCCTCGCCGCTCCTTGTGCATTCTTTCACATTGCTGCCGCCCGCCCCCTGCAACCCGGTTGTGCTTGGCGGTCATTTATGTTACCTGCAAGGAAATGGTCGGGGTCGGTATCTCATGTAACTTTTTTGAAACCTTTTAATGACGCTGTTTGTGGTTGATTTGCTCCCTCTGTGCGGAGTTTCGATCGGACCAGCCGCCCCGCTGTTCCGGTCACGCCTCAGTAGCTAAAGGACGTTCCCTTCCGCAGGCGGCTTGTTCGAGGCCGCCCGCCTATTCAAACAAACACACAACTATCTTAAAAGGTTAGCTAAAACGCCTAAAGGGTGGGACGATATTATGCGCTCAAAACCGAAAGCACTACCGGTCATCATCGCTGCGGTTCTACTGTTGGCCGGATCCATCGTCGGATATGTTCAAACCGGCAACACGAGCAAAATACCGGTGCGGGTATTGCTCAAAAACAAAGGCGGGAATGTGATTTTTTCCCACCTTGCGCACCAACGGGATTATCAACTCGAATGCAGCCAATGCCATCACGACAAAAAGGTCGACGGGGTGGTGAGTCAAGGCGATACAGTGAAGTGCGAATCCTGCCACCCGGCCAGCTTCGACGAGCAATATGTTTCCACGCACATGAACGCCTTCCCTGACGCAAGCTACTGCACCCGTTGCCACCACCAAGAGTACCAGGGCGCCAAATTCGACCACGACGCGCACCAGGACTACGCCAACGATTGCTACGACTGCCACCATGACGAATCGATCGAGCCGGAACCCCAAAAGTGTTCGAACTGCCACAAGAAAGAGAGCTCCGGCGAACTGATCAGCATGCGTCTGGCGGGACATGAAAAATGTAAGACTTGCCACGAGGACATGTTCGACGCAGGCGTGTCCGGGTGCCAAAGCTGCCACACCCCCGTGGACATGACCACTTATAAAGGAGACTACACCGCCTGTAATAAATGCCATAACGCCGAAATCAAAGACCTGCTGCCCACTCGTACGGACGCCTTCCACAAAGAATGCATGGGCTGCCATGAGGAAATGGGCGCCGGTCCTTCCGGTCCGAAAGACTGTAACCGTTGCCATATCAGCAAGTAGGTGGAGCGATGCAGAACGATACAATACATCTCGACCTGGCCGAGCTCACCTTGGAGGGGCGCGCCGCCCTTGTCTCGTGCGGCCAGGATGTGAAACGGGGGCAGAGGATTGCGATTTCCTCATCTCCCGGCCTTGGGGACCTTCACAGCCCCGTCGCCGGCAAAGTCGAGCATGTGGATCCGTTCCGGATACGCATCAAAGCCGACGGCGAGGGAGAAGTTGAGCCGGTCGAACTCAATTCGTTGAAGGGCGAGGGTTTGCTCGCCGCGTTGCGCGAATTGGGCGCCGACCTGCCGATGGCGCCATCCCTGAACACCCTGATCATCAACGGTGTGGACGAAGAGCAGGGAATCGGCTCCCGGCGGAAGATGCTCGCTTCGCATCAACCGACCCTTGAGCGCGGCCTCTCGGCCGTTCAAGCCATATACGCCCCTGCACAAACGGTTTTGGCCGTGCTCAAGGACTCTGAGCACTCGCTGGCGGGGACGGCGTCCGTTGAGATTGCAGCCAAGTATCCCTCGGGACTTGATCCACTGGTGGCGCTGGCCGCCACCGGCAAGGAAGCGCCGGAAGACGCGCTGGTGCTCGGCCTGGAAACCGTGTTTCAGGCCGGACGCATCATGGAGACCGGACTGCCGGCCATGGAGACCGTGGTCACCTGCGGCGACAGCCAGTTCCTGGTCGCAGTGGGAACGCCCGCGGGCGCTATTCTCGCAAAGTCCGGGCAGACGCCGAAAGACCGGGACCGGATCGTTCTCGGCGGAGTGATGCGCGGAACGGCGGCCTCGTCGCCGCGCCAGGGCGTCTCCAAAAAGACATCGGCCGTCATGTTGGTGAAAAACCCGACGCCCGTAGCCCTGGACGCCCCTTGCGTCGGCTGCGGCCAGTGTGTCCAGCATTGCCCGGCCAGGATCGACCCGTCCATGATCACCAGTTATGCGGAATTCGGCATGTATGACAAGGCGGAGGCCGCGCACATCGATTCCTGCTTCGAGTGCGGTATTTGCGGCTACTACTGTATCGCCCGCCGCCCCATGCTACAATATATACGCCTGGCCAAGTGCGAATTGGCGAAAGCAAAGGCTCAGGCCGGAGAGGAGGTTGCCCAGTGAGACCGCTTCAACCCCTTGCTCTGACCGTCTCGGCGCCGCCTCATCGTCATTGCGGCGTCACGGTCCGGGGCAGAATGGGAAATATATTGCTGGCCATGGCTCCCGCCGTGGTCATGGCAGTGGCCAGTTTCGGCGTTTCCGGCTTTCGGGTGATGGCCATGGCCGTCGCCGCCGCGATCCTGACCGAGGCTGTTTGCGATAAATTCATGGACAGGGAGACCCAGATCCACGACCTCCATGCGGCCGTCGTGGGACTGAGCTTCGCCTTTCTGCTTCCCGCCTCGGCCCCCTGGTGGCTCGCGGCGATCGGCAGCGCCATATCCATCGTCTTGGGTAAAATGGTCTTCGGCGGCCTGGGCGGCAGTCCGTTTTGCGCTCCGCTCATCGGCTGGGCCGTATGCCGGTTGTCCTGGCCCTTGTTCATGGACCTCGACGCCTCCATGCTGAATGTGGAGCTGACCTACCCCCTGGCGCAACTCAAAAACTTCGGCCTGGGCTTCGTCAGTGTGACGGACCTCGGCCAGTTGTTTATGGGCCGCCAGCTCGGCGGGCTCGGAGCCGTTCAGATCGCAGGCGTTCTGATCGGAGGCCTGTACCTGATCCTGCGCAAGCACATCTCCTGGATCATCCCCGTGGGCGTGATCGCCGGAGCGCTCATCACCGCGGCCTTGTTCAACGCCGCCGATCCGAACGTTTACGCCCCGGCGACCTTCCATGTGCTCACCGGTTCAATGATGTTCGGCGCCTTTTTCCTGGCCACGGACGGACCGTCATCGCCCAATCGACGCATTCCCATGCTTTTGTTCGGACTGCTCATCGGCGTGATGATCATCATTATTCGAGTGTACGGCGTCTATCCCGACGGAACGCCTTTCGCCATCCTGCTCGCCAGCCTGTTCACTCCGGTGTTCGAGCGTATTCGGCCCAAGCCTTTTGGAGTGAGGTAAACGCCATGAAAGAAATGATAAAAATGGTGGTTGTGCTCTCGGTGCTCTGTGCGATTTCAGGCTCCGGCCTGGCCGCCCTCAAGCAGGTGACCGAACCAATCATTGAAGAACAGGTGCTGACCTATGTCCAGGCGCCGGCCATCGAGTCGGTGCTCACCGGGTACGACAACGATCCCATCAAGGACCGTAAAAAATTCGAATACGACGGCCAAGTCGTCATGGTCTTCCCCGCCATCAAGGACGGCAAGCTCATCGGCGTGGCCTTGGAGACGGCAAGCAAGGGATTTGGCGGCCAGATCAACGTCATGGTCGGATTCGACGTTGCCGCGGGCGCCTTGTCCGGCATCGGCATCACGACCATGAAGGAGACGCCGGGCATCGGAAGCAGAGTGGCCGAGAGCGGATTCACTGCGCAATTCCAGGGACACCCGCTGAAGATGGTCGAATTGAAAAGCAAAGGCGGCGACATCGACGCCATAGCCGGCGCCACCATTTCCTCCACCGGCACGGTGAACGCGGTGCAAAACGCCTTAGCCATCTACAACAGCCTGAAAGACCAATTCGCCCAAAGCTGGTCCTAGCCGACGGCGCAATACGGTTCTGGAGCATATCATGAGCAAACTCTGGAAAGAATTCTCCAAAGGCCTTTGGAAGGAGCTGCCGCCTTTCAAGCTGGTCCTCGGCCTGTGCCCTGTTCTCGCGGTCACCAACACCGCGAACAACGGGCTCGGGATGGGGGCGGCGGTCATCTTCGTGCTGACCCTCTCCAACCTCCTGGTGTCCTTGGTCCGCAAGGCCATTCCGGCCAAGGTCCGCATCGCCTGCTTCATCGTTATCGCGGCCTCCCTCGTGGTGGCGGTGGAGCTCTTGATGCAGGCTTTCTCCTACCCCTTGTACCAGCAACTCGGCATCTTCGTGCCGCTGATCGTGGTCAACTGCATCATCTTGGGCCGGGCGGAAGCCTTCGCGTCGAAAAATCCGCCGCTCCTCTCCATCGCCGACGGACTCGGCATGGGGATCGGCTTCACCATGTCCCTGACCTTCCTCGGATCGCTGCGTGAAATCCTCGGGCAAGGCACATGGTTCGGTATGCACGTGACCTGGGACGGCTTCGAGCCCTTCGGGTTCATGGTGCAGGCGCCCGGCGCCTTCGTGAGCCTGGGAGTTCTGTTGGCCCTGATGAACTTCATGGAAAACGTGCGGCGCAAACGCAGAGGCCTCAAGGCGGTCGAAGGTCCCTCCCACGACTGCGGCTCCTGCGGCGCCTGCGGCTCCTCCTCGAAATGCTAACCACGGAGTAAGCCATCATGCAGGAATATTTTCTTCTCTTCATCGGGGCGATCTTCGTCAACAACATCGTCCTGGCGCAATACCTGGGCAACTGCCCGTTCATCGGCACCTCCAAGGAGAGCGGGGTCGCCATCGGCATGGGCGCCGCCGTCGTGTTCGTGGCGACCATGGCCGCGGCCATCACTTGGCTGGTGCAGGCCTATATCCTTGTCCCCTTGGGACTCGGCTTCCTCCAGACCCTGGCCTTCATCCTGGTCATCGCCTCGCTGGTGCAGTTCGTGGAGATGTTTCTTAAAAAGATGGTCCCGCCTTTGTACAAATCCCTGGGCATCTTCCTGCCGCTCATCACGACCAACTGTGCAGTCATGGGTATCGCCCTGATCTGCCAGCGCGAAGAGCTCGACCTGAAGACGACCATCCTGTTCTCCTTCGCCTCGGGCCTGGGCTTCATGCTCGCCCTGGTGCTGCTGGCCGGCATTCGCGAACGCCTGGCCGTGCGGCGCCTGCCCATCGCCATGCGCGGCACGCCCATCGGCCTGGTGATGGCCGGCTTGATGTCCCTGGCGTTTTTCGCCTTCAAGGGCATGATTTAACATATAAAAAAGCAGAGACATTATCATGATCCTCACATCGGGACTGACGCTATTCGGCATCGGCTTGGCCGCGGCGGCCATTCTGGCCGTGGCCTCCAAGCTGCTGTACGTCAAAGAGGACCCGCGGATCGCCCTCATCGAAGACGGCCTGCCCGGCGCGAACTGCGGCGGCTGCGGTTATCCTGGATGTTCGGGCGCCGCGGCGGCCATCGTGGCCGGCAAGGCCCCGGCCTCGATCTGCATCGTCGCCGACGCCGAGGCCAAACTGGTCATCGCCGGCATCATGGGCCAAGAGGTCATCGAACGCGAGCCCGAACTCGCCATTCGCGACTGCTCGGGCGGCTCCCGCGCCGCGGACCTGTTCTACTACGAGGGCGCCCTGGACTGCGTCGCCGCGCACCAACTGTACGGCGGCTCCAAATACTGCCCCGACGGCTGTCTGGGCCTCGGCTCGTGCGTGCGGGCCTGCCCGTTCCAAGCCATCCAGATGGGGCCGGACAATCTGCCGATCATCGACCCCGAAGCCTGCAAAGCCTGCGGCAAGTGCGTGGACACCTGCCCCCGCGGCGTCATCCACGTGGCGGGCATGAGCAGCAGGCTGCTGCATCTGAACGAGGTCAACGACTGCCTGGCGCCCTGCCGGCAGAAATGCCCCGGCCAGATCAACATTCCCAGATACATCGAACAAATCAAGGCCGGCGACTACGACGGCGCGGTGATGACCATCAAGGAGCGCAACCCTCTGCTGGTCACTTGCGGCCGGGTCTGCCCCCGTCCTTGCGAAACCGCCTGCCGCCGGCAGTACGTCGACGACTCCGTGGGCATCAACATGCTCAAGAGGTTCGTGGCCGACCGGGAACTGAATTCGGGCAAACACCTGCCCATTCCCTGCGCCGCGGACACGGGCAAAAAAGCGGCCATCATCGGCGGCGGCCCGGCCGGCCTCTCCTGCGCCTACTTCCTGCGCAGGCTGGGCCACAGTCCGACGATCTTCGAAGCCATGCCCGCCCTCGGCGGACAGCTTCGTTACGGCATCCCTGAATACCGGCTGCCCAAGGCCGACCTCGACTGGGAAATCCAGGGCATTCTCGACCTCGGCGTGGACGTCCATTTGAACACCAAATTCGGTGTGGACGTCACCATCGACTCCCTCCGGGAGCAGGGCTTCGAGGCCATCTTCCTCGGTCTCGGCGCCTGGACGGCCAGCGGCATGTACACCGAAGGCGAAGACCTGGACGGCGTGATGGGCGGCATCGAGTTCCTCACGGCCCACGCGCTGGGCCAGGGCCCGGACGTCGGCAAGCGCGTCATCGTGGTCGGAGGCGGCAACACCGCTATCGACGCGGCCCGCACCAGCGTGCGCCTGGGAGCGGACGTCACCCTCATGTACCGCCGCACGCGCAAGGAAATGCCGGCCAACCCCGAGGAAATCGTCGGCGCCGAGGAAGAGGGCGTGAACCTCAAATTCCTGGCCGCGCCGGCTCGCGTTATCGGCGATGAAAACGGCAGGGCCGTGGCTCTGGAGTACTTCGAGATGGAGCTGGGCGAACCCGACGAGTCGGGACGGCGTCGGCCGATCAAGAAGGAAGGCTCCGAGTCGACCATGGAGGCCGACCTGATCATCGCGGCCATCGGCCAGCGGCCTGACTTGGCCTGCCTGTATGACGACTCCGACAGCTGCCCTCTGGAAACCACCAAATGGCAGACCATCGTCGCCGATGAGAACACCTTCGAAACGGCCGTTCCCGGCGTGTTCACCGCCGGCGACGTGTACACCGGGCCGGACCTGGTCATCTCGGCCATCGGCGACGGCAGAAAAGCCGCCCGGTCCATGCACTACTATCTGACCGAAGGCCAAATTCCGGTTTCCAAGAATGCCCAGAAGGGAATGAACCCCCTCTCGTTGTTCAAGGAAATCGACAACGTCCAACACAAAGATCGCGCCGTCATGCCGCACCTTTGCCATGGCGACGAGCGCACCTGCACCTTCAACGAGGTGGAAGGCGCGTTGACGGAAGAACAAGCTCTGGCCGAAGCCGACCGCTGCCTGCGTTGCGGCACCGTCTGCTACGACCAGGACATGGAGGCGCAACTGCCCCTTCAGGAGCATGCGGCCCAATAACGGATAGTTTCATCCCCACATAGGAGGGCGTAGCGCCAACTCACCCCGCAAGCCGCAGTGGCGCGCGCACGGAGGGTTTGTTCGCCTCAAGACGAACAAACCCTCCGCCTCCGCCTGGGCCGCTCGCAAAGATGACCGGCATAAAGCCGCCTCAATCCCCCCCGGCGCAGGCTCGCAGCGGAACCGCCAGAGACATTCCACACCATGCGACGAACGCCGTCCCCCTTGAATGGACGCCGACCTTCCGTCGACGCCGACGAAGCCGCACCGAGTCGCCCGCGGGTATCCGAACGGAATTCGACTTCTTCCGGCTCCGAACCGCGCGCCCTGGTCTAAGGATTCCCCCTTCTTGTTGCGCTCCGGGATGAAAAATTGGACAATGCTCCGGTTGGCCGAAAAATCCATCGCCAAACGTTTGAGCGCCGCCCCGGACGGCGCTCTCGAACGTTGCGAGGCATGCGCCGCCAGAAGCGCCGGTTGCATGCATGAGACAGAGCGCCCATGAATTTGACACTCCATCCCCGGCCCGAAAGGCTTCCCTCATGAATCGCGCCTCCAGCGCGACCGACTCGGCGCAGTCGCTCGCCTCCAGCTCCGATCGCGCTCCCAAAGCCATCATCGCGGCCGGCTTCGTTTCCGCCCTCGGGATCGGGTTGTTTTCCTTCATTCTTCCCCTGCTCAGCCTGGACGACCGCATCAGCGGCGCGTGGATCGGCTCGGTCTTCGCCTTGTATTTCGCAGCCAAGCTCGCAGCCTCGCCCGTATCCGGCCTCTGGTCGGACAAGTCGGGGCCGCGCCGGCCCATGCTCGCCTCGGCCCTCATCGGCGTCGCCGCTCCATTGGCCTACCTGCTCGCTCCGACCTTGCCCGTGCTGTACGCCGTCCAAATGGCTCTGGGCTTGGCCGGAGGGCTGATGCGCCCCGCGGCCCTGGCCGCCCTGGCCTCCAGCCTGCCGGACGCCCGACGCTCCCAATGGTTCGGCCTCAACAGCGCCGCCTTCAACATCGCCGTTTTCCTGGGGCCGCTTCTCGGCGGCCTCTTGTATTGGAGTCGGGAAATCCAGCCTGTGGTCTGGGGGTTGTGCGGCTGCATGTTGCTGTCCGCCGCTACGATTCTGTTGATTCCCCCCGTGAAGACAACATCGGCTCCAGCGTCCGCCGACGCCCCTTCCCGGCCGACAGCCCCCCGGAAAGACCTCGGAGCCCTACTGCTGGCCATCGGCGGCCGCGCTCTGGGCATCGGAACGGTGACGGCTTTCTACCCGATCCTGCTGGCCCAGACCCTGGCCTTCAACGGGCTGAAATTGGCCCTGGTCTTCTCTGCGGCGAGCCTGACATCCTGCGTGGGACTGCCGGTTTTCGGCAAACTGCTGGCCGGCAAAAACGAACGCCTGCTGACGGGCGTGGGCATTCTCCTGAGTTCGGTCGCTCTGTTTGCGCTCGGACTCTGCCGGGAAAGCTGGCAGTTCGTTGCAGCCGGCTGCGCCATCGGGTTGGGCGCGTCCATTTCCGCTCCCCCCTCCATGGTGCTGGCCGCCCGCCTCTCCCCCAGCAAGGGTGGAACTTTCGGAGCAGCCCAGGCGACCGTGGCCGTGGGATTGCTTGTCGGCCCCATGCTGGGCG
Source organism: Desulfovibrionales bacterium (assembly GCA_030156255.1). Taxonomy (GTDB): domain Bacteria; phylum Desulfobacterota; class Desulfovibrionia; order Desulfovibrionales; family Desulfovibrionaceae; genus JASGMV01. Next base: position 46,460 of record JASGMV010000015.1, read on the forward strand.
GCGCAGCGGCAGCCTGGGGACACAACGTCGGCTCCGCCTTGGAGCTGGCAGCCATCGGCGGCGTCGCGCTGTGCCTGCCGATTCTGTTTTCGGGCCTCAAGCGCATCCCCGGTTGGGGAGCCGCCTATTTCTGGCTGTCCGCCTGCACGGGCGTCCTGCTCCTGGCCGTCATGGCCGCGACCACGACCATCGCAGGCCATCAGAACCGAGGCGGCGGCTCCCTCCATCGCTTCGCGGGCGTCGCCATGGGGACCCTCATCAAGCTGACCATCGAAGCGCCCAATGAAATCAAGGCGAAAGACGCTGCGGACAGCGCCATGTCGTTGATCCGCGAACTGCAAAAGGATCTGGACTACCGCAATCCCCAAGGCTCCATCGCCAAGATCAATCAAAATGCGGGCGTGCGCTCTGTTCGCCCGTCGCCTCTGGCCTTCGAACTGCTGCAGCGCTCGCTCGATTTCAGCGCCAAGACGGGCGGCGTGTTCGATCCGACCATCGGCGCGTTGACCACCTCGCCGATTTATTTCGCGTTGGACGACCAAATCGCCCGGAAGGATAGAGAGTTCGTGGACTACCGGCTGGTGCGCCTGCAGCCGGCGACCGGCGGCGTCCGGCTGGAGAAGAAAGGCATGGCCCTCGACCTGGGCGGGATCGCCAAAGGAGCGATCATCGACGCCGCCGTGGCCGCCTTGCGGGAGCTTGGCGTGAAGGCCGGCGTGGTGGAGGCCGGCGGAGACTTCTACTGCTTCGGCGACAGGGACTGGCGGGTCGGCATCCGCAATCCCAGGGGATCGGGGATCCTCGGCGCCATCACCGTCCGGGAGAAAGGAGTCTGCGGCTCCGGGGACTATCAGCGGTTCGTCATGGTGGAGCAGGGCCAGAGCCTGGAGCGCCGCCACCACATCATCGACCCGCGGACCATGCACTCGGCGGGGCAAAGCATCGGCGTGACCGTTGTCGCGGACAACGCGGAGCAAGCGGACGCCCTCGCCACGACGCTTTTCATCATGGGGCCGGCCAAGGGACAGGCCTTCCTGCAGCGCTATTATCCAAACGCCTCGGCCCAATGGGTTGGCGACGACCTGAACATCGTCGATTCCCAAAACTTCCCCGCCGCCGTTGACGTTGCTTCGCAGCCGGAAAGGAGCGTCGAAGAAGCGTTTTAAAGCAACCTTCGTTTGATGGAATCTGAATGGCTCGACATATAAAAATTTTTGAAGAGGGGCCCCTGGGGAGGAACTTTTTTCAAAAAGTTCCTCCCCCGGAAAACTACCGCATTAAATCGCCCTATTGCGAAATATACACGTCCTTGCCCTGAAACTTCACATTCTTTTCCGGAATGCTCAGCCCCTGGGCCTCCAGGACGCCATACAGCTCGCCGAAAACGAAGTCCTCCAGGGATGCGCCGGGAGCAAGCTGAAACACCAGCGAATTCCCCTGGATTTCAGCATGCTGCACCATACTGGACGACATGGCCTGTTTGATTTTGTACAGAGTGCGCTTGGAATCCAAAGCCAGCGTCACGACGCCGGGGGTTGCGTCCTGCTTTTCGGCCCGGGCCTGGGCCATGGAGGACATGCGGCGGGCCTCCTTTTTCGCGTCGTTCATCAACAACGACGCAGCGTTCGCCGCCACCTCGCGCAAGCCGTCGCGGATCGCCACGGACGGCTGCTTCGGCGGGACCGTCACGGCGAACTCCTGGCTTCCCACCGACTTGGTTTCTCCCGACACCAAGTCCTGCAAAGAAATGGAGATGGCGGCCTTCAAAAGGCGCTCCACCTGATCGAAGTACAGCGAATCGATGCGGTAATACAGGATAATCGCGTTCTTGGAGGCGAACCTGTTGCGCACGGCGGCGACAAGCTTGCGGTTGATGACGAAGGATTCGGTTGCAGCGTCGAAATAGACCCCCACCAGAGGGTCGTCTCCCGAGACTTTGTAGGACTCCATGCCCTGGGTCGTATCCAGCCGGGTCAACTGCAGCCCTTCCTTGTTGGCCTGGGCGATGACGGCGTCCCGGATGGCCCGCTGAAACGAGGTGTAAAAGACCACGAAGGGCCCCAGTCCCCTCAGCTTGCGCACGCCGTCCGCGTCCTCAGCGTCGAGGATCATGGAAATGTTCGCGATGGTGGGAGGCTCCTCCATGATGACGATGGTCACCGAGGCCTTTCCGGACTGGGCCCCGCAACCGAGCTCCTCCAACCGCCGGTTGATGAGCGAGTCGTCGATTTGGACGCGAAACGAGGCCTTGGCCTCTCCGTTGGCGAAGGACAAGTTCTGCATGGTCATCCGTTTGACCAGCGATGCGCTGTCGGAGGCCATTCGCTCCACGCAGGACGCGTCGGCGCCGGGGCTGACGCGATCGATGTAATTGATCACGGCCTGCTCCGCGGCCTTGCTTTCCGCCAGCTTTTTGGCCTGAAAACGGCTGGCGGCGGACACGGTCACCGTGGCGCCGACTTCCTCGTGCGCCTGAACCGGCAGGGCGAACAGGACCAGCGCCGCGACCGCGAGCAGACTGCACGCAAAAAACCGGAAGCGACGTTGACGAAAGAAATTTGCAGCTCGCATCGGGAACGTTCTCCTTGCAGACTATTTCAACTTGGTGTGGTCCTTGGCCGCGTCCAACGCCCCCTCGCTCTCGACGACGCGATCCGAGAGGTCCAGGGCCAGCAGACATCGGCCGAGTCCGTCGGCCATATCCTGATCCGAGGAGGCGAAGTTGTAGAAAGCGTACCGGTACAGCTCCAGCGCCCTCTCGAAATCTCCCGTCCCTTCCAATGAAAGGCCAAGGTTGTACATATCCTTGGTGCAACCCGACAAATGATTCCTGGCCATCCGGGCCAGATCTTCATCCGCAGGAGGAACAAAAGGGGTGCGCGCTTCCGGCGCCTTGTCCGCCTGGTCCGCGTCATGATCCTTCTTCAGGTCGCGCAGCACCACCTGCCGGGCCGCGCCCTCGAAGTCCATGGTGTCCATCATCTCGGCGGCCAGGTCCCTGTATCCTCCCATGATCTTGGTCGAAAGATACTTCGCCGCCCCCGCGTAGGCTTCGGTTATCAACAAGGTTTTGGTCTTTTTGTCCTGCCCGGCCACGACCACGTCGAAATCCACGGAATGCGGCTGGATCATCGCCTTGAGCCTGTTCGCCACGCTGGACAGCAGTTCGTCCTCGGCGGCGAGCTCCGGGGGGACGCTGTCTTCATTCCGGACAACACCTTTCTCCAGCTGGGATTTGCCGCTCGTCGCGGGTTCGTCGGCTTCGGCGTTACCGATGTCGCCCACTGCTTCGACCGTCGAAGCGGCGGCGCCGATGATCCCGCCCGTGAGCGCGATCACCCCACCCACAAGCTGCAACGGAACAGGGCCTTGCGCAGTTGATTGGGCCAAATCAGCGGAACCCTGCGTGACGCTTGCGCCAACGCCGTTCTGCTCCGAGTCGGGCTCGGCGCCGGACGCCTCGACGTCCTCCCCTTTGAGGATCGAGGTGCGGTCGGTTCCGGCTTTCACGTTCAACAGCTCAAGCGTCTTCGAATACTCGCCGTTGAACATCATCGCCGGCCGCTTGGCGATCACGAAGGTATGCGCGACTTTGGCCACGCGCCCGTTTTTATCGACGCGGTACAGGGACAAGCCCAGCATCAGCGACGCCGTCACGGCCCGGTATTTGGACTGGTAGAATTCGTCCCAGCGCTTGGTGGTCAGTTCCGCCGTGCAGTAGACGGGTTTGCCGTCGGTGTGGCCGCAGACGTACTTGCGCACGGTCCACGCCCGGAGGTTTATTTTGGCCGGTTCGAAATTTTTGTTCTCGTCCGAGACCTGCCACCAGACCCGGCCGTACAATACGGCGTCGAGTCGGCTTTCGGGCCTGGCGGCCGAATTGATGCGCGCGATGCTGCGCTCCACGTCCAGGTCCACGAGTTGGTAGTGGGGCTCACTGGAGAGCACGTCGGCCACGGTCTGGCGCGCAAGCTCGCAAGTCCTTCGGTCGGCGGCGAAGGAGCCCATCGCGACGTCCGGTTTGATGGAGTTGAAAGACAGCAAGGCGATCTTGCTGACCCCGCTCAGCTTCAGTTCGCCAGGCTGCAGCATTTTGATCTTGACTTTCTGCACGCAGCCCGAGGACAGCATGACGACCAGAACAGCGCAAAGGAGGATAAGCGCTCTTTTCATTCTAGCGCTCCTTGTACAGTTTTTCATCGTATTGACGCGCTTTTTTGTCGATGTTGACCTGCTGCGAGGCTTCTATGAACAGCCTGGCGCGCTCCAAAGACTGCTTGGCCGAGGTGTTTGCCGGATCGGCTTCGACAGCCTGCCCGTACAAATCGAGCGCGGTGGAGACGTCCCCCATGATTTCGGTGACGATCGCCATGTTTTCATAATCAGGAGAAAGAAAGCGCGATGCGTCGAGCAACTCCGCCTTCTTTTCCTCCTCCAGCTTCGCAAGGGCTTCGTCCGTCTCGGCCGCGGCCATTTGCGCATCATAGTCCTTGTTGATTTCAGCCGCCTCGGCCTCGTATTGCTTCTCATGCGCCGTAATCACCGAATCCAGCCGGTTGTACGCTTCGGAAAACGCCGTAGCCTTCATCAAGGCGACCGCGGTTGCGTCGCCCTTTTCATTGACGTGCAGGACGTGGGACTCCTTGTGAGGCGAAATATCCTTCACCACCTGATCGACGGCGCCGCCGAACAGTTCATGGGCGATCTCGAACAAGGTCGGCTCCGCCCCGGGTTGCGCGTTCCCGCCCGCTTTCCGTTCATAGGACAAGTCGTCGAACACCTTGGAGTAGACGTTTTTTCCATGCGCATCCTGCAAGGCAACCCGCAAACTTCCTTTGGCTTCGACCCAAATGAAAGGAACGTTGCTGGTGACGATTTTCACTCGTCTGCGGTCCGGGTCCGGGAAGGAAACCGGGACGCCGTTCTTATTGGTCTTGATCGTATACGGCTGCGTTACGAGCTGGGTTTGGACGACGTCGACGCCCTTGGTGCGCTTGAGATTCACCTTGGCCGCTGTGATCAGCTTGGCCGTTCTCATGGCGCGGGCGCTTTTCACGTCATAGCCGTGCCTGGAGGCCCGCAGCTCCTTGCGAACCTGCGCCAATCCCTGGGCGTCGTCGTAAATGTCATCCCGGGCCTTGATGAACCCGTTGGCGTACAATTGATCCTCAAAGCTCTCTTCCACGGCGTTGGCGAGTACGTTCTGGACGCTTCGCTTCGACTTGTAATTGCAGGACAGATCGATCTGCGGCGGGGCGATGTCCAGATTCTCGATCGAGGAGATGTCCGTCACCGCATTGGGGGGCAGAACGTAGTCTGCGTAGACGGCGCGCTTTTTTGGCGCGCAACCTGCCGCGCAGAGCATGGCCAAGGCTGCAAGAAGTAGGGCGAGCCGATATCCTCGGCGGAAAGTTTGCATATGGCGTCTCCTTGACAAAGCTTTCTTGGCGAGAACCCCGTGCGGTATCCGCGAAATGTATAATCCGTTCATTTCGTTTGAGATCGTTCAGCGGGGAAAACGTGAATTTCAGTTGAACGCACGCCGCCTTCCGCGTCGCGTCGCATCAGTTCTTGGCGTTGCGCGGCCGAACGCGACACTAGAGAGGGACGCCCAGACGTTTCGCGCTTTCCTCCACCCGGGACAACGAGTCGGCGCTTGCGTTGATGAGGTCCGTAGCGCTCCCCAGCATCACAAGCTGCGCATACCCGTCGTGAATTTCACGGATGCTTTCGGCGGATACGCCCCGAGCCTCCTGCGTCATCAACAGGAGATAAAAATTTGCCAGATCCTCTCCCATGTCGCGGCCGGGACGTTCCTCCGCCTCGGCCTGTTGATTCCACTTCTCGTAAAGTTCGGGAGTCAACTCGGCGAGACTCGCAGGCGGCAGCAGCGTTTTCAACCGCTTGGCGGCTTGCTTATGCTTGCCGGCGAAAATCAGGCGCTTGACTTCGGCGTCGCCGCCGGACGGAATGATCACGCCGATTTTCCGCTGTTCACGGGCCAGCAAGTTGCGAATGTTGGCCACGATCTGGGACATCAACTTCTGGCGCGCGCCTTTGGGATCGCACGGCGCCTTGGGAGCCTTGGTCCCGTGCCGCCTGGCCCATTGCGTGTCCACGGCGGCGACGTTGAAGTAAACCAACGGCCGCATGTCGGCCACTTCGTAGATCGACACCGTCCCGGTCAACGCACAGGTAAAGGAGGCCGCCGACTCCTTGTCCACGAACTCGTAACCGCTCCCGTTGTCGTGGATCACGGACTTTTTGACGTACTTCAAATTGTACGAAGATTGCCTGGAGTCGTCGCACCGGGACGCCCAATAGGTATTGACGGCCATGACGTATTGGGGATTCGGAGCGTGGTCGACCTTGAAGTATCCGGCCTCGTTCAACTGGTCCGCCAACTCCTTGCTGAACCCCGGCGTTTGGCGATTGGAGTCCTTGGACGCCAGCAAACGGACGTCCGCCCCTTTTTTGATGATGGAAAGTTTGGATGGAACGTCGAAGCGCACTTCCGCATTCGGCTGGGGCCGCTTCAGGGCGCATCCGAACATCAGCAGGCAGACGAAAAGCGCCAGCCCGATTCGATACGGTGATTGTTTCATCTACGTCTCCCGGGACACTTCCGCTCGGTGCGGTCAACAAGCCGTTGAAAAACGGCCTCCGCTTCGCCAACGAAAAAATCCAGGTCGCTCATGTATACGCCATACACTGCGTCCTGGATTTTCTCACTTTCTCGCATCTCAGCATTTTTGAACGGTCGCGGTCGATTGAGTTTTCAACGGTCGGTTAGAACCCGTCCGGGTGCTCCCATTTGTACTTTAAAACCCGCCCATCCTGCTTGTGCTGGTACTGGTATTGCCTCTTCTGCAGGAATCCTTCGATTTCGCGGTCCAGTTCATCGGACCTCATATTCGACCAGTAAGAGATCGCCAGATTGCGTTTGTCCATCTTGTCCACCTGATGGCGAACGTAACCGTGCAGTCCGGCAAGCTCCTGAAGAATGGCCTCCTGGTCCGGGAAATCATAAAATCCCAAAGTGTACCGGAACCCGTTGCCGGCCTCGACCTCGGACTGGATGTCCTCGACCATGGCCTTGGCCAAATCGACGGCGGCGGGAAAAACCGACTCCATCGCCTTGTCCACGGCCATGGCGTTCAGCTTTTTGGGTTTGGCCTTGCCGGGTTCGATGTTCCCGGCGGGACGCACGACCTTGCCCACCTGGTAGTTGTCCGAGGTGCGCACGCCCGTCAGCGTCAACGCCAGCTCCCGTTTCGGGGCTTCGCGCCCCAGGTCCAGGGACACCGTAACGTAGTAGTCCGCCTTGACCAGCGAATTGTTTTTCGCCACGGCCTCGCGGGTCGGCACCCCCGGCAAACCGGACCGCTTGGCCGCGACCGTTCGCCAATCCACCACCTCGAAACGGAACTGATCCCGAAAAACGTCCGTCACGGCCTTGAGCAAAGGAGCGAACTGCTCCGTCGCCACCGGCGCGGAATTCAGGTCTTCGTCGACCCCGAAGATGAGAACCCGAGGATGCCCGGCCATTTTCATCAGGATGTCGAGAACCTGCGCGTGATCCTTGATAAGCCCCGCGTCAACCTCGGCGTCGATGGTCACGACGACCCCGCCGGAGGCGTCCTTTTGCGAGGAGATAATTTTGTAGGATGTGACGTACCCCTGAGCGTGGGAGACGATTTCATCTTTGATGACTTCGAAGTTTTCAACCAGCGTACGGGAGTTGACGCTGACGCCGACCCCCGCCTCCACCGCAGCGCGCAAAGCCGAAGCCACGGCCTGATCCTGGTCGACGCCATAGCCGGTGGTCTGGACGTTGGCGGCCATGGCCCACGGGGATATCCCGAGCAGCAAGGCCAGGACAGCCGCGATCAGACTCCAATGTTTCGGCGCGCCGGTCATGGCTACCATTCGCTTTGCTTTTGCACCCGACGCTGCCGGACGCCGTTCTGCTGCACGACCTTGACCTCCAACCCGGAGATGTAGATTCTGCCTTTAATGTTCATCTTGTTCAGCATCTTGTTCAGATTACTCTGAAGCTTGGCGGAATCGATGGCGGACCGGTACAGGTACTCGTGGTGGGAGCTGGTGTTCAGGGCGTTGGGCTTGGGCCGGTGAGAGTCGTAGCCGGAGAAGATCACCAGATAGTCCTCCACGGCGGCCATCTCGTCGGCCGAGAACCCGTCGAAGATCAGGGTCCACTCCTGCAGCCGTCCGCCTTCCTGGTCCACGTAATTGCTCAAACGCTGCGCCAGCACCTGCCCCACGTCCTGGCCGAGAATTTTGGACATGCGGCCCACGGCCTCAAGGATATCGTTGCGGGCGTAGGGCTTGTCCACCGGCTGATAGGCCTGGGGTTCGGCTTCGAAGTTGCCCATCCGGGAGCCGTCGTAGACGGAAAGCAGCCGGCCTTCAACGCGGGCCGTCGCCCGAACGGAGTTTTGGTTCTTCTTCACGTTGGGGTAGATCGAAAAAATGACCAGCACATCGATGCCCAGGTCTTTGGCTATTTGAACCAGCTCGGCGTCGGTGCGCCGGGACCGGCCCTGGATGTGCGTCTCACTGGACAAGGCGGTTTCGTCCTTGACCTCGAACCCCTCGTTCAACAGTTCGTTGGATATGGCGTTCAGGACCCGGTCGAACACGCGCGAATTTCTGGGAATGGTGTCGTGGTCCGCGTCATCTCCCACGATCATGACCCGCGGCAGGTCGGTCGCCATGGCGGGAACGGCTGCGAGCGCCGAAAACATCAAGACCATCAGAACAGCTATCCATCGAGCCACGGGATCCTCCAACGTGTTAAGTTGCCGAAAGATGGGATGGCGTCGCCTCAATGAACAAAGCCTAGCAAACGCCGAGCCGTCTTTTTTTCTGCAGTACCATCTTTATATATTGACACGAACGAGCCATCTCTCGCCAGCTCCTCTGGAGCCGGATACTGCACAATTCCTTGAGTCAATCTCTTGTTCGCCAAGGAAAAGGGGGAAGCGTCTCAGCGGAGTCAATCTGTTCCGTCCATTTGATCGAACGTCAAGACTTCGCGGGGAAAGTTGCTCACCAATTCGAGGTTGTGTCAAGTATTTTCCCAAGGTTGCATCCACGCCGGCAGCCATTGTTGTACAAAACCAAACGCTCTAGCAGGACAGCGTAAAGAGGAGCCGCGGCGGCAGAGAAAGACTGCACGGCGCAATGCGTAACACCTGCGGAGAACTCGCAGCCGGAGCCGACAGCCTCAAGCGGCGCGCTTCGTCGCGGGCGACGATGTGGACATACGCACCCCGGCCGACATAGAATGTCCTCGTCCGCCAGCATGGACGCAAGAGCGGGGCCGCCTTTATCGAGCAGCTCGCCGGCGGCGGCGAACTCGATTCTTCCGGGCGGCGCATGCGGCGTGCCGCGGCGACGCCGCTTCGTTACGACAAGTGTGCGTATCAATTTGTCAAAAAAAGCTTGGAGATAGGCCGGATCATGAAAAAACAGTCGCTCCTCACGCGGCGGACCGCGGATGCATCCGGCGCCTCCGTGAGGGATGCATGCGAATAATCGTCGGGATCACAGGCGCCAGCGGCGCCGTCTACGGTCTGCAATTACTGAAGGAGCTGACGGCCCTAGGGCACGAGGTCCACGCCACCGTCAGCGAGTACGGTTGGAAAGTGCTGGAGCTTGAGTGCGGGGCGGGCGAAAGCGATGTTCGCCCGCTGGCGCACGCCCTGTATCCTGTGGAGGACATCACGGCTCCCATCGCCAGCGGCTCTTTCCGGGCGGACGCCATGGCGATCGCTCCGTGCAGCATGCGCACCCTGGGGGCCATCGCCTCGGGCCTCGCGAACAACCTCCTTTGCCGCGCGGCGGACGTCATGCTGAAGGAGCGCAAGAATCTCGTCCTCGCCGTGCGCGAGACGCCGCTGAACGCCGTCCACCTGGAGAACATGCTGAAACTCGCCCGCCTCGGCGTGGGCATCGTTCCGGCCTGCCCCGGCTTCTACCACCGCCCCCAAACGATCGACGACTTGGTCTCCTTCATGACGGGACGCATCATGGACAGCCTAGGCGTCGACAACAACCTCTTCACCCGCTGGAACGGCGCGCCGGAGTGACGACGGTTGTTTGATAAGAGCTGGAGGAAGGGGAAAACCTCTTTTGCAAAAGTGGTTTTGTGCGACCGGCCCCCATCCCCTTTCCTCAAAACTTTTGTCAGGGGAGCCAGCCAGGAGAAACACCCAACCTGCCCGGAAGGTTGTAACTACGGCTGAAAAAAACGTTGGAGCCCAACAAAAAAGGGAGCCAGGTTCTTCACCCAACTCCCTGTCATTCTTATGGTGCGCCAGCCAGGATTCGAACCCGGGGCCGTCGGCTTAGAAGGCCGAGAGGCTGCCTTTCTGTCAACTTCTGTCTTTTTCGGTTTTGTACTCATATCTCATTGAAACAAGGCTTTTTTTAAAAAGGTCGTTCCTGTTGACTTCTGTCTTGTTCGGCGTATTTTGGTCTCACCTGAGGGGATGGCTGAGGGGACGGCCCCCTATCCCCTCACCCCGACAAGGAGGTCTCCATGGCGAAGAGGAGCAAGACCAAATACGTCGGTGTGACGGAGCACCACGCGCAGAACCCCGCCACGGGGAAAGAGGACGTGGCCTACTACGTCCGGTATCGTCCTGCTCCTGGAGCGAGCCAGATTGAAGAACGGGTGGGATGGAAGTCTTCAGGCACGACCCCGGCCAGGGCCGCGAACGAGAGAGCCGCCAGAATCGAGGGAGCAAAGAAGTCCAACCAGCAGCGACGAGAGGAAGAAGCGGCGGAGCGAAACCGCATGACGATGGCCCGCCTTTGGGAGGCTTTCAAGGAAGCCAAGTCCTCCAACAAAAGCTTCAAGGACGATATTTGCCGCTGGGGCCGCTACCTGGAAAAACCATTCGCTGATAAGCTCCCCACAGAACTCGTAACCCTGGACGTAGACCGTCTCCGCCACCGCCTGACAAAGCAAGGGCTGGCCCCGGCCACGGTCAAGCATACCCTCGTCTTGCTTAAGCGGATCATACGCTTTGGAGTACGCACAGGGCTCTGCCCTGCCCCGGACCCGTCGCGGCTGTATTTCCAAATGCCAAAGGTGGACAATCTCAAGACGGAAGACTTGACGCCGGAAGAATTGACCCGCCTGCTCAAGGCCATGGACGACGATCCGAACCAGCAAGTAGCCGACCTCATGCGGATGGCCCTTTTCACGGGCATGAGGCGCGGCGAGTTGTTCCGGCTCCAATGGGATCACATCGACTTCGAGCGCGGCTTTATTCGCCTAGTGGAGCCCAAAGGCGGCCGTGAGCAGAGAATCCCCCTGAACGACGCGGCCCGGGGCCTGCTCAAGCGCCACGAGCGCACGGACAGCCCCTATGTATTCCCCGGCCGCGGCGGCGGCCAGCGCGTGGACATCCGAAAGGTGGTCAATCGCATCCGCGACCGGGCCTGCCTGCCCAAAGACTTCCGCCCTCTGCACGGCCTGCGCCACGTCTTCGCGTCCATGCTGGCCAGTTCGGGCCAAGTGGACATGTACACGCTTCAAAAGCTTTTGACGCACAAGAGCGCGGCCATGACGCAACGCTACGCCCACCTTCGGGACGACGCCTTGAGGCATGGGGCGGACGTGGCCGGGACCTTGTTTTCTGCCTTGGATCAAGGTCGGGAGCAAAGGACGAAGAAGGTAGTCAGCTGGAGCGGAGCAAAAGGCGAGGGTTGACATGGTACCAAAAAAAGGGAACTCTTGATATGTGGATAGTGGAGTTCACGCCAAAAGCCAGGAGGCAGGCCCGGCGTCTTCCGCAGAAGATACAGGATGTTCTGGCGTTGCTCGTTACGGACTTGAGGATTGCCGGGGCCGTCTGTCCCCAATGGCCCCATTTCGGCAAACTGCGAGGGCGAAGCGGAGAATTCCACTGCCACCTGAATAAAGGGAAGCCTCGATATGTGGCTGTGTGGGGCGAAGTCGAGGGCGAAATTCAACTGATTGAGGTGCGATATGTTGGAACACACGAAAAAGCCCCCTACTGACGGCATGAGGAGCATTTGCATTCGTGTGCCCGAGGGGGAGGCCGAAGCCACGATGTCTTTTCTGAGGTCTCAAGGATACACGATTGCCGATGACGACAGGGAGAGGAACGCCACCCCTGAAGAGGTTCTGGGGGAAATCACACCGGGAAGGCTGCTGCGCGGCGCACGGCACAGGGAGGGGATGACCCAGCAAGCTCTTGCCGACGCCGTGGATTGCAAGAAACATCATATCTCCGAGATGGAGAACGGCAAGCGGCCCATCGGCAAACAGAACGCCCGGAAACTGGGGAAGGCGTTGAATGTGGACCCCAGGCGATTCTTGTCGGTGTGAACGACACGAGAAGGTGTGGGAAGCAATAATGTCGTACAAGGTGTTTCTGTAATTCGAAGAAGGAGGCTGTCATGCCCGTGCAATACATCGTCAATGAAGAGGGCGAACCCGTTTCCGTGGTTGTCCCGGTAAACGAATGGAAGTCCATGGTGGAGCGATGCCGGGCTCTGGAGCCGGAACGTGGTGATACGGAGTATCTCTTGGGCAGCCCGGTTATGCGGGAGCGGTTGAAGAGCAGCTTGGGCGAACAGAAGCGCATGAGTTGGGAGGAAGTCCAAGATGCGCTTGACCTTTGACCGCCACGCCTTTGAAGACTTGGCTTGGTGGATGAAGACGGACGCCAGGAAAGCCAGACGCATCGTCGAGCTGATTCAGGAGACCGCCAAGACGCCTTTCGAGGGGCGGGGCAAGCCGGAGCCCTTGAAACACGAACTGGCCGGCTGTTGGTCCCGGCGGATCGATGACGAACACCGACTCGTCTACAAGGTCGAGGACAGTCAGGTGGTCATCTTGGCTTGCCGGTATCATTACGGCAAGTAGCGACGAGAGGAGAGCAACCCGCCCGACGTGGGCGGACGCATAGAAGCGGCCCGGAGAGGTGTTCCCGCACCAGCCCCGGGCCTAACCAGAACAACCTACACTGGAGGTTGAAATGGCTCAGGCACCATTACGAAATTGTTGTGAAAGCGGCAAGCGGCCGGACCGACCAAGACCGGACATCGAGAAACATCTTTCCAACGCAATTGGCAAGGTGGCCGTGGTTGCGGATTTCCTTGAGATGCTCGACATCTCCGGCAGGCAGGGTTTCTCCCCCATGGACGAATCAACCCTTGAACTGTCCAACTTGGCGATCAAGGCGCTTCAAGACTTGCGCCGCCTCTGGAACGTCCATTTCCCCGACGAGCCCGTGGACATCATCAGCGGTTGCAAAACCCGTCTGGAGGTGTCCCATGCGTGAGCAAGACACCCCCAACCCCAGGCTTTCCTATTACAACGCGGCGATGAAGCTGCAGTTCGTGACCCGGGTGGACCTCGATATGCTGTCGGGCGACGCCGATGCTCTTCATGGCGCGGACCTTCTTTTGAAATCCATTGCGAGTGAAGCGATGGATGCGGCCAAACAATTATTGGGCGTCGCGACAGAAGGAGGCCGTCATGTCTGAGCAAACCTCCCCCAAAAGCAAGTCCGAACTGGCGCGGGACGCCATGTTCGAGCATCTCAAAGAACTCTACAGACTCGCCGGTCTCTTAAATGTCTTGGAATCGTTTTCGACTTTTGATCTCAGGAATGACAAAAAGTTGGCGGAGGGCGTAGACGATCTCCTCGAACTGCTCTCGGAAAAAGCCCAAGCGATAGCCGAGGAATTCGACGGCGAAGTCTCTCACGCGGTTATGGCGGCGTTGCCCCTGGAAAGGGAGGCGTCCCATGTCTGAACCCAAACGCATCAACATCGCCGACGAAAGTTTACAATTGTGTGCGATGCTGGACCTCGTTACCTATATCGATTTGTATGAACTCCGCGACGAACACGAATCTCTTTATGGTATGGAGATTTTTTTAAAATTTGTCGCTGAGAAGGCAAGGGTTCTTCGTACCGCTATTGAGACGCAAGGAGGTGGGCAATATGCGTAACCTCCTACACATCATCAAGGACATTTGGCTCAAGGCCACGGGCAAGCCGAGGATTCAGGTCAGCCTTGTGTTCCCCGACATTCCCGGACGCGGGATGATTTACAGCCTGCGCGGCGATTCAGAGATTCTCGTTGACGCGGCCCGGGAAGACGCCATCCTCGCATTGCGGCATATCCTGTGGGGCCGTCTCCTCGACCTTGCGGACGCTGACGACCCGGAGGGCTTTCGCGTCAAGTTCATCACCAATGAAGAGCGCGAGCAGCTCTATCGACAGGGACACGGCGAGGAGGGAGTAGAAGCTGTCCGTCCCGCAGTGTTCGGGTTCAATTAGGCAACGACATTTCCCGGCCCTAGCCGCGGCCTCATGAACCGCGGCGAAAAGCGTCTCCTCAGCGCCCGGGCCGGGATTTTCCCACACCTGAGGCGAGCCTTGAGGAGGATTCGGCGATGGCGAGCGAGTTCATTTCCGGCGAGAAGCTGATGAAGCGGGAAGACTGGGAATCGTTGGATTTGCTGAAGCGCATTAGGGATGGACGCCTTAAAGCAATCCATCCGATATCAGATAAAAAGATTGTTGACGTTAACACTCTTCCGAAAGCATGCGAATTCATAGAAATATCTGTTGCAGAAAGCTTGTACGGTGTGACGGAAGAGGGAAAGCGTACAAGGGAGGCACAGAAGAAAGAGTCAGAGCAGTCATATAATTTAGACTTACACAAGTTTGGAGTAGACAAGAACTTTGATGAATTGCTTGCTGAGGAAAGAGAAAATTTTACAGCACTAAGCGAAGATGCAGTGTTAGATTATGTAATTTCGATATATGACAGTTTTATTGAATATGTTAATGATATAACTGTTGATGAAAAATCGACTCAACATGTCTTATCTCAGGAAATGCATGATGAATTTCCTGTAGGAGAATTTAACGGTGTAATTACAAATGACGAAGACATGTTGTTTGATTGTGATGATCCTGAGCGTTATGCAGAGTTGGAGCGCGAGATTGAGGAGAGAAAAAGAAGTACCGCTCGCATCCATAGTCTGAGTGAATATGTAGCTGCTGGCGGCATAGATAGAGACAAGACGCCAATGCGTGACGGCCCTGTGATCGCCCGCGGGATGAAAGATCCATTCCTTCAGGCGAAATGTGCGCTGAAGGCGTGGTATCAAGCTAACGACGCGAAGAAATTTAGAACGATTGCAGAAGACATGCTGGATAATCCCAAAAACGTAATCCGCATTGTGCCGGAAGGTTGCGTCGCGGTTGATTTTGAAAACTTACCAGCGGGTTTCCCCCCCATCGAGGCGTGGCTTTTCCCCCAGCAGGACACCCCAAAGCCGGACACGGGAGAGACTGCGGCCCCCGAGCCCGAGGCCTGCGTAAGCGTTGACGGCACTGAGACAGGTGGGGTTGAGCAGGAGGCTGGCGAGACAGAAAAAGAGAGTATCGCAGTCTGTACGTTTCGAATAGAGAATGAAGTGTGCCATATTACATATGCCGGGCATGAGTACGTATTTGGAAAACTGAATGGACATGTATATATCTCAGAATTATTGCATAGGCCCGGTGAAACTATTCCTGTCTGTGCGCTCTATTCTATTGTAAATCCTCCTCCAGAAATTGTTCCTGTAGACAAGGATTCTGAAGGGCTATCTACGCAAATAGTTTTTCAAGAAGTGCTTGATAAAGAAGGTATTAGAACGATTAGCGAAGAAATATCGAATAAAAAATATGAAATGTCCAGTTGTGTTGATCTTGAACGCCGTGCGGAACTGGAGGATGAGATTGACAAGCTAGAAAAATACCTATCCGGTTCGACTCATAACAAGGGATCAAAGACGTTCAGCGACCAAACAGAGAAGGCCAGAATAAATGTAAGCAGGGCAATAGACAGAGCAATAGACAAGATTTCCAAAGAAAATGAAGAGTTGGCCAAATATCTAAAAAAAACAATCCGCTACGGAGCCGAATGCATCTACCGACCCGATGAAGCCCACAACTGACCGTCCTCCTTTCAGATTCCACTTTTGCCAAGCCCCGTTTTGGGGCTTTTTGTTTTTCCATACCATCCTGATTTTATTCATCTGTTCCATGCTTGGGCCACAATTGCTCCATTTTTCCCCTCCACTGCCACTTTTCCACCATTTTTCAACTTTTTTTATTTTTTTGCCGTCCTTAACCTGTTGAGTTTATTCATCTGTTCCATGCTTGGTTATAGTTGTTCCATCCGATGGAACGAATTGTTCCATTGAATGGAACGCCTTGTTTGTAAAGGGACTAACCCGTTTTTTGCGGACCATCCCAGAAGTAAGCAAGGAGCAGCCAAGGTGGAATCCCCAATTTACTCGGAGCCGGATGCAGCCCGTTACCTTCGGCGTACACCGAAGACTTTGCAGGATTGGCGTTACAAGAGGCAGGGACCGCCGTACGTCAAAATGGGACGAAACATCGGCTATCTGAAAGTCGACCTCGATGCTTATTTGCAAGCCAATCGCATCGATCCCTCAGCGGCTGCGTAGGGGGAACCGATGGCTACCAAAAAAGACGGTCCTCGAATCGCGCAATGGACGGCAACCAACTCGGCGATTCGAGGACAAAAGAGTGTCGGAAACAGGCGTAGCATACCCGTACCTGATGCAGTGGTCAACACTACAGGCGCATTCGCTTCTCTGCGACGAACAGTCGAGTCTCTGCACGGTGGGTTGCATAGCCCGAAGTCCGAGCTGCATGACAGAAACCACCGTCGAGTCTCCACTGCTCGGACTGCCTTGAACTCCCTGTCGAAGAGGCTGGAGGTCGCAGAATGAGCGATCCTGCCTCCGAATTCCGCCAGGTTCTCGAATCCGCGGGCCTTCGTCCTGCCGAGATTATCGCAGACGGCCAGCTTCATAGGTGCCCGGTCGAAGGTAAGGAACGTGACAGAGACGGGGCTTACCTGCTCCACTTGGATTCGCCGGCCTCGGGCTGGTGGAAGAATTTTCGCACGGGGGAGGAAGCCACCTGGACAGCCAGGAACGGGACGCCG
>JASGMV010000067.1 GCA_030156255.1 Desulfovibrionales bacterium
CGCGCCGCGCCCTGCGCCCCGGCCGGCGCCGCGGTCCGCCCCCAAGCCGGCCGCCGCCAACGACCAGGCGCAGCAGGCCGACGCGGTCAACATGAAGCACAAAGGGGCGTCCACCATCCGAGTGGACCACCAAAAGCTTGACCACCTCATGAACCTGATCGGCGAGTTGATCATCAACCGAAACCGGTACACCATGCTCGCCCGGGCCCTGGAGGACGACGCCTCGGACATCACCGACGTGGCGCAACAGCTCACCGAAACCACCTACGCCATGACCCGCATTTCGGACGATCTGCAGGATACGATCATGAAGGTGCGCATGGTGCCGGTGCAGTCCGTGTTCTCGCGCTTCCCGCGGTTGGTGCGGGACCTCTCCCGCAAGTCCGGCAAGCGCGTGGAGCTGATCACCGAAGGCGAGGAAACCGAACTGGACAAGAGCGTGGTGGAGGAGATCGGCGACCCGCTGGTCCACCTCATCCGCAACTCCGTGGACCACGGCCTGGAAACCGAGGAAGAGCGCATCGCGGCCGGCAAGAGCCCCGTGGGCAACGTTTGGCTGCGCGCCTATCACAAGGGCAACTCCGTAGCTATCGAGGTGGAGGACGACGGCAAGGGCATCGATCCCGAAAAAATCCGTAACGTGGCCGTGAAAAAAGGCGTCATCGGAGCGGATGACGCGCGCAACCTGGACGACCGCGAAGCCATCGACCTGATCTTCGCTCCCGGATTCTCCTCGGCCGAAAAGGTGACGGACATCTCCGGCCGCGGCGTGGGCATGGACGTCGTGCGCAACAACATCAAAAATCTCAAGGGCACCGTCAACGTGTCCACGGAAGTGGGCAAAGGCAGCAGATTCACGCTGACCCTGCCTCTGACGCTGGCCATCATCGACGCACTCATGGTCAAGGTGGCGGGCGACAACTTCGCCATTCCGCTGGACGCCGTGTCCGAGACCACCAAGATCGAGGCGTCGAGGCTCACGGACGTGAACAACCGGAAGGCGGTCACCTTGCGCGGAGAGGTGCTGGGAATCGTGGAGCTGGCAGAATTGCTCGGGATGCCCACGTGCATGGACGAGAAAGACATCCTGCCCGTGGTGGTCATCCACGACAACGACCGCCGGCTCGGCATCGTCGTGGACCGCCTTCTCGAACGCCAGGACATCGTCATCAAACCCCTGGGAGCATACCTGTCCGAATTCGACATGCGCGGGCTTTCCGGCGCCACCATCATGGGCGACGGCTCCGTGGTGCTGATCCTGGACCCGCACGAGATTTACATGGAAGCCACTTCCGGTGGCAAAATCAATCCACCTTCCGGGCGCTAGTTTCATTTATGCGACGCACCAAACGGGGAGGCATACGCTTCCCCGTTTTTTCTTGCGCCCCCTCCCCATTTTCACGCCGCAAGGCCCGCCATGCTCGACCGCCGCAAACCTTTCACGAAAGCAAGTGAAGATCCCCGCGCTGGACTTCTGCGGGCTCAGTGATTACTCCATTCGTCTTACCATCCAAAATGATGGTCTTTTTTGACAAAAACCGGTACCAATAGGGCCAGCGGCGAGACGAGGCGAAGCAGGCGCAACGCCCCTCCGCCAGCCGGCGAGGGCTGGCCGGTTCGGCGGGCCTGTCGATCAAATTCCTCCCGGCGCGCCGAAAGCAGCGTCGGTTTTCCTCGAAAACCGAGCGGGATTCACGGGCGGCCAGGAATGCAGGGCGCATCTCGAACCGGCAATGCGCGGGATTCCTTTTATAAAAATAAAGAGCCGTCTCGAACAACAACCATTGAACGCTGAATTGAATCATTCGCATGTCGAGGACGCCGTGAAAGACTCTCAAGTCCGGGAAATGTTTGACGCCATCGCCCCCTCCTACGACTTCCAAAACAGTTTTCTATCCCTGCGCATTGACGTGGGATGGCGGCGCAGACTTGCTCGCATGGCCTCTTCGGAAAATCCGCAAGTCATTCTGGACGCCGCAGCGGGAACCGCCGAGGTCGCCCTGGAGCTTTCCCGGCGCGCGCCCCGGGCCAGAGTGCTCGGCGTGGACTTCTCCCCGGCGATGCTCGCCAAGGGAAAGACCAAGCTGCAAGGCCTCCGCGAAAACAACCGGATCGACCTGGCTTGCGGCGATTGCCGCCAACTGCCCGTGGCCGCCGAGTCCGTGCAGGCCGCGACCATGGCTTTCGGCATCCGCAACATCCAGGAGCGCCAGCTCGTGCTGAAGGAATTCCACCGCGCCCTCACGCCGGGAGGCAGGTTGTTCATCATGGAGTTCGGCCTGCCCGACGTCCCAATCCTGGGGCCGCTCTACCGGTTCTATTTTCACCATGTGCTCCCGGCGGTGGGCAACGCGATTTCGCGCACGAATTATGCGTACACCTATCTGCGGGATTCCGTTCTCGCATTCCCGGACGACGACGCCTTCCTCGCCGAATTGTCCTCGGCCGGTTTCACGGAATGCGGCGTCACGCTTCTGACATTTGGAGTTGCACGCATTTTCTCTGGCCGCAAACCGCAGAGCAACCGGGCGGTGCGTTCGGCTTGACAAGCGCAGCCCTTGTCAAGGATACCATCGTGTAACCATGGCGCCGGACGGCCGCCGCGCCGTCTCAAAGGAATATCCGCATGAACGTCAATTGGCCGGAACGGCTATGGTGCAACAGTTTTCTGAGGCGCGTAGCGCAACGGCGGGAAGTGTCCGTGTGGCGCAACATGCATTCCATAAAGCCGGGAGGCGACTTTTTGGAAATCGGATGCGGTAACGGAGCCGGCGCCCGCATGGTGCTGCGGGCATTCCGGCCGAAGCGGATCGTCGCCCTGGACACCGACCCGGCCATGTTGCGGCGGGCCGCGAAACGCCTGAACGGCGAGAGCGCCCGCATTGTGCTTTTGCAGGCGGACGCCCAGTACATTCCACTGCCCGACGCCTCCATGGATGCCGCGGTAAACTTCGGCATCGTCCATCACCTGGAGGACTGGGCGCTCGGACTGCGGGAATTGGGGCGGGTGCTCCGGCCGGGCGGCGTTTTCCTGTTCGAAGAAATTTTTCCACCGTTGTACGCCAACGCCCTGATGAAGCGCCTCGTGGCCCACCCCACGGAAAACCGCTTCCACGGGCCGGAGTTCAAAGCCGGATTGGCCGAAGCGGGACTTCGATTGTCCGAGCGAAGCAAAGAATCACGCTTTGGCATGGTCGGCGCGGCGATCAAGGAAAGTTAAGGCGAGGGAGCCCGTTTTTTAATTTTTAAAGGATATATCTCTCGCACTCCGTCCTTAAATTTTACCGGAGTACGACGTGCGCCGTTCAACCTGACAGAACAAAACGTAAAAAAATCGTTGGAAAGAGGTCCGGGGGAGACCTTTCTGCAAAAGGCCCCCCCCGGAAAGGCCTCACGAACACTTCTCCAACAGTCGGCAAGGAGACTGGAATGGACCTTCTCAGCAATCACGTTTTTCTCTCCCGGCTGCAATTCGCGCTGACGACCATGTTCCATATCATCTGGCCGCTGATATCCATCGGGCTGGCCGTCTTCCTGGTGTACCTGGAGGCGATGTGGCTGAAAAAACGCAATCCGCTCTACCTTCAGCAATACAAATTCTGGGCGAAATTCTTCGTTTTGGCCTTCGCCGTCGGCGTGGTGAGCGGCATCCCGCTGGAGTTCCAATTCGGCTCGAACTGGGGCCCCTTCTCGCGCTCCGTGGGCAACTTCTTCGGTCAATTGCTCGGGTTCGAGGGGACCATGGCCTTCATGCTGGAGTCCGCCTTCCTGTGGATCATGTTCTTCGGATGGAAAAAGGTTTCACCGAGGTGGCACTTCTTCGCCACGTGCATGGTGGCCTTCGGCTCCTCCCTCAGCGCATTCTGGATCATGGCCGCCAACTCCTGGATGCAGACCCCCGCGGGCGGCGTCATGGTCGACGGCGTATTCCAGGTCACGGACTGGTGGGCGGCGCTCTTCACCCCGGATTTGGTCTACAGTTTCTCACACATGTGGCTCGCCTGTCTGCAAACGACAATCTTCGCCGTGGGCGGGGTTTCCGCCTGGTTCGTGCTCAAGAAGAAGCACACGGAATTCTTCACCTGGTCGCTGAAAGCCATGGCCGTGGCCGCCCTGATCGTCGCTCCGCTGCAAGCCGTCCTCGGCGACGCTTCGGGGCAGGCCATCGGAAGAACACAGCCGGCCAAGGTGGCGGCCATCGAGTCGCACTGGAACACCAATCCTCCAGGAAAAGGCGCGGCGTGGTCCATGATCGCCTGGCCCGACCCGGAAAACGAACGCAACGTTTTCTCCATCGACATCCCCTACGGCCTGAGCCTGCTCATCACGCACACCTTCACCGGCACGGTGCCCGGACTCAAGGATTTCCCCAAGGAGGACCGTCCGCCCATCGTGCTGCCCTTCTACACCTTCCGGCTGATGGTGGGCATCGGCTTCGCCATGGTGTTTCTGGCCCTGGCCACGATCTGGGGCTGGTGGAAAGGCAAGCTTACGGATGCGAGCCAGGGTTTGGGGCGCAAGCTGCTCCTGGGCTGGATCGCGTTCGGCCCGCTGGGATTTTTGGCCGTGGAGATGGGATGGATGACACGGGAGATCGGCCGCCAGCCGTGGGTCGCCTACGGGCTCATCCGCACCTCGGATGCGGCCTCCACCCTGCCGACGGCGTCCGTGGGCTGGACCCTCGTCGGCTTTGCGGCGGCCTACACCGTCTTGTCGCTGGTGTTCTGCGGCTTCGCCCTGCGCATCCTGAAAAAGGGGCCGGATGTGACCCTCTACAAGCCTTGAACGAGCCTGGAGCGAACGACGACGGCGACTTGCGATCAACCTGAACAAAGGCGGCGATCATGCTGGCGGATATATTCTTTGCGTTTCTGGCGCTCCTTCTGGTGTTGTATCTGGTCACGGACGGTTTCGATCTCGGCGTAGGCGTCATCTGCCTGTGGGAGCGCGACGAAAAACGCCGGGAGGAGATGATTTACGCCATCGAAAGCGTGTGGCACGCCAACCAGACCTGGCTGGTGATCGCAGGCGGCGTGCTGTTCGGAGCGTTTCCCATGGTCTACGGCTCCGTGCTCGCGGCGTTCTACATTCCGGCCATGCTCATGCTCTTTTCGCTGATGCTGCGCGGGATCAGCCTGGAGTACCGGGCCGAGGCCCAAAACAAACCCCTGTTCAGCCTGCTGTTCGGGTTGGGCAGCCTGGCCACGGCCCTGACCCAGGGGTACCTGCTGGGAGCCCTGCTGCAAGGCGCTCCGCTGGACAACGGAGAGTTCACCGGCGGCGCTTTCGACTGGTTCACACCGTTCACCTCCCTGGTCGCCTGCACCGTGGCCTGCGCCTACGTCATGCTCGGGGGGTGCTGGTCCGGCGTGAAGACGTCCGGCCTCCTGCGCGCGGCGTCGCTGATTTGGGCCAGAATCGGAGCGGCCGCCTGCGTGGCGTTTTTCATTCCCATCGTCGCGCTGATTTCCGTCACCGCCGGCTTGGCGCATCTGAAGACGGCGCTGTTCACGGCCGGCCCCCTGGCCTGCTTCGCCCTGGCCGTCGCCGCCGTGGCGTTGCTCTTCATCGCCGCAGCCAAAAGGCGCAGCAAACAAGCCTTCGCCTGGGCCGCCTTCTCGGTGGCGATCATGGCCGTGGGATTCGCATGGGGCCTCTACCCCATGATGGCGCCGCCGTCCTTGACCGTGGCCGAGGCCGCCTCGCCGGCGCCCATGCTGAAAATCATGCTCGGCGTCATCGGAGCCCTGTTCCCGATCCTGCTCATCTACAACGGCTATCAGTACCACGTTTTTCGGGGAAGCATGCATTCCGAGGACTCCCAGCCAAGTTAAACGGCCTCCCCGAAAATTCATTCAAGCCGAGTCAGGAGAATCATGTCGAAAGTCACGTCCGAGCCGACGCTCGCCCTAGGGCGCTGGAAAATTTATTTGGCGCTGTCCCGTACGCCCCACGGCCTGCTGGACATCGCCACGCCCGTGCTGGCCATGCTGCTTTGGCTGGGCGGATTCCCTTCCTTCGGAACCATGATCCTGGGCCTTTTCACCGTATTCGCCGGTTACACCGCGGTGTACGCCATCAACGACATCGTGGATTATCGCGTGGACCAAGCCAGGTTCCGGACGGAGCGAAAATCCGAGGTTGAGGGCCCCTCCCCCGGTTATCTGGACGCCATCTTCATCCGCCACCCGTTGGCCCAAGGCAAGATGACCTTGGCCCAAGCGGTTCTGTGGGCGATTTTCTGGGGCGCCGCCGCCTTCGCCGGCGCCTGGAGCCTGAACCCCGTCTGCGCGCTGTTGCTGACGCTGGGCGTCGTGCTGGAAGGTATTTACTGCAAACTGCTGACCGTTTCCCACCTGCGCGCCCTGATCAACGGCGTGGTGAAAACGCTGGGTCCCCTGGCGGCGGTCTTCGCCGTGGACCCGGCGCCCGCGGCCTGGTTCATGGCGCTGCTCTTCGCCTGGGTCTTCCTGTGGGAGATCGGCGGACAGAACATCCCCGCAGACTGGCACGATATCGAAGAAGACAGGGACCAGGGGGCGAAAACCATTCCCGTGGCGCTGGGCGAATCCAAGGCCAGCGGCTTCTCTCTGGGCTGCCTGAGCGGCTCCGTGTTGACGGGAGTGTTGCTGTTCGCCGTCGCGCCCCTGAATCTTCCCCTTCCAGCCTCTCTGGCCGCATTGGTCCTCGGCGCCTGGCTCTGCGTCCAGCCCGCCCTCGCCTTGCGCCGCAGCAAGCTGCGCAACGACGCTTCGGCCCTCTTCAACCGCGCCAGCTACTACCCCGCGGCCATGCTCCTCGCGGCCCTGGTCAGCATGGTCCTTCGCTCCGTTTGATGCGATTGAACTTTTTCCGGTAGAAGTGATTCACTTGTAACAAGCCGGACCGCTTCACAAAAATTCGTCGATCTGCCTTTACCAAGTGAAAATTTAGGAAGGGAGAGCGCGAGCGGGGAACCCCTTGAAAAAGGGTTCCCCGCTCGCATTTTTATATCTTCGCCTGCCAAATTAATAACGATAGGAATCCGGCTTGAAGGGGCCTTCCACGGGCACGCCGATGTAGTCGGCCTGCTCCCGGGTGAGGGCGTCGAGTTTCACGCCCAGGCGCTCCAGGTGCAGCCGGGCCACTTCCTCGTCCAGCTTTTTGGGCAGCACCATGACCTTGGGCTCGTAGTCGTTCTTGGCCAGGTCCATCTGGGCCAGCACCTGGTTGGTGAAGGAGTTGGACATCACGAAACTCGGGTGCCCCGTGGCGCAGCCGAGGTTCACCAGCCGGCCCTCGGCCAGCACGATGAGCGACTTGCCGGAAGGCAGATACCACTGGTCCACCTGGGGCTTGATGGTCACCTTCTTGATGTCGGGGTTGTTCTCAAGATAGGTCATCTCGATTTCGGAGTCGAAGTGGCCGATGTTGCAAATGATGGCCTCGTTTTTCATCAACTCCATGTGGCGGCCGTTGATGACGTGGTAGTTGCCCGTGGCGGTGACGAAGATGTCGCCGAGCTTGGCCGCCTCCTCCATGGGCAGAATTTCGTATCCCTCCATGGCCGCCTGCAGAGCGCAGATGGGGTCGATCTCGGTGATGATCACCCGGGCGCCGAGGCCCCGGAGCGACTGCGCGCATCCCTTGCCCACGTCGCCGTAACCGCAGACCACGCCGATCTTGCCGGCCACCATGATGTCCGTGGCGCGCTTGATGCCGTCCACCAGGGACTCGCGGCAACCGTACAGGTTGTCGAACTTGGACTTGGTCACGGAGTCGTTGACGTTGACGGCCGGGAACAAGAGTTCGCCCTTTTCCTGCATGTGGTAGAGCCGGTGAACGCCGGTGGTGGTCTCCTCGGAGACGCCGCGAATCTTTTTCGCAAAGGAGGTCCATTTGGAGGGCTCGGCTTTGACCGAAGCGGCCAGGCGGTCCATGACGATCTGGAACTCTTTGTTGTTCTGCTTCTTGTCCGCGAGGGACGGGTCCTTCTCCACGGCTGCGCCCTGATGGACGAGCAGGGTCGCGTCCCCGCCGTCGTCCACGATGAGGTCGGGGCCGGTCCCGTCGGGCCAGGTCAGGGCCATTTCCGTGCACCACCAGTAGTCCTCCAGCGACTCGCCCTTCCAGGCGAAAACCTTGGCCGTACCGGCCTTGGCGATGGCCGCGGCTGCGTGGTCCTGGGTGGAGAAGATGTTGCAGGACGCCCAGCGGATGTCCGCGCCCAGAGCATGCAGGGTCTCGATGAGCATGGCCGTCTGGATGGTCATGTGCAGGCTGCCCGTGACCCGCAGGCCCTTGAGCGGCTGGTCCGGACCGTATTTCTCGCGCAGGGCCATGAGCCCCGGCATTTCGTTCTCGGCCAGATCCATTTCCTTGCGGCCCCACGCGGCAAGCCCGATGTCCGCGACTTTGTAATCCAGTCCGAGCTCCAGAGGCTTGACGTTCGCTTGGCTCATGGAATTCCTCCTTGGGTTCGTTTTCACGGCCGGTTCGCCTCCAGGACGAACACGGCCAAAAATTTGTTGACGTTGCGGCGGTGAATCCTTTTAATCTCAAGTCCAGCGCTCTGAAGCGTTTTCTTGAGGCCTTCGGGGTCGATCCCGAGACGCAAGTCCCCGTAGTCCTCCCGCATGTCCTCATTGTCGTGGGGCTCGAAGTCCGCGACCAGCAACAGGCCGCCGGACTTCAAGGCCCGCACCGCCTCGCCCAGAGCCTCTTCGGGCTCGGACAGGTGGTGCAGCACCATGGACAACACCACGGCGTCCGCCTCGCGGTCGCGCAAAGGCAAATGCGACAGTTCGCCGAGGCGCAGGCTCACGGAGGCGTCCCCGCCCAGGCGCGAGGCTGCGGCGTCCAGCATGGCCTGGGCGTTGTCCACCCCGATCAGCCGGCCGGCCCGGTCCTTGAGCCGCTCCAGAAGCACGCCCGTGCCGCACCCCAGGTCGGCCGCCGTCTTGTTCTCGGGAACCCGCTCGGCAAGGTCGGCGGCGAGATCGTAGGAGCCTAGCACATCCCGGCTCAATTTGTCCCAGTCGCTGGCGATGGCGTTGAAGAACTCCCGCGTCCTGCGGTCGCGGCGCGCCCTCGCCTCGCCGGCCCGCTCACGCTCGCGGCCGAACGCTTTGTCGACCGCCAACCGCCGCCGGATCGGCGCCAACAGTTCTCCGGCCTCGGCGTCGGCCGCAACCCGATAATAGGCCCGTTGCCCCTCGCGGCGGCAGGCGACCAACCCGGCGTCCAGCAATATCTTCAAGTTCCGGGATATCTTGGACTGGCCCAATTTCAAGACTTGAACCATTTCCCCCACGGACAACTCGAACTCGCCGAGAATGTTCACCAGCCGCAACCGGGGCTCGCTGGCGAGGGCTTTGATCTGTTGCTCCAGAGTCTCCATCATATTCCTATATCCAAATATTCAGATACAACGTTTCGGAACATAGAAAAAGAACGCTCCCCCGTCAAGAGGGACCGGCCGGAGCACGGACAAAAGGAATGCCCCTACAGCAACGATACAGATTTACAGGAAGCGTCCTGGAAGGGCCGGGGGAGCCTTCACCGAGAGGTTTCCCTGGAAAACGCGACCCAGCTAATTCGACCGCAATGCGTCGATGGGATTGAGCCTGGCCGCCTGGCGGGCGGGATAGAAACCGAAGAAGACTCCCACGGCGGCCGAAACGCCGACGCCCAAAAAGATGGCGCTGGAGGAGACCATGAATTGCCAGTTCGAAAATTTGCTGATGCCGTAGGATGCGCCCACGCCCAAAGCAATGCCGATAACGCCGCCCACCAGCGACAACACCAGGGACTCCATGAGAAATTGGCTCTGGATGTCGCCCTGCTGGGCGCCGAGGGCGCGGCGAATGCCGATTTCCTTTCTTCGCTCCGACACCGAGACCAACATGACGTTCATGACCCCCACCCCGCCCACGATAAGGGCGATGGAGCCGATGGCGCCCAAAAGCAGCGTGAACATCCGCATCTGCTTCTGCATGCGCTCGATGAGCTCCTCGGCGCTGGTGATCCGCAGTTTGAGCCTGCGGTCGCGGGATTTGAAATACCTCTGCAGTTGCTCCTGCGCCACGAGAGGGGTCGCGTGCGGGGCGATGCGCGCCGTCATGGTCTGGATCGGCGGCCGTTTGGGAAAGCGCATGGCCGTGGTGATGGGAATGAGGATTCCCTCGTTGATTTCGTACGGCCTCATGCCTCCGATGGGGGTTTCCTTCAACACGCCGATGATGGTGAAAAAACGCTCGTTGAACACGATGTCCACGCCTATGGGATCGCTCACGCCCCAAGAACTCAAAAGGCGTTGCATCTTGGCTCCGACCACGCAAAAAGGCATGTTCTCGTCGAGATCCGTGATGAATCGCCCGGCTTCGAGGTCCACCTTGAAGATGTCCTTGAAGGATTCCGTCACGCCCAAAGCCGGGAGGGTTTCTCTTTTGCCCTGCAGACTCAGGCTCCCGAACACCGAGCAATAGGGAGCGATTTCCGAAATATCACGGCAATACGCCGTGGCCTCCAGCGCGTCCTTGAGATCGATTCCCTTGGCGCCTCCGCCGGTGTCGTAGTCCTTACGCACGGTCAGAATGTCCGTGCCCATTTCCTGAAACTGGCGCAGCACCTCGTGCTGGACGATGGTTCCTACGGAAACCATGGCGATGACCGAGCCGATGCCAATGACGATGCCGATGAGGGCGAGGATGGAGCGCTGCCGGGAAGCCAGCAGGCTGCGCAGGGCCTCCTTGAGGTTCTCCTTGACCATCATAGGATCAACCCGTCCTTCATGCGCACGGCCCGGAGGCAGCGCTTGGCCACGCCCGGATCGTGGGTGATGAGAACTTGGGTGACGCCCTCCTCCCGGTTCAGCGAGATGAACAGGTCGATGATCTCCTTGCTGGTGGCGGTGTCCAACGCGCCGGTGGGTTCGTCGGCCAGGATGAGGCCGGGCGCGCCGGCCAGGGCGCGGGCGATGGCGACGCGCTGCTGCTGGCCGCCGGACAATTCGGCGGGCCGATGCCCGGCGCGCTCGCCCATGCCCACGCGCTCCAGCATCTCCCGGGCCCGCTCCCGGCGCTGGGCCTCGGGGACGCCGCGGTAAACCAGGGGCAAGCAGACGTTGTCCAGGGCCGTGAGTCTCGGCAGCAGATGAAACTGTTGGAAAACAAAGCCGATCTGCTCGTTGCGGATGGTGGAAAGCTCCCGGTCCGAAAGCGACTGCGCTTCCTTCCCATTGAAGAAATACCGTCCGCTCGTGGGGATGTCCAGAAAGCCCAGAATGTTCATGAGCGTGGACTTGCCGCAGCCTGAAGAGCCCACCACGGCCAGCATTTCGCCCTGGTCCACGGCCATGTTCACGCCTTTGAGAATCTCCACCTCCACCGGCCCGAGGAAGAAACTCTTGTGGATGGCTTCGAGCCGGATCACATCGGCTCTCCCGGAGGGAGCGCGATCTGGTCGCCGGGAGAAAGCCCGGAGGTGATCTCCACCGAGTCCAAGGTGGTCAGGCCGGTGGTCACGGCGGCGTTCCGGGTTTGGCCGGTGTCCGGGTCGATGACCTGGACCACGCGCTCGCCGCCTACGCGCTTCACGGCGTCGATGGGAACCAGCAGCGCCTCGGGGTTCTCGTAGACCACGATGCGCAGGTTGGCGGTCATGCCCAGTCGAATGGAGTCCTGGACGTCGTCGGGAAGCTGGTCGATGGTCACCACGAGATCGAAGGAGGGCGATCCGGCCCCTCCTTCGGACTTGGCCTGGGAGGAAATGTGCTCGATGCGGCCGTCCAGCGTCACGCCGGGAAAGGCGTCCCCGGTGACCTTGACCTTCTGCCCGAGGGCGACCTTGCCGATATCCACTTCATCGACTTTGGCCTCCACGGTCATACCTTCAAGATTGCCCACGGCCAGCAGGATGTCTCCCTCGTTCAAAGGCGCCCCCACCTCGATGGCTTTGGGCTCCTTTTTTTGGCTCACGGGCTGGATCACGATGCCTTCCACCGGCGCCATGATGTCGCTCAACGCCAGCTTGTCCTGAAGAAGGGAGAGCTGCTTTTCCGCATTGGCCAGCTCCATGCGGGCGATATCCACATTTTCCCGGCTGCCCTTGGCCTTGACGCTCTCCAGCTCTTCCTGCGCCGCCCGCAAGCCGCTGGTGTTGCTCATCACTTCATCCGTGGCCGAATCCAAGTCCGTTTTGGGAATGATGCCCTTGTCGAACAGGATGGTGTTTTCCTTCAGCTTGGCGCGGCTGCGCTCAAGATCGTGCTCGGCCTTGTCCAACGCGCGGCGGGCCTTGGCCATTTCCGCGCTGTCGTTCCAGTCCCGGACCTTTTTGTACTCCTGCAGCGCCTTGATGTATTTGGAGCGCATCTCGCGCAGTTTGATCTCCTGCTCGCTGGTCTCCAGCTCCAGCAGCACCTGCCCCCGATCCACCTTCTGTCCGTAGAAAAATTTCTTTTTCTCCACTTTGCCCTGGAAAGGACAAACCACCATGACCTCCTGAAGAGGCTCCAGCTTGCCGGCCAGGGAAATGGAGTTGGAGACGGGGCGCGGGGTCACGGTATAGGTTTGGACCTGCGTGGCCTCGCCGCCGTCTCCCGAGGCGATCGTGGAGACCGTCCGCCGGGTGACGTCGCCCAGCGGCGTACTGAACCATGAATAAAGGCCCGCGCCCACAAAAACCACCAGCACCAAAGCCATGGCCAGCGTCCGAATGCGCTGGCGGCTCTTGAGGGCGCTCTCCAGCTCCTTGCTTTTGGCGTCCGCCTCCAGCACGGCTTCCCGCAGCCTGGCGTTGAGCTCCAGCTCCTTGGCCCGGAGTTCGTTCAGCTCCGTCACGTCGTCGAAAGCGGCCACCACGCCGCGGGCCTCCCCCCCCTCCTCCTCGGACAAATACGAAACCGTCACGGCCAAAGGAATGACCGATCCGTCGGGCCGAGTGAAATCGACCAGGGCGAGGTTGGCCAAAGCGCGTTTGTAGACGGCGTCCAGCAGGGCCTGGTTGAAGTCGTCGTTGCCCTCCATCTCCATGAGGAACACTTCCGCGAAGGGCCGGCCCAAGGTCTCCGAGCTCTTACGTCCCAACAGCTTCTCCGCCGCAGGGTTGAACAGGACCACCTTGCCCGAGGAGTCCAGACACAGCACGCCGCTCGACATGCTTTCCAACACGCGCGGGGCGAGACTCTCGACTTGGCTCATACGCGCCGCTCCATCAGAAATATCCCCACTCGTGGACCTCCATCTCCTTCAGAAGCTTTTCGTCCTGGGTCACGAATTCTATACGCCAAGTATCCAGCGTCAAACCAAGCGCCTGGTCCAGCTCGGTCAACGCGCTCACATAGGAGATGATCCTGTTCACCTCCGTCTGCTGGGCCGAGACCAAATCATTCTGATAGGAAACGACTTTAAAGTTCGTGGATCGGCCCACCTGCATGCGCACCTGCTCCACCTCCAGCTTCTTGCGCGCCAAATCCACGCTGCGCTTGGCCTGGTTCACCTGTTTGAGCTGCGTGTATACATTACGGACCTTGTTTTGGATACTGGTTCCCAGGTCAAGCTCGGCCTTGTGCAGGTTGATTTGCGCCCTGCGTAAGCTCACCTTTGCGTCCACCAACGCCTTGTCCCGCGCGATGGCGTCCCGCCCGAACAGCTTCACCGGAGCGGAAAGCTCCACGCCGGCCTCCCACCCATTCTTCTTGTAATCGTCTCCGGGCGCCAGGCCTGTATAGTCCTCGCCGTACTGGCCGGTCAGGGATAAATTCCACATGCGCTGGTTCTTGACCTGGAGCAGGTTGATCTCCTGCGTCTCCTCGGCGTAGACCGTGCCCAGATAATCCTTGTTGTTCCGTTTGGCCAAGGCCAGGCACTCATTGTAATCCGGATTCTGCGGCTCAAGCTGGATACGCTCCACTGGGATGATGTACATGCTGCGATCCAGCTCCAGGTGGTCCAGCAGGACCAGCCGGGCCGCGTCCAGGTCGTTGAGGGCCGTTTCAACGGACAACTCCTGGTTGGCCACGTCCGATTCCGACTCGTAGATGTCGTTCGCGGCCATGCGGCCCATCTCGATGCGCACCCGGTTCTGCTCCAGCAACTTGCGCGAGCGCTCCAGCGACGCCTGGGCTATCTGGACCAGACGAAAATTTCTATACAGGGCGTAATAATAGCTGATGGCGGAGCTCACTACGGAGCTGATGCTGTCCCGCAAAGACAGGATATTGGACTGCTCGTTGATGCGCGCGATCCGCACCGAGGCCATGTTGTAGTCGTACCCGCCGTCCTTGAGCAGCGGCTGGGTGAATTTCAAAAGCCAGCTGGAGGTGGAGTCCACGCTGTCCGAGGAGTCGGCGCCAAGCGACAGGCTGCGCGTGCGGCTATTGGCCCAGGTGAACGTGAACTCGCCGCCCGTGGGAATCTTTTGCACCACGTTGGGCGAAATCGCCAACTTGGAGGACTGGGTCGAACTCGACGACTTCGAGGAGCCATAGGTATCCTGATAAGCGCCGCTGACGCCGAAGCTGGCCGTTCCGTCCAGATTCACGTTGGGGATGAATTTGGCCTCTTCCTCCTCCAACGAATATTTCTGAGTAATGCGCGTCAGGTATTCGCGCTGGACCTGGACGTTGCGCCGCACGGACAGTTGCACGGCCTCGGTCAAGGTCATGTTGACCACTTTCGCCTCCGGCGAAAGATGCATGGCCCCCGCCATATCCCCCGATTCGCCGAACGCCTCTTCCTCTATCACCGGACTCGAATCCGTTTCCGCCGCCGCGGCCGACGATAGGAACAGCCACACTCCATGCAGCGCCATACAGGAAAGCATCAAGGTGAAAGCCAGACTGCGCAATTTCATCTCTATATGAATTCCATCTGAATCTTCCGGGACGACTTTCGACAAAGGCGGTGCGTGCGCGTTTGTCTACCATGCACAGTGTGGTCTCGACAAGCCCCGCAGCTTGGAGCTCCATGTTTTCACAGGGATGCAAACGCAAAGGCCGGCCTGCGCGCAGGGGCCGCAATATCGGCGGACGCCTCCAGCCAAAGGGCGAGACGAGGCTCACAAGCTACGGAGTTCTTTCGGATTGCATCGCGCAATATCCGCCAAACGTCTTGGGATATCCAACGCAAAAACGAAGAAATGCAAGGCAGGACGTCGGCGTCGAAAATCCATCTTTTTCCGGAAGCTCCCTGTACACCCCTCGCGACCGAGTGTACAACGCCGGGAAAACGCGTCGCTCTTTGGTGAAGACAAGCGGGGATGGCCCTTTCCGAGAGTCCGAGCCGAGTCTCGACAAAATTCGGCGACATCCCGCACTTACGTTCACAGAGGAGGCCTTTCATGCTGCAGTCCGAAAATGAAGCCAAATTCAAATTCTGTCCCTTGCTCAAGACCCACGACGACAAGATGAAATTCTGCCAAGGTCCTGCGTGCATGATGTGGCGCTGGGCCTCGGAAAAAGACAAAGGCTACTGCGGCCTCGCCGGAAAACCCGCCGGCGCGGCCTGAGATGGCGCGGACGCAACTTCCCCGCGTTTCGGCCCGATCCGGCCTTCGACGGATCGGGCCGAAAGGAAGATACGGCGTCTCCGTTTTTCCCAAACGCGCAACATCCCCCAACGCCCTCGCAATCCCCGCCGGTGACAAAAGTCTACAAGGTTGTCGCGCAACGCGAGTTGCAATGCAGCGGCGATCCGTGTAGTTAAACAATATGAGAAGAATATGTCGCGGTCGGGCGACGCGCCCGGCGCGCTTCTGTTTCGGGAGCTCCCGCTTTCCCCGGTCTTGGTAGCCGGCGGAAGCCGGTTGCGTCACGACTCCGCGTTCTGCGAGAGCCGGAATGCGCGAGCCAGAATGATGGAAGGATGCATGATGGAATCGCCGGAAAGACTTATCGTCGTCTCCAACAGGCTGCCCGTCGCCCTGCGGAAGGAAAACGGAAAATGGACGGTCAAACCGGGCGCCGGCGGATTGGTCACGGCCCTGGCGCCGGTGCTCCAACACCGCGGAGGCGTGTGGATCGGATGGTCGGGGGCCTACGGCGACGCCGATCTGAAGCAAATTTTCGGAGACTACTCCAAGGAGGCCGGCTACGCCCTCAAGCCCGTCAGCCTAAACCGGGAAGAGGTGGAAGGCTACTACTACGGCTTCTCCAACGAGATCATCTGGCCTCTTTTCCATCAATTCCATACCCGCTGCAACTTCAATCCCGACTATTGGCGCCACTATCTCGAAGTGAACATGAAATTCGCCGAGGCCATCGCCGCGACCAGCGCCCCCAACGACTATATCTGGGTTCACGACTACCATTTGATGCACGTCGGTTTTCTGCTCAAGAGCATGGGGGTGGCGCGCAAGACGGGATTTTTCCTGCACATCCCCTTTCCTCCTACTGAAATCTACCTGAAGCTTCCATGGAGGGAAAAGCTCATCCGCGCGCTGCTGGAGTTCGATCTCGTGGGCTTCCAGACCCTGGAGGACCGCCGCAACTTCGTGCAGTCCGTCCAGCGGCTGCTGCCCAAAACCCGCATCAGCGGGCGCGGGAGCGTGGTTTACGCGGAAGTCAACGGACGCAAGGTCCGCCTGGGCGGATTTCCCATCAGCATCGACTACAACGCCTTCGCCGACGCGGCGGCCAAAAACGAAGTCGCGGCCCGCGCCTTTGAAATCAAACAGGCCTACAAAAACCGGAAACTTCTTCTCGGGGTGGACCGGCTGGACTACACCAAGGGCATCCCCGAACGCATCACCGCCGTGGGAGCCGCCCTGCGCCGCTATCCCGATCTGCACGAAAAAATCAACTTCATCCAGGTCGTGGTTCCCAGCCGGGAGGAAATCTCCGAATACCAGGAGCTCAAAACCGAAATCGAGCAACTCGTCAGCCGCATCAACGGCGAGTTCACCAAGCCGGGCTGGGCGCCGGTCCACTACATGTACCGAAGCCTCCCCCGCGAAGAGTTGGTGGCCTATTACCGGGCGGCGGACATCGCCTTGGTCACGCCCCTGTGCGACGGGCTCAACCTCGTGGCGAAAGAGTACTGCGCCTCCAACGTGGACGAAACCGGCGCTTTGATCCTGTCCGAGTTCGCCGGCGCGGCGGCCCAGCTCCAACGCCCGGGCGCCATGCTGGTCAATCCCTTCGACACCGAAGGCGTGGCCCGGACCATACGGCGGGCGTTCCTCGCACCGGAGTCCAGCCGAAGGGCGCGCATGCGTAAAATGCGCGACAACGTGCGGCGGCACAACATCTACTGGTGGGTGGACTCGTTTTTGATGGCCGCTTTCTCCATGAACCTCAACGACTTCCCACCACTGGAATCCGTCAACTTCTCTTAGAGACTTTTATTTTGAAAAGGTAAAAGTCCTCTCAACGCACAGGATGTGCGCCCGAGACGGGCGGCTCCGCCTCGTAACCAATTGAAATTCAGTTGAAGCGAAAGTGGACTCGCCGGGTCCGGTCGGAAGACGACAGGACCTTCAGCAGCCGGGCAAACGCACTGTCACCGTGGTGGAAGCGTCCTCGTCGCTTGTCTGCATCTCGATGGAGCCGCCCAGGGTTTGGGCGATGAGCCGGGCGGAATAGGTTCCGAGTCCCGATCCCCGACGCTTGCCCGCCGTGACGTATTTCTCGAAAAAGCGATCCCGCACTTCCACGGGAACGACGCCTGCATTCCGAATGCAGACAAGGCGCCAATCGTCCTCTTCCTCCAGGGCGACCTCCACCCACCCTCCAACAGGCGACGCCTCCACGGCGTTGCGCACCAGATTGGCCAGCATGGAGTAACACAAGAGCTTCTCTCCGGGCGCGCAAAAAGAGTCGGCCTTCGTCGTCGGTCGGCCTCGAACCGTGATCTCGGTCCGCAGCTCCATGTCCCGGATGGGTATGCGCTGGTCCGCCAGCGTCCTTTCCGCCAGGGCGGCCAAATCCACCGGCGTCGGCCTCAAGTCGTACGTTCCCTGCTCCATCCGGTACAAATCCATGGACAAATTAATCATATCCAACATGATGTAGCCGGACTTCTGCAACAGGGCCAACAGCTCCCTCTGGTCCGCAGTCATGTTGGGCTCACGGATCAAAATCTGCGGGATGCCGATGACGGAATTGAGGGGATTCTTCAGGTCGTGGCGGGTAATGCGCTCCATGTCCTCCCGAAGCGCCCGCGCCTTGATTTGCTCGGCCATGTCCACCATGGCGACGGCCAACACGTCGCCGAACAGCTCCAGATAGTCCGAGGCCTGGTCCGCGGCGTACCGCTTTGGATCGGCGTCGCAGAAAACCAACAATCCCACGCACGAATCCGGCGCAAGCTTGTGCGGCATGCGGTAGATGAAGCAGGAGCCCGTTCGGATATCCGGCGCCCTGAAAAACGTCTTCTCCCCGACCAAAAGGGATGGAGTTTCAAGCGCGTCCACCCTGCCGAGGTAAACGACGTCCTCCTCGCTCTTGAAGATGGACCGGAGAAGTCCCTCACATTCCTGCAGGTTGCGCAGCTCCACGTATCCTCGTGCGAACTCGCCGAACAATTCTTCGCTCAGAATGAGGTTGGCCGCCCGCAGTCCGAACAGCTCTCGAAGATCCTCCAACGCTGCAGGAAGGTCTTTGAACGATTCGGCCATCTGCACGATGCGGATGCCTTTGCGGAATTTCGAGAAGGCGGAAAGGCTGGCTTGGTAGGTGGATACGATGTCGTCGAAGGCGGTCCGCAGCTTGGCCAGACGAAGATTTTGCGTCTCCTGGGCGCGCTTGAGGAACTGATTCTCCTCGCGGAGACTGCGCTCCCGGGTCGCCAAATCGAGAAACGACTCCCGCAGCAAGTTCAGAAGCTGTTCCCCGCTTTTGCGGTCCTT
Source organism: Desulfovibrionales bacterium (assembly GCA_030156255.1). GTDB lineage: Bacteria > Desulfobacterota > Desulfovibrionia > Desulfovibrionales > Desulfovibrionaceae > JASGMV01. Next base: position 18,829 of record JASGMV010000067.1, read on the forward strand.
CTTGCGCAGCCTCAAGCCCACGGCCCGGATCAGCCCGCCGATATCCTCCGCATCCTTCATGTCCTGCCCACCGAATCTCAGCGTTACCCTGGTGTACTCCTCCCCAAGGAAGCGGGCAAGCCGAGCGGATTAGAAGAATGGGCTCTTGTGTCGAACCTCTTTTTCGGCGCCGAACGGCAACACTTTGCTTGAACATCGCGCCAAGTTGGGTTAAGGGTCTTTTCTTCGAGCCGGGATGGCGGAATTGGTAGACGCAGCGGACTCAAAATCCGCCGGGAGCAATCCCTTGGGAGTTCGAGTCTCCCTCCCGGTACCAGAATGAAAGAAAAGGCGGGGC
>JASGMV010000068.1 GCA_030156255.1 Desulfovibrionales bacterium
AAAAAGACGGCTTCTCCTCGCATGGGGTGTTGCAGCACGAAATAACTTTAATTCTTTTTCCCTAAATTGCACCCCAAAAAGGAACAAAAGGCAAGAGCGCCCTCCGTAAGGCGGGTCGCCTGCCCTGCTCCTTCGTACAATACCAACGGAGGCTCCACCCGGAGCCCCGGCCTTGCGCCCTTTTTGCCTTCCAAAAGCACGAGCTTGGAGGGTTCCTGCAGCCGGCTGTGGATGAACCGCGCCCTTTTGGGTTCAACGCCGACGTCCGAGAGGGTCCGCATCACTGCGCCCAAGCGTTCGGAGAGGTGCACGAGAACGAAGCGTCCGCCCTGGCGCAGCAGTCTGGCCGCGGCGCCGGCGAACTCCGCAAAGTCGCCATCTACTTCGAAACGGGCCCGCACCCGGGACTCTTCCTTGCATATCCGGCCGGCGCCCGGCGCTCTGTACGGCGGATTCGCCGCCGCCAAGTCGAACGTCTGAGGAGGCAGCTCTCGCCCGGCTTCAGCAGCGGAAAGCCGGCGCGCCTCCAAGGCCTCGCCTAGTCCCAGGCGTGCGGTGTTTTCGCGGCAGGCCTCGACCATGGCCGCGTCCAGGTCCACGGCCGTGACCGAAAGCCCTTTGTCCGGAAAACGCAGCAAGAGCCCCAAGCCCACCACGCCGCAGCCGGCGCCCAAATCCACCGCGCGCCCGGCTCTGGGCGCCCTGGCGTAGCTGGCCAGCAACAACGCGTCCATGGAGAAACGGTAACCCCCCTTGGGCTGCGCAAGCCCACGGGGAAACATCTCACGTGCGCTCCTCACGTCTTCAGCAAGATCGACTTCAACCATCCGCAGCCGCCTTTTTGGCCTTCGCCCTTCGCCGGAACATCTCGAAAACCAGGAGGGCCTCCTCCAGGCGAAGCGCTCTGGCCGTGAACAAATAGGCGATAGCCAGAATCGGTGCGGCGGCGATCCAAAGCCAGGGAACCAAACTCGAAGCCCACGCCGCTGCACCGACCGCAAGGCTCAACGCCGTAGACAACAAAAGCGGACGCAACCGAATTGGCGCCGCTCCCATGCGGCGCGCGAGCAACCAGCCCAGCAACAACGCATTGGCCGCCCCGGACACGGACACCCCAAGCGCAAGGCCGACGTGCGCCATGAACTGCATGAGCAGCGCGCCCAGCCCGATGTTCAACAGCATGCAGCCCGCCGCAACCATCACCGGCGTCTTGGTGTCCTCCAAGGCGTAAAAAGAGGAAACCAACGGCCGCACCGCCGCAATGAACGGCAAACCCGCGGCATAAGCCGCAAGGGCCGCGGACGCGCCAGACACCGCTTCGGCCGTGAATGCGCCCCGGCCGAACAACAAATCGATGATGGGATGGGAAAGCGCCAGCAGCCCGGCCGCTGCGGGCAAGCTGATGAACAATGTCAACCCGATGGCGATTCGCAGCGTGGAGGCGAACTCCTCCTCCCGTCCCTTGGCCGCCAGTTTAGCCAGACTGGGGAGCGCGGCCGTGGATACGGCCAGCCCGAAGACCCCCAGAGGGAACTGCACCAGCCTGTCAGCGTAATAAAGATAGCTGATGGACCCCAAAGGAAGAAACGACGCCAAAAGCGTTCCGAGCAGGATGTTCACCTGGTAGACCGCGGCGCCGAACACCGTGGGCCCCATGAGCTTGGCCATGCGCCAAACTCCCGGATCGAGAAAACGCCATGGGCCGCGCCAACGAAAACCGCGCCGGTGCAGCGCCGGCTGCTGCATCAACCATTGAAACAGGCCGCCGGCCAACACGCCCCAAGACATCCAGACCGGCACGGAAGCGCCGGACAGGAAGCCTCCCAAGGCCGCCGTGATCAGCGCGACGTTCAACGCGCACGGCGCCAGGGCCGGCGCCAGAAAATGGTCCTTGGCGTTGAGAATACCCATGCACAACGCGACGGAGCAGATGAGTATGACGTAGGGAAAGCAAATACGCACAAGATGGGCCGTGTTGCGCAGCAGTTCAGGATGCTCGGCGAACCCGGGCGCCACCACGCGCACCACGGGCTCGGCCAGCGCCAACACCGCAACCGTCAGCACCCCCAGCGCCAACAGCAGCCACACGAGGCTGGAGCGCGCAAAACTGTTGGCCCGCTCATCCCCTTCCTCGGCCCGAATGCGGCTGAAGATAGGAATGAAGGCCATGGTCAGCGACCCTTCGGCGAACAGCCGGCGCATCAGGTTGGGCAACCGGAAGGCGACGAAAAATGCGTCGGCCAGCGGGCCGGCCCCCAAGGCGAAGGCCACCACGAGATCCCGAATGAACCCCAACACCCTCGACAACAGGGTGGCCCCTGCCACCACCGCTGTGAACCGGGCGATGCGACGGCCGAGATCTGTCATAAAAAGAGCTGCTTTCCCGTATGGATTTGCAGAGTTAGCGACGGCGTTGGCACGCAGGGCAGTACGTGGAGGTTCTCCCTGCGACTCTGGACGCCTGCAAAGGAGCGCCGCAACGTTTGCAGGGCTGCCCCTTGCGCCCGTAGGCCTGAAAACTGTTTTGAAAGGCTCCGGGCTCGCCTTCGGCGTTGAGGTAGTCGCGTATGGAGCTTCCGTTTTCCTGGATGGCCTTGCGCAGCACGGCCGTCAGACTGTCGTACAACGCCCCGAGCCGCTCGTCGGACAGGTCCACGGGACGGGCTTCCGGATGAATGCCCGCCGCGAACAAGGACTCGTCCGCGTAGATATTGCCGATCCCTGCGATCATGCACTGGTTCAGCAGCAGGCTCTTGATCGACGCCTTGCGGCCGGCGAACCGCGCCGCAAAGGCCTCGCGCCCCATGGAGAGGGGCTCGGGTCCCAGAGTGGCGTAAAACGGCCATCGTTGTAAGTCTTCCACCGGCAAGGCCAGGCAATATCCGAAGCGCCGCACGTCCTGGAACGACAGCGTGGCCGCCCCGGACAACCTGGCGACGATGCGATCCCGAGCGCCCGGCGCGTAGTCCCCCGGTTTGGCCAACACCCGGCCGGTCATCTTGAGATGGAAAGCGAACACCACGTCGCCCTCAAGTCCGAGCATTAGAAGTTTCGCCCGCCGCTCCACGGACTCGACGACGCGGGAAACAACAAGCTTCCGCAAAGCCGACTCGTCCTGGCGCAGCGCGCTTGAATCCAGGACGTTCAGGCTTTCCACCCTCTTTCCCGTCAAGGTCTTCCGCAACCCTCTGGCGATGGTCTCCACTTCGGGCAGTTCGGGCATCAGCGGCTCCGCCCCTGGCCCAGCCTTCCAAGGTCCACGGTGTAGCGTTCGCCGCCCCGGCGGATGACGAACCGCAGCGGCGCGTTGTCGTGGTAGGCCTCGCTGCCGGCCCGGTGCAGGTCCATCAGATCGACCACCGGAATTCCGTTGGCTTCCTCAATGACGTCTCCGGGACGCAAGCCGGCCTGGAACGCCCGGCCTCCGGGAGTGATCGCCACAACCTCCACGCCGGTCTCTCGGTCCTGCAAACGCATGCCCATGCGGCTCGCATGCTCCGGCGGACAATAGAAAAAAACGTCCGCCGCGTGGGGGTCGAACTGGTCCAAGCTGCGCACCCCGCCCACCAACAGCGTCTTGGCGCCCGGATCAAAGGCCTGAAGCCGACGCTTGATTCCATAGCCGAACAAAACATGGCCCTCGCCGGCCAGCGCCACGACGAGGCGTCGATGCCGCCGCCGCAAGGCCGCGGCTTCTTCGGCCATTTTGGAGTCCCACACGGACTGGATGAACAAAAACCTGTCACGCCTGGATGCTTCAAGCTCCTTGTCGACATCCGGATGCATGCGCAGCACCGCATCCAGCTCGGCGATTTGCTCCGGCGGAGGAAAAAGAATTTTCGACGGGAACTGCGCCCGTTCCGCCGCGTCCAGTCTGTCCAGCTCCCGGGCGGAGGACAAGCCCATCCTACGCGTTTTCTTGATCAGCGCGGAAGGAATGTTCAGGCCGTACACAGGCGCCTTGGCTCGGGCGGCCGTCCGGAACGTTTCGACGAACAATTCGAAGGGGTAGCCCCAGAGGTCGTCCCAGTCCAAGGCCTGCTCCAAGTCCTCGGCCGGCGTCTCGCCGCGATTGAACGAGGCCAGCGGCGCGGTCATGTTGGCCGGGATCATCTCCAGCCCGAGGACGAAAGGAACCCCGGCGCAGGCCAGCGACCGGACCATCTCGGCCTGCGCCGCGTGGTCGCAGACCGAGTCGTGCGTCTCGCCGATCAAGAGATAGTCGACCCTGGCGGCCATCGCCGAGAAATCCTGGGCCGACAACCGCGTCCCGTTGGCGGTGAAAAATTCGCCGGATCGCGGGACGAAGGCCACATCCATCCGCGGATGCGGGGCCGGGCCGGGAGCACAGCCGGCGAGCAACAGCAAAAGGCCCGCCGCCAGAACAAACAGTCCGGCGACGGGCGGTTGAATCATTGTGCTACGGCGAACCATGATGTCGAACGCAGCCCCTTGGGGCGCCGCGATGTCGGTTAGTCCCAGGAGCGCTTGTCTTCAATGGGACGAATCTGCGGCGGCAACGTGCCCGGAGTAAGAAGCTTGAGCACGGGGCGCAGCTTGATCTTCTCGCGGAACATGTGCAGCAGCTCGTCTTCGCGCCGGAAGTTGCTGGCCTCGATGTTCAGCACCAGTTCGTCGATGCCGCCGGGGTTGGTGACCTCGATCTGCCAGCGCTTGACGTCCTCGAAATGGGCCATCACCTGCTCCACCTGGTGCGGGTAGACGAACATGCCCTTGATGCGCGCCGTGGTGTCCACGCGGCCGACGATGTTGCCCAGCCGGGGGCTTGAACGCCCGCAGGGGCACGGAGAACGGTCGATGTACGACAAATCGCCCGTTGCGAGACGGATCAAAGGATAGGTCTTGTTGAAGGCCGTGACGACGATCTCGCCAACCTCGCCGTCCTTGAGGGGAATGCCGGTGTCCGGGTGGCAGATTTCCACGAAAGCCCTGTTGGAGATGTGCAGGCCCGTGCGATGGAAACATTCGTAGCCGATGCATCCGACGTCGGCCGTGCCGTAGCCCTGGCGCATGATGAGATCATACTTTTTTTCCAGGGTATTGCGCATTTTTTCGGAGAATTTCTCGCCCGTGACAAAGGCCACTTCGAGATACATGTCCTTGCGCAAGTTCAGGCCGGACTCCTCGGCCTTCTGGGCCAAGTGCATGAGGTAGCTGGGGGTGCCGATGAACCCGGTGACCCGCAGTTTCTGCATGATCTCAAGCTGGTTGGTGGTGTTGCCGGGGCCGGAAGGGATCACGGCGCACCCCAGATTCTTGAGCGGCTCCTCGAACATGAGTCCGGCGGGGGCCAGGTGGTAGTTGAACGTGACCTGGCAAACATCTCCGGAGCGGAAGCCTGCGGCGTAAAATCCTTCGGTCCACCCCCAGTAGTCGTCGCTGCGATCTTCGGGGTCGAAGATGGGGCCGGGGGAAAGGAAGATGCGCCGCAGCTCTCCGATGTCCTTGGTGAGCAAACCGCCCAATCGCGGCCCCATGGACTGAAGAAAGATAAGTTCTTTCTTTTTCAGAATGGGAATATGCTTCAGGTCGGAGAGTGTGCGAAATTTATCGACCTGGAACTGGGCGCGGTCGAACCGCTTTTTGACGTCCTCTGAGTAGCGATAGGCGTACGTGAGCAGGTCTTTGAGCTGAATGAGGTAGTATTGCCTGCGCTCGGAGTCGTCGAGGACCTCGCGTCGGCTGTAGATGCCTTCGGTGCGGTCTTTTCTGGTCATAGCAGATTCTCCGTGCGATGTTTTTTTGCTAGGATCGCATTAAAAACAAACAGGTAGCCGAACTCGTTTCAAATATCAAGCCGCTGAGCCTTGGGGTTTCATTTTTCCTTGACGTCACAAGCGAATCAAGGGTAGAAAAATCTCCTTCTAGCTAACGGAAGGGATTTTTGGCCAAAGCTGGGATATTCATTTTTGTCTTGACATATCCTGCCGTACGCGGGTAACAGGCCTTTCCTTCCCGGGCCGTTAACTCAGCAGGTAGAGTATCTGCCTTTTAAGCAGAGAGTCACTGGTTCGATCCCAGTACGGCCCACCAAGCGTCCCCATCGTCTAGGGGTCCAGGACGCCGGCCTCTCACGCCGGTAACGCCGGTTCAAATCCGGCTGGGGACGCCAAGGAAAATCAACGGGTTACACGTTCTGTGTGACCCGTTTTTTTGTGTCGGACACAAAACCTGGACACAAAATTATTTTCATTTGTTATTTCAACGTATTGGGAGCACCCTTTTTGGGGACTGTTGGAGGCGTACTTTTGTGTCGTGCATCCAACTGCTTAATATCTCATATAAACTGAGCATGCCCTTAGATGGAGGCGTCTCTTTCGCTTTTGACACAAAATCCGCTCTTTTCGTTCCGACCCATGAGGCTGACCTTTCCCCTTGCTACTCCCCATCCCCGCATGGTATGACTTGGTCATACCGAAGGAGGGAACATGCCCACCGTTGATAAAATCACCATCGCCTTGACGCCGGAGCTTTCCGCTCTTGTCAAAGAGTCCGTCGAGCAGGGGGACTACGCTTCAACGAGCGAGGTCATCCGTGATGCTCTGCGCGACTGGAAGCATAAACGCGCTCTCCAGAAGCAGGAAATAGAAGAGCTGCGTCAGCTCTGGGATGCAGGTGTGAAAAGTGGGCCGGGGCGCTTCAGCAACATGGACGAAATTATCAAGGAAGCCCGGAGTCGCTTTGACGCCGGGAAAACGGAACGCTGACACGCATGGCACAGTTCTCCCTGCTACGAGAGGCAGAAAACGACCTGATCGAGATATGGCAGTATATCGCCGAGGACGACCAGGAGGCGGCGACTCGGGTTCTCCATTCGCTCGATGCGAAGTTCCGCCTGCTTGCCGGGAACAGCAAGTTGGGTCCTGCCAGGCCCGACATCGCGCCGGACTTGCGATACTTCGTTGATGGGAACTACCTGATCCTGTACCGCGAAGCTGCCAAAGGCATAGAGGTTGTCCGAGTGGTGCATGGAGCACGTAGTCTGAAAACGCTCTTTTCCGTCGGCGGGTGACACAAAAAAGGAGTGTCCTTCCGAAATTCAAACGGCCTGAGCGGAATCGTTGAGCCGCGTCCCTTCTGGTATCCTCAAGCTGGCAAGCTGGCCACGGAAGAAGTAAAATTTATGCAGGGAGCTTGCAGGTCGTCACCAGGAAGCGAGCTGCGACACGCTTTGGCGTGGTGGGTTGAATTTTACAACACTCAAGCGGCCACGCTTCGCCGTTGACGAAAGAAAAACTATGGAGATATACTACAAAAATCCAAAGGGGGCTCCCCTCTGACTTGCCCTCTTCAGGAGGCGTCGTCCGTAAAATGTCCACCTTCGTTTCGCCGCCGATTGGTCAAAAGCAGAACCACTGCTGGTTATCGGTCAGCATTATGCGCTTTTGCGACACACAACTTCTACCTCTTGAACAACAATGATCAGATTTGCACTCGTAGGCTGTGGCCGCATTGCCCAAAAATACGGGGCGCTCTTTTCGACAAACAGCATCAATGACTCAAAGCTGGTGGCGGCCTGCGAAACACAGGCTGAACGCCGCGATCATTTTGAAAACACCTACAAAACGCCCGTATTCTCTAATTTGTACGCAATGATGGAAAAGTATGGGCGCGAAATCGATGTCGTCGCCATCTTGACCGAGAGTGGGACCCACGCCCAAGTGGTCCAGCAGTTGCTGCCATACCAGAAACATCTCCTCGTAGAAAAGCCGATGGCCTTACGGCTGGAAGATGCTGACGCGATGATCAAAGGTTGCGACGTTGCTGGAGTCAAGCTGTTTGTTGTAAAGCAGAACAGGTTTAATCTGCCGGTAGTAAAATTGAAAGAAGCTCTTGATGCAGGCAGGCTTGGCAAGATCACCATGGGCACGGTGCGGGTGCGATGGTGCCGGAGACAAGCGTACTACGATCAAGACGCATGGCGAGGCACATGGGCCATGGACGGCGGTGTATTCGCCAATCAGGCGAGCCACCACATTGACCTGTTGGAGTGGATGCTTGGCGAGCCCGTTTCAGTCTTTGCCAAGAGCCGGACCGCCCTTGTGGATATAGAAGTGGAGGACACCGGGGTTGCAGTCATCACCTTTGCAAGCGGAGCCATCGGAATTGTGGAGGCGACCAACGCCACTCGGCCTGTTGATCTTGAAGGATCCATATCCATCCTGGGCGAGAAAGGCACCGTGGAGATCGGCGGATTTGCCGTTAATGAAATGAAGGTGTGGAATTTTGAAGAGTCCCTGCCGGGGGATGAGGATGTTTTGGCGAACTACCACACCAATCCGCCGGATGTGTACGGCTTCGGGCACGTAGCGTATCTGAACCACGTTGTGGACTGCCTTGAAAAGGATGGGCAATCCTTGGTGGACGGCTTGGAGGGACGGAAGTCGCTTGAACTGATCAACGCGATGTATGAATCCATCGAGACAGGGAAGGAGGTTGCGTTGAAGTTCACCCCCCGGCAATGCAAGCTGGGGATCGCCCAGGATAAGCTCAAAAGATAATGAAGATCGTCTCCATCACTCCCGATATCGACAGCGGTGGAGCGGCCAAAAGCTTGTTCGTCCTTGCGCGGGCCTTGGCTCGGCAGGATATAAAGCTGCACGTCATCAGTATTGCCCAGGCGTCGCGCACCAAACGCAAGGTGGAAGAATTACGCGCCATGGGAGTTGAGGTCAGCTTTTTCAACATCCCCTATTTCCCGCTTCAACTGATCGTCTGTCCGATACCTTTTTGGGCCAACGCCAAAAGAACGCTCGCACGGCTCGGGGAGTTTCGCAGACTTCGGGCGTTGGTGCGAGACTTGTCCCCGGATGTACTCCACTACAATAGTTACACGACGCTGCACATAGCCGCGCTTCTCGGCGGGATTCCTTCCGTGCTGCATGCCCGTGAGGTGCTCGTGGAGCCAGCCTGGATGCTGCCCCTGCTCAAAAAAATCATGCGCTCCCGCATCGCCGAGGTCATCGCCATATCTCCGGAAGAGGGGGAGCAGGCCGAGCGCCTCTTCGGCTTGCCTGTGACAACGATATTCAACTCGCCGCTGGCGCCGCCTACGTTTGCGCCTCTGCCGGACTCCACCCCACTCGTCTACGGCGTGTTCTCGCACATTACCCCTATCAAGGGTCAGCTGGAACTGGTGCGCGCCTGCGCCAAAGCGGCCCGGGGGTTGCGCGAGGCAGGCGTTGAAATCCGGGTGTTCGGCGGGACCGTCGGCATCCATCAGAACTACTATGAATCGGTTGTGCGCGAAGTTGAAGCGAGTGGCGTTGGAGACATCATCACCCTTGCCGGATTTACCGACGATCCGGAGGGAGAAATGCGCAAGTGCCACCTGATCGTTCGCCCGGACGCCACGGGGCAGCCATGGGGCCGAGATATCATTGAGTCCATGAGCATGGGGCGTCCCACTCTCGCCGCCGGCTTCAGCCAGACGTTTGTCAAACCTGGCGAAACGGGACTGCTTGTACCTCCCAAGGACACCGGAGCCCTTGCTGCGGCGTTGCTGAGCCTCGCGGACAGAGACGTACTGGAAACCATGAGTAAGAAGGCGTTCGAATTCGCCAAAATGAATTTCAATCCAGACCGCAACTTGAAAGCGACAATCGACCGCTTGACTGCGGTTGCAGCAGACCACGGGCTATCAGGCCGTTTTTGAACGGCCTGCGCCCAGTGAGCTTTTTCGGCAGTCAGTTACAGATACATCGTCGGGATGCTCGGATCCATTGCATGTATTTGATTTTTTATTTCATTGTAATACGTCGAGGTAATAACAACCGGCAATCGCTCCATGGTCGGCAAGGCCTCGGGGGAAAGAATCGGAACGCCTTCGGAAGACGTCGTCCCCTGCTTGCCGGGATCGTTATCGAACGCGGCCTCGATGAGGACATCCCCCAACTGGTCCCTTATTTTCTCATATCCGCCACTCATGCCCCATAGATAGATGGAGCGCCCTTTGAGTTTCTCAAGAACTTTGGCGACAACGACATCGTGCAGGCGGAAATTTAGGCTGGCCGGTTCGCCTGCAATCATTTTTTCTGCACAAAAATCAATCATCTTCTCGTACAGTTCCGATGGCGTTGTAATTTTCATAACGTCCTCAAATTCCTCGTCGTTACAAAAAGCTCGCATGGTCATTTGCAACGACTCAAGATGCCAACGCTTCCTGTCGTAGCCCAAGAGTTTCTGCATTCCAAAGCGTTCGACGATGGGCGACCGCGGGAACGGCGCAAACAAAAAAATATTGATGTTATCTTTTCCAGGCTCAAACGGCAGCCGCCTAATCAAGTCGAAATTATCTTGAAGGGAGGAGTCGGGCTGAATGGGATTTCCCCCGATAAAATGATATGTGACGGAGATTCCAACCTTTTTGAGGCTGTCCGCAAACGCAATGATGTTCGCATTGTTCTGTTTACGTTTGTATACGTCCATCGAAAAGTTCTCATCGCCTGTCTGAATGGCGACGACGGAGCTCCGTAGTCCGACTTCGACTAAAAACTCTAGAAAACCGGGATGAGCACTCGTGATTTTCGGATGGAGAAAAGTGGCGAACGGCAAACCTATTTCTTTGCCATATCTTTCGAATAATCTTCTCAGGACATCCATAGGCGCAACCATGAACTCATCAAGAATGCGAACAGAGGTGTAGCCCTTTTCCTTGGCGATGAGCAATTCCGATATGATGTCCTCGACACGTCGCATGCGGCGAGGGGGCATGGTTATATCGTAATCTTTGTATAACGTTCGCCAATTTCCGCCGGAACAGTAGGCGCACGTGCCAACGCACCCTCTCCCCATCAAGATGTCGTACTCCGTACTTGACGAATGAATGAAAGCGTCGCCATCGTGTTCGATATAAATGGAATGCTCGTGAGGAAAAAAAGGATGCGGATACTTGGATAAACGCCTCTCAGGAGGACGCAATTCCTGCAACACGATCTTGCCGTTCTTTTTGTAGACGGTGTTTGCTATCCCTTCGGGGCTTCGTTTTTCATCAACGCAGGCGGCAATATCGGCTATCGCCTCTTCGCCGTCCCCGCGGACAACAATATCCACATAATTCAACCATTTTTCATATGCCAATGTCGGCCCGAAGCCGCCAGCGACAAAAAAAGCACTGGGGATATGTCGTCTGATCTCCCCAATAATATTTTTTGCTATTTCATCGTAAAAGCTTCGTGTGCTAAAGCCGACAACATCCGGTTGAAACTCCTGCAATTTTTGGCAAACTTCAGCAACTTCGCTCGTACTGATGGGGGAAACATCATGGCAATGCCCAAACAAGGCGCCGGTGCATAGCGCCATGTAGTTTGTATTGTTCTCAATTGTTTCCTTTAGGACTCTGAAACTCATCTTCTTTACAAAAAGCAGCAGACAGCTATGACCAAGGCTTTTCAGATAGTTTCCCATCGTCCTGATACCTACGGCGTGTTCGTCGTAGAACGTGATGAAAGCGACACGAGCCATATAGCCCTCCTTATTGTGCAGACTGACCTTCAGTCATGAACAAATCCAGAATCGACTCCAAAACCTCTACCTGAATATTTGAAAAGCCATTCATCTCGAAAATAGGCAATTTCTCATACAGACACGTTTCGTCAATATCCGCAGGCCCCGCAAGAAAAACATCAGGGCGGACAAGCCGCCCATCTTGCGTAACCGCACGAGTTGGCCTGCAGGCGTATAATGCGCCGTCATAGCTATATATGCTTTTCAAATCCTGACTGCGCTGCGCCAAGGGAGACTTGTAGACGTCCGGAAAGACATCGCATGCCTTTCGAACAAGAACATGAGAATGCACGGGCTCCCATATGGAGCCTGCTTCATGAAACTCCGATGGAGCAGCATGAAGATTCCAAAAAGGATTCTCCAACGAGCTGAGTTTCTTGGCCGAAAGAATGTGCGGGCTATTCTGTTTTCGCACATGCTCGACAAAGTCCAATATTCTGCCTTTGTTCATCCACCCCAGTCCAGGCCGGAGGACCAGAACGGTTTCTTCAGATGGAGACTCTTTTTCAAAATACTGGTTAAGACATTGTATTTCCCGCAACTGCCTTTCCCCCTGCGGCACATGCAGTCGAGAAGGAAACAAACGCGCAACATCATCCGGCAATACGTTGGATGACAGAATCCCTGCAAGAGACATGCCAGCCTCTTGTGAGGCTGCGCTTGCGATCTTTATGAGTTTGTAGAGCAAGTCCTGGCTCGTGAAGAGCGCTTTTTCCCGCAAATCGTAGTAGCCAATCGATAGGAACCCTAACATATTGCAACACCGAAATCGTATAGATTGTTCTCGACAACAAGTTGAGCCAATTCAAAATCCGACTTGGTATCAATGTCAATCAGTTCAATGGGATTTGATATCACCTTATGACACCTATAAAGAATCTCGTAATTATCTATTTTGCTTCCGAAAAAATTTCCTAGAGGTTTAAACATGTAAAGCCCGTGCTGTTTGAAGAGATCGCTCTCGCACATACAAGTTGCACCATGTGCATAAATATCTCCTCCCTGAATATTCGGCGACACAACTGTAGAGCAATGTCCTGTTTTTTTAATAACTTCGCAGTATGAAGTGAGTGTCGCAACATTGCGGAATGGCGATGTTGGGTAAAGATCGATAATGCTGGAAAGAGGATATTCCTGCGAGAGCAGGTACATAAGGAGGTACGCCCTTGCAACGCCTGGGGGGATATCGTTTCCGCTAAGCTCTTTGGGCCTGAGAAAAGGAGCCTCTGCTCCGTATCGCTCGGCTATGGCGGCGTATTCAGCGCTATCCGTACTGACGATCACCCTGTCTACGGGAAGTTGCTTGGCCACCAAAATAGTGTAGGCAAGAAGCGGTACTCCGCCGAGGTGAAGAATATTTTTGTTTTTCAAGCGCTCGGAGCCTGAGCGGGCGGGGATGTTAACGACCGTTTTGTCCCGGGGGTGAGCAAAGTTTTCCGCCCAGGTTGTCAATTTTGATTCCACCCCTGCAAAATATTTGGCAGACAGATAATCCTGCCAGTCTTGCATGGTCTTCATTTTCACATCCAACCTACGAGGCGCCGGCCAGAATGGCCGCGTAAAATGTTTCCAACAACTCTATATTTTTTTCCATGGAAATAAAAGAGATGTCTTCCAACGCTGGAATAGTGGGCCTGTTCAGGACGATATCCAAAAGCTCTTCGTCATTTCTGGCGTAGTAGCCGATTTCGTTCTCTTCCAACCAGGAGCCTGCAGTTTTATTGTTGATCGCCACGGGGCATACGCCGGAAAAAATGTAGTCGAACAATTTGTTGGGAAGCGCGTTGTTCAAAAAACGGATGCGGTTTTTGTCGGTGATGTCGCGTGTGTTGAAGCCTGCAAGGCCCCATTGATATTGGCTCATCGTTTCAAGCAATTTTTTGTACGGTAACGGTTCGTAAAGAATGAAATTGTCGAAATCTTCGGCCAGTTTGAGATATGTTTTCAAAACGCGAGGATTGAAGCTCGCGGCGTAGGCGTGCACCGTGATTCCGGCCTTGGCCAGCATTTCGAAGTAGGGATGGTAATCGCGATATTCATACGGAACAATGCCTGCATCAAGAAGCTCGCCTTGATACACCATATGGTTGCCGCTCAACTTGGGGAGATGTTTCCTTTCAAAATCAAACAAGAGAGGGTAACTAGGAAGCACCATGGCTTTGGCTGATACATACCGCTCCGCCGCCGCCTGGAGCATTCCCTCGCTTACATGGATGACCCCCTGCGTCTCTTCGAAGCACCGCCTCTCGATCTCGGCCTGTTCTTTGTCCAACGTCGCGCGCAGTCCGGAAAAGTCGTGGCAATCGAAAATTACCGGCGCGCCCTTCGCATTTTCCAAGGCGATTGTCGTAGGTTTATTGGGTTCATTATGGCAATGGATGAGGTCCCATTTATTCTCCTGAAATATGCGGGCAAGCTTACTGTCGTCTTCATCGTAATAGAATATTTTATCCACATATTCGGAAAGCCGAGGTTGCGATGTCAATTCCCCGCAAATAAGATCAATGTGATAGCCCTTACGGTGAAGAGCGGCAGCAATCTTGAGCACCCTGACGCAGGGATTCCAGTGAACAAAAACAATTTTTATATCGGTAAGCGACACGTGTTTAACCTCTTTTGGCTGTCAAGGCGATCCCTTGCTTTTTTTGAACGACCCGAAAAACAACGGTCTTTTCCGCTTCCGAAGCCGTGGCAGGCAATAGCGCGTTTGGCAGATAGTATTGCACTTGTCCAAAAGTCCCAAGCAAATTGTCCAGCTCCTCAGAAGTAAACATGAATTTGTAATCTCGAACATACGTGGGGTTTTTGATGTTCTCAAACACTATCAGGAGCCCGCCGGGAGTAAGTGAATCCCAAGCCTGTTGTAGCATTTTGGGCTGAATATCTCTGTCTACATACAAAAAAGAACTTATCATGATGATGACATCGTTGGCTTGCTCGAATGAATACGTATTTCCAGATCCAAAGGAAAAGACAAATCTACCTTTAAGTTGCTCCCTGTAAAATGAATAAAGATTCCCAGCTTGTATATAGGCCAAATAATTCAAATCGCGGACAACGGCTCTGGATACGTCCAAACTTTCGTCCAAAAGCATTTCCGCTAATAGCAATCCCATGCCCCCGCCGATGTCCAATGCCGTCAATTGCCGCCTATCGCCAAGCAGGTCTTTGATGATCTGTGATACGACTGCGCCCTTGTAGCGTATCCCGCCGACATAATAGGAGTAGGTGCGCAAAATGTCGCCCAACTCTTTGTCAACGTCCACAATCGGACCAGCATCGCCGAGTCCAAAATAAGATCGGGGGACGCCGCATTCTTTAAGAAAAGAATCAAACTGCTGTTGTTCTTCCAGGAACTCGGCGTACAGCGGATCGAGTAGACGCGGATCCTGAATTCCTGCGTACTTGAAGCGCAGATCATCCAACACGGCTTTGTGTTTGTTGCGCATGAACCAGTCCAACACCGAAGGCCCTGCCTGGACCGGCGAAACCAATTGAAATTCCGTAAGACCGCCCTCTCCAATGTCCTTTCCCTGTTGCCCATAGAGGTTTTGGATGGTCTCTCGAGACAAAAAACCACGCCGCTCATTATCCTGATTGAACCGAAAGAAAATGGAGCCTCCCGGCTTGAGCAGTCGGGTGAGCCATGCAGCATAGGATGTTCCCCATGCTCCTTTGAAGAGAGGGAGCCCATTAACAATTGCGTCAAATTGCCGATGCTCATCGACATAATAGAGAGAAGAGCAGTCGTTTCCAGGAGTTGGCAGGACCGCTTCCAACATGGATTCTGAGAACATCCGGATGTTGGCGTTGCCCGAGCCTTTGCGGATGCCCTGCGTGTCCTGCGCCAGATGTCGGGCCGTTTGCGCGTTCAAGGCAAACACGCCCAACGTTTCCGAAGAGCGCCTGTCCTGCGCGGGGCTTGCGCTTTGTGCAACATAGTCCGCAAGATGAACAGTGTACGGCGTTTCACCGGCAGGAACGATGAGTTCCTTTTCGACTTTTCCGGGAATCTTGAGGCGAACGACGGCCGACTGGCCTCTTGGCGCGGAAAAGACAAGTTGCAACCCATGGTCGTTTTCCAGGGCATGCGCATACATGATTGAACGGAAGCGTTCGAGCGCCTCTTTATGCGTGGCGCACCACGCCGCTGCAAGGGGGAGGTGCTCGAACAAACCAAGGAAAGCCTTCCGGTTGATATCCGGGTGGTTCATCAAGGTGACATGCCCGCCTTCCATGAGCGCCGATGGAATCTGGGCAAGCAGTTCATCCGCCCGGTGCCTTTCCGGCCTTGCCCTTGTGTCCAGCGAGAAGCACATTCCCGGGGCCAGTACGGCGCTGCACTCGCAGGCTCCGTTTCTGTGGAGCAGTATCTGGTGCGGCAAGAAAGTATCCCGGCAGGAAGTCTCGAAATACAGCAGATTTTCTTCTTCCGCCGCCGCCACTTGATCCGAGCCGACAAACCCCACAGCCTCCGCCCCGCCATGGGCGGTCACGCCGGATAATCTTACCCCCTGAACGGCTTGCAACGCTTCGACTTCACGGGCAAGCCCGCCGGAACATGGGGAGGATTCGGTATGCAGCGCAACCTCGTGCCCCGCATCCAAAACCATCGCGATCGCCTTTTCGTCCAGCAAGCTGGGTTTGAACCCGAAGGAGGCCTTGAACCCATGCTCGGCGTAAAACGCCAGCAATTCCTCAAGGCTTTCCGGGGAGACAGGCCGGTCATAGTCATGGCGAATGGTGAACGCGCTGCGCTTGCCTTGCGGCCAAGGCAGGATTCGGAGAAAGGGAAATCCACCCGCCAGCGCAACCCGCTCCATCTGGCTGACAAGCCATTTCTCATTGCGCCAGCTCATGGTGAGGCGCTCCGGGAATCCAAGGCAGTGCTTGGACGCAAAAACAAAATGCTTGTGGCAAGCCAAATCGATAAGCGGCGCCCCCAGCAGGAGCAGGCCGCCCTGGGTGATGGCGATCGGGAGCCTCATGTTTTTGCGAACCTCTCCCCCGTCGCTCTCAAATGCCGTGACCCAAGCCGCTTCCCGCCAGCCCTGAGGAGCCTCCAGGCTTTGGAACGCCACGCCATCGGGAACCCCCGCCTGCTCGCAGGGACTTGGGCCTCCCGCCTTGTCCGGATATTTGTAGAGTTCCTTGGTGTAACCGAACAACTCGCTTCCGTCCCACGGACCTCTCGCGCTCCCGGCGGGAGAGCCTGCGCACTCCATGGAGATGCTTCTCGCTCGATAGGTCGTGGCCTTGATCCCCAACTTTTCAAGGTCGTCCGCATGGAAGGGGCCTTGATAGACGCCTTTGTTTTGAAAACGGTGGAGAAAATCTTGCAACCGCCGTTGTTGTACATCTGCAACAACGGGAAGCATCTTCCTGTTCTCGTTGGAATCTAGCGGAGCCGTTAGCGTTGGGACGCCATGCTTACATAACCAGCTTTGCATTGCGCCAGGAAAGGAATATTTTTTTGATGTTGCTGTTTCTATCGTTTTGACAATTTGTAACATAGCAAACCCCCTACAACAATGGCGCCAGTATTATGTAAAGTCTTTTACTGTTCCATAAAGAAGATAAATAGTTGCGCTTGAACTTAATTTAACTTCAAAATCTTCTTTGATAGAAAGCATTGGACTGTATCGTTCTCTCGCTTGAGAGATGGAGTTGAAAAAGCGGACATGCGAAAAGGAATCGAAGTCAGGAACGGAAAAAATAGCATCGCTTTTTGGAGGAAGCTTGGAAATCAATGCACGATCAGCATCGATATGCTCCAAGACTTCGAGAAAAATAAATACATCTGCGTTGAAACTATCCAGGGAATCCAATTCGTCGACATTACGTTCATAGAAAACGAAACGTTTATCATCAACTCTTTTTTTAGCTTGAGAAATAGCTGTACTGCTAAAGTCGACGCCCGTGTAGTGAACGTAAGGCAAATTCTCTTTGATGAATTCTGCAAACTGACCGGGGCCGCAACCAATGTCCACGATGGAAGTTGCATTTATGGACTTCAGCAAAGCTAGAACACGCTTCCAAACAGGCAGGTATTGGGAGTCGTCTGTTTTTTTGAGATACTCTTCGGAAACGCTATAGACTTTGTCAGAATAGACGCAGGATAAATCTTTGGATGATTCCGCAGACGCCTGCTTTCGCTGCAACTCGGTGAAAATAGCCAAAATCTCCGAGGGGAGCGCTTCAAAGGCGCTTTGGCTGACTTTGCTCAAACATCTCGCGGTAAGAGCAGGGTCTCCGGATCTTAAAAGCACCGTCGCCAAGAAATATAAGAAGCTTTTGTTGGCTGCGAGCTCCATGTTCGTATTCAATACGTATTCGCAGACGGAAATGGCTTCCCCCATACGCCCAGAGGCGATCATTGCTCTTCCTAACTCCAGTAAATCCTTTGGTGAACGTTGATCGTATGATTGCATGTTGTTTTCTTAGATCTATCTTTACATCGTTCAGAACCACATGGCGCGTATCCCTATTTACTGCGTATGCTCAGCACCAATGAAGCTTTTCTAAAAAACTCTATAATGTATTCAACGATTTTTTCTGCAGCACTTCCATTGCCATACACCGGAAGAAAGTTCGAACACGAAAGCTCACCTCCGATCAGGGCGCTGTACCAATGCAGAATCTTCTTGTACGAGCTGCCTGCAAGCGTGTTGGCCCCAGCTTCGATGGTCTCCAGCCATTCGGTCTCTTCTCGAATAGTCAGGCAAGGTTTTTCAAAAAAATACGCTTCCTTTTGCATCCCGCCGCTGTCGGTGACGACGGCCTTTGCATGTTGCATGAGTTGCAACATTGACAAATAAGGCAACGGCGGCGCGACAACGACTCCCGCAGGATTCGGCAGTCCATAGGCCTGCATCTTTCCCGCAGTCCTGGGGTGCAGCACAAGAATGAGCGTCGTTGTCTTCGCGATTTCGGCGAAAGACGAAAGAATCTCGGAAAGTGGTTCCTCGACGTTTGATGTGGATTTCTCATGAAGCCAGTAGCTCCTTGATGGGAGCGCCGATCAGGTAAATCATGGTGATGAAAGTTTTCACGTTTC
>JASGMV010000069.1 GCA_030156255.1 Desulfovibrionales bacterium
CGTCCCTCCGACCCTTAAAGACCGCTCCCACCAGTTCGATAAAGCGAAATTCTTTGCGCATGATGGAGAACAATACGTCCTCCAGCTTGTCCATGGAGAAGGCCGCCACCTTGCTTTCCACCAGCTCTGAAAAATCCACCCTCCGCTCCAACTCTTGTCCCGCCTGATGTAAAAGCTCCGGCATGGCGTTCTCCAGCTCTTTGGAGAGCATGCCCTCCAGCGCGTTCACCACCTTGCCGGTAAGAAACATGGACGCCATGGGATGGATGGACGACAGCTTGTTGTTCAGAAATACCTTGAGCCGCGCCTGCACGATCTCCTGACACTGGGCCGCAAACTGCGGGTCCTCCAGGGCGTCCTGAATGTCCTGGTGGGACACCAGCTCTTGCTCCACAAGCCTGCCAAGATTGGCGGCCAGATCGGCCTGCCGTTTCGGGAAAACCCCCTGGATCGCAAACGGCCCCAGCCGGATGGGGCGACGGGGATGAAAAAGCATCTTGACCGCGATGTAGTTGGTCAGCCAACCGATGAGAGCGCAGATCAGGGGAGCGGCGATGTAGGACAGAAGGTGAGGCGACAGTTCATGCATGGACGCGGTTCCTGTTTGGTGATCATGGACGGCGTGACCTTATAGCCCAACTTCAAAAATGTCCAGATTATCAAGAGGCTGCAACGGCGCTCGAAATTCTCAGACACTTTTTGATCGCGTTCGGGACGGCGCCCGAAAGGGCGCCTGCAACCGACGGACGGGCCGTCGGCCCGCTGGTTGTGCGGCCGGGTTCCGTCAATCAATGCGACAGAGAGGCCGTGAAAGGTTAACAGGCCAGTCACGTCAGGGCTTCCCGGTCGAGTGAAGCCTCGGAGGTGGACGTCATTCCCTCTTTGCTCCGTTCCTGGTCGAAGCTGCATCTGAAAGAAGAAAATGTAATTTTACCATCGATGTATACTGCCCAGCAAAGTTATTGGGGTAAGAAAAATTATCAAAAATAGCAGGTTTCGGCGCCTCAGGGCGGTTTGCAGGACTTTGAGACGCCGAACATCTGCGTTGGAAGCTACACCGCGCCCCAGCGCCCCGAGTTGCCCAAAAAAGCTAAAAAATCGAGTTGCTGTGACTGCGTTGTGAGACCAAGCACTTTTTTCGAACGCCAAACTCTCGTCCAATCCTTGAACTTTATTCAAATATCCAAAGACGAGTCATACACCAAAACGCCGGGATGCGGTTGATGCGGGCCAACTCCAGGCGGCGGATTCACGAGAATTGCCTGTACCGCGCCAAAGGCCTTGCGCCAAATACCTTCATCAACGCTCGTGCAACACTTCAAGTGTCTGGCGCCATCAAAAGACGAAGCAAAGAAAAAACGAGAGAGAAGGGAGCGACGACGAATTCAGAAAAAACATCGCGCGAAGAGGCGAGAAACCGGCTTTTGATTTTAAAGTTTACATAATTTACATTATGGGACTAAAGTATGGGCTAGGTTTAAATGGGATTTGGGCTTGCGGCGTGAGCTGAGGAAAACCGTCCGCGCCGCAAGCCCCTCGGAGCCATGGGATTACCACCAAAATCAATTGCCGTCGCCAGGATAAACATACATCCCAGGCCCCATCATGCATGGTCCCATTCCACGTCCCATACCGCCGAATCCCATACCGTAACCACCCAGCCCCTTGGCGGACATCTTCAATTCCAAATCCACGGACGCATCGAACAACTTGCCCAAACGGTTTTGACCTGCTCGGCCAACTCGTGCACCTTGGTCTTGTCCGGCGTCTCGGAGAAAAGCTCCGAAGCCAAGCGCCTTGTTTTTTCAAAATACTCCTTGCGCAAGGGATAGGTATCCTCAGCGTATTGCTGGAGCATTTCGTAGACTTGTCGGAGTTCCTTGGGGTCTCCTCCATATCCGCACATATCCGGTCCCATACATACCCTGGGCCGTACATCATGCCCGATCCCATACCGTAGCCCTGGCCGCCCTGACCGTACATCATGCCTGGGCCCATGCCGTAGCCGCCCCCTCTATACGCATGGGCAAAGATCGTCGCCAACAGGTTGAAAAACATCAATAAAATAGGAAGAAGCAAGCGCCTCGCCATGATCATCCGCTCCTTTTGTAAGGAGTACCAAAAGCAATCCAGCCAGTCTCGACCATGCTTCACTTTAGCACCATACGCACGCGAAACCGGCTTTGCGAACTCCCCCACGCTTCTTTCGATCACTCTCCCAACCAAGCCTCCTGCGCCTCAAGCATGAAGAAAAGGGTGGGCGAATAGCTTGACGACGGGAGCCCGTCTTCGCCGAATATTATTCTGACTTCTTTATGACAAAAAACATGAGCTCCTGCCTGATCTAGTTAATTCGACCCGAACAATATTCGGCATTGGTCATGTCGAATCACATGCGCCCTCGCCCTATGAACTTTCGCCAACATTGTTGGCGGACAACGTTTTATCACCGTTTTACAATCTATTTTGACTTCAATATGGGAATTATTTCGTAATACGAATCCACTTGAAGTTTTTCACGCGCAGCTTGGCGGCGCCGTCACCTCATAGGCTGTTCGCTGAAAAAGGCCTTGGCTTCGTCGGGACAGACCCTCTTCCCTCCTTTTTTTTCAGGAAGAAGCGTCTTTTTCGAGAAGGGGTGCTTGTACAACCAAAGCTTGAAGCTTCAATTTTTGAAAACAGATCGGGAAAGAGAAAGCAATCGTTGCTTACCAAAAGAAAACGGCTTCCCGCATCTGGAGAAGCCGTTGTTGACGCGCAAAGGGCTTATTCAAGCGCCCCTTGAAGTTTTTTGAAAATTGACCGCCGAGAGAAGTTTTGGCTGGCGTCCCTTTTTTCCTCGGAACGAACGCTGCGGGCGGCAGGTGGATCAGGCGTCGCTTTCCGAATCGCTCGCGCCTTCTTCGACCTGCTCGGCAGGCGGTTTGTGGCCGATCTGCTTCAAAAAGCGGTCGCGGCATTCATAGGAGCAGAACCGGTGCACCGTATCGCCCTGCCGCACGCGGATGTCGCTGTCCAGGGAGACGTAGGTGCCGCAGACCGGGTCCTTGACCAACTCGCCCTTGGCGGCCTTCTTCTTGATGTCGCGCTCCTTGTCCTGTTCTTTCTTTCGCTTGTCTCCGGTGAGGAGCTTGTAGAGAACAAAGGCGGCCACGGCGAAAATGATGAGCTTGAGCATGGTTGTCTCCGTGGTTCAGGACTACCCTGGTTGGTAGATGCGTCGTTCCTGAAGATTGTAGTCCAGGCGCTCCAAAAGGCTTCGGATCGCCACACCGCCCGGAAGCTTCAAGCCGGGCTCTATGTCCAGCAACGGGACCAGCACAAAGGCGCGGTCGGACATGCGCGGATGCGGAAGCACAAGATCGCTTTCCCGCACCACCGCATCGCCGAACAGAAGCAGGTCAAGGTCGATGGCTCGGGGTCCCCACCGCTTTTCGCGCACTCTGCCCAGTTGTAGCTCCAGTTGCAGCAACCTGTCCAGCAGGGAGCGAGGATCAAAGGAGGATGCGTCCACCAGCAGCCGGGCCGCCTGGTTGGCGAACCACGGCTGGTCTTGAAGGCCCTGGGGCTCGGTCAGATATATGGGGGACGCGGCGTCGACGCGCACGCCCTCCTCCCCGTCCAACAGCTCCAGGGCCTTTTTCAGCGTCGCCTCCCGGTCGCCGAGGTTGGCGCCCAGGGAGATGTAGGCCGCTACAACGCCACGATGCGTGACACCGCCTCCTCAAGCCTCGGGGTGGGCACGGTCAGCGAGATGCGGAAATAGCCTTCGCCCGGAGCGCCGAAGCCCGTGCCCGGAGTCAACACCACGCCGGTCTGCCGGATCACCTTCGTGACGAAATCGGCCGAGGTGTATCCGGCCGGGGTCTTGGCCCACACGTAGAAGGAGGCTTGCGGCTCCCGGAATTCGATGCCGGCCTTGGTCAGGGCGGCGCACACGCCGTCGCGGCGTTCGCGGTAGACGTCCCGGAAGGACTGGGCGTAGGGCTCGCCGTCCTTCAAAGCGGCGATGCCGGCCTCCTGCACGGCCTGGAAACATCCCGAGTCCATATTCTCCTTGATCTTGCCAAGGCCTTTGACCAACTCGGCGGCGCCGACGGCCATGCCGGTGCGCCAGCCGGTCATGTTGTAGGTCTTGGACAGGGAATGGAACTCGATGGCGACGTCCTTGGCGCCGTCGATCTCCAGAATGGACAGGGGCTTGTTGTTCGGATCGAAATAAATTTCCGTATAGGCCGCGTCGTGAACCAGAATCACCCCGTATTCCTTGCATTTTTGAACCAGCTTCTCGAAGAAGCTCCGGTCGGCCATGGCCGAGGTGGGGTTGTTCGGGTAGTTCACGAAAATCATCTTGGCCTTGTGCCAATCGTCGGGCGAAACGGCGTCCAGGTCGGGCAGGAAATCGTTTTCCTCCAGCAGCGGCATGGAGACCACGCGTCCTCCGGCGAATCCCGTGGACGAGCCGTAGACCGGATATCCCGGCGAGGGCGACAACACGGTGTCGCCGGGGTCCACGAAGGCCAGGGGGAAGTGGGCGATGCCTTCCTTGGAGCCGATGAGGTTGACCACCTCGGTTTCGGGGTCCAGGACAACGCCGAAACGCTCTTTGTACCAGTCGGCCACGGCCTTGCGGTAGCTCAGCAGGCCGACGTAGGACGGGTACTGGTGGTTCACGGGCTTCTTGGCGGCTTCGCAGAGGGCGGCGATGATGAAATCCGGAGTGGGCAGATCGGGATCACCGATGCCCAGGCTGATGATATCCTTACCCTGGGCTTTCACCTCCGCCTTCACACGGTCGATTTCCGCAAAAAGATAGGGAGGTAAAAGGGCCAGACGTTCTGCTTGGTAAAACTGCGACATTCCGGTGCATCTCCTTATTGCTTAAGTAGGTAGACGTTGATACTGGTGCAACGGTCTGCTGTCAATCGGACGGCGCGGCCCATGGCCTTTGCGTGACCTCTGCGCCGAGACCGGGAAATCCATCAAGGACTGTCAACCATGTCTCAAGCCGCTGGCCAACACGACGAACCGGCCGCCCATCCGTTCATCGACGAATATCTTGAGCATCTGGTGGTGGACCGGGGGTTGGCGGAAAACACGCTCGAAAGCTACGCCCGGGACCTCCTGGCGTTCAACGGATTCGTCGCCGGCCGAGGCATGGATTTGTCGGAAGTTTCGGCGGACATACTGACTTTGTACCTCGCCGGGCTCAAGTCCAGGGGACTTGCGGCCCGCAGCCTGGCCAGAACGGCCTCCTCTCTGCGCGGCCTGTACGGTTTTCTCGCGGCCGAAGGCCTCATCGAGAAAGACCCGGCCGCTCTGCTCGAAAATCCACGCCTCGGCAGAAGGCTGCCGGACGTGCTGACCCGGGAGGAAGTGTCCGGGCTTCTGGAGGCCCCCGACGCCTCGACCCGGCTTGGCGCGCGGGACCGGACCATGCTGGAGCTTCTGTACGCCGCAGGCCTGCGGGTTTCGGAGCTCATCACCCTGGCGCCGCTGGATTTCGACGCGCAGGTAGGCCTGCTGCGGGTTTTCGGCAAAGGCTCCAAAGAGCGCTTCGTCCCCCTGCACAACGATGCGCAGGACCGCCTCGCCGACTACCTGGAGCGTATCCGGCCGCAATTCAAACCCAAGGAAGAAGTTCTGTTCCTCAACCGATCCGGCAAGGGACTGACCCGCCAAGGAGTCTGGAAGCTGATCAAGCGCTACGCCAAGCAGGCCGGCGTCCGGCGGGAAATTTCACCGCACACCTTCCGCCACTGCTTCGCCACCCACCTGCTGGAGGGCGGCGCGGACCTGCGCACGGTCCAAATTCTGCTGGGCCACGCGGACATCGCGGCCACCGAGATCTACACCCACGTCATGGCGTCGCGGCTCACCGCCCTGCACCGCGCCTATCACCCCCGCTCCGGGGGATAAAGCCTGCTTTTTGACGCCGCCCGGTCAAAGCCGCTACAGAACATGCAAACGAGACGGACCACTTTCTTCAACGAGATCGCCCCATGAACCTGATTTCCGCGCCCACGGTCATTACCGCCCACGTCAATGCGGATTTCGACGCGCTGGCCGCCATGGTCGCAGCCAGCAAGCTCTATCCCGGCGCCGTGCTGATCTTCCCCGGCAGCCAGGAAAAAAATCTGCGCAACTTTTTTATCCAGTCCACAACCTATTTGTTCAATTTCAAAAACTTCAAGGAAATCGATCCGGATTCCGTGGAGCTTCTGGTGGTGGTGGACACCCGCCAGCGCAGCCGGCTCTCCCACGTAGCCCCCCTGCTCGACCGGGAGAACATCCGAATCCATAACTACGACCATCATCCGGACTCCGAAGAGGACATCGCGGCCGAAAAAACCGTGTACAAGCCCTGGGGCTCCTGCACGGCCATCATCGTTCATGAAATGATGGAGAAAAAGGCGGACCTGAACGAGGAAGAGGCCACTGTCATGGGGTTGGGAATCTTCGAGGACACGGGATCCTTCACCTTCAACTCGACCACACCGCACGATTTCACGGCCGCGGCCTGGCTGCGCGAACGGGGTATGGACCTGGACGTCATCACGGACCTCATCTCCCGCGAACTGACCGTGCAGCAGATCACCATTCTGAACGATCTCATCCAGTCCGCCCAATCGCACGACATCAACGGCGTTTCCGTGGTGGTGGCCGAGATGTCCTCCGAGGAGTTCGTTCCGGACTTCGCGTTGCTGGCCCACAAACTCGTGGACATGGAAAACATCCGCATCCTGTTCGCCTTGGGCCGCATGAGCGACCGCATCCATCTGGTGGCCCGATCCAGAAGCGACGATGTGGACGTGGGCGCCATTTGCAGCCATTTCGGCGGCGGCGGCCACGCCTTCGCCGCCTCGGCCACCATCAAGGACCGCACGCTGGCCGAAGTCCGGGACGACCTTTTCGCCCTGCTCTACTCCCAGATCAACCCCCACCGTCTGGCGAGAGACTTCATGTCCAGCCCGGCCATGACTATTCCCGGAGCCGCCCCTATGCGGCAGGCCATGGAGATGATGACGCGGTTCGGGATTCAGGCCGTACCCGTGACGCCGACGAACGACGAGCCGGGCTGCCTCGGCATCCTCGAACACAAGACCGCGGACAAGGCCATCTCCCACGGCTTGGACGACGTGCCCGTGGAGGTCTACATGCAGCGGGGAGTCACTTGCGTGGACCTCAACGCCGGACTGTACCAGGTCATGGACATCATTCTGGGCCAGAAGCAGCGCCTGGCGCCGGTGCTGGACCAGGGCCGTGTCGTGGGCGTGGTCACCCGCACGGACCTGGTGAACATACTCATCAGCGAACCGGCGCGCATCCCCGACGCACTGGCGCCGGACAAACGGCGAGAGCGCAACATTAAAAACCTGATGCGGAACCGGCTGCCCGTCGCGCTGCTCGATCTGTTGCACCGCGCCGGGGACTTGGGTCGGGAGCTGGGCGTCGAAGTCTACGCCGTGGGCGGGTTCGTACGCGACATCTTGCTTGCGACCCCGAACTCCGACCTCGACCTGGTGGTGGAGGGCGACGGCGTGGCCTTCGCCAAAAAGCTGGCCGACCGCATGGGAGGACGGGCCAAGCCCCATCAGAAGTTCAAAACCTCCGTGGTGGTGCTGGAGGACGGCCAGCGCGTGGACGTGGCCACCGCCCGGCTCGAATATTACGAATACCCCGCCGCCCTGCCCACGGTGGAGTTGTCTTCCATCAAGATGGACCTCTACCGCCGGGATTTCACCATCAACGCCCTGGCCGTGCATCTGAACCCGGACAAGTTCGGCAACCTGGTGGACTTTTTCGGCGCCCAGCGGGACATCAAGGAGCGCATTCTGCGCGTGCTGCATTCGTTGAGCTTCGTGGAGGATCCCACCCGCATCCTGCGGGCGGTTCGCTTCGAGCAGCGCTTCGGGTTCACTATCGGCGGACAAAGCCTGCGTCTCATCAAGAACGCGCTGGCGTTGAAAATTTTCGACCGGTTGTCGGGCAGCCGCATTTTCAACGAACTCCGGCTCATTCTTCAGGAGGCCTCGCCCTTGGCCTGCCTGCGTAGGCTCAAGCAATTGGGCGTGATGGCGGCCATCCATCCGCTGCTCAAGCTCGATGCGGCCAGGGAAAAGATTCTGGACGAGGTGGAGTTGGTCTACAACGGCTACAAGCTGCTGTTTCACGAATACAATCTGGAGCCGTGGAAACTCTACATGCTCGGGCTCACCCACGGGCTCAACATCCAAAAACTGGAGCGGATTTTCGAACGCCTCAATCTCTCCAAGCGGGAGCAACGGGAAATGACCGACCTGCGCCGCCACATTTTCCAGGCCTCTCACGACCTCGGCCGCTGGCGGTCCACCAAGGGGCGGATCAGCAGGCTCTACTTCATTCTGGAGCCGGTGCCGTTGGAGGGGGTGCTCTATCTCATGGCCCGGTCCAAGGACGATAAGCTGCGCAAATCCATCTCCCTGTTCCTGACGCAGCTCAAAGCCCAACAGTTGGACATCCGCGGCGAGGACCTCTTGGCCATGGACATCCCACCGGGCCCGGCCTACACGCGAATCCTGCGCGAAGTCCACGCCGCCAAACTGGACGGTTTGGCCCGCACCCGCGAGGCCCAGTTGGAGATGGCCCGGCGGCTGTACAAGGAAATCGACCTGGGCCATAAAAGCGAATCCGAAACGTGAGACTTGCAAGGCCTCGCCCCAGCACAGCCGGACAAAGGCGGTTCACCGCCTTTGTCCGCAGACAATACGGTGAAAAAAAGCGAACAGGGTTGCCCCGCCGCCCCTTGGTGTATTAAGAGCAACGCCAGGACAGGCTCTATGGCCCAAACAACGATTCTCTGCCGCGAATGCGACCTGACGCTCGCCTACCGCCCCCTGGCCCGGGGCGAAGCCGCCAAGTGCCCGAGGTGCGGCGCCGTGGTCTACCGAGGGCAGGACACCCACTTTTCCCGCATCCTGGCCCTCAGCTTTACCGGTCTCTTCTTTTTTCTGCTGTGCAGCTTCAACCCCATCATCACCATGCGCGCGGCCGGCGAAACCAGCAGCAATACGCTGTTTTCCGGAATACCGGCCCTGTACGCCGAAGGGTTTCCCTTCCTGGCGCTGCTGGTGTTTTTGACAAGCTTCCTGCTGCCGGCCTTCAAGTTCTCGGCGCTGATACTGGTCTTCGGCCCGCTGGCTCTGGGACGCAAGCCGGCCTGGAGCAGGCCGATGCTTCGGATGTTCTGGCGATTCAACATCTGGGGCATGGTGGACGTGTACATGCTGGGAGTGCTGGTGGCGCTGACCAAGTTGAAAGACCTGGCCATGTTGTCCCTGGGGGTCGGCTTCTATTCCTTCATCGGCCTGTTCATCGTCTCCCTGTGGCTCGCCGCCTCCCTGGATCCTGTCCATCTCTGGACCATGGCCGAGGGACATCCCGAGGGGGCGAAGTGAGCGCGGCGCATCCAACCTCCCTGGCTTCGGGAATGGTCGGCTGCCATCAATGCGGTCTGGCCATGCAGGCCCCGGAAACCGGACAATACGCCTACTGCCCCCGTTGCGGGTCAAGCGTCCACGGCCGCAAGCCGAATTCCCTGGCCCGATCCTGGGCCTTTCTGCTCACGGCGGTCATCCTCTACATTCCCTCCAACCTCTATCCGGTCATGGTCATCAGCCAATTCGGCCAACCCAGCAAGGAAACCATCATTTCCGGCGTGGTGGAGCTGGCGGAGAGCGGCATGTGGCCCTTGGCCGCGTTGGTGTTCACGGCCAGCATTTTCGTGCCGCTGCTCAAAATTTTCTCCCTGACCCTGCTGCTTGCGTCGGTGAAGCTCCGCTGGACCAAGGCGGCGCTGCAGCGCTCCAGACTCTACCGCTACGTCGAGTTCATCGGCCGATGGTCCATGCTCGACATTTTCATGATTTCCATTCTCGGCGCCTTGGTCAATTTGGGGCCGTTGATCACCATCACGGCCGGCTTCGGCGCGGTCTGCTTCGCGGGAGTCGTGGTCAGCACCATGCTCGCCTCGGAGACCTTCGATCCCCGTCTGATCTGGGATCTTTCCCCCCGGCAAACGGCGTCCGAAGCGCCGCAATCCCAAGGAGACTGACATGGACGGCAAGCAGACGGAGACCAACGACAAAAGGGACGCGGCTCCCCACGTGTCCGAATTGCCGCAGCCTTTGATCGCCAAAAAGAGAAAACTTTCCTCCATCTGGCTGCTCCCGCTGGTGGTCGCTCTGGCCGGAGGTTGGCTGGTCTACCAGAACTGGCTGAACCGCGGGCCGACCATCACCATTTTTTTCGATTCCGGCGAGGGGATCACGCCAGGCAAAACGCCCGTGAAGTTCAAGGGCGTCGAAATGGGCAAGGTGTCCGGCGTCTCCTTGACGGAAGACAAGAAAAAGGTGGCCGTCACGGTTGATCTGCCAAAATCGGCCGAGAGCCTGGCCCGCAAGCAAAGCAAGTTCTGGTTGGTCAAACCCAAGGTTTCCGCCACGGGCGTCTCGGGCGTGGAAACGCTTCTCTCCGGCATGTACATCGCCGTTTTGCCCGGGGGCGGAAGTCCTGCGCATCTGTTCAGCGCCTTGGACGACGGCCCGATCCTGGACCAGAAGGCGGACGATCTGGTGGTGGTGCTCAAGGCGGACAGATTGGGTTCGCTGTCCCCCGGCTGCCCGATCTACTATCGCCAGGTGCAGGTGGGGTTGATTTCCGAGACCAGACTCTCCAAGCAGTCGGACAGTGTGTTGATTTTCGCCAGAATTCAGCGCAACTACGCTCCCTTGGTCCACAACGGCACCGTTTTCTGGAACGTCAGCGGCGTGGGCGTGGATCTGGGCCTGTTCGGAAGCAAGATCAAGACCGAATCCTTGAGTTCTCTGTTGACCGGCGGCGTGGCCTTCGCAACGCCGGAAGGCGACGCCATGGGCGCGCCGGCCAAGCGCGGCGACGTCTTCCCTCTCCACTCCGACCCGGATGACGATTGGTTGAAGTGGGCGCCCAAAATCAACATCAAGCCCGCCAACGTAACCTCGTAGCCCGTCGCGGAGACGGCGGCCTTTGTTGTTGCGCCTCCCCTGATACCTGCGCCTTGCGCCGTTACGGCGCAATCGCCCGGCGATGCTCCTTTCGCCGGCGTAGACGACCAACGCCCGAGCATGCGGGAAGGTTCGCCGTCCAAGGCTCGACACTCGCCATTTCAACCCGCGCCCCCCTTGCCCTCTGCGGCAAAGCCGTGTAAGAAATATAATCTTTTAAAGATAAGGATATCCTGATGCCGCACAGACTTGTCGCGGTTGTTGGAGCGGGCCAATGCGGGCCCGATGTCCTAAAGACCGCTCACGAAGTTGGTTTCGGCCTGGCCAAGGCGGGATTCGCCGTTGTGACCGGAGGCCTGGATGGCGTCATGCGCGGCGCAAGCGAAGGCGCATCCAGCGCTGGAGGTGTGGCCATCGGTCTGACGCCCGGCTTGGACAAAGCGGACGCCAACCCTTTCGTCAATATAGCCATCGCCACCGGCCTGGGGCAGATGCGCAATTTCCTCGTGGTGCTCAACGCAGAGGCCGTAGTCGCCGTGGAAGGCGGCTATGGAACCCTTTCGGAAATCGCCCTTGCGTTGAAGATCGGCAAACCCGTGGCGGCCATCGGCCGCTGGTCGTCCATTGAGGGCGTGCGGCCGGCGGCGTCCTCGGAAGATGCGGTTCGCCAGATACAAAATTTTTTGGAGGATGCTTGATGGAGGTGCTCTGGGCTCCGTGGAGAATGGAGTACATTCTCGGGCCCAAACCCGACGAATGCGTGTTCTGTATCCCGAACTCGCCGTCGGAGGACAAAGAACGGCTTATTTTGAAACGGGGACGAACCTGTTTCATATTGATGAACCGATTCCCTTATAATAACGGCCACCTTTTGGTGGCGCCCTACCGCCACGTGAACTGCCTGACGGACCTCGACGCCGAAGAGGCGCATGAGGTCATCGACATGGTTCAGCTGAGTGTTGCGGTGTTGTTGGAAGCGTTTTCTCCCCAAGGCGTCAACGCGGGACTGAATTTGGGCGAAGCGGCCGGAGCGGGAATTGCGGCGCACATGCATTTTCAGATTGTGCCGCGCTGGAACGGCGATGCTTCGTTCATGACGGTTCTCAGCGAGACTCGTGTGGTTCCGGAACATTTGACGACGACCTACGAGAAGCTGTTGCCGATGTTTCGGAGTAAAAACGTTGAAGGCGGTTGACAACTTCCGCCTTCCCCGTCCACAAGACAAGATACAAGGTGATTGTACATTGCGTAAGGACAAGATAACGGCCGTTGGCTGCAATCCTTCAAAGGGGGAACCCATGCGTTTCATCAAGGTGCTGCTGCTCATTATCTTTATCTTCCTGGCCTTGCTTTTTGTGGCCCAGAATTCACAAACTCTGGACCAGTCCATTCAGGTTCGCCTCGATCTGTATTTCTGGAAATTCATGAGCGTCCCGCTCTCGTTTGTACTGTTGAGCGCCCTGGCCTTCCTGGTGGGCGCGGTATTTTCCTTGTTGTTTTTCCTTTGTGAAAAGATGCGTCTGAGCACGCAACTCAAAAGTTGCCTCAGCCGCATGGCCGGTCTGGAGCAGGAATTGAACTCCCTGCGCAATCTTCCCATTGAGGAACAACCTTACTCCTCAAGCGGAGACGAGTCCGGCGCCTAGCATCGACGTGGACCAGCCTGGACCACGTTCTGACGACTTTGTTTGGAGATCCGATTGTCAGTATTTGAGGAAACAATTCTTGAAAGGCTCGCTGTGCGCCGTTCCGGCGCGCGGCGAACCGCGCCGATCACATCGGGGGCGCCACATGACATGGCTGGCCAAAGCAATGCAGCGGCTCGGCATGTCTCGCCGCCCTTCCCCCTCCACGCTTTTTGAACCGGACCATGGAATGCTGCAGCCCACCACCCAGGACACCTGGGCCGCCATCGACGAACTGAGCCAGGTCGTCAAAAACAACCCGGAGGCTGTCGAAATCTATTTGGCCTTGGGCAATCTTTTTCGCTCCCAAGGCGAGATCGAACGCGCCGTGCAGATTCGCAACAGCCTGATCGTGCGGCACGGCCTGGACCCGGCGCTCAAAGCGCGGGCGTGGTATCAATTGGGCAGAGATTTCCGCCGGGGCGGCCTGCTGGACCGGGCGTTGTCCGCCTTCGAGCAGGCGCGCAACCTGGCCGGCGACAAGCCCTCCATCCTGTTGGAGATGGCCCGCTTGGCCGCGGACAGCGGCGAATTCGAGACGGCGGCCGACTACTACCAAACCCTGGGCCGCCCTTTGGAGCAGGCCCACTACCTGGTGATGCAGGCCAGAGAGCTGCGCAAAAACGACGAATCTTCCGCGCCCGCCAAAGGGCGCAAGCTCATCCAGCGCGCCCTTAAAGCCTACCCCGGCTCCGTGGAGGCGTGGATCGAGCTGGTGGTCCACGTATTTCTCGGCGGCGACGAGCAAGAGTTCTCCTCCATGATCTCGGAAGCGCTGGACCGTGTGGAGCCGCGGCTGCGTTTTCTGCTGCTCGAAGGGCTCATTCAGGTTTGCCCGCCCCGGGAGCAAGCCGATTGGCCGCCCGTCGAAGCTCCGGACGCCTCGGCGCTCGGCGACCACCACCGCATGCTTTTGTCCGCCGTGGACGCGATCGAGACCTGTGAGCCGGATGTCGTGCTCATGTTCTATGCCGCCTGGATGCTGCTTCTGTGCGGACTGGAGTCCCAAGCGCGCGTCTGGCTGGAAAAATGCCTGATGCTGCAGCACGACTTCTGGCTGGCGAGAGTGGAGCTCTTCTCCTTGGCTCGGCGGGAGCAAGCCCTGACGCCCTCATTCAACACCCAACTCGACTACTTCATCGACCGCGCGCGTGGATTGAAGCGCTTCGTGTGCAGCGCCTGCGGCCTCAAACGGGAGAGCATCTTCTTCCTGTGCCCCAAATGCTCCACCTGGCACTCCATCGTTTTCCGCACCACCTGGACGCCATAACGCCCGTCGGGCTT
Organism: Desulfovibrionales bacterium; assembly: GCA_030156255.1. Classification (GTDB taxonomy): domain Bacteria; phylum Desulfobacterota; class Desulfovibrionia; order Desulfovibrionales; family Desulfovibrionaceae; genus JASGMV01. The sequence goes on from JASGMV010000069.1 coordinate 13,994, forward strand.
TGACAAACGCCACAACTCCGGCGACAATAAAAAACCGCTGATTTTTGAGTGTTACCCTGATAAAAATTTTGGGAAAGGGGGTTCGGGGGAAAACCTTTTTTCCAAAAATGTTTTCCACCGATTTTTCCCCCACTCTGCACACATCATGAAGCTCACGCCGGTCTTCGAACAATATTTGCGCAGCAAGGACGACCATCCCGACGCGCTGCTTTTTTTCCGCATGGGCGACTTCTACGAGATGTTCTTCGAGGACGCCGAAGTGGCGGCGCGGGAGCTGTCCATAGCTCTGACCTGCCGGAACCCCGGGGCGGACAGCGATTCGCGCATTCCCATGTGCGGCGTGCCCCATCACAGCGCCGAAGGGTATTTGGCCACCCTGCTGGAAAAAGGCTACAAAGTGGCCATCTGCGACCAGGTGGAGGATCCCAAGCAGGCCAAAGGACTGGTGCGGCGCGAGGTGACCCGCGTGCTCACCCCCGGCACGGTGGTGGAGGACGGCTCGCTGACGGCCAAGTCCCCCAACTATCTGGCGGCGCTCTATTGGGACTCCTCGGCCGGACAGGGCGGGCTGGCCTGGGCGGACTACTCCACCGGAGAATTCTCCGGCCTGTTCAGCCGGCGGGAGCCGGAGCTGTGGCAATGGGCTCTCAAGATCGGCCCGCGGGAGATGCTGCTGCCACAGGACATGGACATTCCTCCCCAATACCGGGACCTGGGCGCTGCGCCGACCCAGGTTTCCACCCGCGTGTATTTCGACCTGGCCCGAAGCCGCGCCAAGATGCTCGCCGTGCAACAGGTTCAGGACCTGGCCCAACTCGACCTGGCCGACAAGCCGCAGCTCACGGCCGCGTGCGGCGCCATTCTCACCTACCTGGAGCAGACCCAGAAACGCGACCTCTCCCACCTGCACGGCTTCAGGCCCTTGAACCTCGGCGGACGGCTCATCGTGGACGAAGTGACCGAACGCAACCTGGAGCTTTTTCGCCGTCTGGACGGACGCAAAGGGGCCGGCTCCCTGTTGCACGTTCTGGACAGAACCATCACCCCCATGGGCGGCAGGCTGCTGGCCGAAACCCTCGGCCGGCCGTTTCGCGACCTGGGCGTCATCCGGGAAATACAGGACGGCGCGGCCTTCTTCCGCGCGGAATCCAACCTGCGCGCCAGCCTGCGCAAACTGCTGGACTCCGTGTTCGATCTGGAGCGACTGACCACCCGTATCCATCTCAATCGGGCCTCCCCCAAGGATTTCGTCGCACTTCGAAATAGCCTGGACGTCCTGCCGGCCATCGAGCAACTCTTCAAGCCCTACTTGAAGATTGAAACAACCTCTCCCCTTCCCAAAATTTTGTCCCTTCTGTTCGAACGCTGGGACGACATGGCCGACCAGGCCCGACTGCTGGACGCCGCCCTGGTGGACAACCCGCCTCAGATCATCACCGAAGGCGGATTGTTCAAGTCCGGCTTCAACGCCCGGCTCGACGAACTGATCGAACTCACCGAACACGGCGAGGCCCGGCTGCAGGATTTGCTGGCCCGCGAACGCGAAGCCAACGACATGCCCAAGCTGAAGCTCGGGTACAACCGCGTCTTCGGTTACTATTTGGAAGTTTCCAAAGCCTATCGGGGAGAAATCCCGGAGCGCTTCATCCGCCGACAGACCCTGGTCAACAGCGAACGGTTCATCACCGAGGAGTTGAAAGAACTGGAAGGACGATTGATGACCGCGGCCGAAGAGCGCAAGGATTTGGAATACAAACTTTTTCAAGAGTTGCGCGAAGGCGTGGCCCGCTCGCGGGCCCGACTCATGCACATGGCCGAACGGCTGGCGAAACTCGATTACGTCCAAGGATTGGCCAGCGCGTCCGAGGAGCACGGCTGGACCCGTCCGGAGGTGCACGCCGGGCTGGACATCGCCATTCGGGAGGGGCGCCATCCCGTGGTGGAGGCGGTTCAGGGACGCGCCAACTACATCCCCAACGACCTGTTTCTCGAAGGCGAAAAGCGCGTGGCCATCATCACCGGCCCCAACATGGCCGGCAAGTCCACGGTGATCCGGCAGGCGGCCATCATGACCATCCTGGCTCAGATGGGTTCGGACGTTCCGGCCAGAGAGGCCAGAATCGGTTTGGCCGATCGGGTGTTCACCCGGGTGGGCGCCTCGGACAATCTGGCCCAGGGCCAATCCACCTTCATGGTGGAAATGATGGAAACGGCTCGCATCCTGCGCCAGGCCACGGGCCGAAGTCTCGTGGTGCTGGATGAGATCGGCCGCGGCACCAGCACCTTCGACGGCATGTCCCTTGCGTGGGCCGTGGCCGAAAACCTGTGCGCCAAGGGAAAAGGCGGCGTTCGCACCCTTTTCGCCACCCACTACCACGAGCTGACAAAGCTTGAGGAAATGCTTACTCCCGTAAAAAACCTGAACATCGCGGTGAAGGAGTGGAAAGGGGACATCGTGTTTTTGAGGCGGTTGGTGCCGGGTCCGTCGGATCGCAGCTACGGCGTGGAGGTGGCCAAACTGGCTGGCGTGCCTCGTCCGGTGGTGGAGCGCGCCAAGGAAATCCTTGCGCACCTGGAGGAAAAATCACAGGATGGCTCCGGATCGCGGCCTGTGCGGCTCGCCGTTCAACCCTGTCTGCCCGGCCTGGAGACCAGCCCGTCGAATCCGGACCTCTCCCCGGCCCAGCAGCGTGTTCTGGACCACCTGCTCGCCGTGAGCGTGGACCATTTGAGCCCCATGGAAGCCTTGAACCTGATCCAGTCCTGGCGACAGGCTCTGCTTGAGGAGTCATGACCAGAATCAGCCCCGCCCTCGTTTTGGCCCTGTTGACCCTGCCCTTGACGCTGATCGGTTGCGGCCAGAAGGCCTGGCCAGGGCCGGACAGCACGCAGGACGCCTATCAGTGGGCGGCAGTGGATTTCTCCAGAGACAAGGGGTGCCTGTTCATCGACGCAACTTTGAGCGGCGCCGCCCAGAACGTCGTCTCCGTCACCGTGGAGATCGAACTGATGAACGACGGCTGCCCGGGGTGTCCGTTCAATTTGGACCTTGGCCGCCAGATTTTTCCGGGGGACCCCGGCTTTCGCCAGTCCGGATCGCATTTGCAAATATATTTGTGCGGCCTGGACCCCCAAGAGGCCTATCGATTCCGGTTGAAAGGCGAAAACGCCTTCACCGGCTTGCCCACGGCGGTATCCGACGTGTACACCGCAGCGCCCTGAACAAGACAACACATTATTGAGGAGCGATACGCCATGCATCATTTCCAGCCCAAAGACGGACTGCTCTACGCCGAAGACGTCCCCGTCACGGAACTCGTCGAACGCTTCGGCTCGCCGCTGTACGTGTATTCCGCGGCGACCTTCCGGCGCCATTTCCAGCAGTTCGACTCCGCTTTCGCCGACCTGGACCACATGGTCTGCTTTTCGGTCAAAGCCAACGGCAATGTCCACGTTCTGAAGATGCTGGCGGAACAGGGCGCCGGCATGGACATCGTTTCGGGCGGAGAACTGCACCGCGCATTGGCGGCCGGCGTGGAGCCCAAAAAAATCGTCTACTCCGGCGTGGGCAAGACCGAGGCCGAAATCCGCTACGCCGTGGAGCAGGACATCCTCATGTTCAACGTGGAGTCCCTGCCGGAGCTGGAGGAGATCGAACGCGTGGCCGGCGCCCTGGGGCGCAAGGCCGGCGTGAGCCTGCGCATCAATCCGGACGTGGACCCCAAAACCCATCCGTATATTTCCACCGGCATGAAGAACAACAAGTTCGGCCTGGAGATGGGGCAAGCCCTGGAGGGTTACCGGCTGGCCCAGCGCATGGAGCACGTGGAGCCCATCGGCGTGGACTGCCACATCGGCTCCCAGTTGACCACCATCGAGCCGTTCATGGAGGCCCTGGACAAAGTCCTGGACTTCGAGAAGAACCTGCGCGCCGAAGGGATCGGCCTGCGCTACATCGACCTGGGCGGAGGGCTCGGCATCACCTACAACGAAGAAGCGCCGCCCCACCCCAAAGAGTTCGGCGCCGCCATCGTCGGCCGACTCAAAAACGAGGGATTGAAACTCATTCTGGAGCCCGGGCGGGTCATCTCGGGCAATGCCGGCGTCCTGCTCACCAAAGTCACCTACGTGAAAAAAACGCCGTTCAAGAATTTCATCATCGTGGACGCGGCCATGAACGACCTGGTCCGCCCGTCGCTGTACCAATCCTACCACCGCATTACCCCGGCCCGGCAGTCGGATCGGCCTGAAATCGTGGTGGATGTGGTCGGCCCCATTTGCGAGTCCGGAGACTTCCTGGCCAAGGAACGCTCGCTGCCGGAAGTCGAAGCCGGGGAAATCCTGGCCGTGTTCTCGGCCGGCGCCTACGGGTTCACCATGTCCTCCAACTACAACGCCCGGCTCCGCGCCGCCGAAGTCATCGTAGACGGCGACAAAACCATCCTGGCCCGCCGCCGCGAGACGTATGAAGACCTGGTGAGGGGAGAGCTTTAGGAAATCGGGGG
>JASGMV010000016.1 GCA_030156255.1 Desulfovibrionales bacterium
TGTTTTTGGGAAAGGGGCTGGGGGTTCGGGGGAAGGGGAAAACCCGTGTTTCATAAAAAGGGTTTTCCCCTTCCCCCGACCGCCTCCAAACGAATATTGCTCGAATTGCCGCCGTTGGCTTTACAGGTAGGCTTTGGCGATGGTGAACACTTCGTCGTAGGTCAGCTTGGCCTTGATCCCCAGGCACATCTCCAGGGCCATCTCCATTTTCAGATGGGTTTCGAACAGAATGTTTTCGCCGAGGGTCTTCAGCCGGTGCTCGACGAAACCGGTGTCGAATCCGTCCAAAAGCATGGTCAGCCCCTCGGTGAAATAGGCCGAGTTCACGTACCGAAGGTAGGGCTCAAGCGCCTTGAAGTCTCCATGCCGCGCCCGCGAGGCGTAGAAGAGCAGCTTGACCATCAACTGCTCCGGCTTGAATTTGTGGTCGACGTTCAATATGGCGGCTTTGTCGGCGGCTTCGTCCGCCAGGCTGTCCATCATGGCCTGGACCATGTCGAAGGCCAGTTTTTCCGCGATGGGCGCCGTGGGGTAGTGTGACAGCATGCGGACGTAGCTCACGCGGGTATGCTCTCCTTTGGACATGGAGGCCAGGGTCTCGCGCATGAGGGCGAGTTTGCGTTCGTAATCCTTGAGCAGGGATTCCTGGCGCCCTTTGGCCAGCCGCACCACCCGGACTTCCGAAAGTCGGGACAGGGTGGCGGTGAGCAGATGATGGATGAACGGCTCGCGCGTGTGGGCGGCTTCCTCGGCGAGAACGTTGCGGTTCTTTTTGGAGTCCAGCAGTTTCTTGACGGAAAGCCAGTAGGCGGCCAGCCCCTCCAAGGGCATCTCCAGGATGTCGAACTCTTTTTCCTGGGTCATGAAGCCTCCGAATGCGTTGATGGGTCGCCGATGGGCCGCAAGTGTATGAAATAGCGGCCCACGCCGCAACACTCATGATGCCTGCAATCCCTTCCTCTTCCGAATGGAAAGGCGCCGCCAACCATGAAACCCCGTAACTAGTGCGTGACAGACGGCGTGTCGGGATTTATGTAGAAGGCATGTCGTTTGTTGAATTTTCCGGCTTGAGCGCTCACTTTGTCGACCGGCTCGGCGTGGTGGATTCGGTGGAGTGGAACAGCCTGCTGCGGCCGGAAGATTCTCCCTTCTTACGATGGGAATGGCTCGACCTGCTGGAAAGTTCGGGCAGCGTTACCGAAGAATCGGGCTGGCGTCCCAACCATCTGCTGGTTCGCCGGGGCTCCAAGCTTGCGGCGGCCGCGCCTTTGTACGTCAAGCGCCACAGCGAAGGGGAGTTCATCTTCGACTACATTTGGGCCGACGCCGCGCGGCAGATGGGATTGCCGTACTACCCCAAGATCATCGGCATGAGCCCGTTCACCCCGGCCGCGGGCTACCGTTTTCTGACGGCGCCCGGCGAAGATTCCGCGGGGCTCACTTTAAGCATGCTCATGACTCTGGAGCAGTGGGCCGCAACAGCCGGGCTCCATGGCGTGGCGTTCAATTTTGTCGATCCCCAATGGGGGACGATTCTGGAGCGCCAGGGGTACCGGCGCTGGGACCATCAGGCCTTTGTTTGGGAGAATCTGGATTACGCGTCCTTTGACGATTATCTCGCCAGGTTCCGCTCCCAGGCCCGCAAGTCCATTCGGCGGGAGCGGCGGGAGCTCGCCGAGCGCGGGATCTTCGTGCGCCCCGTCGCGGGATGCGACATCTCCCCGGACCTGATGCGGCTGATGCATCAGTTGTACGTCAAGACCAACGATAAATTCGGCATCTGGGGCTGCGAATACCTGTCCGGCGACTTTTTCGACAGAATCCTTGAAAAGTTTCGGGATCGGTTGGTGTTGATGACCGCCTGGGAGGATGGCGACGATGCCGCTCCTGTCGGCATGGCGCTCCTGGTGCGCCAGGCGGACAAGCTGTGGGGCAGGTACTGGGGGTGCCGTCGCGAAATACCCTTTTTGCATTTCGAAACCTGCCTGTACGGCCCCGTGATCTGGGCCATTGAGCAGGGGATCAAGTGGTTTTATCCGGGGCTTGGCGGAGAGCACAAGATGCGTCGGGGATTCGTGTCCGCGCCCGAGGCGAGCTTGCATAAGTTTTTCCACCCCACGCTCGAGGCGTTGATGCGGACCTACCTGCCTGCGGTCAACGCTCTGGAGCTCGAACAGATCGAAAAAATGAACAGCCAGTTGCCGTTCGCAAAGAACGACTGACGTGAGACGCCGGCGCGCATTCCAAATTTGACTTTTTTGGGAAAGTTTTCCGGGGGAGAAATTTTTGGCGACAGAAAGGGGCTAAAGAAGATTTTCCTCTTCCCCCGGCTTCTGTCGAGCAGAAAGATTCTAAAGCATTGTACGCTTGAAATGCTTGCTTCACGGCGAGCGTCATTCGCTTACAAGCGTTTTGCGGCAAGGGTTTGCGGGCAAATTCTTGCAGAGCAATTTGGCTCTTTCAACGTTAAAGTGCTTTAGGCGTCGTGCTTGGGGTTGTGGTTGTAGAAGACCACTTCCACCGGCTGTCTGGTGATCAGCCCTTCCTTGACCGCCTCGTTCAGAAACGGGAGAAAGGCCTCGATTTTTTCGGCCTCGTCCACGAGTTCGATCACCACCGGCAAATCTTCGCTCAACACGAGGATTCTCGACGAACGCACCCGGCTGTTGGGGCCGTAGCCGCTGAGTCCGCGAATCACGGTCGCTCCGGCCAATCCGCGGGACCGGGCTTCCTCCACGATGGCCTCGAACAGGGGGCGACCATGGTAGCGGTTGTTTTCTCCGGTATAAATGCGCAGACGCACGCTTTGGCTCGGAATTCGCATGGAAATTTCTCCTAGGGGCTAGGCCAACCGTCCCACGCCCATGCCCAGCATGACCAGGACGAGGCCCAGGATGATCTGGCCGCCTGCATTGAGCAAGGCCAGCCAGCCCTGGCCGTGTTGCACCATGGTTGCCGTTTCGAAAGCGAATGTGGAAAATGTAGTGAACGCGCCCATGAAGCCTGTTAAGATAACGATTCTCGCCTGGCCGCCGAGGGGCAGGCGGTGTTCGAACAGGCCCCAGAGCAGCCCGAACAGGAACGAACCGATCATGTTCACCGCGAAGGTGCCCAGGGGAAACCCGGACCCGGCTAAGCGCTGGACCGCGCCGGCCAGCAGGTAGCGGCTGACGGCGCCGGCGCCGCCGGCTACGGCGAGCAAAAGAATTTTGGCGATCATGGCTTGGCCCAATGGAAAATGCTGGAGGTATGCATGCCGTTGGAAATCGAGTTGAAATTTTCGAACCCTGACTTCGCGGCCTTGCGCCGGAGACTGTTGGAGCTTGGCGCCGCGCCTTTGGACAGGGTCTTTGAACGAAACCTGGTCTTCGACGACGAGGCGCGCAGCCTGAAGTCGGCATCCATTCTGCTTCGTTTGCGCACGGAGCGCAAGTCTCTGCTGACGTTGAAGCGGCCGCCGGTCCGGGAGCAGGAAGGCGTCAAGGTTTTCGAAGAAATCGAGACCGAGGTGGCCGATCCTTCGGCCATGCAGGGCGTCCTGGAGGCCCTGGGCTACCGCGAAGCCTTCGTTTACGAGAAACTACGTGAAACATGGCGGTTTGGCGAGCGGTCTGTTTGCCTGGACGTCTTGCCTTTTGGACGGTTTGTGGAGATCGAAGGGGAGCGGGAGGCGATCTTCGAAGCGGCCCGCGCCCTGGGTCTCCCCCCGGAGGCGTCCAGCACCAAGACGTACCATGCGCTGAACCAGGAGCGTCGGGCTCGGGAGGGCGGCGACCCGTCGGAAAGCTTTGTTTTCGATCCGGAGGAAAGGGCGCGGATCGAGGCGCGGGAGTTCGGGGACCCCTGGCCCCCCTCGACAGCCCCGGGGAATGACACTATATTGGAAAAGACTGTGAGGAACCAATGATCGAGGACCCGGCTCTATGTCCAAACCCGATACCAACGAACGAGTAGATCAAGGGCCTCTCATTGAAGAGGAGCTAAAGGAGCCCCGGCGATTCCGGGTGATTCTCCATAACGACGATTACACGACGATGGAGTTTGTTGTTCAGGTGCTCATGCTCGTGTTCAAGAAGTCTGAAGAGGAAGCGACGCAAATCATGCTCCAGGTCCACAACAATGGAATGGGCGTCTGCGGGGTCTATACCGCGGAAGTCGCCGAAACCAAGGTGTCCATGGTGGCGAGGCTCGCCCGTAATGCGGGTTTCCCCTTACGCTGCAGCATGGAAGAGGTGTAAATGCTTTCCAAAAGAGTTCAAGGCGTGTTGTCCGTGGCGGTGAATGAGGTGAAGCGCAGAAACCACGAGTTTCTGACTTTGGAGCATCTCCTCTACGCCATTTCTTTTGAAGAGTCTGGGATCGACATCCTGGCGAGCTGCGGCGCCGATGTGCAGCGCCTGCGCGAGCAGTTGGAGCGTTTTTTCAGTGAAAATCTGGAGTCGCTGCCCGAGTCCCAGTCTTCGGAGATGATTCAGACGCTGAGCGTGCGCAGGGTCCTGGAGCGGGCCATTTTCCAGAAATCGTCCGCCGGCAAGGACCAGGTGGAGGTCGGCGACGTCTTGGCGGCGATCTTCGAAGAGCAGGACTCCTATGCGGCCTATTTCCTGAAGGTCCACGGCCTGACTCGGTTGGACGTGTTGGAGTACATCTCCCACGAACTGTCGGCCGAGGAGGACGCCTGGCGCGCCGGAGACAAGGATCGGCCCTCCGCTCCCAACCTTCCGGGGGAGGCCGAAGAACCGACCCAGGCCCCGGCGCCCGGGAAAAAGACCGCGTTGTCCGAGTTCACCGTGAATCTGGTGGACCGGGCCCGCAAGGGGCTCATCGATCCGCTGATCGGCCGCGCGAACGAGCTGGACCGCACCGTGCAGGTCCTTTCCCGCCGGCGCAAGAACAATCCCATCTACGTGGGCGATCCCGGCGTCGGCAAGACGGCCATGGCCGAAGGCCTGGCCCGGCGCGTCGTGGAGCGCAAGGTCCCGGAAAGTTTTCTGGACGCCGAGATTTACGCTCTGGACATGGGGGCGCTGCTGGCCGGCACCAAGTACCGCGGCGATTTCGAAAAGCGCCTCAAGGAAGTGCTGGCCGGGCTCAAGGGCCGGAAGAACGCCATTTTGTTCGTGGATGAAATCCACACCATCGTAGGCGCCGGCGCCGTGAGCGGAGGGTCCATGGACGCCTCCAACATCCTCAAGCCTTTTCTCGCCTCGGGCGAAATTCGCTGTATCGGCTCCACCACCTTTGAGGAGTTCAAGAACCATTTCGAGAAGGACCGGGCGCTTTCACGGCGTTTTGAAAAGATCGAAATTCTCGAACCCTCGGTGGACGAAGCGGTCGAGATCCTCAAAGGGCTCAAACCGTATTACGAGGAGCATCACGGCGTGAGCTACGCGCCCTCGGCCCTCAAGGCCGCGGTGGAGCTTTCGCACAAGCACCTCAACGATCGTTTTTTGCCGGACAAGGCCATCGACGTCATCGACGAAGCCGGCGCCTGCTATCGGTTGAGCGCCCGCAAGCGCAAAGACGACCGGATCACCGTCAAGGACGTGGAGGAGGTCATCGCCAAGATGGCCCGTATCCCGGCCGGCAAGATCACGGTTTCGGATAAGAGCATCCTTCAGGACCTGGAGCGCAGGCTCACGCAAAAGGTGTTCGGCCAGGACTCGGCCGTGCGCCAGCTCGCCCTGGCCATCAAACGCTCCCGGGCCGGGATGCGGGAGCCCGGCAAGCCCACCGGTTCTTTCCTGCTCACCGGCCCCACGGGCGTGGGCAAGACCGAGTTGGCCAAGCAACTGGCCCAGGTGATGGGTATCAGCTTCCTGCGTTTCGACATGAGCGAGTACATGGAGAAACACGCCGTGGCGCGGCTCATCGGCGCTCCTCCGGGGTACGTGGGCTTCGACCAGGGCGGCCTGCTCACCGACGCCATCCGCAAAAGCCCGCACTGCGTGCTGCTGCTGGACGAAATCGAGAAGGCGCACGAGGATATCTTCAACGTGCTGCTGCAGGTGATGGACTACGCGACCTTGACCGACAACAACGGTCGAAAGGCCGATTTCCGCCACGTGATCCTGCTTATGACCTCCAACGCCGGAGCGCGGGAAATGGCCAAGTCCGGCATCGGCTTCCAGAAGGACGAAGGCCGGACGCGCACGGACAACGCCGTGAAGGCCGTGGAGCGCATGTTCAGCCCGGAATTTCGGAATCGCCTGGACGCCATCGTGGCCTTCGACTCCTTGGATTCCTCGATCATGGGCCGCATCGTGGACAAGTTCATCGCCGAACTCAATGATCAGATGAAGGATCGCCGTATCTCCATCCGCTTGAGCAAGCCCGCGCAGGACAAGCTCGCGGAGCTGGGATTCGATCCGGCCAACGGAGCGCGGCCTTTGGGCCGGGTCATCCAGGCCGAGATCAAGGATCCGTTGGCCGACGAGATTCTGTTCGGGCGTCTCTCCAAAGGCGGGGAGGCCGTTGTGGAGCTCGCCAGACGCAAGAAGGGCGAACCCGAAGCGGAGGAAGGCAAGCGTTTTGCCTTCAAATTCCCGGAGCAGGGCCGGGGGGCTTAAGGCCCCCTTTCCCTAAGGACGGCCATGTCCGTCTTCGCGTTGCCCGAAGAGCCTCTCGTCTTCCCGGACCCGGAGCTGGCCGATCCGGACGGTCTGGTGGCTGTGGGCGGGGACCTCTCGCCTCAGCGTCTGTTGGCGGCCTACCACCAAGGCATTTTCCCCTGGTATTCGGAGACCACCCCGATTCTGTGGTGGTCTCCGGACCCCAGGCTCGTGCTTTTTCCGGAAGAGCTGCACGTGGCCAGGAGCCTGCGCCGGATTATCAATTCCGACCGCTTCGAGGTCTCGTTCGACAAGAACTTCCAGGCTGTCATCTCGGCCTGCTCCGCCACGTTGCGGCCGGGCCAGAACGGCACCTGGCTGGTGCCGGAGATGATCCGCGCCTACGTGCGGCTGCATGAACTGGGGCTCGCCCACAGCGTGGAGGCCTGGTCCGGCGGCAAGCTGGCCGGCGGCTTGTACGGTGTGGCCTTGGGCCGGATGTTTTTCGGAGAGTCCATGTTCTTTCGAGAAGGTAACGCTTCCAAGGTTGCGTTTGTGCATATGGTTCGTTATCTCAAAGAACAGGGATTCGTTCTTATTGATTGTCAACAGACGACGCCGCATATGATGCGTTTCGGCGCACGGGAAATCTCGCGGAGCCGATTCCTCGCTATTCTGCGAAAATACGCAACCCGACCCTGGCCTGTTGGACATTGGCTTCAAAAGACCGAGTGCCGTTGACCACCCCTAACTGGTTGTTGAAAAACTCATCGAACGCAGGCCGTTCAAAAATGATGAGATGCGGGGAAGTGAAAAAATCCAGGACGCGCAGTGTGTTGCGTAGACATAAGCGGTCTGGATTTTTTTGCTGACGAAGCAGATCTCTATTTCTCAACGGCCCGCCAACCATCGGAGGCCCCCATGCTACGACTACGAGCACTCGCTGGAGTGTTGTCGCTGGCGTTGATGTTGTCGCTGGCCGCCTGCTCGGACAATCAGAAAGGCTCGGCGGAGTCGAAGAAAGGCGAGGTGTGGCTGTCCATGGAGGTCACGGCTTCCGCCTACACCGCGCGCCCTGAGGAAACCAAAGCGGAGAACCACGATATCGCGGCTTGGGGGGACAAGCTGACCCCCGGCATGAAATGCATCGCCGTGTCCCGCGACCTCATTCCCCTTGGCCTGGGGCACAACACCCCGGTCAAGATCGAAGGCCTGCCAGGCGAATATCTGGTGAAGGACAAGATGAACAAGCGCTGGGAAAAGAAGATCGACATCTACTTCGGCGACGACGTGAAGGCCGCCAAGGAATGGGGCAAGCGCACCGTCACCATCAGCTGGCCCAAGCCTCCGAAGAAAGAAGGCTCGTAAGCTTCGACGACGGAAGCGGGCGGGAGCTTTTCGGCTGCGCCCGCTCCTTTGCCGAATCCCGTCCGCCGGACTCGTGGAGCGAGGGAGGGCGCCGGAGAAGCCGCCGGGCCTGTTGTATTTTACGCCTGAACGCTTGGTTAACGACGACGCAGCCCGCCTACAAGTATTTCGCGGACACCACACTAGAGCATATTACGCTTGAAATGCTTGCTTCACGGCGAGCGTAGCTCGCCTACAAGCATTTCGCAGCAAGGATTTGCGGACAAATTCTTGCCGAGCAGTTTAACTTTTTCAAAGTTAAACTGCTCTAGACGCCCTTTGTTTTTACGTCCTGAAGATATTTGTCGATTTCCTGCGATAGTCCTTCCAGCCCTCGGCGGATGGGATCCATGAGCCTTTGCGCCTCCGCGATGTCTTCAGCTGTTTCGCCGCGGCACATCGATTCGTAAAGCGCCTCCAGGCCGAAGCCTCTGACCATGGCTTTGAGAGCGTGCATCCGGTGGTTGAAAGCCGTCAATTCTTCGTTTTCCAGCTCCTTCTCCATCGCCGAGCGCTCCTCGGGCAGCATTTTCTGGATGGTTTTGCAATATTCCACCAGACCGTCCTCCTGGTCTCCCAGGAGTTCTCTGACGCCGGTCCAGTCCACAGGCTCTGAAGCGGGGGAAGCGTCGTCGACGGGGCGTTGGTCGGGGGTCGCCGGCGGGGGCGGGGTCGTTCCCGTAAGCTTGGCCATGAGGCGCAGCAAATCGTCCACTTGCACGGGCTTGGCGATATACTCATCCATGCCGCACTCCAGAAAGCGTTCCCGGTCTCCGTGGAGCGCATAGGCCGTCAAGGCGATGATGGGCGGCCTGTCTCCGTGGCGCTCGCGGATGCGCCTGGAGGCTTCGACGCCGTCCATAACCGGCATGAGCACGTCCATAAGCACGATGTCGAAGGTTTCCTCCTCCAGGGCGGACAGGGCCAACTCTCCGTTGCCCGCCACCCGGACAACGTGGCCGTGGCGCTCCAGGGCCGCGGACAGAAATCGCCGGTTGAGTTCATAGTCCTCCACCAGCAGCACGCGCAGGCTCGACGGCTGGGCCTCGGCGTCGACCGGTTCTCCGGCGCTCTCCGTTTCTTCAAATGCGGAAATCGAAGCGGGGGACAGATTCACCGTGAAGGAGAAGGCGCTGCCGCGGCCGAGACTGCTCGTCACGTTGATTTCGCCGCCCATCAGGCGCACGAGGCGCTTGCTGATGGCCAGGCCCAAACCGGTCCCTCCGTATTCGGGAGAGAGTTGGACCTGGTTGAAGGAGCCGAAAATATCTTCGATTTGGTTTTCGGGGATGCCGATGCCCGTGTCCGCGACGGTGAACCGCACCATGAGGCTGTCCGGCTTTTGCGGTTTTTCGACGTTGGCCGAAATCTCCACTCGCCCCTGGCTGGTGAATTTGATGGCGTTGCCGACAAGGTTGACGAGCACCTGCCGCAGCCGTTGGGCGTCGCCCCTGGCGAGCGCGGGCAGATCGCCTTGATCGATGGTCATCTCCAGCCCCTTTTGCTGGGCCATGCGCTTCAGAGGATCCAGCGAGTCTTGGAGCAGGTCCTGCAGGCTGAAGTCGGCGCATGCGAGATGCGTTTTGCCCGACTCGATGCGCGAGAGGTCCAGGACGTCGTTGATGATTTCCAGCAGGCCCTTGGAGGCGAAGGCCGCCGAGGCGACGTACTCCTGTTGCTCGCTGGTCAGCGGGGTGGTTTTCAGGAGCTGGAGCATGCCGAGCATGGCGTTGAGAGGCGTGCGGATTTCATGGCTCATGTTGGCCAGAAAGCGGGTTTTAGCCTGGTTGGCCTGCTCGGCCTCCTCTTTGGCTTCGGCCATTTCCTGCGTCAGGCGTTCGCCGATGAGCATGACGACGCCAGCGCAGAAGAACACCATGAAGCTGATGCTGATGATGAAGCTGAGGCCCAATATTCTGGCCCGCAGGAGGTCCTTGGGATCGGTGGTCGATCCGAAATAGCCCCACAAGATGTAATAAACCAACGTACAGAGAAAGGAGTAGCCCAGAATGATCTGGGCGCGGCTGCGGTGGTAATCGCCTTTCTTGCTCAAGAGCTCCCGGCTGATGGCGGCGGCGAAGAAACCGAAGACGATTCCGCAAAGAAGCACGCGAACCTGGATGTTCGGCTGAACGGTCGTGAACCAGGTCAGGCTGGCCGCCAGAAAAACCAACGGGACGAATTCCAGGAGATATTGGCGCTTGCGCCCAAGGAATTGCCGGAATCCTATCCAGATCAGCATGAAGCCTAGAGCAAACCCCGTATTGCCCCCGGCGGCGGACAGCACGTCCGGAATGTGGTTTCGAAGGCCTAAAAGCAGCATGCCGGTCGTGAAGCTGACAAATCCCGACAACCAGGCGCGGGAGCCGCGTGAAGTCAATCGCAGGCGGTGGACAATGAAGATGAAGGCCGTGGTGGTGGCTAAGACGAGGACATCTGCAAAGATAAGCGTTCTCGTATCCAGCAGCATGACGATGTCCCCGTAGCCATTTTGCAACGCTGTTGGCGAGCAACCGGCTCAGCTCTGTATAATTTTGTCAATTGAATGCAGGTATCGTTGTATGCGCCTGAAGAGTTCACGGGGTGAACAATACACGAAAGAGCGTCAGGAGCAAAGTTATCCGCGCCAGTCTTGGAGGGCAGTGCAAATGGACGCAACTTCATCTTCCGTCAGTTCCGGATAGATGGGCAACGAAAGGACTTCCCGGGTCAGCCGGAAAACCGTGTCCAGTCCTCCGTGGACTTCACAGGCGTTTTTCAGGCAGGGTTGCTCCGGCAGAGGTTTTGAGTAGTGGACGGAGGTCGCGACGCCCCGCTCCTTGAGGAAGGCGGCCAGTCCGTCCCGGTTTTCAGGGACTCGCATGACGTATTTGTGAAAGATGTGCTCGGCGCCGTCCGAGACGCGGGGCGCCTGGATCGCCGGATGTCCGGCCAGGGCTTCGGTGTAGGCCAGGGCGATGTCCTGGCGGCGCCGGCGCCATTCCAATTCGTGGTCCAGCTTGACGGAAAGCAGCGCGGCCTGCACCGTGGGAAGTTGGGAGTTGCGGCCGATTTCCGTGTAGACCCTGCCGCCGGCGTGGCCGTGGTAGCGCAGACGGCGCACGCGCTCGATGAGTTCTTCGTCATCGGACAGGACCATGCCGCCGCTGCCCTGGGCGCCGATGACTTTGGTGGGGTCGAAGCTGACGCAGACGGCCCTTGCTCCGCGTCCTGGGAATGCGCCGTCGCGCGCGGCGCCCAAGACCTGGGCGCAATCCTCGACAAGGAACGCGCCGGACTTGTCCGCGGCCTCGCGGACGGCGGAGAGGTCGGCCAATTGGCCGTACAGGTGCACGGCGAGGATTCCCCGGACTTTTCCGGATGAGGCCAATTCGGCCAGCAGGTCTCCGCGGGCCTGATAGTCCCGTTCGTCCACGTCCACGAAAACCGGAACCCCGCCGGCCAGGACGATGGCCGAAGCCGAAGCCATGAACGACAGGGAGGTCACGGCCACCTTGTCGCCGGGTTGAATCCCCGCCGCGGTCAGGGCCAGGACCAGCGCGTCGGTGCCGGAGCCCACGGCCGCGCCGGCCTTCAGGTCCATGAACCCGGCGATGCGCTCTTCGAGTTGGGCGACTTCCTTGCCCTGCAGGACCCCACCGTGGGAAAAGACCGTTTCCACGGCGGCCATGAAATCGTCTTTATGGGCCTCGAATTGCCGATCCAGCCGCATGAACGGGATGCTTTGGCTCATGTGTCGAAAACCCGGATGCTTTTGATGTTGACGAATTCCCGCAGGCCGATCTCGGCCATTTCCCGGCCGTAGCCGGACTTCTTGACGCCGCCGAAGGGCAGGTGGAAGTCCGAGCCGCTGGGGCCGTTGATGGTCACGGAGCCGGCTTCGATCTTCCGAGCCAGGCGCTGGCCGCGTTCGATGTCGCGGGTCCAGATGCTGGAGGCCAAGCCGAAATGGGTGTCGTTGGCCAAGCGGAGGGCGTGCTCTTCGGACTCGGCCGTGGTCAGGGACGCCACGGGGCCGAAGATTTCCTCGTCCCAGGCCGGCATGCCGGGGCCGCAGTCGGCCAGGATGGTGGGCTGGAAATAGAAACCGGGGCCGGTCTGATCCTCGCCGCCGTAGACCAGCCGGGCGCCGCGGTCCAGGGAGCGCCGCACTTGCCCTCGAACCCGTTCGCGCAGGTCCTCCCTGGCCAGGGGGCCCACGTCCGTGGACGCATCGGTCGGGTCGCCCAAGCGGAAGGACGCGAAGGCCTGCGCCAATTTTTCCTCGAACTTCTTGGACACGGACTTCAAGGCGATCATCCGCTTGGGCGCCAGACAGGTCTGGCCGGCGTTGCGGAGGCGATAGCTCGCCGCGGATTTCACGCAGGCGTCGAGGTCGGCGTCCTCCAGCACCAGCAGCGGATCGGAGCCGCCCAGCTCCAGCACGGTCTTCTTGATGTTGCGTCCCGCTGCCTCGGCCAACCTTGATCCGGCCGCGGCGCTGCCCGTGAGGGCGGCCCCGCCCACGGCCGGGTGGGCGAGCACGTTCAGAACCTCCTCGCCCGGGAGCTTCAGAACGCCGAACAGGTCGGGGTTCAGGCCTGCGTCCGCCACGGCCTGCTGCATGGCCAAAGCGCATCCCGTGACGTTGGTGGCGTGCTTGAGGAGCGTGGCGTTGCCGGCCAGCAGAGCGGGGCCGGCGAACCGGAAGACCTGCCAGTAGGGAAAATTCCACGGCATGACCGCCAGGATGACGCCCAAAGGCTCGAAGGCGATGATGCTTTCTCCGCGGGCCCGAGGGGCGGGGACGTCGGCCAGGGCGGTGGGGCCGTATCCGGCCATGACGTCCAGGAACTCGGCGCATTTGTCCACTTCAACGAGCGACTCCCGAATGGGTTTGCCCATCTCCAGCGTGGCCAGGTCGGCCATTTCTCCGCGACGGCTGCGCAGCACGGCGGCGAGGTCCCGTAAACTCTGGGCGCGTTCGGAGACGCTGCGGCGGCGCCATTGCAGAAAGGCCCGCCCTGCTGCGTCGACCACGGCGCGCCACTGCGCCTCGCCGTGGGCTTCGTAACGCTCGATGACTCGGCCGGTGGCCGGATTGAGGCTGATCAGCGACATTGTTTTTTTAAATGGGGTGGTTGCGCAGGTGGTCCACATACAGGGAGACACCGCGCTCCAGGTCGTACTCGGGCTTGTAGCCGAGCAGGTTGCGCGGCGTCGCCTCGGGATCGGGGATGGGGCGCTGCTCGAAGGTGTTGAAGATGTAGACCTCGTCGTTTCTTTTTATGAAACACCTAGCGGCGCGGGAGCCGACGAAACCGGCGCCGCCGGTTATGAATACTACTTTAGACATTGTGGCCTCATTTCACTTGCCGGGAATGGAAATAACCTGTTCGAAATCCTTAAACGTCTTTTGCAGCTCGAAATTTTCGATGACGCGCCTGCGCCCGGCCTCGCCCAATTCCTTTCGCCTTTTTGGATGCTGGATCAGGGCGTCCAAAGAATCGGCGAAGGCCGCAACGTCGCCGACAGGGGCCAAATAGCCTGTCTCGCCGTGAATGACAACTTCCGGAATGCTGGAGACGTTGAAGGCCACGACCGGGCGCTCAAGGGTCATGGCCTCTACCTGAGCGTAGCAGAAGCCTTCCCAGAAGGAAGGCAGGGCGAAAATGTCCAAGCTGGCGTGGAATCCTTTCATATTGGTAGTAAATCCAATAAATTGTGTTATGTCGTCCACGGCGAGCTCCTTGGCCTTGAGCTTGAGCTTCTGCTCCAGCTCGCCCTTGCCCGCGATGAGCACGCGGATGTTGCGTCCGCGGTCTTTGAGAATTTTCGCCGCTTCCAGCAAAACCTGTTGCCCTTTTTGCTTGGTGAGCCGGCCGGCGTTGCCGATGACCACTTCGTCCGCCTGGCGCGGGACCAAAGGCGTTGCATCCATGGCGTCGAATTCGGCGGTGTTGAATCCGCAATGGACGATATGCGTGCGCTCTCGGGGGATGAGGTCCGGGTTGTTCTTGAGCACTTGCCGCCGGGTGTCCTCGGAGTTGCAGATGAGTTTTGTGATGACCCGGCCGAAAAGCAAGCGATTCAGGGGGGTGTCCCTGGTGGGGACGCCGAGGCCTCGTCGAAAAATGATGTCCCCGACTCCGGCCATTCGGGCGGCGAATCCGCCTGCCTTGAGGTCCGAGGGCAGAGCCATGACCAGCGTGTCGATGCGGTGTCGCCGGAAAAATTTCGCCAGCCGCATGATGGTCGCAGGGTTCAGGAAGCTCAGATTGCCCACGCGCAGGCGCAGGGTTGTGACGCCCTCGGCCGCATCCAGCCGGTCGGCCAATTCGCTTGGGCTGTTGGTTACCGCGAAGGAGCCGTAACCGGCGTCGCGCGTCAGCAGGGCGAAGTCGTGATGCCATTTCTCCCCGCCGCCCCACACGGGGGTCGTGTTCATGAAGCAAATATTTTTCATTGCAGAAGTCTTCAGAGAGAAGTTGAGAGTACGCTTTTCACCAATTCCGGCAACTCGGACAGGGTGGCGCCCGAGATGACGCCGGCTTGGCGCATGGTTTCGAGTTTGGCCGCAACACCGGGCCCTTGTTCGTCCAGGATGGCGCCTGCGTGCCCGAATCTTTTGCCCGGAGGCGCGCTACGACCGGCGATGAACCCGATCACGGGTTTGGTGAACCGCCCCTGTTTGATCCGCCGGGCCGCGTCCTCCTCGGCGGTTCCGCCGATCTCTCCCAGCATCAGCACGGCCTTGGTGGGTTCATGGTCGGCCAGCAGGTCCAGGGCCTCGGCCAGGGTGGTCCCCATGAAGGGATCGCCGCCCACGCCGATGCATACGGACTGGCCCAAGCCCGCCGTGCTCAGCCGATTGGCCGCTTCGTAGGTCAGCGTGCCGCTGCGGGAGACGATGGCCACGGGGCCCGGCGTGAAGGGGTCGGTGGGCAGGATGCCGATCTTGGCCGCCCTGGGCGCCAGCAGGCCCGGGGAGTTCGGCCCGATCAGCCGCGTCGGGGCGTCGCGCAGCCGGTCCATGATTTCGATCATCTCCAGTTGCGGAACGCCTTCGGTGATGCAGATTACCCACGGGATGCGGTTGTCGATGGCTTCGAGGATCGCGTCCTTGGCTTTGGGGGCTGGAACGAAGATGACGCTGGCCTCCACCGGATGTTCGCGCAGGGCCTGCTCCACGCTGTTGTAGACCGGCGCGCCCTCTACGCATTCCCCGCCTTTGAAGGGCGTGACGCCGGCCACGACGTTGGTTCCGTACTCCAGCATGAGCCGGGTGTGCAGACGGCCTTGGCGGCCGGTGATTCCCTGGACCAGAATGGGACTGGTCTTGTCCACGGGCAGCTTGCGGGGTTTGCCGGGCTTGGGCGCATCGCTCCAGGAGATGGAGATCGGAGGCTGCTGGTTGAGCGTGCAGCGTTCAAGCTTCGCTCCCGGAGTCAAGGCGTGCAAAAGGCCTAGCGCCGCGTCCGTTTCCGCGGCCAGATGCAGGTTCGGGACGTCGAGCCGGCTGAGGATCTCCCGTCCCGCGGCGCCGCCGTTTCCTGCCATCCTCACCACGAGCGGCTTGCTCGGAGGTTCGCCTCCCAGAGCTTCGATCATGGCGAAGGCCGTCTTTTCGCAGGACAGGATGCCGCCATATAGGTTCACCAGCACGGCCTTGATCTGGTCGTCATGGAAAAGGATGTCGAAGGCGGTTCGGATTCTGGCGGGGTCGGCGTCGCCGCCTACGTCCAGAAAGTTGGCCGGCGGCAGCCCGGCGGCCGTGAGCAGGTCCATGGAGGCCATGGCCATGCCTGCGCCGTTCGCCAGCGTTCCAACGAATCCGTCCAAGCGAACGTAGCTGAGTCCTGCGACGCGGGCGCGGCGTTCATCCTCGGATTCGCCAGGCAGGGCCGTCTCCATGCTGGCCAGGCCCGCGCCGGGCGCGAAGTCGTCCACTTCGACCTTGGCGTCGAGCACGGCCAGCCGTCCGTCGGTCGTGAGGGCCAGCGGGTTGATTTCCGCCAGCAGCAAATGGCGGTCGCGTACGGCGCAGACGAGTTTGGCGGCCAACTCCATGAAGGGATCGGAAAGTTCCCGGGGAAGGCCCAAATGGAAGAATGCGGTCCGCAGGTGGTGCTCGTCGGGGGCCAGCGGGGAAGGCAGCTCCTGGATGAGAAGGTCGCAGCTGCAGGCCGAATCCACGTCGAGATAGCCGGTGCGGCTCGTGGTGAGCAGGACCTTGCCGCGTTCGCGGGATAGCGAGCAGGACAGATACATTTCCCTGACCACGGGGGCCAGAGGCTCCAGCCTCGCCCGCATCACGGCCTCGCCGTTGATTTTGAGGGAGAACAGCCGCTTGAGCTCCGGCTTGAGCGCCTCCTCCGAGGCCGCGCGGACGACTCCGCCGGCTTCGCTGCGGCCGCCGCTGCGGACCAGCGCCTTGAGAATCCAGGGAGGCCCCATGGGCGGGCGCTTGAGCATGTCGTCAGGCGTCAGCAGGACTCCTTGCTCCTGGGGAATTCCGGCTTGCTCCAGCACAATCTTACTATCGTGCTCGTCAAGACGCATGCATGCTCCTTGTCCTGCGGGACGCCATTGTCTGAAATCCAGGCCAGTGGGATATACCTACGCGATCCAAGTGTAAAGAAGGCGTTCGGTATCGTCCCGGCCCGCCAGGCGCCTGGGTTGGGGCGGAGAAAAAGTAGGCGCCATGGACGCTCTCCGGTTGCGTCCTCATGGAGCCCAGGAACTCTCTTCCGCCATTTGTTGGATTGTAGCCCCTGAAGCGCAAAGCTGCAACGGCTCAGGCCGCCGGTTGTTTGAAATCGCTTCTTGACACGGCGGCGAACGTTTTGTTTGTAATCCTCATCATAGAATCAATCGAACGGGAGGCCGACATGATCCGTCGTTGTTACATCGCTTTGATAGTCTCCGGATGTCTTTTCTTGTTGGCAGGATGCTCGGCCACGACCGGGATCATGCTGACGAATACGCCCCAACAATTGCCCGGCGTCCAATGCCGGGGCAAGGTGGTGATCGAGGTTTTCAAAAACGCCAAGGTATTCGAGGCGATCGGCCAACGCGACGACCAACCGCTGCACCCGGCCAATATGAAAGTGGGGCGCTGGGCGGCCAAAGCCGTGGCGGACCAACTGGCGGCGTGCGGCTGCGAGGCGGTGATTATGGAAAAAGCTTCCGCTCTTCCTGAGGAATGGCTGGTGCGCGGGACAGTGAACCAAGCTTACGCCGAACAGACGGGCTTGCTGACCTATCAGACCAATTTCACGATGAATGTGGAGCTGGCGCGCGGGGACAAAAAGCTTTTCGGGAAAAAAGTGGAGTTCTCCTCGGAGAAGACCGCGGCGTTGCCGTCCAGCGATTTGCCGTCCAAGTATCTGGACGAGGCCGTGTCCGACGCGGCGGTCGACGCTGCGAAGAGCATCATCGAGCAGATGGGCGCGGTGCGTTGATTCGCTTCAGGCCATGTTGAGCATCCGGCGCAGCTTGTCCACGAGTTCGTTCAGCTCCACGGGCTTGGTTACGTAGTCGTCCATGCCCTCCGCCATGATTTGCTCGCGGTCGCCGGCCATGGCGTGGGCCGTTACGGCGATGAGGCGCATCTTTTTCATCCGGTTGTCGCGCTCCCATTCTCGGTACGCCCGGGAGACTTCCGTGCCGTCCATTTCCGGCATGCGCACATCCAGCAGCGCGACGTCGTAGGCCCTGGCTTTCATGGCGTCCAGGGCCTGGCGTCCGTCGACAACGCTGGCGACGTCGAATCCGGCCATTTCCAGAGCCCGCTGCAGGGCCAGACGGCTGATCGCATCATCTTCCGCCACCAAAACGCCGCCTTTTTCTCCGGTCTTCGACGGTTCGAGCCCCGGTTGGGGCGCCAGCGCGGGTTTTTCCATGGCTTTGGCTCCGAGTTTGAGGGTGACATGGATATCGCTGCCCATTCCGTCTCGGCTGTCCACGGCCAGGGTTCCTCCCATGAGGTGCACCAGCCGTTTGACGATGGACAAGCCGAGTCCCGCGCCGCCGTAGGTCCGGCTGAGCGCGCCGTCGGCCTGGGTAAAACTGTCGAAGAGGTGGTCGATCATGTCGTCCGGGAATCCGGGGCCGGAGTCGGAAACGAGGATGTGGACGTAGCAGGTATCCTCTCCACTGGATTTGAGTGGGTAGATATCCAGTCGAACCGATCCGTTTTGCGAAAATTTGATCGCGTTGCCCACAAGGTTGTAAAGTATCTGCCGGATGCGCACCGGGTCGCCCGTGAGCAAGGCGGGCAGATTGGGATCGATCTCGACGGTGAAGGCGAGTCCTTTGGCTGCGGCGATGTCGCGGAAGGCGTTGCTGACGGGCTCCACCACCGCGCACATTTTGAACGTCTCCTCCAGAATGTCCATCCGCCCGGATTCGATCTTCGACAGGTCCAGGATGTCGCCCAGGATACGAAGCAGACTGCGCGCCGCGGTGGTGGCCGTGTCCGCGAAATAGCGCTGCTCTTCGTCGAGTTCGGTCCCTTTGAGCAATTGCAGCATGCCCAGCGCCCCGTTGAGAGGCGTCCGGATTTCGTGGCTCATGTTCGCCAGAAATTCGGATTTGGCGCGGTTGGAGGCTTCCGCGGCGTCTCTGGCCCGGATGAGTTCGTCCTCGGTCTCTCGCCATTGCGTGACGTCCTGGACCTGGGAGAGGATGGAGACAACGGCGCCGGAGGCGTCCCGCAGGGGCGAATTGTACCATTGGCAGTGCAGCAACCGCCCGTCTTTGGCGAAGTTGCGGTTGAGCACGATGTTGTAGGCGTCTTCCCCCGTGAACAACCGCTCCATCTTGACGTTCACGAAGGCCAGATCGTCCTCATGGACAAAGTGGAAATCCGTCCAGGTTTTTCCCAGAACTTCCTCGGCCCTCCAACCGAAGATTTCCTCCGCCCGCCTGGACCAGTCATGGATGGTGGAGCCGTTTTTCCACTCCACCACCGCGAGGGGAGAATTGGAGACTTGGAAGCTAATGCGCTCCAACGCTTCGGCCAGTTCCTCCTCCTGCCGCAACAGGACTTGTTCGGCCTTCTTGCGGCCGGTGATGTCCGTACTGATGCTGCACAGGGCTGTCGGGACGCCTTCTTCGTTGCGCATGATCCAGGTTCTGGCGTGAAGGAACATGCGTTGCCCCGAGGCGGTGTTGGCGACCAGTTCGCCGCTCCAAAATCCATTGGCCAGGGTTTGCTTGCGGATTTCCTCCGGGGCGCCGTCCCGCTCAATGGCGGCGTTGAGAATTTTGGCGTCTCGGTGCAGCAGCTTTTCCCGGGAAACGCCGATGAGCTTCGCCTGGGCCTCGTTGGCGTAGATGATTTTACCGTCGAGCTTCGTCGCCGCGATGAGGTCGCCGATTTGCTCCAGAATGGAGGAGTGCAGCCGCAGTTCGTTCTCGGCGCGTCGGCGTTGCTGTACTTCCTTTTGCAGCTTTCGATTGGCGAGCAGCAGCCCGAAACTGATCAGCGCCCCGGCGAGGCAAAGTCCGCCCAAAAGCCAGAGCAATCCCTTCAGCCAGGGAGACAAGGGGGCGGCCCTGGGGTAGAATTCGTCCAGCGTCTTGTCCAAATCTTCGCTTCTCGGCGCCATGTTCAGATCGGTGAACGTGAGGGCGATTTGCCTCCAGCGCTCTCTGTTGGAGGAGCCGATGGGCACCAGGTCCGGCAGGATGAGCCGCCGCATTTTTTCGGCTTCGTATTGCAGGTGCTCCCGGGTCTTGTTCGGATTGTAGTGCGCGAGGATCATGTCGATGACCTCTTCGGGATGGGCCATGGCGTAGGCCCAGCCCTTGAGGCTGGCCTTGGTGAAGGCCGCGACGATCTTCGGATGCGCCCGCGCTTCCTCTTCGCTGGTGAACAGGCAGTCTCCGTAGAAATCCACACCGTAGTCCCGGGGAGAGATGACCCGGTAGTTCAAGCCTTCCTGCTCCAGGAAAAAGGGTTCGTTGGTGATGTACGCGCTGATCGCGTCGATGCGGGGGTTGCGATAGTCTTCGAGGCCCACTTCGCCTTCCGCAAGCTCTATTTCGTCCATGCTGACGCCTGCATTGCGCAGCATGGCCTGGATTTCGGCGTCGCGCGGATGGCTGGTCATCTTGATGGCGCGGCCCTTTAGGTGGCGCGGCTCCCTGATTCCCCTCTCCGTGCGGGCCACGAGCGCCAACGGGGAGTGTTGAAAGGTCGCCGCCAGGAGCACGATGGGGTCGCCACGCAATTTGTGCAGCATGATTTCCGCGTTGGAGACGCCGAATTGAGCGCGCCCTTCAAGGATTTCCTGCACCGGGTCCTGGTTTTTGTCCCGTTCGAGAATGGTCACGGACAACCCGGCTTGGTGGTAGTAGCCCATCTCCTTGGCTGCGTAGTAGCCGGCGAATTGAAACTGATGGCGCCAACGAAGCTGCAGGTTGACGTGGACCGGCGTGTCTTGGGCGCGGACCTGCGCGGCAGGGAGCAAAACGCAAGCCGCAAAAGCAAAGAACACAGCCAACAGCGGGACGCGGAGGATCGTGTTGCGACGGCGTTTGGAGTTCATTACCACACCAGTGAACCCGATTTTTCCTTTTTCGTCGAGGAAAAACACGCATCGAAGCAAAGATCAATCGTGAAGCGGCAGGCGGTTTTCCTCGATCATTGCAGCCAGTTTCCGGGCCAGGCCGGTGCGCCGGGCGCCGGCCGTGACGTTGGCCAAGCCGATACGCAGCGCCTTGACCCCGCCCACGATGACCGCCAGTTTCCGGGCCCGGGTCAGCGCGGTGTACAAGAGGTTGCGCTGTAGTAGAACATAATGCTGCGTGAGCACCGGCAGCACCACGGCGGGGTATTCGCTGCCCTGGGATTTGTGCACGCTGATGGCGTAGGCCAGGGAGAGATCATCCAGGTCCGGAGGATCCATGACCACGGCGTTTCCGTCGAAATCCACCAGAAGCGAGCCTTCGGAGGGATCGGTCTCCAGCACGCGGCCCAAGTCCCCGTTGAAGACTTCCTTGTCGTAGTTGTTGCGCAGCATCAGGACCTTGTCCCCCGGCTTGAACAGGGTGCGGCCGTTTTTCACCGCCGACCCGGACAGGGGATTGAGGGCCTGCTGCAGCATGGCGTTCAGGCTGATGGTCCCGGCCTCGCCCTTGTGCATGGGCGTGAGAACCTGCACGTCGCGCACGGGGTCCATTCGGTAGCGCTCGGGAATGCGCTCGCAGACCATTTCCTGGATCAAGGCGCGCACCTTGGCCGGATTGTCCTGCGCGATCCAGAAGAAGTCGGCCTCCGGCGGCTCCTGATCGCTTTGCACGGGCATTTTGCCTTCGTTGAAACGGTGCGCGTTGATGACGATGCGGCTTTGAAGCGCCTGGCGGAAAATGTGCGTCAATCGCGCCACAGGGATGGCGCCGGAGTTGATGGCGTCGGCCAGCACGTTGCCCGGCCCCACGCTGGGCAGCTGGCTGACGTCGCCCACCAGGATGAGCCGGCAGGTCAGCGGCAAGGCCTTGAGCATGGCCACGCAAAGCTGGGCGTCGAGCATGGAGGATTCGTCCACCACCAGCGCGTCGGCCTTGAGTTTGTTTTCCTCGTTGAGGCCGAAGCCGTATTCCGGGGAGTATTGCAGCATCCGGTGCAGGGTCGAGGCGGGTCGGCCCGTAGCTTCGGAAAGCCGCTTTGCTGCGCGGCCCGTGGGCGCCGCCAGTTTGACCTTGAGCTTCAGCTTGCGCAGGCAGGCGGCCACGGCGCGGGTGATGGTGGTCTTGCCCGTGCCCGGCCCGCCGGTGATGATGAACACCTTGTGCGCCAGGGCCGCCTGCACGGCCTCGCGCTGCTCGGCCGAAAGCCTGAATCCCAGTTGCTCCTCGACTTTGGGCAAAGCCTCCAGGATTTTGGCCGTGGAGATGGGGTTGGGGTGGATGAGCAGCTCGATGAACCGTCGGGCCGTGACCTGCTCCATGTTGTAGAACAGCGCCAGATACACGGCTTGGCCGCCGTCGGGCGAATCCTCCACGCGCACTCGTTTTTTCAGCTCCAACGCTCCCACGGCCTCGTCCACCAGGCTTGGGTCCAAGGGACCGGTGAGATGGAGGGTTTGCTCGACCAATTCGTCGCGCGGCAAATACAGGTGCCCGCAGCGTTCGCTGGCGGTGTGCAGAGCGAAAAGCACGGCCGCCTCCACCCTCGGCGGGGCGTCGGGGGCGAAGCCGAGTTTGAGGGCCATGTCGTCGGCCTTGCGGAAGCCCACGCCGCGGACTTCGTACGCCAGCTCGTAAGGATTGGCCTGAATGCGGGCCACGGAGTCGTCGGCCCAGAGGGTGAATATCCTGGCGGCGAAGGTGGGCGGGATATCGTGGCTGTGCAGGAACACGATGAGATTTTTCACCTCGCGCTGCTTGCGCCAGGACTCCACCATGTCGTCCAATTTGGTTTTGGTGACGCCTTTGACCGCCAGCAGCCTGTCCGGCTCCTTCTCCAGGACGTCCAGGACCTCGACCCCGAATTCGTCCACCATCCGTCTGGCCGTGACCTCGCCGACGCCTTTGATGCTGGTGGACAGAAATTTGACCACGCCGTTGACCGTGGCCGGCGCCCGTTGCTCGAAGCGCTCCACGGAGAACTGGCGGCCATACTTGGGGTGTTCGACCCATGCGCCGGTCATTTCCAGGGTCTCGCCCGGAGTGAGGGCGCCCAGGTTGCCGACGATGGTGGACAGCCCCGGCTCTCCCTTGGCCTTGACGCGGGCGATGACGTACCCGTTGTCTTCGTTGTGGAAAATGATGGTTTGAACTTCCCCGACCAGTGCGTCCGACATGCATTTCTCCGCGTAATCTGTGACGTTCTCCTACCACAGGAGGCCGAGGGAGGGAAGTCGAGCGGCCGGCGCCGGGCGGGTTGAGGATATCCGCGCAGCGGGGTAAGCTATGAAACGGCGGGCCGGATCGTCCGCCGGAAACAGGCCTGCGACCCCGGGAGGATGCATGCACGTCAGACGCCGCGACCGCGAACCTTTCGTCACCAAGGACGAGTCCATCATCACGGAGTTCATTCATCCGTCCTGGACGGCGGCCAAAAACCAGAGCCTGGCCGAAGCCGTGGTGCCCGTGGGCAAGGAAACTCTGGCGCATCGGCACCTTCTCACCGAGGAGCTGTACCATGTGACCCGGGGCCGCGGAGTCATGCGGCTTGGCGAGGAGTCTTTCGAGGTGGCGCCGGGCGACACCGTGCTTATTTCGCCGGGCGAGGTCCACAGCATCAAAAACATCGGCGAGGAGGATCTGGCCGTGCTTTGCTGCTGCGCGCCGGCCTACACCCACGAGGATACGGTGCTGGAGTGACGCCGTCCGCGGCGCCTGCCCGGAAAGGATGAGGCGGGCGGGCCGCTGGCTCCATGCTCCTGGTCGGCGTTCATTGACGGCCCCGCTTGTCCATGCTCCTGTCGAAACGTTTTTTTCACATTCCAACCAACGGGGTTTTGTATGGCGCCATCGGGCGAAGCGCGAAACGTTCTCGTGACCGGCGATCTGGTCCGGGACACCAACCTGTTCCAATATTCCGTTCTGCCGTTGAGTTTCCATTATCCAAGCGGCAAGACGACCCATGAGACGCTTTTCGGCGGCGCATGGTTCCTGGAGGACATGATCCGGCGAATCAGCCCGGCGCCCGGCGTGTTCGGACCCCGCCGGCTCAAGACCACCCTGCGCGACGGCAGGGCGCATCAGGTGCACCACTCCTTTTACATCTGGTCCATGCACCAGGCCGGTCGGGCCAACGGAACCCAGCCGCCCGTGTGGCGCGTCAGCTCCTTTCTCGGATGCCAGACGGCCCCGAATCCGTGCGTCCCCAGGCTGCAGGAGGGAATCGCCCCGGAGGTTCTGGTTCTGGACGATTTGAGCCTTGGCTTCCGCGATGATCCGGTCTGCTGGCCTGCCTGCCTCGCCGGAAACGCGGAGCGTCCCGAGTCCGTGGTCTACAAGGCGACGCGCGGTTTTCAACACTCGCGGCTGTGGGAGACCCTGGCCGCCGCGAGCGACTCGCCGGATCGGCTGACGCTGGTGCTCTCCGCCCAGAGCCTGGAGGGGCTCGGCGTCATGATCCAGAAAAGCCTGTCCTGGGAGCGGTTGGCGGAGGACGTGATGGACGGGATGAAGCGCCGGCGGGACGTGTTTTCCCGCTGCAGGCGCATCCTCGCACACTTCGGGCCGGCCGGAGCGGTGTCCGTCTCCGGCGGAGATTCCCCGAAGTTGGAGTTTTTGGTCTACTACCCCGAGCAATTGCCCGGACCGGGCCAGGCCCGGCGGCCGGGTTTGGCCTTCGGCTCCACCTCGTTGATCGCCGCGGCCGCGGCCGCTTTCGAGCGGGGCGATGCGCAGTTCGGCCTGGAGGCCTTGGTCAAGCGAGGGCTTCAGGCCATGGGCGTCAACTGGCGCAACGGCGGCGGAGCGGACCCCGCACGCTGCCGGCCGCGCATGGTGCTGAGCTGGCTGCCCGAATGTTTCCGGCAGGGCTCGGCCGAGTCCGCGGAGGCGGAGAAAACCTATCGCGCCGTGGGCCAGGAGCAGGCCTTCCCGGAAGGGCTGGACCGTCCGGCCAATCTGCTTTCCGGCATATTGACCCGCGCCGGCGAGGATATTTTGAAGTTGGGCCGGGAAGTGGTGATCCATGGCGTGGCCCGCGCCCTCAAGGACGCGCCCAAGGCCGTGCACGGCCAGCATTTGACCGTGGACCGCGAGGAGGTGGAGCGCATCAACGCCGTGGGGCAGCTTTTCGAGCAGTACCAGATGAATTTGCGCGACGTGAAGCCGCTGTCCATCGCGGTCTTTGGCCAGCCCGGCTCCGGCAAGTCCTTCGCGGTCAAGGAGCTGGCCCGGGCCTGCCTGGACAGCCAGTACATCCTGGAGTTCAACCTGGCCCAACTGGAGCGGGAGAGCGATTTGGCCCTGGCCTTTCAGGAGGCCCGCGACGCCTCGGTGCAGGGACGCATTCCCTTGGTCTTCTGGGATGAGTTCGACAGCTCGG
Source organism: Desulfovibrionales bacterium (assembly GCA_030156255.1). Classification (GTDB taxonomy): domain Bacteria; phylum Desulfobacterota; class Desulfovibrionia; order Desulfovibrionales; family Desulfovibrionaceae; genus JASGMV01. The sequence goes on from JASGMV010000016.1 coordinate 24,955, forward strand.
ATTTACGCTGGCTGCGCCACTTCCTGGCGCCTATGCAGGACGGCGAGTTCTACGCCGATGGCAAGCGTTATCCGTTGGGGCGCTCCATTTTCGTGTTCGCCGGAGGCACCCGCCGCAGCTTCAAGGCCTTCGCCGAGCGCAGCGCGGAGGAGCAGGCCTGGTTTTCGGCGCGCAAGGGGCCGGATTTCGTATCCCGGCTGCGGGGATACCTCAACGTCAAAGGCCCCAACCCCCGGATGGGGAAAGACGGCCTTTCGGAAGGCCTGTCCGCCGAGGTGGTCATCCGGCGGGCCATGCTGCTGCGCAGCCAGATTTTGCGACGGTTTCCCGGCCTGCAGGACCCCAAAGACAAAAGTATTCGCATCCAGGAAGGCGTGTTGCGCGCCTTTTTGATGGTCCCCCGCTACCTGCACGGAGCCCGCTCCCTGGCCGCGTTGGTCAAGATGAGCTCTCTGGCCGATGCGAGCTACTTCGACGCCTCGAAACTGCCGCCCAGAGACCTGCTCCGGCTACACGCGCCCGCCGACGACTTCCTGGACCTGGCTGCTTCCGGGTAATTTGTTTTGCTGAGGAATCGGGGGAGGATTTTTTCCCGCATCAAAAAGTGGCTTTTCCCGTCACCGGTTCAATGTCATTCAACAGCGTGAGCCGTTTTTTATCGTTTTGCATTTGCGTTTTTGTTCCGCGACCAGTTGTCCGAGTCCGTATTTTTTGATCCTGTAGCCCATCTGGCGCGCAGTGATGTGCAGCTCTTTTGCGGCGCGGTGCTGGATCCACTGATTGCGCTTCAGGGCGGCCACCACCTCGTTCTTCTCCATTTCCTTCAGGGAGGGCGAGCTTTCGGGCGGCAAGGACGCCTCGACCTCGCGCTCGCCCAATTGCAGCGCCTGGCGGACGATACGGTCATCAAGGGAGGCGCGGTCGGAAAGGATCGCCAGGCGATCCACCAGCAGTTCGAGCTCCTGGACGTTGCCGGGCCAATAATGGCTTCGCAACACCTCCAGCGCCTTGGGCGTGAAAGCCAGTTTGCGGCCGTATTGGCGCATGGCCCGATGCAGAAAATGGGCGGACAGGGGCTCGAGGTCCTCCATACGTAGCCGGAGCGGCGGGATTTCGAGGGGAAAAACGTTGAGGCGGTAATAGAGATCCGGTCGGAAGCGGCCGAGGGTGGTCAACTCGCCGAGGTCCGCCGAATCCCCTGCGATGATGCGAACGTCGGCCTTGCGCAGCGTCGTGGAGCCCAACCTCTCGAATTCTCCGTACTGCATCAGCCTGAGGAGCCTGGCCTGCAGTCTGCTCGGCAGATGATGGGTTTCCTCAAGGTACAGCACTCCCCCTTCGGCCTGTTCTATGAAGCCGGCGCCGCCCAAAGGCTCGGGAAAGCTTCCTCCCTCGCGGCCGAAGATGTCGGCCAGCATGTGGTCTTCCTCCAAGTCTTCGAGGGTGGCTTTGACGAACGGGCCGTGGGATCGGTCCGAAATTTGGTGAATGATTCTGGCCAGCAGCTCCTTGCCGACTCCATGCTCCCCGAGAATCAATACGGGCGCCGTGGAGGGCGCCACGGTGGACGCCTGCCGCCGGAGCTCCTGCGCAATCCGGCTCTCGCCCACGAACTGCAGTTCGCCTTCCGCCTTGAGCACCTGGTAGCGCAGCGAGGCGTTCTGGCGTTTGAGCCGCTGTTCGCGTTGCACGGCCAGGCTGTGAAGACGCATCAACCGCGCCAGAAAAGCCGTGGTGTGCAAAACGATTTCAAGATCGTGCGACAAAGGTCGAAAGTCGGGTAGAAAAGGCTGGATGTGCAGCAGGCCGAAGGACTCCTGGTCCAGCGTGATCGGCGCGCCTATCGCCGCAACCTGGGAGCGCATCCAAGGCATGGGTTCCTCAGGGTCCACGGGAACCGGGTGGAGCCGCCCTTTGAGCAAGACGTAGGGGGAAGCCAACTCCACCAGTTCGTTCACGAGCCCGTCGGGAAGCCGGCCGAAGCGGCCGCTCTCCTCCGAAGCGATCCAGAGCGTCTTCCATCCTTGCTGCAAGGTCTCTTCGAAGAGAATACAGCAGGCGTTGGCGAGCCCGAAATGGTCCTGCAGCGAGCGCAGCAACTGTTCTACAGCCTGCTCCAGCTGAAGCGCCTCCGGCACGATGGAGCTGAAGATGAGGTGCAGGGAGGGGAGGCTGGTGACGGCTGCGGACATGACCTCCACCTAGCAAAGGGCGTGCCTTTGTTAAATGGACCGCATCTTCTGCGGGCATATCTTGGGAAAGTTAACATCTTAGGTGAAATTATCGTGGTTGCACTTTGCCTATTGGCGATTTTTTTTACAAAAATGTATGTATGATTCTGATAATTGTTAAAAACAGGACTGCCGTGGAAAGTTCTCCGCGCCGTACGGCTGGCGTCGGTGTTGACTGACGAACGCCGGCGAGGCGCGAATGGAGCCGCGGGCAAGGTTGCGCGACGGGGCCGACGAAGTTTGTCAATTCGAGAAAGGAGCGCAAGATGCGGAGAAGAAGGAGGGCAGGCTTGGTTTCTGCGATGCAGGCTGTGCGTTGAAGAATGTTGTGACACTTGAAAATGCATCGCCAGCGGCGCAGCCCGTCAATGACCGGACGCTGCAATCCGAAAATTTTTTGAGGAGATTGTTACGCATGTTGCATTCGTCTCGGAAGGTGCGCGAGATTGCAACGGCGCCGAAACAACATTCGAGGATGATTGTCAGAATCAGGTGTTTTGTTGCATCGGTCTTGCGTGAGTTCTTCAAGGAGCGCGTACTCCGTGAACGCTGCATCGCTGTGGTCGGGAAGGATGAGCTGGGTCCACACTTTTACTGCGCGAATCATCTGCGATTTGAAGGAAAATGCGCGAAAGCGTCGAGACGAAAGACAACTCGGAGAGAAAGCACCCGGAGACCGGCCGTGAGTCGCCTGTGGAAAACTTTCGGAGGCTGGCTTTCAGCTTGCGTGGGCCGGGGAAAGCGATGCGCGGGGAGGTTTGGCGTCGCCCTGGGGCGAGCCGCACGTTAAGCGAATTTTTCCAAGGGGATGGAAGGTCGTGCTCTGCTGCAGCCCCAGCTCCAGCGAGCCGCCTTCGGACAGGGTGAACGGCTCGCCGAATCGCAATGGCTCCTTGTTGAGCGTCAGGGACAGTTTATCCGCCGAGCCGTTGCTCCAGGCGTCCGTGATGCGCCAGGTCCCCGGAGCGAGCTTTTGGACGTCTCCGTTGGTGAAGGGGAGCAGCAGGTCGCGCCCGTCCGGGCCTTCGAACCGCAGCGCCTTGACCGTCCGCGGGCTGACGCGGATGTTGAAATCCGCCGGCGCGGCGCCTTTCGTCTCCCGGGCCACCCGGCATATCCATTCGTCTTTGATTTTTCCCGGTTCGAGATAGCGCCTGATGAAGTTGTCCGGGTCGAGAATGATCTCCATTCCGAGGTCCTGGCCGTCGTTGCTGTAGGGTTGGGAGACGTAGCCTTTGAAGTTGAGAATTTCGTCGGGCGCTCCGCCGAGCACGCCTTCGAGCACGAATTGGTCGCCCTCCACGGCATCGAGGGTGCGCCCTGCGGGAACCAGGCGGAGCTGGCCGTTGAGCCAACAGGCGAACATGGCGCCGCTTCCGGGAAGCTTGGACCACGAGCCTTTCCAGCGGACTCTGGCCCTGGACACTGTCGAACCGTCGGAGCGCACCTCCAGGGAGTTGAAAGGCGTCAAGGCCATTCGCGGAGCCGTGAGCAGGTTGAAATCGGGCCGGTCCGAGGCGTAGACGGCCAGGCTGGGCGCAAAGGCGTTGTCCGAGACGCTGGACTGCAAGGCCAGGATCGAATTCGGCGCCAATTCGATGGTTTGTCCGTTGGAGAGCGCGCGGCCGTTGAGTTCGATGCGCGGGGCGCGCCGGGTGTAGTGGTCCACCTCCTGTTCGGTGACCTCGGGAGGGGAGATGTCCACGCCGAATCGGGCCAGCAGCAGCGCCGTGGCCGCAAGCTGGCGTTGCACCTTCCAACCGAGCTGCTGGATATTCTTGCTGACTTCGACGGCCATGGCCGGGATGCCCACGTTTTCCAGGACATAGCAGGTCAGGGATTTGCGCATCTCGGGGTAGAGCGTGTTGCTTTCGAAGGTGCGGGTGTTGAAAAGCTGGAACCGGTATTGGGCCGGAACAACCGTGGGGTTGAGTTCGGCGAGAACCTTGGTCGCGGCTTCCGCCAGGTGAATGCGGTGATCGAAGACCGTGGTGTCGATGATGATGGACTGGCCGTAGCGGCGGGGGTTGCGCAGGTTGTCCACGTAGGTGGGATGGTAGAATCCGGAGCCTTCGTGAAGATGGATGAAGGCCGCGGCCTGGGATACCAGGGAGCGTATGGCCAGAGCAAGCCGGTCCTCGTAGAACTGGTTGTATTCCTTGTCAAAACGGCGGTTGAGGTCCACGTTGACCTGCCGCTGGCAGATGTTGATGGACGGGACGTTGGCCCGGGGGACCAGGATGAGCCGGCCTTTGCGGACCCGCGCTTTGCTGAGCAGCTGCGCCGTGATAAAGCCGGACTTCTCGTCTCCCTGGATGCCCCCCTGCACCATGATGGTCGGCCCGGGCTCGTCGCCCTCGATGAACCATGCCGTGAGGGGGTATTGGGTGCCTTGGAAGAACGTGTACTTCTTCACTCGTTGCGCGTGGACCGAAGGCGGAGCGAGAGCCCCCGCCAAGAGCATCAGAACCGCCAGCAGACATGCGAGGAGGCGACTATGGGCGGATTTCAGCCAGCGAGTGCAATTCACCAAGAATCTCTTCACCGTTGGAGGACTGGAGAATGAGGCGCAGGCCGAAGACGGCCTCGGGCTTTACGCCCGACGGCAATTCGGCACGAGTGCGGACCTGCTTGTAGCGCTGGATGAGGTAGGACATGTCGTTGACGTCGGTGGGCAGGCTGACGACCGAGCCGTTGTCCATGACCAGTTGGATCTCCGCCTGGCCGGAAATGGATTCCTCGTCAGGCAGCAGATTGTTCAGATTGAAGGAAATGTCGAGGTCGCGCCCCTCCAACTGCGCTTGAAAGTCTTCGACCGACGCCTTCTTCAAGTCGACAGGCTGAAAAAGTTTGGAGAGGCTGATGGGGGGCGCTTCCGCCTGGCCGGGCGTTTGGGCGACGCCGGAGGAGTTTTGGGCAAGAGCGCCGAGCAGAGGGTGGATTCCTTCGCGGTCGGATGCTGCGAGGATGCTGTGAACTCTTTCCAGGCGCTGCAACTGGCCGGCGGCGTCGGCCAGCTGGCTTTGGGCCTCGGCGTTGGCTTTGGCCAGCCGGGTGTTGGCCTGCAAGAAGCGGACGACCAGGAAGGTCGCCAGAATGGCGTAGGCCACGAGAAGAATTTGGACATAGACGAACATCTTGAGCCAGAATGGACTCATCCGGAAGCGCTTGACGCGGGTGTCGTCCCGCATGAAGAGCACGCTGTATTTCGAGTCGTTGCTCATGAAAGCGGCTCCCAGGATTCGGAAACGATGGCCCAGCTCGCCCCGCGGGGTTCGAGGACCATGGTTTTCACGCCTTTGTCCGAATATCCGTTCTGGGCTGCGTAGGTCTGGAGAAAGCGCACCTCAAGCCCTTTATCATTGAGCTCCACGGTGGGGCGTTCAATGAAAACGTCCGCCGGCGGATTTTTCCCCCAGACATGTTCCTTGTGTTCGGCGATGGCTTCGAGCCCTTGGCGGTTGTCCTGGCGAGCGCTGGGTTCGTAGAAGGCGAGGTATGCGGAAAGGTCTGCAGATTTCCACGCCTGCCGCCATTTTTCCAGCAGCTCGCCGACTTCCTGGCGCTTGGCCTCCATGTAGTCGGGCAGCAGATCGGCGTTTCCGGGTGCAAATTCGCGGCCCACGATGCGCCACTGCCCGTCGGCGTTCTTTTGCCAGTACAGGCGTTTGCGGCCGCTGGAGATGAGGGCCGGGGAGCGGTAGAGCTGGTCGAAACAGGTGACCCAATAGTCCGGGCCGGCCAGCACGCCGACATGGCCGACGAAGACCTGAAGCCAGGGTTGGGAGGCGAAGATGCGTTCTTTGCGTTGGCGAAAAGCCTCGAAAGGCGTTCCTTGGGCCTTGGTGAACGCTTCCTGCTCGTAGTGGCCAAAGAAGCGTTCGCTGCGCAACTCCCAATCCCGGGCCCATTGCCGCAGCTCCCGATGGAGCTCCTTTTCAACGGGGATATCCCTGGTAGGCGCTCCGTTCACGCTCAGATGCTTGGCGATGACCACGGGCGTGCCCGGCGCCAGGGTGGTTTGAATGCTTTTGAGGTCGGGGAGCGAGAGCGCCACGCAACCGCGGGTTTCTCTGGGCGTGAAGGCCTTGCCGCGGCCGTGGACCCAGATGCCCCCCCCGGTTTTGCCTCGAATCCTGTCCACGGGATTGGGAAAATTCAAGGGAAAGGCCAAATCCCCGTACAGATCGTAATCAAGCCCGCCCTCGATTTTGCCTTCAATGAAATAGACGCCTTCCGGGGTCTTGAGGTCGCCTTCACGCGCCTTGTCGCCGGTCGCCTGCCCCGTGGTGCAGGGATATTCGGCGGTTACGGACAAGGGGCTTTTGCGGGTCAGGAGAAAAAATTTTTGGGAGTCCTTGTCGATGGCCAACATCAGCGGAGGACTGTAGGGACTGTCGGCGAGTTTGGTCTCCCAACCCGCCAGAATGGGCTGAGGCAACGCCGAAAAGGCGAAAAGGAGGGTGATTACCGTGAAGAATCGATTCGCACTGGGCAGAGCCTTCATGTCATCTTCCGTGATGCGTTCATAAAAATAGTGAAACTAGCTTACGCTAAAATGCGATGGATGCGCAATAGGAAGACTCTAGAAAATATCGAGAGAAAGACGAAATCATGTCAAACTCTTCAACGTCCCCCCGCCGCGAGCAGGCTGCTGCGCGTGAAGATGGAGTGGAGCGGATATCCCAATTCTGCGAGATTCTCGCTTCCGCCTTCCTCTCTGTCTAAAACGCAGAGCACTTTTGCGACAACAAGTCCCGCGTCCTCAACACGCTGGATCGAGGTCGCCAACGTGCCGCCGGTGGTGACGACGTCCTCAAGGAGCGCCACCCGATCCCCGGGGCTGAAGTTTTTCATGCCCTCGATGAACTGGTTGGAGCCGTGCCCTTTGGCTTTTTTCCGGATGATGAAGCCCGGAAGGGGTGGTTTTCTTATGTGCGAAACCACTGTCACGGCGCTCACGAGCGGATCGGCGCCCAGCGTCATGCCGCCCACCCCCTTCACGTCGGCGTCCTGCAGCATATCGCAGAAGATGTTGCCGATGAGCCATGCGCCCTCGGGGTGCAGGGCGGTCTGCTTCCCGTCGAAATAATAGGAGCTCTTGCGGCCGGAGGTCAGGGTGAACTCCCCTTCCATGTACGACAACTCCAACAGCAGGGCGGCCAGGGGTTTGGCGAGTTCATGCATCGCTCGACTCCGGGGGAAGCACGCGGTTCAGGATTTCCTGCTCGTTGGCCAGGTAGGACGTGACGTCGAAGATGGCGTCGAGGCGCTCGGAGCCGAGAATGCCGACGATGGCTTCGTCGGCGCGCACGGCGTCGGGGAAGAGCGTTTTGTCTCCCCAACAGCGCATGGCCACCTTCTGGACCATTTCATAGGCCTTCTGCCGGGGCTGGCCTGCGTCGAGCAGGGCGTTCAGCACCCGCTGGGAGAAGAACAAACCATAGGAGCCCATAAGGTTGCGGGCCATGTTTTCCGGAATGACGCGCAGCCGGTCAAGCAGACCGGTCATGCGGCGCAGCATGTAGTGGGCCAGCGTGGTGGAGTCGGGCATGATGACGCGCTCCACCGAAGAATGGCTGATGTCCCGTTCGTGCCACAGGGCCATGTTCTCCATGGCGGCCAGGGCGTTGGTCCGCAGAAGGCGGGACAGGCCGCACAGGTTCTCGGCCGAAATGGGGTTCTTCTTGTGGGGCATGGCCGAGGAGCCTTTTTGTCCTTTGGCGAAGCCTTCCTCCGCCTCCAGGACTTCCGTGCGCTGCAGATGCCGGAGCTCCACGCCGAGCCGTTCGATTCCCCCGCCCAGCACGCCGAGGGCCGTGAAAAATTCGGCGTAGCGGTCGCGTTGGACGATCTGGGTGGAGATGGGGTCGGGCTTCAGCCCCAGATGCTCGCAGGCCAGCCGCTCCAATTCGGGACTGAGGAAGGCGTAGGTGCCGACGGCGCCGGAGATTTTGCCCACGCGGACGTTCTCCACCGCGCGCTCGATGCGCTGCTTGTGGCGGGCGAACTCGGCGTAGAATCCGGCCATTTTGAGGCCGAAGCTCGTGGGTTCGGCGTGAACGCCGTGGGTGCGCCCCATGACCAACTGGCCTTGATGCTTCCTGGCCAGTTTGGCCAAAGAAGCCAGAAGCCCGTCCAGAGCCTCCAGGATCAGCTTGCCGGAGCGGGTCAACCGCAAGGCGTTGGCGGTGTCCACGATGTCCGAGGACGTGCAGCCCACGTGGATGAAACGGGCGTTTTCGCCCACGCTTTCCTCCACGGAGGTGAGAAAGGCGATGACGTCGTGCCTGGTGGTCTCTTCGATCTCCAGGATGCGCTCCAGGTTGATCCTTGCCTCGGCTTTGATGGCCTCCACGGCTTCCGCAGGGACTTTTCCCAGTTTGCTCCAGGCCTCGCATACGGCGATCTCCACTTCGAGCCATGCTTCGAAGTGCGCCTGCTGGGACCAGAGAGCGGCCATTTCCGGCGTAGAATAGCGTTCGATCATTGGCGCCTCGGAAGGGCCGGAGCGTCGCCCCGACCGTCATGAAAAAGGCGCCGCAGCAGGCGCCGTGAAGTTCAATTGCAGCAGTTCCCGGTCCGGGATTCACTCGGCCGAGGATGCGGACGTCGAGCCGGAGGACGCGCCCGAAGAACCGGAGGCGTCCGAAGACCCCGAAGTCCCCGAATCGCCGGACTTGGCGGTGGAGCCGCCGTTGTTGTTGGGCGCGCTGTGGCTTGCGTTGGCGCCCTTGTAGTCGGTGACGTACCAGCCGCTGCCTTTCAAAACGAAAGAAGTGTTGGAGATGAGGCGTTCGGCCTCGCCGCCGCACACGGGGCAGTTATGCTTGCGTTCTTTGAAATCTTTCTGCCACTCTTCAAAGATTTGTTGGCATTCGCCACACTGATACTCGTAAATGGGCATGACGCCGCTCCTTAGGTTGATGCAATGAACGCGCAAGGTCGTGGAGACCGCGAGCCGTGCGCGCTCCGGAACTACTTCTCCGCCGCCGCTTGGGCTTTGGCCTCTTTTACGCGGGCTTTCAGGCGTTTTTCGCGGCGATGGCGCTTACGGTCGATCTCTTTCATGCGCTCGATCTTTTTATGGCGGCCCATAAAATCCTCCTGGGTTGGCTCTTGCTGGATTGGCTCTCGAAAACAGAGTCTCATACCCGAGCCGCGCCCGGTTGTCCAGTCTGCGAAGCATCCTGGTTTCAAGATAGGCATGCAAAAAGTAAACCGCGACGGCGACTAGTCAAGAGGCCCGCGCGCAAAGATGGACGGAGGCGAGCTTGACGTTTGCCCCCCGCCCGGGACATACTTTTCCTTCTTTTTGTGCAGAGGGTGATTTTATTTCTGTTGGATCGTGGCGAAAGATTGCGGTTCGCCGACAAACCCCGTAGAGCCCGACAGCGGAAAGAGCGCTGAAGCCGGAGGCTTCGCCCGGCGTCAGTGTTGGACAAAAGCGCCTGGGACCGTAACGGGCGGCCCGATTCGGGCCGGTGGAGCCGCTTGGAATCGCGCCGCGTTGACGGAGCCGCCAATGTTCGACGTATCGGGACGGAAGGGAGGAAAGCATGAAAGAAGGCAACCTGGAAGCGGCTGTAGCCGACGTGGTCGAAGTTTTACAATTTGAGCAATGGATGCGGTTTTATTTCCTGGTCGAGGAAGGCGAGAAATTGCGCCTGGAGGTCCCCGAGAGCATGGCGGCCCGCGTCGAGGAGAAAAGTTCCCATCTTGCCGGTTTGTTGCAGCAGATGAATCATGGGCTGATCGACCCCCAGAAGTCGCAGGAGGCTGTTTGCGGTTTTGTTGGAGAGAATATCGAGGGTGTAAAGCACAGCCCGTATCTCGTGCCCGCCGTTTTCGACTCCAAGCAATTCAAACTGGAGATGTATCTTTTCAACCTATGGCTCAAGGCCTACGAAGAAGGTTTCGACACGGAACAGGACAAGGGCTTCGACGAATGGCGCGAACTCTACGCCGCATGGCGCGCGACCGATCAGGTCAAGCAATATGTGCGGGAGTTGGAGTCGGCGCCGGCGCCGGCCGTGGGAGACCCCTGCTCGCGGACTGTCCAATAGCGCGGGCTTCTGCGATGAGCGAGGAGGGATCGCCAGCCCGCGGGAAAGCGCCGCTTGCGTTGCGCCGGCCGCCCTGGTTGGGCGTTTTGTTTTTGGCGCTCTGGGTGCTGGCCGCCCCCGCCGAAGCGGAGGAGATCGCATGGCGGGAGCTGGAGCCCGGGTTCCAGATGGCCGCTCTGGCCAACGCCACGGACATCGTCGCGGCGCGGATCGACCCGACCCGTTTCAAGCTGGAGTTGTTCTCCGTCAAGGAGCAGGGCGGGGAGCCGCGGACCATTGAAGAGTGGGCGCGCGCGTTCGGTTTGTCCGCGGCGATCAACGCAGGCATGTTCCTGAAGGATCTGCGCACCAGCGCGGGATATATGAGATCCCCCCGCGTGGTGAACAATCCCGGCTTCAATCCCCGCTACGGAGCCTTCTTCGTCTTCGGCCCCAAAGTCGAAGGCCTGCCCGAGGTCCAGTTCGTGGACCGCTACCATCACGACTGGCGCAAGCTGATCGAGCAATACGACGTGGTGGTTCAGAACTTTCGGATGATCGGCGCCGGAGGGGAAAATACGTGGCGCCCGGACGCCAACGCCCACAGTATCGCCTGTGTGGGCGTTGACGCCGAGGGATGGGTCTTGTTCATCCACAGCCGGACGCCGCGCACGGTTCACGATTTTGTCGAGCTGTTGCGGGCTCAGCCGTGGCGCGTCAAAGGACTGATGTACGTGGAGGGCGGACCGCCGGCCAGCCTGTACGTCAAGGCCGGCGACGTGGACGCCGTGTATCTGGGGGAGGGCGACCTGTTGGGCGCCGGGCTCATGCCCCGGAAGCTGCCCAACGTGCTGGGCGTACGCCGAAGATAGAAGCCGTGAACGCGGTGGTTATGCGTCGCCGGCTTTGAGCCGGCCCCATGCCGCAAAGACCGCGTCCGCCTTGTTGCAGCGAAAAGCCGCATCCCCGCGTAACGTACGCGCCGGTCTTTTTCTCTTGCCTTTGCGGTTGTCGGGGCGACCTGCAAAGACGTTCCTTCACCGTCAGCCTTTCCTGGCTTCGAGCCAAGCCGCGACCCGTTCCTCCACCAGCGCCCGGGTTTTCCGGAAAGCCTCGAGTTTGTCTTCTTCGGAGCCTTCCACGTCGGCCGGGTCGTCCAGATTCCAGTTCTCCCTCGACGTGAGGCCGGGAAAAACGGGACACTTGGCGTCCACCTCGGGTCTGCAGACCGTGATGACGTGGCTGTAGAGCCTGCCGTTCCTGTAGAGCTCGAAGACGCTTTGGGTCGCCTTGCCCGTGAGATCGACGCCCTGTTCCTTCATGGCGGCGACGGTCAGGGGGTGGACCTGCGTGGGTTCGAGCCCGGCGCTTTCGGCCTGGTAGCCTTCGCCCGCCAGGCGATTGAAAATCGCCTCGGCCATCTGGCTTCTGGCCTGGTTGTGCTCGCAAATGAACAGGACTTTCTCCATGGGGATCTCCCGCGTTACTGGCATGTGAAGTTACAGAAAGACTGGCTTCAATTAGGTATTGCAAAATAGAAAAAAATAAAAGCGGTGGGCGGGGGAAGGAGCGAATTGTCCCGAATTCGCCACATTCATCCGTCTGGTCCGGGGCGATCGGTTCGGAAATCCGGGGTGGCGGCCATGATGCTATCTATCCGGTTGGCTTGCGTTGTCCCGTTGTTTGATGCTGGATAAAAAATTGCAGTTTCCCTTTTTCCACGGCACCGCGTCGAAGCGTTTGACGTCTCGTTCTGGATGAAACACTGAAATGTCGATGGATGTGAAGCGGTATTGCGAGAGGTTCAGCCAGTCGGCGTTGAATTTTACGAGATAAAGAACTCCAGAGGCGTGAGGATTTATATTTTTCGCTTGATTTCGCGCAAGCACAAAGGCGCCGATGTAGTTGTACGGGGATTCTTCAAATATTGTGTATAAATGCGTTCCCGGTTTTCCTTCCTCCTCGCCTTTTTCCTCCTCCAGGTAAGAACGCAGGTCGATGTAGCATGCGGTGCAGGCGTTTTCGCAGCCTGCATCCGGGAAGAGGGCCGCTCTCAGGCTCCCCAGGTCAACGACGGGCTCGCCTTTGAAGGTGATGCGGGCGTTGTCGAGGATGTCCGAGTTTTGATCCGGATAGCGCAGCATGTTTCGAAACGTGTTGATGAGGGGGATGCACGGCCCAAACGGCAAACTCAGCACCGTGGCGTTTCGCCTCCAACGCGCGATCGATTTTTCATAGCTGTCTTTGACGAAATAGTATTCGGATTTGATCTTGGAGCGCTGGACGCCTTTGGCGTCAGCATCCACCTCCTCCGGAGGAAGGGCCAGGTCGTAAAAAGACTCCAGGCACTTGAGTTTTGTCGATTCCGTGTTGCTGTTGAATATCTGGTTCTTGTCTAGCGCCTTGAGGAGCCGGCTTTTGATTTCGGCGTCCGGCAGGCCGAGTCGGGACAGAAGTTTTTGGTAGGCGACGCACGAACTGTCCATCTCTCCGGGGGGGGGAGGCCTTTTGAACGGATTGGGCGCAGCTGTTGAGTTCGTTGTCGATCTTGGTGCTGTTGCACTCCGGCGCGGGCAAGCCGAGCTTCTTCATATAATAATGCTGGCGCGTGAAGCAGCTCATTTGCTCCGGCTCCTGGTACAGGTAGTACGCCAGATTTTTTTGGCGCCGCGAAGCTAGGTGCATGAAGAATGCGATGTCCAGGTTGGACAAACCCAGTTTGTTCAAATCTCCTTTGAGCCGTTCGCAGAGGGCGTTCGCCATGGATGCGTTTGCAGCGCTGTCAAAGTCCGCCTGGGCGCTGCGCACCGTCTTATAGAGGTCGTCTCTTGTCTTTGTTTCAATAAAATCCAGGGACTTGATGTCCGGGATCGTGGTGTAGCCGTAATTGGGCAAACCGGTGTCCGGGTTGGGGGCGAAAATGGACAAGCGGGGGTGCAGGCGGAAGATCATGTACCCGAGCATCTTGTCGTCTTCGAATTCCAGGACGCCGGGCTCGTAGAACATGGGCAAGTAGATTTCCGTGGAATAGGACGTGTCGGTCGTGAAAAAGGAGACGTCGTCTTCGATTTCGTTTTCCGTGGTCAGCGCATTGTTGACTTTTTCAGCCAATTTTTCATTCACGACTTTTACGGCCGAGCCGACCAGCTTCGCTTGGCCGTCGGCTTGTCCCGCCAAATCCAGAAGTTCGGTGATCGTTTCGACGGGGATGCGGCGGGAGTTCGAAAATTCATACCGGACGTCGACGCCCAGGCCCGGTTGAAGGCGTATGAGCGGGGAGACGTCGACTTCCTTGACTTTGCGTGAGCACTTGTTGATGCTGGTCTTGTCGTTGGAAAAGATGAAAACAGGAATGGATTGACCCGAGCCGTCGCTGCTGTTGAACAACGCCTTGACGTAAGAACTCATGTCCGTAGACAAGAGCTGGGTCCCGGTCTCGCACAATTGCTCCAGAGACATGGGGGGAATCTTTGTATATTTTTTTTGCGCATCCGGCGGAACCCTATCGTCTTTCGCTGAGGCGTAGTCGGCTTTAATTTGAATGTAGAAATCACCAAAGTCGTTGAATTCTTTCATGCGTCGCAACGTTGCGTTGCTGATGTTCCGATAGCCCTTGAAGCTGCTACGGGCGATGTCGCCGTAGATAATTTTCCCTGAACACCCATAGGCCGTCATGCATAATAGAGTGGGTAGGCATAGTTATATCCACTGCTTTAATTTCATGGGGCGACTCCATGGTATAGATAGTTGTATCTATTTTCAGGTATTCTTTTCCTGTGATTTCGTCAATGGGACGTGGATTTTTTCTCGTCTGAGCATCGTTTGCAGAAGAAAAACGACTGCGCCGCCTTCCGGACCGGACCCTGGGGAGAATCCAGGGTCCGGTCGGCAAGGAGGGCGGTTGGAGGAGGGTGTCTTGGAGGGGGTCAGTTGCAGGGGGCCCATGGCTCGTTGACCTTGCGGTCTCTGGCCGTGAGCGTGATGGGCCCGCCAAAGATGTTGTTCATGATTCCCATGACCGGTTGGTATTGGTACGCGGCCGTGACCTCCACCGTATCGCAGGGATCGCCCGCGTCTCCGGCAAGGCATACGCCGTCGAGGTTGCGGCCGGGATAGCTGCAGACCGTGACGTCGAGGTCCGTTTCGTCCACTCCGTTCAAAATTTCGCTGACTCTCGCCACGATGGGGCTGATGCGGTCGCCCGCCTCCGCGCCCTGGCCGGTGACGGCCACCCGTGCGCCGGCCTGGACCGCCTTGTTCAGCCTGAGCCAGTTTCCCAGCAGGTTGCCGGATTCGATGAGGCCCATCAGCAGGACGAGAAGCATCGGCAAAACGAGGGCCGCCTCCACGGCCGTGACGCCGCGGCATGATGCGTCCCGGCGGCCCGGCGTGTGGGCCTCGGTTCGGCGGATGATTCCTAAAAGTGCGCGCATGGTCGTGCTCCTAACCTAGTTGAGCAGCCGCCAGCCAAGCTGCTTGCCGATGCGGCGGAAGACGTCCGGTATGTCGTCGCTGGTGGGGGCGTCGAAGTAGTGGTCGTCCGTGCCTTCGTTGCTGGAGGCCATCTGCTTCATGAGCGCCACGTCCACGGTGTCGGAGGTCCCGAACCGGATGGTGAAGATTTCGATGTCCTGGTCCTTGGCGGTCCGGGCCGCCTCCAACATGGCCTGATTCAGGGCGCCGCCGTCCTCGCAATGGCTCGAGTCGTCGCCCATGCCGAAGTAGGCGTTGGTCCAATAATTGTTGGGTCGGTAGGACACGCCGTAGGTCCCGCCGCATTCGCCGTCCTCGGTGTCTCCGTCCGTGAGCAGGATGAGGACCTTGCGCCAGTCGTCGGGGTCGCCGCCTTCGGTGTACGGCGCTTCGGGCGTAAGAACGTTGGCGCCCCATCTGACGCCTTCGGAGATGACGGTTCCGGAGGCGCTGCCCGTGGCGGTCTGGGTGGCGATGGCGGCCAGAATCTCGGACTTGGATTCGGTGAGCGGCTGGATTCTCGGGATGCCGGAGCAGGTGTCCAGCGTGATGCGGGAGCGCAGGTAGTAGGGCAGTGCGTAGTATTCGTCCATAAAGTCTTCATGGATGCCCGTATTGAGGGAGCCGTCCGCGTTGCGGCAGCCGTCGGCCAACCCGTCCACGCTCGATCCCACGTGGACCTTGCCGCGGAAGGGCACCAGCCCCATGCGGGTGGCGGCCCTGGAGCCGTCGGGCATGATGAGGTCGGCCAGCTCTTCGGAGGCCTCGCGGACCTTTTGGATCGGCGTTCCGCTCATGCTGCCCGAATTGTCGATGACCAACGCGATTTCGAGGTTGTTGAATCCGGCGCAAGCGGCCGCCTTGACCGTGGGGTCGGCCATGCCGAGTACGTCCAGCAGCAGGAGAGGAACTTCCGCCTCGCCGTTCACGCACACGCTGCGGATTTCGGAGCCTTCGGACAACCCGGTGACCCTGGCCTCGGGATAGTTCCTGGCGACCATGGCCTGGGCGGCCTGGGGAACCCGGTCGGTGCTCATGTTCGGGTCGTAGGGCAACTCGGCGCTGGCGGCCATGGCGCCGGCGTCCACCGCGTTCTGGAGCCGCGTATGGGAGACGTAGACCATCCCCAGGTCCACGGCGAGCCCGACCATGCCCATCAATACCGGCAGCATGGCCGCCACGACCACGGCCGAAAACCCGGCGTCAGGGCATCGGCATGATGGTGCGGGCCGTGAGCTGGTACGGAGAGCCTGTCGTCGGATCCACCAACGGCGAACCCAGGAGGAACGAATGATACGCATAGTCCACCTCAACGGTGACGATGTTGGCCTGGTTGTCGACACTGACCGTGGTGGTGGTTTCGCTGACCGGCAAATCCGAGAGCAGATCGCTTACGAATCCGGGTACGTCGGCGGTCTGCCCTTCGCGCATGACCAGGCGCGCGCCTTCGCGGCTCGCCTCGTACAAGTTCGAATAGGCCCGCAGCATGAAGCTTCCCTCCACCGCCAGCAGCAGCAGTGCGAGCAGCACGGGCAGGATGACCAGAAATTCCAGAGCGGCCATGCCTTGTTCGTTCTTTCTGCTGCGCATTGCGCGTCTCCTTTTGTCGTTTCGTTACCACCCCGAACCGTTCAGGGCTTGACCAGACTTGAGCAGGAATCGCGCCAAAGCGTGTTGAAGGAAAGTGCTCACGGTTAACATGTTGTATCGCCATGATATTTTTTGAGCCGATAGGGAATGCTCTTGCTTTTGCAATCCAATTTTTATGAAAAGTAATCCATTAATCGTGGACCCTGCCCACGACCTGTGGTACAGCCCCATTGGGGCCGAAGGACGCCCCGAAAGGCTTTATCCCTTAGCAAACATTGGAGAGGCCATGCCCAAGCGCATTCTGGTGGTCGACGACGAAACGGCGTTTCGCACCATGCTCGCCGAGGCCCTCGCCGAGAAGGGGTACAAGGTGGACGAGGCCGCCACGGCCGAAGAGGGTGTGGAGATGATCCGGCCCGGGCGGTACGATCTGGTGCTGCACGACATGCAGCTGCCGGGCATGTCCGGCATCGAGGCCATCCCCCTGCTGCGCGAGCGCGATCCTCTGGTGGACGTCATCGTCATGACCGGGCACTCCACCCGCGACTCCGCGCTCAAGGCCATGCAGCAAGGGGCCTACGACTACTTCACCAAGCCCTTCAGCCTGAAGGAAATGGAGATTGTCATTCGGCGGGTCATGGAGAAGCGCCGTCTTCAGCTGGAGGTGGACAATCTCAAGCAGGCCATCCAGGGCCAGGGGCTGGGTCGGCGCATCATCGGGGACAGCGAGGCCATGCGCCAGGTCAAGCGCATGGTGCAGCGCGTGGCGACCTTGGAGACCGGCGTCCTCATCACCGGGGAAACCGGCACGGGCAAGGAGCTCATCGCGGACACCATCCACGCCCTGAGCCGGCGGGCGGAAAAGCCGTTCATCAAGCTCAATTGCGCTGCCATCCCCGAAAGCCTGCTGGAGAGCGAGTTGTTCGGGCACGAGAAGGGCGCTTTCACCGGCGCTTCGAGCGTCAAGCGGGGCAAGTTCGAACTGGCCGAAGGCGGTTCCATTTTATTGGATGAGATCGGGGACATGCCGTTGCACCTGCAGCCCAAGCTGCTGCGCGCCGTGGAGCAGAAGCAGGTGGAGCGCGTGGGCGGGGCCAAGCCAGTGAGCTTCGACGTGCGCATCATCGCGGCCACCAACCAGGATCTGCACCAGCGGGTCGCGGACGGCGAATTCCGCAGCGACCTCTACTACCGGCTCAACGTGGCCTCCATTGAACTGCCGCCGCTTCGGGAGCGCAAGGACGACATTCCCCTGCTGGCCGGACTTTTTCTGCGCCAGATCAACCTGCGCCTGGGAACGGACCTTGCCTCGGTCTCGTCCCAGGCCATGGACCTGCTTTTCAACTACGACTGGCCGGGCAACGTTCGGCAGTTCGCCAACGCGCTGGAGCGCGCCGCCATCTTTTGCGAAGGGCCGAGCGTCGCCTTCGCGGACATCGAGCGGGCTTTTCGCAAAGGCCCTCCCTCGTCCGCTCCCGTTGTTCCCGCGGCGCCGCAGGACCTCCCGAACGTCCCCTTGAAGCAGGCCGTGAACGACTACGAGAAGGCCCTCATCCGCTCCGCCCTGGAGCGCACGGCCGGCGTCCAGACCGAGGCCGCCGCCCTGCTGGGGATCAGTCCCAAGAATCTTTGGAACAAGCTCAAAAAGCACGGCCTCGACTCCGCAGCTTTCTGACGCCGTCCCCCGCGCGCCTCGCCGGACCCCGCTCCGCCTCGATCCGGGCGGACACCGGCGCATCCTTCTATTATATGATCCGTAATTGGATGATATCTCCATTTGTGGCTTTGCCGTCCATGTTTTGTGGATCGATCCAGTTTTTGTGATCTATTTGATATTATTGTATTTTCATAAATATTTCCAAGAAACGTCTATTGGGCTGGCGTTGGCTCCATGGATAACCTCCATCAATCGCCACCTTCTTCCAGGGGTGGATAAGTTTTATACTATTATATTTCAATATGTTGAATTGAGTATGCCCCTTTTTTCTCTCGTTTGGCACGCGGGTTGCTTAAGTGATCGCAAAGGCGAGAGGCAAGGAAGCGCAAACCGCGCATAAGAGAAAAAACAAATTTTTGAAAGGAGAAGGATCATGCTGAAGAAGTTTGCTCGCTTGTTCCGTGACGAGGAAGGCATCAGCGCTATCGAGTACGCCGTCATCGGCGCCGCCGTTCTGGGCGTCATTACCGCCGGGGCTGCGCTGCTCACCCCGCGGATCACGACCGGCTTCCAATCGATGGCCGATCAACTGCCGCAGTAGCAAAACCGTAGGCGAAAGGGCTTTCGCAACTCAGGGCGCGGCCCCCGTACCGGGCGGCCGCGCCTTGTCATCTTCAGAGATAGTCATAAATAAAAAATTATTGCCATATAAGAAATTACCCGTAACCAAGGCCTTGACGAAGCTACACCAAGCAAGGGGCGAACACATGGACATCGTCATACTACCCACCTTGGGCGCCGCGCTCACAGCGGCCTGCGTCACCGACCTGACGTCGCAGCGCATTCCCAATGTGCTGACCTATCCGTTGATGCTGGTCGGGTTGGCCTACCACGCGGCGCTTTACGGCGTGACGGGGCTTGGCTTCTCCGCGGCCGGTCTTGGCGCCGGGTTCGCTTTGCTGCTTTTGCAGTTCATGCTCGGATTCGTCGGCGCCGGCGACGTCAAGCTGCTGGCCGCCGTGGGCGCCTGGCTCGGGTGGCAGGGCGTGTTGACGGCTTTCGTCTTCACCACCCTGCTCGGCGGCGTGTACGGGCTGGTGGTTCTCGCCTTCCACAAAGGCGCCTTGCGCCGCATGGCCGCCTCCCTGTGGACGGCTTTGCGGGTTCTGCCCCTGACCAAAAGATTTTCCTACGCCCCGGTCTTGGACGGCGAAAAGCTGCCGCAGCTTTGCTACGCCGTGGCCATCGCCGCGGGAACGTTTTCGGCCCTGGTTTACCGCTCTTTGACGGGCGGCTGGCTGCTCAATTAGCGATAGGAGGCGAACCATGAGTCGTGGCGTGAAGATGGCCCTGCAGCTCGGCTTGGCCCTGTCCGTGGCCTTGGTCGCCGGGGTTTTCATTTTTCGGTGGATGAACGTCAAAAGCGCCCAGGCGGTTCGGGTCTCCCAGGCCAACGCCGCGGCCACGGTGCGGATCGCAGTGGCCGTCAAGGCGTTGCCCCGAGGGACCAAAATCCAGGGTGGGGACGTCGCGCTCAAGCCGTTTCTAAAGGAGAGCCTGCCCGAAGGCGGCTTCCAGGACGCAGGCCCTCTCAAGGACCGCATTCTGCTGGTCGATCTCGGACCCAACGAACCCGTGACCGAGGCCAAGCTGGCGCCGGAAGGCGCGGCCTCTCTGGGCGTGGCCGGCATGATTCATCCGGGCAAGCGGGCCATGGCCGTGCGCGGCAACGAGGTGCTGGGCCTGGGCGGTTTCGTCCATCCCGGCGACCGCGTGGACGTGCTGGTCACCCTGGACGGCGTCGGGACGCAGCGCAATCCCAAGACCAAGCTCGTGTTGGAGAATATTCCGGTGCTGGCCACGGGAACCGAGCTTTCCCCCAGTCGGGACGGCGACAAGCCTTCGCCCGTGGACATCTACACCCTGGAGGTTTCGCCGGACGAGAGCGAGATTCTGGCCCTGGCCGCCACCAAGGGGTCGCTTCATTTCGCTCTGCGCGGCGACGGCGACGGCGCGAGCGTGCTGACCACGGGCAAGGACGCCAAGGCCGCGCTGTCCGCGCTGCTGGCCGACAGCGACCCCTCGCCCGGCGCCCGCGTCCGGCGCAAGCCCAAGCCCACGGTGGAGCTGATTACCGGCGCCACGCGCACCACCATCACGTTCGGCCGGCGATCGAGCGTTTCCGCGCCCAAGGCGAAGGCGGCCCCGTCCCCGTCCCCGCTCCCTCCGGTCAAGGGCGCTTCCCTGGCCCTGGGCGAACTCAAGGAGAAGTAACGCCATGTCCACCAGCCAGATAATGGGGCGGCTCCTCGCCGCGGCTTTGGCCGCGACGATGGCCGTCATGCTTCAGGCCGCGACGGTTCGAGCCCAGATGCGGCTCATGGCCTCCAACGCCCCGCAGGCGGTGGAGCTGGTCAAGGGCAAGTCCGTGATCCTGCGCACCGAGATTCCGGTTCGCCGGGTGTCGCTGGCCGCGCCGGACTACGCGGATATCGTGCTCATCTCGCCGAGCCAGTTGTACCTCACCGGCAAGGCGCCCGGCCGCACCAACCTGACTTTATGGGGCGAAAACGACGAGATTTTAGCCGTGTACGACCTGGACGTCCGGCCCGACGTGACCCGGTTGAAGGAGCTGCTGCACCAGGTGTTGCCCGAGGAGAGCGCCATTCAAGTGCTGCCCACGGGCGAGGGCGTGACTCTGGCCGGTTCGGTGTCCAGCGCCGCCCATCTGTCCACGGCCGTGGCCCTTGCCCAGAGTTTCACGACGGGTGAAAACTCCGTGGTCAACCTGCTGGCCGTGGGCGGCGTGCATCAGGTGCTGCTGGAGGTTCGCGTGGCCGAGATGAACCGCGACACCTTCAAGCGCCTGGGCTTCAACTGGTCCATTCAATCCGGGAGCGACCTCTTCTACACGTTCCTCGGCGGGCTCAGCTCGCTGGACGGCAGCGGTTCCTTGACCCTGTCCGACGACGTGACCGCCGCCTTGTCGGTCAGCGGCGGGGACACCACGGTGGACGGGATCATCGACGCCTTGCGCAAGAACGGGCTGGTCAAGATTCTGGCCGAACCCAACCTGGTCTGCCTCTCGGGCCAGACCGCCGACTTCCTGGCCGGCGGGGAGATTCCCGTTCCCGTGCCGCAAGGGCTCGGCACGGTGGCTATCGAGTACAAGCCCTTCGGCGTCGGCCTGACCTTCACCCCCACGGTGCTTGCGGGCAATCGCATCAATCTCAAGGTCCAGCCCGAGGTGTCGGAGTTGGACGACAGCCGGGCCGTCGAGATCAGCGACGTCACCGTGCCGGCCATCGAAACCCGCCGGGCCTCCACCGTGGTGGAGCTGGGCGACGGTCAGAGCTTCGCCATCGCCGGGCTCATCAAGGACAACGTGCGCGAAAACATCAGCAAGATTCCCCTGTTGGGCGAGATTCCGGTGCTGGGCGCCTTGTTCCGCTCCCAGGATTTCCAGAAGAATCGTAGCGAGCTGGTCATCATCGTAACGCCGCATTTGGCCAAGCCGACCAACATGGCCGAGCAGACCTTGCCCACGGACGGATTCAAGGAGCCGGACTGGTTCGAATTCTACCTGCTGGGCATGGACGAAAGCCGGGAGTCCCACGCCGGCCGACCCAAGGCCGCCTCGGCCGCCGAACGGGCCCCGGCCGCCGCCGACCAGGGTGGATTCGATGGTTCCTACGGTCCGGTGATTCCGGGCGAAGGCCGCTAAAGGAGTCGATGATGCAAGCGAAATTCCTCTTCGGGTCTCTGTGTCTGCTGGCTTGTCTCGCGTCCGGGTGCGGCATGCAGGAGCCGGCGCCGGAGGACCATTTCGGCGAGTCGGTGCGCAACATCATGGCCAGCCAGATGGTGAACCCCGATCCGCCCCGGCCGCTGGATCCGGTCACGGGCCTGGATGGCCGTTACGCCGAAAACGAGATGGAAAATTATCGGAAGGCGCCCCAGAGCGAGCGCGAACAGCAAAAACAGCTCTACAATCCCATGCTGCTCATCGAGGCGCTGGATAAGCAGTAGGGCGGGAAGACGAGGAGAAACGCCATGGCGACGGTCTTGAACATCGGCCTGCAGGTGGATGACGCGAATTTGCGCGCAGTGGTGCAAAAGCGCGTCGACAAAGCCAAGGGCGTGAAGCTGGCGAAGGATTCGAGCGTTCGTATGGACGTGATCGTGGCGGACATGGGCGAAGATCCGGCCAACCGTATCCGCCGGATCGGCGCCATGCTGTCTCGCGGATCGGCCGCCGAGGCCGTGCTGCTGGGGGCGGAGCCTGCGCCTGAGCTGCTCATCCTGGCCATGCGGGCCGGAATCAAGGAATTCGCGGCCCTGCCGCTGCGGGAAGGGGATTTGGAGGCGGCGTGGGACCGCATTCGCAGCCGGGCCGTGGACGTCGAAAAGTCCGGCTCGGGGCCGGGCGAGATCGTGAGCGTCGTGGGCGCGTCCGGCGGCCTGGGCGCCACCTCCCTGGCCGTGAACCTGGCCTGGGAGCTGGAGGCCCGCCGTCCCGGCTCCACGGTGTTGGTGGACTTGCGGCGCCCCGACGGCGAAGTCCCGTTGTTTTTGGACCTGGAATACTCCTACACCTGGGGCGAGGTGGCCGAGAACATTTCGCGCATGGACCAGACTTTCCTGCGCTCGGTTCTGGCCGAGGCCGAAAACGGGCTGCGCATTCTGCCGGCGCCTTCGTTCTCCCAGGAATCCAAACCGTTCGTCACGCCCGAGGCCATGCGCGAATGCCTGAAGGGGCTGGCGGACATGTTCTCCTACGTCGTGGTGGAGGACAACGGCGGCTTGGACCCCGTGTCGCAGGAGGTGCTCTCGGTCTCCAAGGTTCAATGGCTGGTCATGGCCATGTCCGTAACCTGCCTGGCGCGGGTCAAGCGCCATCTGGAGGACGCGGCCCGGCGGGACGCCTCTTTCCCTGAGCGTATTCGCCTGGCGGCCGCCAGGGTGGTCAAGGGCGGGGACATCGGCCCGGAGGAGGCGGCGGAGGTGCTGGGCAAGCAGGTGTCCTGCACGATTCCCGAAGATTTGCGAGGGACCATGGCCGCCATCAACCAGGGACGGCCGCTGGCTTTGAGCGCGCCCAAGTCGCCGATGCTCAAGGCCGTGCGCGAAATGGCCAGGGAGTTCGCCAAGGAAAACAGGGCCTCCGGCAAGAAGTCGTCTTTGTTTGGATTGTTCCGTCGGTCCGGCGCCGGCGAGAGCGATTTGGCCCATCAGCCCGCGTGAGGTGATCCATGGATTTGGCGGCCAGACTCAATCGCGGTAGGCGTCCGGCTCCTGCGGCCCCGCTTGCGCCGCAGGCTCCCTCCCAGATTCCGCCCCGGTCCGCGTCCGAGGACTTGGAGGCCCCCAAGCCTTTGCTGGTGGAGATTCCGCCGCCTCCGAAGCCCGAGCCTTCGGAGCTGAAGGCGCCGGCGGCCAACGTGCAATCCGCCCAGTATTACGCGATCAAGACCGCGGTCCATGATCGCTTGGTCAACCTGCTGGACCTGTCGCTGCTGGATACGCTGCCCGAGGCGGAGATCAACACGGAGATCGCCCGGATGGTGGAGTCCATTCTCCGCGAGGAATACAGCCATGCGCCTTTCAACTCGGCCGAGCGCAGCCGGCTCCTTCAGGAAATCCGCGACGAGGTGCTGGGCCTTGGCCCGTTGGAGCCCTTCGTCCGAGACCCCACGGTGTCCGACATCCTGGTCAACTCCTACCGCCAGATTTACGTGGAGCGCAAAGGCAAGCTGGCGCTGACGGACGCCCGCTTCCAGGACAACGACCATCTGCGCAAGATCATCGACCGTATCGTGTCCAAGGTCGGCCGGCGGGTGGATGAATCCCAACCCATGGTGGACGCCCGTTTGGAGGACGGCTCCCGCGTCAACGCCATCATCCCGCCGCTGGCCATCGACGGCCCGGCGCTGTCCATCCGCAAGTTCTCCCGCGATCCTCTGGAGCTTGAAGACCTCATGGCCTTCGGCGCGCTGACGCCCGAACTGGGCCAGGTCATGCAGGCCGTCGTCAAATCGCGGCTCAACGTGCTCATTTCCGGCGGCACGGGCAGCGGCAAGACCACGCTGCTCAACGTGCTGTCGCGGTTCATTCCGTCCGACGAACGCATCGTGACCATCGAAGACGCGGCCGAGCTGCAGCTCAAGCAGGAGCACGTGGTCCGGCTGGAGACGCGGCCGGCGAACATCGAAGGCCGCGGGCAGATTACCCAGCGTCACCTTGTGGTGAACTGCCTGCGCATGCGCCCGGACCGGATCATCCTCGGCGAGTGCCGCGGCTCCGAGGCCCTGGACATGCTGCAGGCCATGAACACCGGCCACGACGGCTCGCTGACCACCATCCACGCCAACAGCCCCCGGGACGCCCTCATGCGGCTGGAGACCCTGGTGTCCATGGCCGGCATGAACATCTCCCAGGAGTCCATGCGCCGTTACATCGCCTCGGCCGTGGACGTCATCATCCAGGCCAGGCGGCTCATGGACGGAACGCGCAAGATCACCAGTTTCCAGGAGGTCACGGGCATGGAGGGAGACATGATCACCATGCAGGAGATTTTCGCTTTCGAACAAACCGGCGTGACGCAGCGCGGCAAGGTCGCCGGCCGGTTCGTGAGCCGGGGCGTCCGGCCCAAGTTCTCCGAACAACTGCAGGCCCGGGGCGTTGAAATGGACGAACGGCTTTTCGGCCAACGCGTGTTGGCCAGCGTGGGAGGCGAAGCATGATGTTGACCATTCTCGCCGTGGGCGCGGCCGCCTCGGCTGTTTTCCTTATCGTCTGGTCCGTCAGCTCCCTGGCCGGACGCTTGGCCGGCCGGCGCCGGCGCCGCGCGCTGGTCCGCCTCAAGGGGGGGCTGGCCCGGGAAAGCCCGGCGCTGCGCCGCGACCTGACTAGGCCGCAACGGGTTTCCGAACGCACCGGTCTGGGAGACAAGCTGCTTTCGTCCCTGGCTTTCGGCAGGAAGCTGGAGCGTCTTGTGATTCACGCCGACGCTCCGTCCTCGGCCGGCAGTTATTTGCTGCTGTCCATCGTTCTGGCCGGGACCGGACTGTCCACGGGCTTCTTTCTGGCCGGGACGCTTGTCCACGGAGTTCTGACCGGTGTCTTGGGCGCTTTCCTGCCGACGCTCTTATTGATGCGGCGCAAGAAGAAAAGGCTGGCCCGGTTCGAACAGCAGCTTCCCGACGCTTTGGACCTTACGGCTCGCGCGCTCACCGCCGGGCTGACGCTCCAGAGCGGGCTGCGCATGGTGGCCGACGAATTCTCCGATCCCATCGCCTCGGAATTTCGCCGCACGCTGGACGAAATCAATTTCGGCGTGGAGGTGGAGCGCGCCTTCAGCAATCTGGTGGAGCGCATCGACCTGACGGACCTCAAGTTTTTCGTGGTGTCGGTGAGCATCCAGCGCGAAACCGGCGGCAATCTGGCCGAAATCGTGACCAGCATCGCCTCGCTCATCCGCGAGCGGTTCAAGCTGCAGGGAAAGATCAAGGTGCTCTCCGGAGAGGTGCGCATGTCGGCCACGGTGTTGCTGGTTTTGCCGTTTGTCACCGCCGGGTTGATGCTGGCCATCAATCCCGGGGACATGATGAACTTCTGGAGCCATCCCGTAGGGCGGAAGGTGGTTTGGGCCGCCCTTGCGTGGATGGGCGTCGGGGCGTTCATCATGAAGCGTATGATCGCCATCAAGGTCTGAGGAGGTCGCCGTGCAAGCCGTTTCGACCCTTCCCGTCCTGGCCTCCCTGGCCGGCTGCGTCTCGGTCTTTGTGGCCGGATTCTCCGTTCTGGGCTACCTGGACGGATCGACCAAAGCGGAGCGGCTCAAGGAGCGCATTCAGGGGCGTTCGCGCCGCAGGGAGGCTCCGACCCTGAGCCGGCTGGGCCGCGCCGCGGCGGGTATGCTCATGTCCTTGGGCCGCAAGACCGGCGGCTCGGACAAATCCGGCCAGCGTCGGCTCTCCGACAGCCTGGTGCAGGCCGGCATCCATTCGCCGAACGCCGTGGCCGTGTTCCAGGGCGTGAAAATCGCCATGGCCTTGTGCATGGGCTTGGCCGGCCTGCTGTCCTGGTGGGCCGTGGGAACGCTGCCCGGCAACCTGGCCATGCTCATGGCCGCTCTGCCGGCTCTGGAGGGGTATTACATCCCGGATATGTGGCTGTCGCGCAAACGCAAGGCCCGGCAGGAAGCCATTCTGCTGGAGCTGCCGGACGCTCTGGACCTGCTGGTGGTTTGCGTGGAGTCCGGCATGGGGTTGGACCAGGCGATTCAGCGCGTACGGCAGGAGCTGGCCATGTCCGCGCCGCACTTCAGCGGGGAGCTGCGGCAGATGTCCCTGGAGCTTCGGGCCGGCAAGCCCCGGCGCGAGGCTTTGAAGAATCTCGGCAAGAGGATCGGCGTGGATGACGTGACCAGCCTCGTTTCCCTGCTCATTCAGGCCGACATGTTCGGCGTCAGCATCGTACGCACCCTGCGCGTCTACTCCGAGACCCTGCGGTCCAACAGATTTCAACGCGCCGAGGAAAAGGCGGCCAAGCTGTCGGTGAAACTGCTGTTTCCCATGTTGTTGTGCATTTTTCCGGCCCAGATGCTTGTGTTGCTTGGACCGGCCGGCTTGAAGCTTTTCGAGGTCTTCGGCAAGTAGCGGGACCGACAAGGAGGATAGAGGATGCGCTCCCTGAAAAAATTGATTTTCCTGGCGGCCGGAACGGCTTTGGCGATTTTGTTTTCGGGCTGCGCCTTGACGGATGCGCCCCAACCGCAGCTGGATGCAAAATCAACCTCGTCGCCGCAGGGCGGCGAGAGCTTGGTCAAATCCGGCGCGGACGTTCCGGATTTGTCCGCCGACAAGCATGAAGCCATGGGCGATGCGCTCATGAACAAGGGACGGGCGCGCGAGGCGCTGGTCCATTACGAGCGCGCCGCGGCCAAGGACCCGGAAAATCTGGGAGCGACCCTGAAGTACGGCTACGCGTTGCTGGAAACGGACCATGCGGAGCGCGCCTTGGACGTGTTCAATCGCGCGCTGGCCATGCAGCCGGAGGCGGCCATGGCCCACGCCGGCGCCGGCATGGCCTATTTTCGCCGCGGGTTGAACCGGCAGGCCGAGGCGCACCTGCGCAAGGCGGTGGCCTTGGACGGTTCCTTGTGGCGCGCTTACAACGTGCTGGGGGTGATCCTCACCGAGGAGAAGCAGCCTCAGGCCTCCGTGGAGTTTTTGAAAAAGGCGCAGGCCCTCGCTCCGGGCCATCCGCAGGTGCTCAACAATCTGGGCGTGGCCCAGATGCTCGCCGGCGATCTCGAAGGCGCGGCTTCGAGCCTGCAGCAGGCGATTCGGGCCGGCGCCATGGGAGAAAAGACCTACAACAACCTGGGCATCGCTTTGGCCAGGCTCGGCCGATACGACGAGTCCCTGGAAGCGTTCATGGCCGCCGGAGACGAAGCCAAGGCCTTCAACAACCTGGGCTGCGCGCTGATGCTCGCGGGACATTATGCGCGGGCTCTGGCCGCCTTTGAAAGAGCCATGGAGGCCTCCCCCACGTTTTACGTCAAGGCGAGCGAGAACATGCGCAGAGCCCGCATGGCGGTGGACTTCCAGGGCGGCGCTTTGGCGCCTGCGCCCGAGCGGGCGCCTGCCCCGACCGCGCCTTCCCGGTACACCCGGCCGGCGGGTCCGGCCTCGTTTTCGCCGCTGCTGGAGCGCGGCGGCCCGCCGGCCGCGGCCGCACCCCGGATAGCTCCCGTTTCGGCCGTGCTGGAAACGCGTCCTGTCGCGAAGTTGGAGCGGCTCTCCGTACCGCCTCCTTCCCCTACAGCGGCTCCGGTCCTTCGGAACAAGGCCTGGGGAGTGCACGTCAGTTCGTGGCGGACTCTGGAAAAAGCGGACCACCGGGTCGAGGTTCTCGAATCCATGGGATTGCCGGCGACCGTCGACTCCGTTGATTTGAAAGGCAAGGGCCACTGGTTCAGAGTCCTGGTGGGGCCGTATCCGGCCCACAACCTCGCCCTCGCCGACCGCTCCCGGGTCCAGGACATTCTGGGCCTTGAGCACGCCTATATTTTCGCGATCCGTTAGCTGTGAAAAAACTCATCGCGCGCAGGCCGCCCCGTGCGGCCGGCGCATCGCCAAGGCTCGCGCCGTGAGGGGCGGGAGTCTTTTGCATTTTTTTTCAATTCGCCGCTTGCCAATTAATTTTTAAAGAGTTTATGTTCACATTATTAATGCGTGAAGTGTTTGTTGACGGCGACTTGAATTCAAAAGGAGTTTTCCATGGCTGCTAAAAAGATTCTCATGCTTGTCGGAGATTTTGTGGAGGATTACGAAGCGATGGTTCCCTTTCAGATGCTGTTGATGGTGGGCCACGACGTCCACGCCGCAGCGCCCGGCAAAAAGGCGGGCGACGCCGTCGCCACCGCCGTGCACGACTTCGAGGGACACCAGACCTACTCCGAAAAACGCGGCCACAATTTTATGCTCAACACCGACTTCGACGCCGTGGATCCCGCGGATTACGACGCCTTGGTCCTCCCCGGCGGCCGCGCACCCGAGTACATCCGTCTCGATCCCAAAGTCATCGAGATCGTTCAGGCGTTCGATGCGGCCAAGAAGCCCATCGCGGCCGTCTGCCATGGCCCGCAGATCCTGACGGCGGCCGGAGTCGTGGAGGGCAAGACCTGTACGGCCTACCCCGCAGTCCGTCCGGACATCGACCGCGCCGGCGGCAAGTGGGCCGACACCAACGAAACGTTCTCCAACGCCGTGGTGGACGGCAATCTGGTCACGGCGCCGGCCTGGCCGGCGCATCCGGAATGGATGCGCAAATTCCTCGAGGTGCTGGGCTCCAAAATCGAAGCTTAGGCTTTTCGGCGATTGAGGGTGAAATCGTCTCCTTGGCTCAGAGAGCGGACGGCGTTCTTTCCGAGCCGGCGGGCGATATGACGACAGCTCCCGCAACTGGCCCGCATCCGGCGTTTCGGATGCGGGCCTTGTGTTTTTTTCGACACCCTTGCTCCGTGCGGCCGGGTCGGTGTCCAAAATGCGCCGCATCGCTTGCTTCCTGGCCCGGCGGCGTGATAGCCGTCGAGGAAGAAACCAAGCGATGCAGGAGGCTTTATGCTCCCGTTTACCGGAGGCGCGCGGCTGGAGGCCGCTTTCAAGGAGCTCGCCGAGGAGGTCCGCAGCGTCAAGGACGATCTCGAAGCGTTGCGCCGGCTCCTGCTGGAGCGCGATCAGCCCCAGGCCCAGCTGGAGACGCAGTGGCGCCGGCTGGAGAAGATTCTTTCGTCCATGGAGCCCGAGCAACTCGCCGCAACGCTGCTCACGGGCCGGGAGCGGCTGCAGCGCTCCGAATACGCCTGCTGGCTGCTGGCCGTACTCCGTGTTTTGCCGGCCGCGTCCTGCCCCGACCTGGTGGACGGGCTCGGGTCTGGTTTTCAGGACGACCTGCCCATGGTCGCCGGCGTCCGCCAGATACCGTTGGACAGTTTGCAGTCCCTGAACGAGGAGCTGTTTCTCGCCGTCAGCGCGCAGAGCTGGGCGCCGCAGCGCAGCCGGGCCGCGGCTGTGGCCGGTCCGTTGGCCTGTCTGAATCCCGGCGCGCGGGCCGGCGTCCTGGACAATCTTAAAGACCGGGGAGAAGAGGCGGCCGCATTGCGGCGCGTGCTGCTGCGAGGGTTTTTGACCTTCGAGGATTTGCGGCGCGCCGACGATGCGGGCTTGAGCGCTTTGGCGCACGAGGCTTCGGCCTCGGACTTGTCCCTGGCTTTGAGCACCGCCTCAAGGCAACTGCGCGAACGCATGTTGGGGGCTTTGCCGGAGCGGCCGGCCAGGCTGCTGGCCGAAGCCGTGGAGGAAACCCGGGCCAGGGACCAGGAAGTTCGCGCGGCCCAGCTCCGCTTGTTGCTGAAGGCCCAACGCATGTTGGAGGAGGGCCGCCTGGCTTTTGTCGAGGACTTGGCGCGGTCCTGATGAAGCGCTTGCGGGCTGCTCTCCAAGCGCAGGGCGCTTTCGGTAAGCGGGGTGAACGGTCTCGGAGCTACGAGCCGACCGGGTCCACGAAGTAGGTGATGCGGGTGCGCAGGCTCAGGTAATCGAAAATTTCGGCCGGCAGATGCGCCGGACGAATGGATTTTTCTATTTTGAGGTCCGGCTCTTCGGAAAGATCCACAACCAAGGCTTCCTTCTTGGGGATTTCCGGGTCGTAAAGCACCAGACTCGGTCTGAGTTGGTTATTGGGATTGGAGGAGATGACCAGGCCCAAGGCGCCGTTGGAAAGCTGCACCACCGTGCCCGGGGGATATACGCCCAGAATGCGGATGAACAGCGCCAGGTAGTCCTTGTCGAACCATGTCCGCTGCTTGGTGAACATGTACGACAGCGCCTGGTAGGGCGTGTAGGACTCCGCGGGGTTGAGTTGGTTGCAATGGTTGTCGTAGACGTTGGCGATGGCGGTGATGCGCGCCAGGTTGCTGATCTCCTCGCCTTGAAGCCCTTGGGGATAGCCGGAGCCGTCCATGTTTTCGTGGTGTTGGTAGATGATGGACAGAGCGTCCGGAGGAAATCCCGAGGAGTACTGCAGCATGTCCACGCCAAGCGCCGGGTGCTGTTCAAAACGCTCCCTCTCCAGCTTGGTGAGAGGCGTCGGTTTGCGCAGGATTTTTTTGGGAATGACCGTTTTGCCCACGTCGTGGAACAGGGCGCCCATGCCGAGGTCCCGCATGGTTTTTGCGTGAAGATCGACGTCCCTCCCCAGCATGAGGGACAGCACGGCGGTGTTCAGCGCGTGGTAATAGACCGTCTCCACCGGCGTCATGACGCTCATGAGGTGCAGGGTGGATTCGATGTCCTGAAGAAAGCTGTCCACCATCGCGTCCACCAGGCTCCGTCCCTTGCCCACCGCCGAGATGTCGCCCGTCGTGACGGCGTTCATGACTTCCGCAATGGACTGTATGGAGGTGGAGTAGCGCTGTTCGCATTCGGCGATGCGTTGTTTTTTCTTTCGAAGCCGTTTGGTGCGCTCGTGCTTGATGCGCCAAAGTTCGTTCAGGGTGGATTCGACCGGAGGCGCGGCTTTGGCGACCGGGGCGGCTCGTTGGGCTCTGGGCTTGCCGGGCAGGCAGTCGCTTTTCTCCGGGACGCAGATAACTTGCTGCACCTCCAGGCTTTGCAGAATGGAGATTTGCGTTTCGTCTTTGATCTTGAAGCTGTTGAACAGGAAGGGGTGGTTGAACCAATTGATCCTCTCCAGCCGAATGAAGACGCCCGGCAGCAACTGGTCCACGGAGACCCGGTATTCTGGAATGTCAAAATCGGCCATTGCACACTCCGACCCCAGAGATCTATTCCCATTATGCTGAGATTCCGACAAAAAAGCAAATGTCCGGGTTCTCGGGAAAAAGGCGTTGCCAGAGGGTGCGGGCTGCGGCTAAATGGGGGTGGGCCGAAGCGGCCCGCGTTGTCGTTGACGGGGCCGCCGGGCCCTCAAGTCCAAGGAGTCCTCACCCATGCAGAACACAGGCAAGGCCATTCGGCTGGAGCGCATTTTTAATCGCAACACCAAGCGCACCATCATCGTGCCCATGGACCACGGCGTCAGCGTCGGTCCCATCAAAGGCATCGAAGATATTCGCGAAACCGTAACAAAAATGGCCAACGGCGGCGCCAACGCCGGTTTGGTGCACAAAGGCCTGCCAAGTTGCGGCCACCGGCAGGAAGGGGCCGACTTCGGTCTCATCGTCCATCTTTCGGCCAGCACGAATCTTTCGCCTTTCCCCAACGCCAAGGTCCTGGTGTGCACCGTGGAGGAGGCCATCCGCCTGGGCGCGGACGCCGTGAGCGTGCATTGCAACATCGGCGACGAAACCGAGGCCCGTATGCTGGAGGATCTGGGCCGGGTCTCGGGCCAGGCCGCCTATTGGGGCATGCCGTTGCTGGCCATGGTTTACGCCCGCGGCCCCAAGGTCCCCGACGAATACGATCCGGACGTGGTCGCCCATTGCGCTCGGGTTGGCATGGAGTTGGGCGCGGACGTGGTCAAGGTCAACTACACCGGCGACCCAGAGAGCTTCCGCCGCGTGACCGGGGGACTGGCCATTCCCGCCGTGATCGCGGGCGGCCCCAAGATGGACAGCACCGAGGCCGTGCTGCGCATGGTCTACGACTCCCTTCAGGCCGGAGGCTCGGGTCTGTCCATCGGGCGCAACGTGTTCCAGCACAAGAACCCCACCCGCATGGTCAAGGCGCTGCACTCCATCGTGCACGAGTACAAAAGCGTGGAGGACGCCCTTGCCTGGCTCGGGGAAGACGCCAATCCGTAATCGAACGCCCGCAGCGGCGCAGGCGGGAGCGGAAGCGCCCGGAACCTCCGTTGCGGCCAGGGCTCTGGCCCAGGCCGGTCCGATCGTGATGGGCTACATCCCGGTGGGGTTCGCCTACGGGGTGTTGGCCGACAAGGCCGGCGTCGGCTCCTTGGGAATCCTGCTCATGTCCGTCCTGGTCTATGCGGGATCGGCCCAACTCATCGCCGTGGGACTGATCCAGGCCGCGGCCGCGCCGTTGTCCATCGTGCTGACCACGTTTGTGGTGAACCTGCGCCATTTGTTGATGACCGCGGCCTTGGCGCCGAAACTGTCGGGCTTCAGCCGGCTGCAAAAGGCGCTCTTCGCGTATGAAGTCACGGACGAGACCTTCGCCGTGCACGCCGACCGGTTCGCCCGGGCGGGGGTGGACAAGGCCGAAGCCTTTCTGGTCAACGTCATCGCCCAAACGTCCTGGGTTGCGGGCAGCCTGCTCGGCATGCTGGGAGGCGGGTTGATCCGCGACGTGCGGCCGCTGGGACTGGACTACGCTTTGCCCGCGATGTTCATCGCCCTGCTCGCGGCGCGCCTTCGCCGCGGCATGGAGATTCTGGCGGCGCTGTTCGCGGCGTTTTTGTCCGTGGGGCTGCATCTGTCCGGCATGGACCAGTGGCATGTGATCATCGCTACGGCCGTTTCCGCGGCTTTGTGCGTGGGAGTGGAGCAATGGGGCAAGACACGATCCTGATCGTTATTCTCGGCATGGCCGCCGTGACGTACATCCCGCGCGTGCTGCCCATCGCCGCTCTGGCCGGCCGGCGGCTGCCCGAGCCGGTCACCCGGTTTCTGCACTATATTCCACCCGCGGTGCTGGCCGCGTTGCTCGCGCCGTCGCTTTTGACGTCGCAAGGGGAGCTGTGGATTTCCGGGGACAACTATTTTCTGCTCGCCGCAGGGCCGTGTTTTATTCTGGCGCTCTGGCGCCGCGGTTTCTTCAGCGTGGTGGCCTTGGGCATGGCCTTGGTGGCCGGCCTGCGCTTTTGGGCGGGGTGATCGGCGTGGGTTTGATTTTTATCCGTTGACGGCGAACCCGTTTGTCGATCAACAGACCGTTCCATGAACGGCAAATTGATTTGCGGCCCACAGGCGGGCCGCGAGGGCTCTCATTTCGCTTCGATCAGCGTCGGCAGCGGATACCCGGCCGCGTTCAGGT
Organism: Desulfovibrionales bacterium; assembly: GCA_030156255.1. Classification (GTDB taxonomy): domain Bacteria; phylum Desulfobacterota; class Desulfovibrionia; order Desulfovibrionales; family Desulfovibrionaceae; genus JASGMV01. Next base: position 58,475 of record JASGMV010000016.1, read on the forward strand.
CCTGGATCAGGCTCGGGATGTTGACCTCTTCCTCGCCGCCCGGGCCGGTCCGATCGCCGAGGCGCGTGGCGTAGCGCAGGTACGCCTCGAAAAATTGCATGTTGCGGCGGTTCGCTCCCTGCTCCGGGTTGAGCTGGAACAGCCGGTCCATGGCGCCCGAGCCGAAGTTCTCCACCAAATCCGCGGAAACCAACGCCTCCCGGATGATGCGCAGCCGCTCCACGAACCCGGCCAGTTGCTCCAGCGTCTTGGATTCCGCCTCGCCCAGTTCGCGGGAGCGGTCTCCCGACCGCCTTGGGGATGCGCGAAGCCGGCCTGCGTTGGCCGCGAACAGTCGCAGTTCCTCGTCCCATCCCCGAGCTGAAATGTATTTGAAGATCTTGCGGATGATCAGCCCCATGATGAAGCCAACGCGCTTGCGGCCCATGTCGTCCTCTCTTTCCTGCTCCACGGCTCGCCCGGCCTCGGCGACGGCTTTGGGCGGTTTCCAGAGCAGCACCAGAACCGTCAGCATGTCGATGTCCACCTCCACGAAGGCCTGTCGGCCTTCCTCGGAGCGGATGCGCACCTCGGAGAACTGGTCGATCTGGGCGGCGAATCCTCCGGGAGCGCCGTTTTCGGCGCGTTTTCCCACCAGTTCGTTGATCTTCCGGACCACGGGTTCGTCTTCGATCTTGTCCTGCTCCCGCATGGCCTGGACCTTGGCGAGAAAGACGCGCTGGGCCGTATCCTCGGCCGCGGTCTGATAGAAGGCCGGGCCGGAAGCGGTCTCCGCCATGAGCTGCGCAAGCCGGCGGCCCGCTTCTTCGCCGAGTCGCTTTTCGGCTTCCTGTAAAACGACGCGGCTGCGTCTGCCCAGCATCAGGTCCAGGGTTCGGGCGAAGTCCGCAAGCTCGCGTTTGAGCCTGGATATTTTTTGCGTCGCATTCGCCTCGTTCGCCTCCTGCTCGCTTGGGTCCTCTTCCTGGCGCTTGGCGGCCTTCAACTCCTTTGCGGCCTGAAGCAGCTGTTCGGCCGCGGGGGCCAGGCTCGCCAGCTTGGCGATGAGGGCGCGCTGTTTGCGCGGGGATTGGTAGTCCACCTCGGCCAGGGTTTTCGAAACCTCGGGCGGAATGTCCTCCAGCCGGAGGTCCCGAAGCCTTTCCTGGAGCAGGGTCGGGCCGGCCTCCAGAGGTTCTCCGCTGTCCGGGTCCAGACGCCGCAGGTTCTGCATCATGGCGCCGAACGAGAACGTGACCAGAAACTTCTTCCATTTGCCGCCTTCGCCGCGGTGGAATCGAACCCGGACGCCGCCGGCGTCCCTGGCCGCGGCCCTCCGGCGCATGTCGACGAACGCTTCGTCGATCCGTGCGTTCAAGGCTTCGAAAAAGGCCGGCCAGCTGCGGGCCAGAAAGACGCCGGCGCCGAAGCATCGGGCGAGCCCGATCTCCTCCTGCTCCCGAATCGCCAGCAAGCCCACGGAGGCGCGTTCGAACTCGCACAGGATCGACTGCTCCGCGGCGCGCAACGCGTCCGACGAGGTCTGGGCCTCCTGCGCCAATCCATGCAGTTTTTTCCGAAACACGTCGATGGATTCGGCGACGTTCTGCTCGAGTTGCAGCATCTTCCGCTTGCATCGGTAGATGTTTTTCATTGCCGAGAAGAACGTCATGAGCAGCGGCCGCAGCCGGTCGTTCGTCTGCTTGCCGTCGAACAAAGGGGCGATCTCCGGAACGTGCCCGAGGGCGAAGGCTTGAAAGTTGGCCTCGGCGCGCACCGTGTCCGGCTCTCCCGCTGCGCCGCCGAAGAATTGCAGAGCCGTTGAAAAGGCTCGGGGCTGCCCGGCTACGGAGTTGAGCAGGAAATTTTGCAGAACCTTGTTCGGGGATATTTTGATCCTGCCTGGAGCCAGTTCCGGCAGCGCCTCCAGAATACGTTCCCGGGTTTCCCGTTGGATCAGCAGGTTGCACTGGTCGATGCGTTCGCTTTCCTCGATTTCCCCTGCCTGTATCCGGGCCTCGACGCCGTCCAGGGCCAGGATCACGTTCTCCGCGTTGACGCCGGCCAGGGCCTGGATTTTGTCCACGATCCGTTGCCCGTTTTCCCGTTTGTCGATGTCGAAAAGGTCTTCGCGGCAGATTTGCCGGGCGAAGGCCATGTCCACGCCGAGGAAGACCTGGGCGAAGTCGTCCGGCCGGTCGGCCAGCGAGACGTAGCCAGGATATTCGGGAGCGGCCGGCGCTTCGGCCTCGTGGATGGCCTGAAAAGCGCTGTCCGATGCGGCGTTAGCGGACGTTTTTTTGTTCCGCTTCGACCTCTTGGGCTTGTCGATAAAAAGGTCCAGCTCGTCTTTCGGCGTGTCGCCGGGCATGTCGAACCCCTGGCGGCTAACGATTTCGGGTAGGCCGTTCGGCGTGAGTATAGAACAGGGCGCTGCAGTGCACAATGCGCGGAAGCTTTTTTTCTTGGCGGCGGGGCTGCGGAGGAAAAATGCATGGCGGCGTTTTCCGGCCATTGACCGCGCTGGCCTGCGGGAGTAGAAAAGCTGCAAATCCTCAGGGCGGGGTGGAATTCCCCACCGGCGGTGATCCGGCCTTCGGGCCGGCAGCCCGCGAGCGCTCCCCGATTCGGGGAGGTCAGCAGACCCGGTGCGATTCCGGGGCCGACGGTTACAGTCCGGATGGGAGAGGAGCATTGAGGCGCCGGCGGGCTTTTGGGCCTGCGCCGTTCGTCTTTCGGGCCTGGTCCGCCACGGGGCGGCTCCTGGTCCACCCCTCCTTGCGCCCTGATTCTGGCTTATCCTCAACCTCTGGAGCAAGCGCCATGAATCAGTCGCTTTCCTTGGAACAGGCCGATATGGCCGGTAGTTGGCGCATCGAGCGCGCCCTCGACGTTTTGCGTAATGGTCGGGGCGTGCTGGTGCGGGACGATGAAGATCGGGAGAACGAGGCGGACCTCATTTTCCCGGCCGAGACTTTGACCCATGAACAGATGGCCATGCTCATCCGGGAGTGCAGCGGCATCGTGTGCCTTTGCCTGACGGACGAGCAGGCCGACGCTCTCGACCTGCCCCCCATGGTGGAGCGCAACACCAGCCAGTTCGGCACGGCTTTCACCGTGACCATTGAGGCCGCCCGGGGCGTAACCACCGGGGTGTCCGCCGCGGACCGGGTGTCTACGGTGCGCGCGGCCGTGGCCGACGGCGCCAAGCCTTCGGACTTGTCCCGACCGGGGCACGTCTTTCCGCTCAGGGCCAGGCCCGGCGGGGTGCTGGAGCGCCGCGGCCACACCGAGGCCGTAGTGGATCTCATGCGCCTGGCGGGGCTGAAGCCGGCCGGCGTATTGTGCGAGCTGACGAATCCCGACGGCACCATGGCCAAAGGCCGGCAGATCGAGCTATTCGCCCAGACCAACGACCTGCCCTTGATCTCGGTCAAAGGCTTGGCGGAGTACCGGATGTTCATGGAGGGCGGTGCAGGCGTCGAGGCCGGCGCCGAGGCTCCGACTCGGTCCTTCTGATTCCCTGCAACGTTGTTGACGAAAAAGGCCCGCGCCGTGTTCACGGCGCGGGCCTTGATGTTTGTTGCGAGTCGAGGTTTCCGTCTAGCTCGTTTTGCTCTTCCGATTCCGCACGGCCCAGATCAGCGGGGCCAGGGCGAGCAGTAGCCATTCGGCGTTGAAGTCCGCGTGGGGATTCAGCGAGCAGCCGGAGGAAGATGAGGAGGACGACGAGCCCCCGTACACCAGGATGCTCGGATCCTCGATTTCTCCGAGCGTTGTATTGATGTCGTAGTCGCCG
>JASGMV010000070.1 GCA_030156255.1 Desulfovibrionales bacterium
TGGTAGGCGCGAAAGCGAGGATAAGTCATGTCCAAAGCGCCCTTGCCTCTCGCCATCGAAGACATTGCCGCCTTCGCCAAATCCCTGCGGCGGTCCCTGGACAGCCGGGAGCAGCTTCCCAGCCACGTGGAAATGCTGAATCTGCTCGCCAAGGCCGGAGGATACCGCAACTTCCAACACTTCAAGTCCAGGGCCGCACCCACCGAGTCCGCCCAGCCCGCTCAGCGTGAAGAACCGTCCAAGGTGGACGACAAACTCCTGAACCGGTTGGCCCGGTACTTTGACGACGACGGAAAGTTCATCCGCTGGCCCAACAAATTCAGCCAGCGCATGATCTGCCTGTGGGTCATGTGGTCGAAAATTCCCGCCCGGACCACGCTCACGGAGCGGGAGATCAGCAGCCTGCTCGACCGGGAGCACCTGTTCGGGGACCACGCGCTGCTGCGCCGAGAACTCGTGGACAGGGGAATGGTGGAAAGAACTCCGGATGGAAGCCGGTACAAACGCCGGGAGATTCGCCCGCCGGCGCAAGCCCTCGCCCTGTTGGAGCGGCTGCGGGCCGGACGGGAAAGCTCCTGATCATTCAAACGCCAGAGGAGAGGCCGGCGTCCGCCGGCCTCTCCCTCCCAACGCCCGACTTTTTTGAAAGGATCGACGCCCCGTCACGGCCGTTCAAAAACACGCCCGGCTCCCGCGCTTTTGACGTCGCTGAAAGGGAGCCTTATTCTCCAGCCAACTGCTGAACGACTTCATCGAACGCAGGACGTTCAACAATGGTGAGATGCGAGGAAATAAAAAATCCCGGGTGCGCTGTATTGCGCATACATAGGCGGTCTGGATTTTTTTTGCTGACGAAGCAAACCGCCATTTTTGAAAGGCCTGTTAACGCTCCATCCAGACGAACACCCAACAGGAGAAAGATATGCCTACGAAACCCACGGCTGCGGGAAAAAGCAGCATCGTCCACGTCGACCTGGAGCTTGCTTTGTCCAACATCGTGTCGAGCGACGCTTCGGCGTATCTCGACCTGGGCTGCGGGGTCGGGAACTACAGCCTTGCCATCGCCCAGCGCCTCGGCAAGGACCAGATTCTTTACGCGCTGGACTTGTGGGAAGAGGGCGTCGAAACCCTGAAGGAGATCGCACGCCGGCAGGGGACGCCGCAAATCAAGGCGATGCAGGCGGACATCACCCTTCCCCTTCCGCTGGCGGACGACTCCGTGGATGTCTGCTTGATGGCCACGGTGCTGCACGATCTGCCCGGTGAAAAACGAGCCTCCGTGATCGGCGAAATCAAGCGGGTCCTTTCTCCGATAGGGGCGTTGGCGCTTATCGAATTCAAGAAGATCGCCCAGGGCCCGGGACCGCGCAAGGAAAGGCGCATCGGCCCGGTCGACGCCGAAGCGCTGTTCACGCCTTACGGCTTCCGGCCGGAAGCGTCCGTCAGCCTGGGCGACTACATGTATCTTTCTCGATTTTCCGTGAAATAACAAAAGCCAAACGGACGCGCGGATTCATTTGCAATGCCGCCCATGGCCGTTACGCCCAGCGCCAGCCGCGCTCTATCCGGTAAAGCCTTTGTCTCTCATGGAATCTTCTTTTACGAACTTCGCCATACCCGTCTTCATTCTGCTGAAGCCTTGCTTTTGATAAAAACCTTCCTTCCCTGGCGAAGCGTAAAGGATGATGTTGCATCCCTCTACTCGCTTCATGAGGTTCTCCATGATGATGCTCCCGATTCTTTTGCCTTGATACTCCGGAAGGACTGCGCAGTCGTACACCGCTGCCTGGTATGCTCCGTCCGAAATGGCTCGGCCAAACCCGACCAGCTTGCCATCATCGTAAACAAATACGGTCGTATGGCTTGCTTCAAACGCTCTGGCGTGGACTTCCGGCGCATAAGACGCCATTCCGACGCGCTTCAAAACGTCGGCAACGGTTCCCCAGGCAATGTTTGAGCAATCAAATTTCACCTCAATATTCATAGCGTCCTCCGTTTAGATTTTCGAAATAAATCATTTCGTCCCGGATTTCATAAGAAAATCCCTGAGAGCACTCGGCGGAAACCTTCCAGCTTTTCCTCGAAACGGCAATCTCGCAGGACACCCAAAATCCCGCGATCTTCGTCAACTCCTGGCTCTTCGCAGCGCTCGCCGTATTCACGTTTATTGCTCTTACCTGTACCAACTCCACTATCCTTTGCCGGCGAGAGTCTTGGCGAGTTTTCGCGCGCAACCGTCGCCCTTTTCCATTTCGGGACTCGTAACGACTCGAGCCTGCCCGTAGAAATATGTTGCCTTTCTTGGAGCAACGCCATAACGTACTCACCTACGTAGCCAACTACATAATTAGGGTGAGATTGCAATGGATGTATTGCAAGACCTTGGAAGCGTTGCGCTGGGCAGCAGACTGAGACGCCTTGGCGACGCGTTCGCGGCGGACGCAGCCAAGATCTTTGCTGCGTATCAGGTGGATCTCCGACCCAAATGGTTCCCGGTATTCTATCTGCTCTCACAGACCGAGGAAAGCTCGATTACGGCCATGGCCAAAAGCATCGGATGCTCGCATCCTGTGGTGAGCCAGACGGTCAAGGAAATGGCCAAGGCCGGGCTCATCGAAACCGGAGGCAACGCCGAAGACGGCCGCAAGAATGTCGTGAAACTCTCGGATGCGGGCCGCGCCATCGTCCCTCGCCTGGAAATTCAGATGCAAGACGTGGCCGAAGCCGTGGAGGAACTCATCCGCGAGATGCAGTACAACCTCTGGAAGGCGGTCGAGGAAACGGAATTCTTGCTTGAGGGAAAAAACCTCCACGCGCGCGTGCTGGAGCGCAGAAAGCAGCGGGAGTCCCGGAGAGTGGAGATTGTCGACTACGCCGAAGAGCACCACGAAGCTTTCAAGCGCCTGAATTATGAATGGATCGAGAAGTACTTCACCGTCGAAGACGCCGACCGCGAGCTTCTGGAGCGCCCGGAAGAAAAAATCCTCCGGCCCGGCGGGGCCATCCTCCTGGCGAAGCGCGACGGCGAAGTCGTCGGCGTTTGCGCGCTCTTCAAGAAAGACGGCCGGACGATCGAACTGGCGAAGATGGCGGTAGTCCCGAAGGAGCAAGGCAAGGGCGTTGGTTGGCGGCTGGCCTGCGCCGCCGTGGACAGAGCCCGCGCCCTGGGGGCGAAGAAGGTGCATATAGACAGCAACACCAAGCTCAAGGCGGCCATCAACCTTTACACGAAGCTGGGTTTCGTCCGGGTCGTCGGCGCCCCGTCGCCCTACGCCAAATGCAATATCCAACTGGAGCTGGAGTTGGCCTGAAGGACGCTTTGTCCGATCCGGCGCAGAACAGCCGCCCAAACGCCAAAAAGCGCACGCGGATGGACGCACCCCTTGCCCTCTCGGCGGGCCGCCCGCAACGTCCGTCGACGGACGCCCCTGAAACCGCCGCGGGGATTGCGAGGGACACATGACTTGGCTAAGATCAATGTTCGTGAAACAACGCCGAATCGCGTGAAAGATAGTACAAAAAGCATGGTCCGTCCGTTTCGAGATCGGTCCTTGCTACGCCTCTCTCACGAAACGAACCGGATACAACCAAAAGAACGCCGCTCCAGGGACACCACGCCATGAACAAAAAGCTCTGCTCCGAAGAACTCGCCGCCGCGCTGGATCAGGTCCCCGCAGGCGTCACCATCGTGGATAACGAGGGACGCATTTTGTATTACAACGAATATTGCACCCGTTTTGTCGATAGAAAGCCTGCATACATCGGCCGGGACATAGCATCGTGCCATTGCCAAAGCAGCGTTGAGAGAATCAACGCCATGTTCGCGGAGCTTACGACGGGAGCAAAGAAGGAAGTTTATTACGAGACGCAACGAGGCGAACGCCGACTCGGAGTCACTGTCGCCAGGTTCCGATTCCAAGGCGAGGACGTCGGCTTCATCCAATGCATCTCGGAAATCAAATAAAACCGGAAGATTCGAAGACGTTCACGCCTCGGTCTGTAGGGGTATGGTGTTCCATAACCTGTCGCTTTTGCCCATTTCCACTCCACGATCACACTTTCTGAAAGCTCTGCGCCCTTTGCCTGGTCGCCAGGACGGCGCATCCGTCGGCTCGTCCAAAGCCAGTCTCTGCGGGGTGTATTTCCTGTTCGGTCCTGATCTCATCACCGTGTCCGCGCCGTTTTGCGTGCGGGCGACGAAGACGGGATGACGGCTCTGATGCGGGGATGACAGGATGATTTGAAGCCAACGGAGGAGCACGCGCCGCCGTTTTACGGAGCTAGCCGTCCTGCTCGCCGCCGCCAAGTGAAACGCCCCTTCTGGGCAGGATAACCGTGACTTCGGTCCGGTCGCCGGGAATGTTCCGGAAGGTAACGGTTCCCCCGTGCAGTTCAACGATCCGTTTGACGATGGTCAATCCCAGTCCCGATCCTCCGTGTCGTTGAGACCGGGATTTCTCGACCCGGTAAAATTGCTCGAATATGCGCGGAATATCCGCTTCCGGCGCCCCCGGGCCGGTGTTCGTTACGGAAATGGAGACCTCTGCGTCGGATTGTACACCGGTGATCGTGACGCTGCCGCCTTCCATATTGTATTTGATGGCGTTGTCCAGAAGGTTGGAAAACGCCCGAGTCAACTTTTCCGGATCTCCATCCATTTCGAGCCGCTTCGGTAGATCGGCTTGAAGGGTGACGCCGCTTGCATCGCCCAAAAAGCGGTAGTCGTCGATCAGCGAATCCAGAATGGGCGTGAGGTCCATCGCCACCCTGCTGGCCGAGGCCTCGATCTCGAGTGCGGACAGGTCCAGCAGGCTCTTTACCAGCCGTTCCATGCGCAGGGCCTGTTCCGTCATCCGTGCATGATTTTCCGCCTGCGGATCGGGACGGCTCTCGCTCGCGCCTGAACGAATTTCATCCAGAGCCAAACGCATCATGGTCAACGGCGTTTTCAATTCGTGAGAGGCGTCGGCGAGCAGCCGTTTTTGTCGCAAAAAGGCGTGTTGCAGGCGATCGAAGACATGATTCAGCGTCTCCGCCAACGAGTCGAATTCGTCGTGGTCGCCGGTCGTGGGCAGTCTCCTGTCCAGATGCTTTTCGCTGATGTCGCGCGCTTGTGCGTTGATCTCCCGAATGGGTTTGAGCATGAACCCGGCCAAAAAATAGCTGATTCCAGCCAGCAGAAGAACTGAAAAAGCCAAGCCGCCTGCAGCACCGACAACAGTGTCCCGAAGCTCCTCCTCCAAATGCTCCATGGGACGTCCAACCGTTACCAGATACGGATTTCCATTGAGAGAAAAGGCAAGCGTTCGAATCCGAAAGGCAACCTTGCCATGTGCATCCTTTCCGAGCGGCGCCTGCGGCGGAACATCGACAGCAACGGTCACGCTGCGGTCGACCGACGGAGCCGGAATCCGAAACAGCCGGGCCCAACGAGAGCGATAGCAGACGGCGCCGGAAGTCTGGTCCTTGACTTCCAGCCAATAATTCATGTCGCCCATCGACCAGGAAGTTGAATTCCCACCTTCTCCACCCTCCGCCGCAATCCGGGCGATCCGCAGGCCCGTTGACTCCAGGTCCGAGTCGATGAGACGGAAGGGTTGCTCCATCATTTCCCATAGAATGGTGCAGGAAAAGACGAGGCTGGCCACAAATCCGGCTGCCGTTATCAGCACGGTTATTTTCAGGCGGACAGTCATGGCCCCTCATCCTTGATGATGTACCCGACGCCCCGGATGGTCCGGATGAGCGACCCGTCGGAATCGCCGATCTTTTTTCGTAGGTTCTTGATGTGGACATCCATGAAATTGGACATGCTGAAAGGATCGAAGGCGTCTCCCCATACGTGCTCTGCAAGGTTGAAACGCGATACGGCCCGGTTCTTGTTGTAAAGGAAGAATTCAAGGATGGAAAACTCCCTGGCCGTAAGATTCAACGGTTCGCCTCCCCTGCTCACTTCTCTGCTTACGGTGTCCAGACGCAGGTCGCCCGCCTGAAGCACGGACTCGGACTGTCCCCCGGACCGCCGGAACAGGGCTCGAACCCGCGCCAGCAGTTCGTCGAGCGAAAAGGGTTTGGCCAAGTAATCGTCCGCGCCCAGATCGAGCCCCTTGATCCTGTCGTCGATGTCGCCTTTGGCTGTAAGCATAAGCACAGGGGTGGCGTCGCCTCCGCGCCGGAGGGCGCGGAGGACAGAGAAGCCATCCTGCCCGGGGAGCATGATGTCGAGGATGATCAGGTCCGCAGGGGAGTTGAAAAGCTTGTCGAGGGCTTCCTCCCCGTCCAGCGCCGTCTCGACCATGTAGCGTTGGCCTTCAAGGGCCTTTCGGAGTTGGTCCAGCAGAATTTGTTCATCGTCGACGATCAATATGCGCATACGATCATTTTGGGCTAAAAAGTTGGATTATTCAACCGGGAGACGCTCCAGACACGGAAGATGAAGCTTTCAAGCGTCGGGACGCCTCGCGGCGTTCCGGTCCGGGCGGCGTTTCCACCAATGCCGGTAGGCCAGAAGAATACCGCCGCATCCGACAACCAGGGCCAAGACGACCCAGCGCAGGTTACGCAGAAGCAACTGCTCGTTTTGGCCGAACCAGTATCCCAGGCCCGCCAACACCAGCACCCAGACCAACGCGCCCAGAACCGTGGCCGAGCAGAAAGCAAGGAAGTTCATCCTGGCCAGCCCCGCTGGAAGGGAGATGTACTGGCGGATGACGGGCAGCAGGCGGCCCGTGAATGTACTGATGCGCCCGTGGCGTGCGAAGAAGCATTCGGCCTTTGCCAGGGATTCGGGGTTGATCAGCATCCAGCGGCCGCGCCGTTCGAAAAAGGGCCTGCCAAGCGTCAAGGCCAACCAATAGTTGCCGACCGCTCCCAGGAGGCTCCCCAGGACACCGCAGAAAATGACCATCCCCATGTTCATTTTCCCGCAGGACGCCGCGTAGGCGGCGGGCGGGATCACCACCTCGCTGGGGAACGGGAAGAAGGAGGACTCCAGGGCCATGAGGACCACGATTCCGGGATAGCCCCAGTGTCCCACGACGGCCGCGAGCCAGGCGACGGCTTGATGCAGCATGACGGATTGCTCCTGTGATGGTTTCCGGTCAGCGCCGGTCTTCAAAACGGTAGCCGCAACGGCCGCCGCACTTGCTCACCTCGTCGACGTCCCGCTGATCTATGGGAAAGACCCGGCAGACCAGGGGGCGGCAGGCGCCGTAGCTGACGCACCCGCCCTCTCGCGTCAGGAGAGGACAGGTGAAGAGCATGTTGCAGCAAAAACCGCACTGGCGGCAGCCGCCCTGGCGCGCGAGCCGTTGCTGGCGGACATATTCCTTGCGGAAGTGCGCCAGACAAAAACGCCGGACCTTTCCTGCTGCGTGCAGGTAGGCGCGGGAATCCGTCACCGGACGGATCACAAAGGCGCTCAGGCGATCCCGAAGGACGGAAACGGTTGCGCTCCCATTGATGCGGCGCAATCCCGGATTGATAAAACGCATGTCAATTCTCCTTGCGGGCGGGGGTGGGGACGCCGGACATGGCGTCGCCGCCTCCGGCGGATGTCCATGCATCGAAAAAGGTGTCCAGGACCCGGGTCGGTCCGACGGGCATGTGACCGTACCGCAGGGAAAGCTGCCGCCGGGCCTGCGAAGCGGATGCGCCGTCGACCACCTCCTTCCAGATGGCCGCCGCCAAGCCGGAGCGGTCCGCCCCGGCCTGGCAGTGCAAGAGGACCGGACGCGGCGCCGCGGCGAACAGCGCCAGCAGCTTGGCCAGGTCGCGGGTCGATGGCGGTCGGGTAGCCCCTATCCCGTCGTAGTCGAAATGCCGGACTCCCAACGCGTGGGCAGTGGCGATTTCCTCGCGATACCAGTCCTTGTCCGCCCTTTCACCGCGCAGATTGATGATCGAGCGGATATCGTATTTTCGGATGTAGTGCTCCAGTTCGTCCCGATCCAATTGCGCCGAGCGATACGCCTCGCCGGGTGTGATCGCGTGGAAGTTGCCCTGTTCCTCCAAATACCAAACACGCCCCGCGACCATGATCGCCAGCAAGGAGAGAACCCCCGCCACGACGCGCATCGTCTTCGTTTTCCTACAAGTCACTTTGATTTCACTCCGTCGAGACGTTCGGGCAACCGATCCCTCCTCATCGCGCCGGAGAGCCGGTCGTTGCACTCGTTTCTTGCGGTTTTTATATTGGGGGTCGAAAAACGAATCAGAAGCCGCCTTGGCTGAACGCGTTCCCATTGTGCAGGGCGCGCCGCCTCCACTTCAGGCCGACCAGCAGACCCAGAAAGAGCAGCGGCGCGCCTGCGGCGACCGACAACACCCGGCCCGTATGCAGCATCGGCTTTCGCCGTACGTGAAACTGGACAGTGCGGCTGGTGAGCACCCGCTTTCCTCTTCGATCCGTGACGCTGACGACCAGCGGTAGTCGCCTCCCTTTATCAACCGCATGGGCCAGTCGGTTCGCGTAGTCGAGAGCGGTCATCCACTCGTAAAATCCGGCTTTTTCGGACATGCCGCCCACCTGTCGGCGGATGGGAATTGGGTCGACCGCTGGATCGTTGCCGAGAACACTGACAAGACCGCCCGCATAGGAGCGCAATCCCAGCAGAGCGTACATGGTTGTAAACTTCCCGGCTCCATTGGGGCCCAGAAGGCCATAGACATCCCCAGCTTCGAGATGCAGGTCGACGCCCTTAAGCACGTCCTTTCCTTCAATGACCAACCGAAGATTTTCTATTTCGATCATGTGAAAGACCTCGCTTGCAGGTCGAGAGAGCGTCCCGGTCGGCTTTCTTTCAGGCGGCCGGGACGCAATGCTTGGGAGCTTAATCCTCGCCTTCATGATCATCGGATTCGTGATCTTCCTTTTCGTGGTCGCGCCGATCCGCCTTGTCGACGCGCCTGGCCAGTATCTTGCCAGAACCGGCGTCGAGCTTCACTTCCACGACGCTCTGATCGGGTTGCGCCATCTCGACGCTGTAGACCAGGAATCCGTCTTCTTCCTCGAGTTCCGCCTTCAGAACCCGGCCCGGAGTCGACGCCGCGACACGCTGCACAGCTTGGTTCAAGGTAATTTTGGCCATGGTGGGGAATTTCGCTTCGGATTGGTTGGTGACCGGGATGGCGCCATGGATGCGTTGGCCGTTGCCGGAGTCGGCAAAGCTTGTTCCCGCTACCGCCAAACCGATGACCATGACGCCGCTTCCAAAAATAGCGATCCATTGATTCTTCACAGTAATACCTCCTGGTATCCATAGATTGCGACAGTGGCGACGCCCTCGGGGCGTCAGCCTGTTCCTGCCGTTTGAGACTACAATACGGAGGCATCATGAAGGGAGCATGAAGGAAAAAACGGAGCGTTGAAAAAATGATCAGCGGGTAGGCGCCGCGGCGGCGATCGTCGAGTCCGTTCAGATTTCGACGCCATGCCAACATAGTGAAGACGTGAACTATACGCCCACCACACATAGCCCCAAAAAATCGAAACCTGACGGTGGAAAAATCCTGTGCTTCTAATAATTAAATTAATATTCTTAATCTATTATCGTCTAAATAGCATTCAATCGGACACAAAACACGCAGCCCCTCTCGGGGCTCCCCCGTGGCTTCAGCCGTGTCAAACACGCCTTTCGTGTGACTGGTGCGCTTTTCAAACCTTTAACAACGTATAAAAAATTGATTTGTTGTGTCACGCAAGATGTACGCCAAAGACGCCGCAGTCTCCAGGTTGGATCTGGCGGCGGTATGGTTGGGAAGTTCGTCAATGGAGCCGACCACGCGGGTCGGCGCGTAGTTGGCGCAGAACGGGAGGAGGGGCGGGTCGTGAGCGTTAAGGGGTCACACTGAGAGAAATCCGCCATTGCGGGCTTCTCACGATCTGCTTGAGAGCCCGCAATGCACAGAACACGCTGTTACGTCCACCAGATTGAACGGGCGGGCGGATTGCCGTACGAGGTGAAATCGTCGCCGGCCTCTTTCAGCACCGCGTCCAGTTCATCGATCGTGAAATCGTATCCGTCCTCTTTGGCGGCGGCCACAAAGGCCTCCTTGGTCGGAATGGCGTTGTACTTACCCTTTACAGTCTTATTTTCTCCGCCTGCGATCAGCAGACGCTCCACTTCTTTCTTGGACACGGCAATGCTCCTTGTTCGCAACAACTGGGGTATGCTTTATTAGGATCAAAAGAGCCGGCATGCATGGAAAAGGATGCGCATGGACTGGGCTCAATCAATGGTTCATCTTTAGCTTGGGACCGGGATCACCGTCAAGTGCTTGCCTCAGGCCGGGATCCAAGCTTCCTCTGGTGCAGAGGATGGCTTGGTTCATGGGCAAGGCGAAGGGGCAGCCTGCGCCTTCGGCGATTGGCTCCTTGGATCATCAATTGAGATGTCGGGGTTAGCGGAACAACTCCAACAGCGTTGAACCATCACAGCGATAAATAAAAGAAGACGCTTGCCGTGTTGGGTATGGTGTTGGGCGGCTGGGCTAGAACGGCCCTGCCGAAGTGTGAAAAGTGGCGGAGGGGGAGGGATTCGAACCCCCGGACCCCGTGAAGGGTCTGCGGTTTTCAAGACCGCCGCAATCGACCATCTCTGCCACCCCTCCGCATAGGAACAAGCAGAATAGTTTACGCGACTTGGACTTGAGATGCAAGGGACGCCATGAACGACCAAACCGGCGACGTCGCTCCCGTCACGCTTCCCCATGCGAAAAACTAAAAAAACCTCAAACCGCGCGCATGAAGCGGTCTCAACACGCCAACACGCAGCCGACGAAAATTCTTCCGGCGGATAATGGTGGGAAAAACTTGTAAGACACCCAAATCTCCGATACCAAAAGATTGCCATTTGGCGGCTCTTTAGCTCATTCGCCGCCCACTTCGCCGAACCGGAGCCATCATGGGTGAACATCGCGACAAGTCCTCGCGCGCTGAAAAAACGGACACGTCTTCAACCCCCCAGGCGGAACTCGCCAGCTGCCAGGCCATCATCCTGGCCGGTGGATCGGGCACCCGCCTCTGGCCGCTCTCGCGCAACTTATTTCCCAAACAACTTCTGCCCCTCAACGGCGACAACACACTGCTGCAGCAGACCGTGGCCAGGGTCATCGAGGCCTTCCCGTGGCCGAACGTTTGGATCGTCACCAACGAAGAGCACGTGTTCGAAGTGCGCAACCAGGTCCGGCGCATCGACGAACACCTTGAGGGACAGGTCCTGGCCGAACCGCTGGGCCGCAACACGCTGCCGGCTATTTTGCTGGGATTGGAAAAAATCGTAAGCCGCGACCCCGAGGCGATTGTCGCCGTTTTCCCTGCAGACCATATGATTCGAGACGTGAACAATTGGGCGAAAAGCATCCAACTCGGCGCCCAATTCGCGGCCCAGGGCCGGTTTGTGACTTTCGGCGCGGCCCCGTCGCATCCCGAGACGGGATACGGCTACATCCACCGCGGCGCGCCCCTGGCGCCGGGAGTCTATGAGGCTGCGGAATTCACGGAAAAGCCCGACGCCGACCTGGCCCGGCGCTTTGTGGAGGACGGAGAGCATTTCTGGAACTGCGGAATGTTCATGTTCAAAGCCGGAGACTTTCTGGCCGGCGTCGAAATCCACGCGCCCGAGTTGTGGGAATGGTGGAGCAACCGGGAGAAGCAGCCCATGGCTGCGGGATACGCAATGCTGCCCAACGTTTCCGTGGACTACGGCCTGGTGGAGAAACTGGACAACATCGCGGTGGTGGAGGCCGGCTTCGAATGGGACGACCTTGGCAGCTGGGAGGCGATCTACCGCCTGGGGGACAAGGACGCAAAAGGAAACGTGATCCACGGGGACGTGCTGGCCGAGGACTGCGAAAACTGCTTGCTGTGGTCCCAGGGATCCAAACTCGCCGCGGCGGGACTGTCCGGAATGATCATGGTCCAGACCCGCGACGCCACGCTTTGCATGCCGCTGACGCATGTGCAGAAAGTCAAAGAGTTGGTGGCGCAACTAAAATCCGAGGGCAGCCCGCTGGTGGAAAGTCACCTCACGGTGAAACGTCCTTGGGGCGAATACACCGTGTTGGAGGAAGGCCAGCAATACAAGATCAAACGCATCCAGGTCGCGCCGGGAGCGCATTTAAGCCTGCAGATGCATCACCATCGCAGCGAACATTGGGTTGTGGTCAGCGGTGCTGCATTGGCGAGGGTTGGAGATGAGGAGCATTTGCTGACGGAAAACGAATTCGTAGTGATCCCCAAGGCGGCCATGCATCGTTTGTCAAATCCGGGAAAAATCCCGGTAGACATCATCGAAGTCCAAACCGGAGCGTATCTGGAAGAGGACGACATCACTCGATTCGACGACATTTACGGGCGCACATCGAAAAAATAGATGCGCCAAACCTTCTATGGAGGCGACACACTTGTAATTTTTTCCTTATTTCCTTGACATAGTAAAAAACTGTAACATAGAATATGTTTCAATTTCCTACGGTTGGTCAAGCTTTCGTTAACTTCGTAATATTGATGAGGCGGGACTATGAAGGAAATGCAAATAGTAAGGCAAAGCGGCGGAGCACTAGCGTTTCTGGCGGGCGTGCTCGCTGCATTGGTCATTGGTTGGTGGATTTTTCCCCAGGTGCTGTTCTCCAAACAAGAGCAACCTATCCGCTTCAGCCATCAGGTCCATGTCGTGGGCCAGGACATGGCGTGCGACGACTGCCACTTCTATCGCGAAGATGGATCGTTCGCAGGTCTGCCGACCAATGAGAAATGCGGGGAATGCCACGAAGACGTCATGGGAGAAGATCCGGCGGAGGAAAAATACGTCACGGAATACTACCAGGAAGGAAAAGAGGTTCCGTGGCTTATTTACCAATACCAGCCTGACAACGTTTACTTCTCTCACAACGCCCACCAGCAATACGACTGCACCGAATGCCATCCCAACTTGGCGGACAATGACAGTCCTCCACCTTATTACCGGAATCGTATTTCCGGCTACAGCAAGGACACTATGAAAATGTGGCGTTGCGAGCGTTGCCACGCTCAAAACCATGTGAGCAACGCCTGCTACGTCTGTCATAAGTAACCACGGGAGTTCGACATGGGCTTGGATCGCAGAGGATTCATTCATTTGATCGTAGGCGGAGCCGTCGGAACCCTGTTTACGCCGATTCCCTGGAAGTTTGCCGACGACTTATCCATCTGGACTCAAAACTGGCCGTGGATTCCACGTCTGAAACACGGGGAAGAAGCCCGCACAGCCACCATCAGTAAGATGTGCGCCGCGGGATGCGCCGTAAATATTCGCACCGTAGGCGGCCGCCCGGTCGCCGCGGAAGGCAATCCGAACAACGTATTGAGCCAAGGGGGCCTGTGCCCGCTGTGCGCGGCCGGCGTGCAAATGATGTACAGCCCTTCGCGCCTTCCCGGCCCCATGAAGCGCGAAAACGATTCCTTCAAACAGATCACCTGGGACGAGGCCGCGGCCCTGCTGGCCGACAAGCTCAACGCTACGGTCGGCAAGGACGGCAAGCTGGCGATGATCTCCGGCGACGAATCGGGAACGATCAACGAAGTTCTTTCGGGATTCGCCGCAGCGCTGGGAGCGACGGACTACTACCTCATGCCCGGCGACGGACAAACCTCATCCCGGGTTTGGACCGGGCTGATGGGCGGCGAAGGACAGATCGGCTTTGACCTGGAAAACGCGGACTTGACGCTGTTCATCGGCGCCGACGCCCTAGAGTCCTGGGGCCCGACCGTACGCAACCAGAAGGCCTTCAGCGCCTCCCGCCCCGGCGGGGAAAAACCGAAAGCATCCTACATATACGCCGGACCGGTGCAAACGCGCACCGCCGCGGTCAGCGACGCCTGGGTTCCCGTTTTGCCGGAAGGTCTCGCCTCGTTCACCCTGGGGCTGTGCTACTTCCTCGTCAAGAACGGCGCCTCCGTGGACACCAGGGACTTCGACAGCTTCAAGAATCTGGTCATGAGCCACTACACGCCGGACAAGGTGGAAAAGCTCGTGGGCCTCAAGCCGGACACGCTGCAGGATCTGTCGCGGAAGCTCGCGCAGGCCAAACGGCCGTTGGTGGTCGTCGGCAGCGAATTCGGCCAAGGCGGCGGCCAGGCGTTGCAGGCGGCCGGCGCGGCGCTGAACCTGCTGATGGGCCGGCTCAACCAGCCCGGCGGGATGATCGCCATGCCCGAAGCGCCCAAAGTGGTGGACGCAGCCCTTGACCGCAAGGACCTCCTGGCCAAGGACCTGGTCAGCTATCTCATGAACATGGAGAAAGGCCGGGCCGCCACGCCGGACGTGCTCATGGTCTACGAGGCCAACCCGGTCTACGCCCTGCCCCAGTCCGAAGCCATGGCCAAGGCCCTGGCGAAGATTCCCTTCAAGGTCAGTTTCTCCACCTACATGGACGAAACCGCGGCCTTGTGCGATTTACTGCTGCCCACGCCGCACTCCCTGGAGCGATTCGACGACGTGTACACGCCGCACGGCCTCGGCTTCTCGGCCTGGGCCTTGGCCAAACCCGTCTCGAAGCCTGCGTGCGACAACCTCAACAGCGCGGATTTCACGCTCAAGCTGGCCAAGGCCATGAACATCGACCTGGGCTTCGAAGACTTCGAATCCGTGCTGCAGGCCAAGGCCGAACAGCTCGGCGCCATGGGCGGTTTCTTCGCGGACGAGGCGGCGCCCTGGGATGTGCGGAGCGGAGCGGCCAGCGCCGAAGCCGCAAGCGACGTCTGGGACGGCGCGCAGGAAGGCAAGGCATGGTGCTCCGTGGCCACGGTGGACCAGAGGGCGCTCAGGCTGGGCGCAGAGGTTCTGGCCAAGGCGGCCCAACCCAGCCCGGACGTGTCCTATCCCCTGTCCGTGTCTCCGACCCTGCAGCTCAACGTGGGCAGCCAGAAAGTCGCCACGCCGCCGCAAAACCTGACCACCATCCGGAATACGGAGCTGCGGGGCAAAGCCTCCTTCGTTCAGGTCTGCGGCCAGACCGCAGGAAAGTACGGCCTGAGCGAAGGCGCGATGGTCAAACTTACCGGACCTCGTGGTGAATGCGCCGCCAAAGTGCACATCACGGAGCGCGTCATGCCCGGCGTCGTCGAAGCGCCTCTGGGCTTCGGGCACTCCGCCTGGGACGCCTACACCCGAGGCAAAGGCGATAACACCTACAAGATCCTCTCTGTGACCACCGAACCTGGCACGGGAGAGACGGTCTGGACCGGCTCCAAGGTCAAGATCGCCAAAATATAGCCCGAGGTATGCGCCATGACACACCATGAGTTCAAAGTGAAATGGGGAATGGTCATTGATCTGGACAAATGCACGGGCTGCGGCGCCTGCATGGTCGCCTGCCAGGTGGAGAACAATGTCGCCCCGATGAACGACGCCTCCAACAAGTTGAGGACCCTGACCTGGATGCTCGTCTACGAGCTTTCCAACCACAAGGACTTCCCGGAACACGAAACGGCCTTCTTGCCGCGCCCCTGCATGCAGTGCGGCGCGCCCTCCTGCGTGCCGGTCTGTCCCGTGGTGGCCACGGACAAAAACGAGGAAGGCGGCATCGTCAGCCAGATATACCCCCGGTGCATCGGCTGCCGGTACTGCATGGCCGCCTGCCCCTACCACGCCCGCTACTTCAACTGGCTGGACCCGGTCTTTCCCAAGGGTATGGACAAGACCCTGACGCCGGAAGTCTCGCCGCGTCCGCGCGGCGTGGTCGAGAAATGCAGCTTCTGCCACACGCGCCTGAACAACGCCAGACAACGAGCCCGGGCCGAGGACGTCGACCCTCTGGACTTCCCCGTGGAATGGTACCAGCCGGCCTGCGCCGAGGCCTGCCCCACCGGCGCCATCACGTTCGGAGACCTCAACAATCCCAAGCACGAGGTCAACCGGCTCATCAAGAGTCCCTACGCCTTCCGGCTGCTGGAAAGGCTCGGCACGGACCCGCAGGTGTACTACATGAGCCGCCGCGATTGGGTCCGCTATCAGGGCGACAACCACCTCGCGCACGAAAAGCATTAGGCTAGGAGGCTTCAACCATGGATCAAAAACTTATCCCTGACGGTTTGACGCGCTGCTCCTTCGGGCGCTACCTCCTGTGGCTCGCTTTCATCGGCGTCTTCATCCTGTGGGGCGCCTACGCCGCGACGATCATCTTCATGAAAGGTCTGACCGTCACCGGCCTGGACAACTACTTCGGATTCGGTCTGTGGATCACCTTCGACCTCGCGGTCATCGCTCTGGGCGCCGGCGCCTTCTTCACCGGCTTCCTCAAGTACATCCTGCAGATCGACCAGCTCAAGAACATCGTGAACTTGGCGGTCATCGTCGGGTTCATCTGCTACTCCGGGGCCATGCTCGTGCTGACCCTGGACATCGGCCAGCCGCTGCGGGCGTGGTTCGGATACTGGCACCCCAACGTCCACTCCATGCTCACGGAAGTTATCTTCTGCATCACCTGCTACTGCATGGTGCTGATCATCGAGTTCATCCCCACCATTCTGGAGCAGAAACAGCTCAACAAGATTCCGTTCCTGCACTACCTGGCTCACAACATGCACACCCACATGGCCCTGTTCGCGGGCCTGGGCACGTTCCTGTCCACCTTCCACCAGGGCTCTTTGGGCGGCATGTACGGCGTGCTCTTCGGACGCCCCTACGCCTTCCGCGAGGGGTTCTTCATCTGGCCGTGGACCTTCTTCCTCTTCATCCTTTCGGCCGTAGCCGCCGGGCCGCAGTTCACCGTGCTCGTGGCCACCTTCATGGAAAAGCTCACGGGCAAAAAGCTGGTGGACTTCCGCGTCAAGGTCCTTATGGGCAAGATCGGCGGGACCATGCTTTGCCTGTACATGTTCTTCAAACTCATCGACACCTGGTACTGGGCCGCCGGCATTCTGCCGCAAATGGGCTTCACCTTCGACCAGATGTTCTACCAGGTGATCTACGGCAAGTGGCTGTTGTGGACCGAGCTGATCGTCTGCGGCGTGCTGCCGGCCATCATGCTCATGATTCCCTCCATGCGCAAACAGCCGTTCTTCCTGTACCTGGCCGGCATTCTGACCTGCACGGGCATCACCATCAACCGTTACGTGTTCACGGTGCAAACCATCGCCCTGCCGGTCATGCCTTTCGACAAGTGGGAAATCTACATCCCGAACTGGGCCGAGTGGGCGCCCTCGGTGATGATCGTCGCCTACGGCTTCCTGGTCTTGAGTCTGTCCTACCGCTACCTGCCGGTCTTCCCGCAGGAGCGCAAACTGAACAGCTAGTCTCTGGCGAACCGCCTATGCTCTCGAAGCCCCGGGTCCGATTCGGACCCGGGGCTTTTTGCTTGTTGGATGCGGCTAAGCTGGCGACGCAACAATGTTCTACATCGCCCGCCAGGGAATACAATACTTGCTTGATGCATACGGTTTGCGTAAAAAGAATCCATCATACGTATTCTGGAGAGGCGCATGCTCCAAAGCGCTTGGAACTGGATGTCAGGCCACATCGCGGTATGTGTAACGATCATTATGGCAGCTTTTGGCGGCTTGTGGGCGGTATTTACCTATATTTCCCCCCCTGGCTCTCTCGCCAAAACAAAAGCAACTAGACAAAAAGCTGGTGAATATCCGGCAAGAAACGAGGAAGACGACTTCCACTCTCCCTCCAGCGCGCCTCAAAGTACGATTCAAATTCCTTTGGAAGAACTCAAACAACTTATTGCTGACCAAAGCAACGCCGCCAGTATTACCGATCTTGCCAAACAACTCGGCGTTCACGAAACAGCCGTTCAGAACATGCTCCGCACATTGGGCGAATATGACGTTCCCCTTGAACAACTCTCCCAACGCTTGAGTGAAATCGCAGCGCGCCACCTGGAGCTGGAGCGGCGCTTGCGGGAATTGACCAGCGACGACCCAGAAGTCGCACGGTTGCGGGCGGAGGCGGCGCAAGCCTTGGAGCAGGGCCAATACGACGCCGTGGATACACTGCTCGACCAAGCGCTGAAAATCGATGCAAACGCGTTGGAGCAGCAGCAACAGGTGCTGGACCAACGCAAACGCTCTGCGGCCGAAACATTGGGGCTGCGCGGCGAGTTGGCGCAAACACGTTTACAGTAT
>JASGMV010000017.1 GCA_030156255.1 Desulfovibrionales bacterium
TTCGCCGAAAAAATGCAGACGGCGAAAGCACTCGCTTCCTGGGTCGCTGCGGACAAGGACGTCGCCGCCGCCTTCGCCAACCGTGACAGGGAGGCTCTGCTGACCCGTCTGCTGCCCATTTTTGATGCGCTCAAAGGTCCGTTGAATTTGTCTCAGTTCCAGTTTCATCTCCCCCCGGCCACTTCGTTTCTCCGGTTGCACAAGCCCGAAAAATACGGGGATGACCTCAGCAAATTCAGGCCAACGGTCCTGCGGACCAACGAGTCCACGACCGCCCAGGTGGGACTCGACGGGGGGGCCGCCGGCTTGGGCCTTCGCGGCGTGGTCCCGGTTTTTCATCAGGGTGTCCACGTGGGCTCCGTGGAATTCGGCATAGCGGTAAACAATGATCTGATTCTCCCTCTGAAGGAAGAATCCGGTTTTGATATTTCCATTTTAGCCCCAAAGGGCGACGGTTTCGATTTCATCGCCAAGACGCACGGCATGCCCGTGGTCCCAAGCATGGCGCCCACCCTGCGTCAGGTGTACGACAGCGGGCGTTCTTTATTCAAACGGGTCAACAAGGCGGGCAAGCAGCTGTATACTGCCTACTTCCCCCTGAATGACTATACGGGGAAGACCATCGGCGTGCTGGCTATTCCCACCGACATTTCAAACTCCCTCTCGGCAATACACCGCCTGCTGCTTAAGACGGTGGGCGTGGGCCTGCTGGCGTTGCTGGTTTCCGGAGTCCTGGTCGGCGTGATCGTCAAGCGGATCATCGGTCGGCCGTTGAACAGCATGCTGCTCTTTCTTGGCAAGCTCGCAGGCGGCGACTACTCGGATCGACTTGGCAACGGATATTGTTGCGAGATGGGCGTGCTGGCCGACGGCGTCAACACCATGACCGATGCGGTGGCCGACGCCATGAAACAAGCGCAGCAGGCGGAGGCCGTCGCCGTGGAGGAAGGTGAAAAGGTGAAGGGCGCTCTTGCCGAAGCCGAAGCGCAGAAGGAACGGGTCTCGGACCTGCTGAGCTCCCTGAAGCGGGTGGCCAAAGAGGCCAATGACATCGCCCAGGAGGTCGCCTCCGCCTCTGAAGAGCTTTCCGCGCAGGTGGAGGAGGTAAACCAGGGAACCATCATCCAGAGCGAACGCACTGATGAGACCGCCACTGCAATGGAGGAGATGAACGCCACCGTGCTGGAAGTGGCCCGCAATTCCAGTTCTGCTGCGGAAAGCGCAGGGGCCGCCAGGACCGAGGCCGCCGAAGGACAAAAAGTCGTCAGCCAGGCCGTGGAGGCGATTCAGGGCGTGTCCGAACGCGCTCTGGAGCTGAAGGAGGAAATGAGCGAACTCGGCAAGCAGACGGATGGCATCAGCCGTATTCTTGATGTCATTTCCGACATCGCCGACCAGACCAACCTGCTGGCCCTGAACGCGGCCATCGAGGCGGCCCGGGCCGGTGAAGCGGGCAGAGGATTCGCGGTTGTCGCCGACGAGGTCCGCAAGCTTGCGGAAAAGACCATGACAGCCACCAAGGAAGTGGGAGACGCCATCAACCAGATCCAGCAGGGCGCGCATCGAAACATCGCCTCGATGGACAGCGCCGCCGAGGCCGTGGGCGAAGCCACCGAACTGGCGAACCAGTCCGGCGCGGCGCTTCAGCAGATCGTGCAGCTGGTCGTCAACGCCTCGGACGAGGTGCGCTCCATCGCCACGGCGGCTGAAGAGCAATCCGCGGCAAGCGAAGAAATCAGCCGGGCTGTGGAAGACATCAGCCGCATTGCGACCGAGACCAGGGGAGGCATGGACAAGTCGGCCAACGCCGTGGTGAGCTTGACGGATTTGGCCCAGCAGCTTCAGCGCCTCATCGAGGAGATGAACCAGCTTTGATTCGTTGTCGCCTCGTTCCCAACACGCCAACCCCGTACGAGCAGCTCCCTAGAGCATAGTACGCTTGAAATGCTTGTAGGCGAGCTACGCTCGCCTACAAGCATTTGGCAGCAAGGATTTGCGGACAAATCCTTGCCGAGCAGTTAAACTTTTTCAAAGTTCAATGCTCGAGTTGGCCTGCCCGAGAAAAATCCGCTTGAGACGGTGGGGCTGACTGGACGGTGACGAAGCTTTGTCTTTCAGCGACACAGGCGCCGCCTTGGCCTGGCCGAAAGGCGCCGCCGCCGGGCTCCACGCGCGGGATCCAGCGTTGCGGGCGCACGTCAAAGCGTGGACGACGGCAAGGGAGACTCCCGGCCGGCCGATTCCTGGCTCACCAGCACGCCAAGCATGACCACGGCCGAAGCGGCGTATTGCCACCCCGTGAACTCCTCGCCTAAAATCAGATGCCCGAGCAAGACGGTGATCACGGGGATCAGATTAATGAACGCTGAGGATTGGCCGGCGGGCAGGCGGGACAGCCCGTAGTTGTACAGGCCGTAGGCCAGCAACGTCACCGCGCTGCCCAGGTAGATGATCGACGCCGTGGGAAGCGGCGGGAAGCTGGTCGGCAGTTGGGTGGAGGGAAGCAACAGCAGCGGCAGGTAGAAGACTGCTCCCACGAGTGATTGAACGGCCGTCAAAAACCAGGAGCCGTAACGCGCCGAAAGTCGTTTGCAGCAGATCATGTAGCCGGTGGCGCAGACCATGGCCATGAACTCCAAAAAGTTGCCGAGCATGGGGTTGGGAGCATGGGCGTCGCTTTCGGAGATGACGGACAACCACAGTGCGCCGACCACGGCCATGGCGAATCCCAAAACCATGCGCTTGGTGAGTCGTTCCTTCAGGACGGCGGCCGCTGCCGCTGCCACCATCAGCGGGAGCATCGCCGTGATCATGCCGGCCTGGGAGGCGCTGGTGTAGGTCAGGGCCTTGGCCTCGAACACGAAATACAGCCCCGGCTCGCAAACGGCCATGAACACCATCAGCTTGAGGTCTTTCATTCGAAAGGAGGTGGACAAGCCTTTCAGAAAAGGCGCAAAGCATAACGACGCCACCACCATGCGGCCGAAGATGACCACCCATGGGTCGAAGTGGCGGAAGGCGAATTTCAGGGCGATGAAGGAGCTGGCCCATAGAACCATGGCCCCCACGAGCCCCAGAGTCGGCCCAAGCCTGGATGTAGTCCGAGGCACGCAATGCTCCTTGCGGCGACGCCGTTGCGAGTTTACCGGGAAATTCAAAAACGGAAGCGGAAACCGCCGGTTTCCGCTTCCGCAACTCCGCACTTTTACATACGCCGTTCGTTCGCCGGCGGCAACGGAGAAAATGCGGCGAGGAACCTGATTGCCTGCGAGCAACGACTGCTCGCCAAGGGCGCGTTTGCCGTTCGTTCTTCGCCTGTCGTCAGGGAGTTATGCGGCGCGCTGCTTCGGGGATCGTCCGCTATACCGGCGCACGCCACGCGAGCAGGTTGAAAGGTTTGTACCCGTTGTCCGGATTCACGGCGTACCGACAGCCGACGTTGGAGGCGCGTTTTCCCTGGATGTCGTCAGGCGAGCCTTTGAAGAACTCGCAATCGTTGTTCTGGCAGACCAGAATGACGTTCCAGCCCGAACCGGGCGCCCCCAGGGTGGGGGTGAGCATCTCGCCGCAATGGGGGCAGTGATGCTCCTCGTACGTTTCGCCCATGAATTCAATCGCCATAGAATGCTCCTTGCCAAAAGGCTGATGAAAAAGCCCGCTTTGCGGGCTGTACGTGCGCACCACGCGTAAAGTAAGGGGTTTTCGCCGGGCGTCAAGGGGCGGGTTCGTTTTCGTCCCGGACGCCGCGCACGCTCGGTGATGAGGGGATGGCCCCGTGGCTGGCGCGCCGACTTTGCGGGCGTCGAACCGCCGCCTGGCCCCGACTCCGGTCCATGGGGAGCGGCCGGCCGCGTCCTCGTGGTCCAGACGGCCTTCTTGCGCCGAAGACTTGTCAGCTCGCCGTCTCGCCGCGTCGGAGGAGGTCCTCCACATAGTTTGGCTTGAAAAGCGCTGTTGCGACGATCTCGCGCACCATATCCGGCGTGATGGATCGCATGCACTGGTGTTTTCGTTCGCAGTGCAGATGTTTGACGGCGTACCTGTCGCAGCTGTTGGTGAACACGGGAACCGTGAGCGCATGGGCGCGGGAGGCCGGGTGGATCGGTCCGAAGAGCGTGACGGCCGGAACGCCCACGGCCGTTGCGAGGTGGGCGAGTCCGCTGTCGCACCCGAGGAAGGCGTCGCATTGGGAGATGACGGACGCCGTTTGCCGGATGGTGAGCTTGTCCAGGTAGGACGCCGACGTATTGGGCAGCTTGTTGGCGACGACCTCGCCGAAGCAGTTGCGGATCGACTTGCCCACTTCCACGATGAGAACGCCTTTTTTTTGCAGCATCTCGCACACCGCTGTGAAATTTCTGAGCGGCCATTGCCGGATGGGCCAGCCGCAGCGGGTGTCCACGGCTATTTTTTTCGCCGAGCTTTCGAAAATGGAGGACGAGACGGCGTCCTCCGGGTCAAGGAATATCTCCAGTTTTCTGTCTTGGATTTCGACATCCGCCTGTCTGGCGTAGTGATCGATCAGGTGGAGGCGGTGCGTTTCTTGATCCGGTAACTTCAATATTTTTAAATCGTTATATGCTTCTCTCCAGGTGACGTAGGGATTGTTCTTGAATATTTCTCGACTGTAGTTGGCGTTGATATAGATTTTTTCACGATATTTTTCGCTCAACGCTTTGACCACGGGAGCGGCGTTGAGTTCATCCCCGAAAGATCCCCGCAGAAGAATGGCCGGCATGTCAGTTTCCAACTCGTCGAGTCTCAAGGCGTGCTGTGCGAACACAGTCTTCAATGGGCGGATAGGCGTATTCTTCTCCCAACATCGTCACCCGTTTTCTGCTGATGGATTACTCCCCCCATAAAAGTTTTGTGGAAAGGGGACGGGGGTCTGGGGGAAGGGGAAAACCACTTTTTCAAAAGTGGTTTTCCCCTTCCCCCAGTCTTATCAAACTAAAATTGCTTACAACCCCCAGCCGTTGCGCACTTCGGTCCGCCAGTTCTTGAAGTTCTCCAGGAAGTTTTCCAGCGCGATTTCCGTGCGCTCGCCCGTGCGGCGGTCCTTGGCCTCCACGATACCGTTCGCAAGGCCCTTGTCGCCCACCACGAGCTGCATGGGGTAGCCCACCAGGTCCGCGTCCGCGAACTTGACGCCGGGCCGCTCTTTTCTATCGTCCAGCATGACCTCGATCCCGGCCGACTCCAGCGCGTCGTGGATTTCCTGGGCCTTGTCCGCCACTTCCTGCTTCTTGCCGGCCAGCGACAGCACCGCGACCTCGAACGGCGCGATGGGCGGAGACCAGACAATGCCGCGGTCGTCGTTGTTCTGCTCGATGGCCGCGGCCACGATGCGCGACACGCCGATGCCGTAGCTGCCCATGACCATGAACTGCTCCTTGCCCTGTTCGTCCAGGTACTTGCAGTTCAACGTGGAGCTGTATTTCAGGCCGAGCTTGAACACGTGGCCCACCTCGATGCCCTTGGCGAACTCCAGGGCCCCGCCGCAGCGCGGGCACGGGTCTTCCGGCGTGATGACCCGCAAGTCCGCGAACGTCTCCACTTCCGCGTCGCGGGCCAAGTCCAGGTGCAAGTGATGCGCGTCGGCCGCGTTAGCGCCCGTGATCCAGTCGGCGCCCAGCGCCAGTTCGTGGTCCGCCACCAGGCGTTTGACCTTGAGCCCCTTGGGGCCTGCGAAGCCCACGGGCGCGTTGCTGACTTCCTTCACCACCTCGGGCGGCGCCATGGCCAGCATCCCGGCGTTCAGCAGGTTGCTCAGCTTGGCCTCGTTCAGCTCCCGATCGCCGCGCACCAGGGCGGCCACGGGTTCGCCGTCCGCCAGATAGATCAGCGTCTTGATCAGCTTGCTCGGCGGGACGGACAGAAATTCGCAGACCTCCTCCACCGTGTGCTTGCCCGGGGTGGCGACGGTCTCCAAGGGCAGGGAGGCGCAGGGGGCGGCGCCTTGCGGGGGATTGATCTCGGCCCGCTCCAGGTTGGCCGCGAAGTCGCAGGACAGGCACGAGGCGATGGTGTCTTCGCCCGTTTCGGCGAGCACCATGAATTCGTTGGAGAAACTGCCGCCGATGGCCCCGGAGTCGGCCATGACCGCCTTGAAGCGAAGGCCCAGGCGTTCGAAAATGCGTTCGTAGGCGTGGAACATGGCCTTGTAGCTTTCGTCCGCGCCGGCGTCGTCGCGGTCGAAGGAATAGGCGTCCTTCATGACGAACTCCCGGCCGCGCATGAGTCCGAATCGGGGCCGTATCTCGTCCCGGAACTTGGTCTGAATCTGATACAGGTTGATGGGCAGTTGCCGGTAGGACTTCACCTCTCCGCGGACCAGGTCGGTGACGACTTCCTCATGGGTGGGCCCTAGGCAGTAGTCCCGGTCATGGCGGTCCTTGATGCGCAACAGCTCCTTGCCGTAGAACTCCCAGCGCCCGGATTCCTTCCACAGGTCGCCCGGCTGGACCATGGGCATGAGGATTTCCTGGGCGCCGGCGCGGTTCATCTCCTCGCGCACGATATCGGCCACTTTGTTCAGAACCCGCAGGCCCAGGGGCAGATAGGTATAGATGCCCGAGGTGAGTTTGCGGATCATGCCCGCGCGCAGCAGCAGCTTGTGGCTCACCACCTCGGCTTCGGCCGGGCTTTCCTTCAGGGTTGGGGCGTACTGCCGGGAGAGACGCATTCAGGATTCTCCTTCTCGTTCAGCCAGAAATTTTTGAACATCTTTCATGAATTCTTCGGCTAGGTTTCCTCCGCGGATTTTGCGCACCACCTCGCCTTTGCGGAAGACGACGCCCAGGCCGCGGCCGCCGGCGATGCCGATGTCCGCTTCCTTGGCCTCGCCCGGCCCGTTGACCACGCAGCCCATGACCGCCACCTTGAACGGCAGCGTCACCGGCCGGAGACAACGCTCGACTTCCTCGGCCAGGCCGATGAGGTCGATCTCGGTGCGTCCGCAGGTGGGGCAGGAGATGATCTCCGGGCCGCGTTCGCGCAGGCCAAGGGCCCGCAGCAGCTCCCAGGCCACCTCCACCTCGCGCACAGGGTCGTGGGTCAGGGAGACGCGGACCGTGTCGCCGATGCCTTCCCAGAGCAGAATGCCCAGCCCCGCCGCGGACTTGGCCGTGCCGCGCACCAGGGTGCCGGCCTCGGTGACGCCGATGTGCAGGGGGTAGTCCACCTTCTCGGACATCAACTCGTAGCAGGCGATGGTGTGGGGGACGTTGGAGGACTTCAGGGAAATTTTGATGTCTTGGAACCCGCGTTTTTCCAGCAGTCGGACGTGGGTCAGGGCGCTTTCGACCATAGCCTCGGGAGTGGGGCCGCCGTAGCGCTTGAGCATATCTTTTTCCACGGAGCCCGAGTTGACGCCGATGCGGATGGGCGCGCCTGCGGCTTTGGCCGCATCGACCACGGCGTCGACCTTGGCCGGGCCGCCGATGTTGCCGGGATTGATGCGCAACGCGTCGATGCCGGCCTCCAGGGAGGCCAGAGCCAGACGGTAATCGAAGTGGATGTCCGCCACCAGGGGAACCGGCGATTCGTTCCGGATGCCCTTGAGCTGGGCCGCGGCGGCTTCGTCGGGCACGGCCAGCCGGACGATCTCGCAACCGGCCTCGGCCAGTTGGTGAATCTGGACCAGGGTGGACTCGGGGTCCCTGGTGTCGGTGTTGCACATGCTCTGGACGCGGACCGGGTTGTCCCCGCCCACGCCCACGCCCCCGATATCCAGGGAGCGTGTCCTTTTCCGCGGTTTCATGCATCCTCCTCATCGCGCCGGAGGGCGGCGCCTAATCCGGGGTGCATACCTTCGAGCGCGCGGGTCGTCAATCGCAGATGATGCAAAACGCTTGAAGGAAAGATGATGAACCTGCAGCCGCCGCACGACTCCGGCGCACCGGCCTGGACGGAGCGGGGCGGAAGAGGGTAGTAACGTATTCGGCTGGCGCTCGCGCGCACTCTTGCGCGGGCCGTGGCGATCCACCGCATGAAAGGAGTTTGGTATGGATGAGATATCGCGAATGGTGCTGGCCGCCGGCGGCATGTGCGCCCTGGCCACGAGTTGGGAGGACCAGCCGTGGGTGTCGCTCATGGCCTACGTGTTCGAGCCCGAACGCAAATCGTTGCTTCTGATCACGCCGGCGTCGTCGCGCAAGACGCAAAATTTGCGGGTCAACCCCAAAGTGGCCTTGCTGGTGGACACGCGGCGCGACGAGGCCGCGGCGCGGGAGGGAATCATGGCCTTGAGCGTCGACGGCGTGGCCGAGTTTCTGGACGGGGAGGAGGCCGAGGACGCCAAGCGGCGCATTCTGGAGCTGCACCCGGAATTGTCGGAGATGGCCAGGCAGGAGCTGCACTCGATTCGGGTGACGGTGGCGTCGCACCAACTGGTGCGCGGTGCGACGGAGATCGTCAGCCGCAGCACGGACGACGCCTGAGCCGCAATTGGATATTTTTGAAGTCGCCGGTCAGAAAATTCTTGACGACCCCAAGGGTTTGGAGCTAGTAACTCTTTTCTCGCACGCGCCCGTAGCTCAGCTGGATAGAGCGCCGGACTACGAATCCGTAGGCCGCAGGTTCGAATCCTGCCGGGCGCACCAATAATTACAACCCCTTAGGCCACTTTTCGGCTTAAGGGGTTTTTTCATACCAACAACATGCCGACATTTCTACGCAATATATTGATATTATTGTATGTTGTGAGCTAGAGAAAGTCTAGAATCTATGGCTAGGTATGGGCCAGGTTGGCAACATGTTGTCATGAAAGTACTTTTTTAGAATGGTTCCTATGCGCTTTGGATAGACAACCTTTTCAACTCCCCCCCTCGAAAGACACATTGCTTCATCTTGGGAATGGCTGTTGCCTTTTTTTCTTTTCGTGTCTATAATTCCTTAAAAACAAAGCGTTTTTATCGATTTGTTTCACCGAACTCCACTGGTAAAGTGTCGCATGGAAGACAAAACTATTTTCATCATAGCTGGCCCCAATGGCGCGGGGAAGACCACGTTTGTGGAGACGTTTCTTCCCGAGTTGTTCGACACCCCTCCCTTGTTCGTGAACGCAGATAAGATAGCCAGCGGATTGGCCCCGTTTTCTCCCGAGAGCGAAATCGTTCAAGCAGGGAAGCTCATGCTGAAGCAGATCGACAAGTATGCGTCTGAAGGTGTAAGTTTCTCTTTTGAAACCACTTTGTCAGGCAAGGGATATCTCAAGAGAATCCCCGTATGGCGAAGAAATGGGTATGTGGTGAATCTCATTTTCTTGGCTTTGCGCGATGAACAAGCAGCTATAAGCCGTGTAGCCAAGCGGGTTTCCCATGGGGGCCACAATATACCTCGTGAAGTGATTATTCGCCGTTTTCAAAAGGGAATCGAGAACTTATCCCTATACAAAGAAATTGTGGATGGTTGGTATTTGTTCAACAACATGGGTAGGAAGCCACATCTTATCGACTCTGGAGGCAACTAGAATGGCCCTCAAAAGCAGTGAGGAGTTGAAGGAACTGATCGAAAAAGCTTTGAAACGTTCAGCGTTGAAGGCTCGGGAGATTGCCCTTCAAACCAATACCCCCATCGTCATCGAAGTGGACGGGGAAGTGAAGGAAGTTTTTGTCACCGAGCAGGATGTTCAACAGTACCGGGAAGAGATTAAAGATGCGCTATGATTAAAAACGATTTGCACATATCAATTATGTCACAACGCCATGTTAGGTTCTATTTTATACCATAATATTTAAGCGCAGCTTCAGTTAATACTGATGTTGCAACTGAAATACCCATCTTCCAAGTTCCAATCGCAGCTTTTTTCAAATTTGACGCTATCCAGTTTTTAGCATTCTGCCCGAAAGGTTCTTCTTTGCTTGTTGGCGTTTCTTGCTCTACAATTGTAGCAAACTCAGTTGCATCATCTTCTGGAAATCCTGCGGCAACAAGGTATCCCATGAGTGAACTTTTGTCATGGCTTACAATGGAGACATCGACTTTGATCTCAGAGGCATTCGAACTCACCCCGGCTTCCGTTCCACCTATGCACTGCGGCTGCTTGCGTCATCATGAAGAGGTCGTGAAGCCTACCTTCGAGGGATTGCCCTTGCCCTTCGAGTCTTTCTGGTGGTAAACGTACCCACGATAAAGGTTGGCGGACACAGCGACAGGAACTTTGAATCTGGACTCCTTAGCTTGAGCTGAGACGTCGATCAGGATGCCATCATCAAGAGTTTGCTTTCGGGGGTAGGAGTAGATCAGCTTGAAGTTGCCGTTATCCATAATGGTCATCCTCCAGTAGATTACATGGTCAACCCTGGCAGGATATCCTCAAGCTGGGGGTGTGGTCACGGGAGGAGATGGTTCTGGAGAGGAGAGGGAACTGAAACCGTTTGCGCAGAATCCTGTGTTTTTGGTTTGTCCAATGAAATCCTAGCGAGAAAAAATACCAAAAAACAAAATTTGAGAGTCATCATTTCTCTATGTATACTATTAAGCTATTATTATTTGAGTAAAACGATTTTATTTGTACTATTCACAAGCGTTTTATTTGTTGCAAAACCAACTAATCATTAGGGGTGGCAATGTCGACTTGGTCTTCAAAGTCAGTAGCAGAAACGGTTAAAGATATTTCAAGCAATGTTTTTGTATTGCCTGTCATACAAAGAAGACTGGTATGGGGTGAAGAAAAAATCGAGCTTATCTTTGATACGCTATTGAAAGGTAACTCATTTGGCGGTATTATGGTTTTAGAAGAGGAAAAAGGAAAAGAGCCTCTGTTTGAGTACAGAGAATTTAGTGCAGATGGAACGCCAATCAAATCAAAGAAAATAAGCCATGAGCTAGACAAAGATCAGTATTTTGTAATAGATGGACAGCAAAGACTGCAGTCTTTTTACATTGGCTTAATGGGTAGCTATAATGGGAAGGTACTTTATTTTAATTTAAATAACAACTACAGAGATCTTGAATTTGATTTTAAATTCTCAATAGATCCTAAAAAACTTCCGTCCACTAAAAAAGACGACGATAACGTTAGCACGCGAACCATTTGGTACCCAGTTGCAAAACTATTCAGCCATTTAAAAAATACAAACGATGACAGGCAAGTTTCTCGTGAAATAGCAAATGAACTTGAAATCCGTGATGACATTGAAAAGCAGTATATCGCAGACAATATATGGAGTTTTTATAAAAGTATTTTCAGCAATCCTAGTATCGGATTATGCACAGTTATAATAAACAGAAGTCTTGATAAGACATCGAACAAGCAAAGAATAGTAGAATTATTTCGTCGCTTAAATGATGGTGGTACTAGATTGTCAGCATTCGATCTAGTCGCATCAATCCTTAAAGGGTTTGCGTGGGAGATGGAGTCTTTTCTAGACAATATTATTGAAAAATATCACGATATAGGCATCTCTCAGGACGAAATTATAAAACTAATTTTTATACTACAGAATGACCATCAGAAGCAGCCTGTTAACATAACAGTAGCTGATGCTGAATTCACGATAAAAAACAAAAAAAGGATTGAGAACGCTTTAAAGGCAACAGAAAACTTTTTGCAGACATCTAATCTCTATGGGTATTTCAAGTCAGCGAACAGGTCGACAATCCCTTTGTATTTTATAGCATACAACCTATTTCACAAAAAAATTTCTGACGATGACATCCTTACATATTACGACAGGTTTGACATAGCAAATAAAGATTATTGCGAATGCTATAAGTGGCTTTACGAATCTCTTTTAAATGGAGTGTTTAAAAGTAGAGGAGCAGGATGGATACCATATACCACTGGAGTACGAAAAATACTAGAAGTTATGAAAGTTAATTCTGGTAACATTTTCCCACGAAAAGAAATATATGATGTGTATAGGGAACATCCTTTGCATTTCTTTAAAACAAGCATTAAAGATATTGAATTGGATTATTACGATGCAAGCTTTGTTTACTACTTAATTTATGATAAACAATGCGTTGTAAGACTTCAGGATGAGGATCATATACACCCACAACATATTTTAGAAAAAAAAGGTTTTGAATGGGATGATATCAATTCAATCGCAAACTTCCAACTAATTGATCGGAACACTAATAGAGGATCAAAAAATGCAAAGGAATTGCATAACTGGATAAAAGAAGACGTAGCAAATAAAACTTTTTACCTTAGCCGTCATTTAATTCCATCTGAAGAGTATCTTTGGAAGTCCGATAATTTTCTAGATTTTATCAACAAACGCAGATCGATGATTGCTGCGAAACTGAAAAATGCAATAAAAATAGATTAATATGTCTCATCTCCACACTGTACAAACTATGCTGTTCCTCAACCATCTTGCCATTAACTCTCTTAAATTTGCACCCAAAACCAAGGTTGGCATCCCCGGTTGGCAGCATAAAAAGAAAGGGAGACCCCCAAAGCAAACCTAACCCGTTAATATATTTAAAAAAATGGTGCTTATGGACGGATTTGAACCCTCGCCTATTACTTGGGCAGCAATGGTTCTTTTTAGTAGTTTTTACTGCAACTAAAAATATCTAATTATTCCAAGATGTTGTGATGGAAATTTTTGGTCTTTCTTTTTGTGCATAACTCTGCCAAAACCGACCTTCCCGCGTGCCGGAGGATGTTTTCCCCGAGCAAAGGACTACGAATCCGTAGGCCGCAGGTTCGAATCCTGCCGGGCGCACCATAAAAAACAGGGGCTTAGGAGTAAATCCTAGGCCCCTTTCATTGTTTGAAAATGCCATCCTCGGCTCGTCTGTATTGCACCACCCCTTTGGGTTACAAAAATACCTTGAAGTTGGCGTTCAGCGCCTCCCCCAGGCGTTTGGCCACGTCTTTGCCAATGGGGCGCTTGCCGTTCTCCATTTCCGAAATATGGTGAGGCTTCAGCTTGGCTAGCTCCGCAAGCTGCTTCTGCGTCAGCTCCTCCCGCAGGCGGAAGCCGCGCAGGATCGCTCCGGGGTGGCTGTCCGGGAAGACTTCGGAGGCGTCGAAGAGTTCTTCGCCCTCATCGTTGGTTTCGCGCACCTCGTAACCCGCCAGCCGCCAAAATTCTTTGGTGGCGGTGAGGATCCGGGCTGCGTCCTTGGCCGGAGCCCGGAGGCGCATCTCAACGAATTTTCCCGTAGTCTGCTTTTTCGTGAGTTCCAACATATCGAACCTCCACCAATTGAATGGCGTTCTCCGCCACCTTCCAGACAACCACGTATCGCGGTTTGCTCTTGTCCAGGTGGCAATGATGGTAGCCGGGCTTTCCTTTCAGTTTGCCGTAGTTGGGCCAGGAAGGAACCACGGGGCCGTTGACCTCGATGTCCCGGCGAAGAGCGTCCAAAAGCGCCTGCCAGCGCTCGGGCAATTGCTCTTTCTGCTTCCTGGCCTTTCCCGTAAACTGAACTGTCCTGCCCATGGCGTATGTTACCATCTACTGGTATTTTGTCAATGGTAGTCCGGTCTTCGTTTTCACCTATCCACTCTTCATGTCCTCCCGGTTGACCACCCTCCCCGCCGTCTTCTTTCTGTCCTGCTCGGAAACTTGGAGGACTTATCTTCGAAGTTTACAGACTTGCGCTACATCACCACATCTTCTTGTATCTTGGAGCAAGAGAAGAGGAAAAAAGACCGCCCTGGTCTTTTCGACGAGCGAGAAGCCGGTTGTCGGTTATCGGCGCATAGTGGATACCGGCGCGACGGCCGCGAGTCGTCAGGCCGCTGTGGACCGGCGTTGGCCGCGCAGGGTTCCGACCAGGGTCAAGAGGCCCGAGGCCAGGACGCCGGCCAGGGCCGCGAGGTCCTGGCCCGAGGCGCAGGACCAGACGCCCATGGATCCGCCCAGGACCACGGCGGCCGTCCCCCAGGCAGGGTGGACCGTCCAGCGCGGCCAGGCCAGAAGCGCCACGGCCACGGGCGCCACCACCCCGCAGGTGAAGATGGTGGTGGCCTGCAGGAGCAGTCCGATGATGTCCGGACGCCCCCAAGCGAGGAAAGCCGATAGCAGTCCGCAGAGCAGCACGTGGAAACGAATGCCCTTTACTCGGCGGCGGCGCAAAAGATCGTGCTCCACGATGCTCCCCACCGTGATCAGGCAGGAGTCGGCCGAGGAGGTCACGGCCGCCAGCAGCCCGAGCACGAGCAGCACGCGCAGGGGCGTGGGCAGAAGTCCCGCCACCGCGCCCGTGAGCACCTTGTCCGGGTCGGCGACGCCCGGGAGGACCTGGGCGGCCCAGAGGCCGATGGCGGCGATGACCAAGCTCATGAGGGCGAGCCCTATGGCGGACCCAAGCGTGGCGCGCCGCGCCGTTTGCGGGGAGCGGGCCGTGAAGAGCCGGCTGAAGAGCATGGGGCAGACCACGTAACTGCCGCCCATGATGACCAGGAAATAGAGCAATCGCCCTGGCGGAAAATGGGCGTTCACCAGCGTGAGCTGCGCGCGCGTCGGCCACACGGGATGCGTTGCGTAGAGATAGGCTGCCGTGGCGATGAGCGCCGCGGACAGGAACAGGAACTGCCAGACGTCCGTTTTCAGGACGGAAATCTGTCCGCCCATGGCGGCGTAGGCCGTCACCGTCAGGGCGCAGGCCGCGAGGATCGCGGTCTGGTCCACGCCTAGCATGGGGTGCAGAATCTTGGCGATGGTCACGAACTGGGCCGCCGTGATGCCGATCCAGGCCGGCGCGATGACGAGCGCCACCGCGATCCGGCTGCGCTGGCCGAGCAGGGCGCCGGCCAGGTCCGGCAGGGTGTTCGCCTCCAGCGCCCGCAGCTTGCGAGCCAGGAAACAGCCCAGCACGATGAGTCCGAGAGCTCCGCTGCCCAGCCACCACCAAGCCGGCAACCCTGCGGTGTAGGCCATGCCCACCACACCCACCGTGGCGGAGCCGCCGATGCACGAGGCCATGAGAGAGAATCCCACCACGCCGGCGCTCTGTCGCCGGCCGGCCAGCAGATATTCCCCGAAACCGGTGATCCGGCCGCGTTCGAGCAGGCCGGCGATCAGCAACAGCGCGAAGAAGCCGAGAACCCAGACCACGTCAGGCTGCCTTTCCGCGGTTGGGAGAAGCCTGCGCGGCGGGCTTCGGATTGCGCGGCCGGGCCGGAATCGCGTCCGGGAGCGCCGGACGGCCGCCGCGAAAGGCGGTGAAAAGTCGCGTTGGAAGAATGGGGTTCATGGTCTCCTCAATGGGTTGTCCGCTGCGGCGAGGCGGTGGTTTTTCGTATGGTCAGGGCAGTCGGCGGACCACGTCGACCACGGCGCTGACGAGCTTGTCCAACTCGTCCGGGGAAACGACGTAGGGCGGCATGACGTACACGAGGCGGCCGAAGGGCCGTACCCACACGCCGCGCTCCACGAACATGGCTTGAATACGGGCTACGTCCACGGGGGTCCGCAGCTCGATCACGCCGATGGCGCCCAGCGCCCGCACCTCCGCCACGCCGGGTAGGTCGGCGCAGGCGGAAAACCCTTCGCGCAGCGCCGCTTCGATGCGCGGTGTCGCCGAACGCCACGCTCCCTCTTCGAGGATTTCCAGGCTGGCGTTGGCTGCGGCGCAGGCCAGCGGATTGGCCATGAAGGTCGGTCCGTGCATGAAGACGCCGTCGTTACGGGATATGGCGTGCGCCACTTCCCGGGTCGTCAGCGTCGCGGCCAGGGTCATGTATCCGCCGGTGAGGGCCTTGCCCACGCACAGGATGTCCGGAGAAATCCCCGCCCATTCGCAGGCGAAAAGTTTTCCGGTGCGGCCGAAGCCCGTGGCGATCTCGTCGCAGATGAGCAGTACGCCGGCCTCGTCGCAGAGCTCCCGCACCCGTCGCAAAAAATGCGGGGAGTAGATGCGCATGCCTCCGGCGCCCTGCACCACGGGTTCGAGGATCACCGCGGCCAGCTCCTGCGAATGCTCCTCCAGGCGGTCGGCGAAGTCCTGGATGTAGGCTTCGTCCCAGAGCGCGTCGAAGGCGCAGCGCGGCGCCTCGGAAAAAATCTGCTCCGGCAGGAACCCTTGGAAAAGGGTGTGCATCCCCGTGACCGGATCGCAGACCGACATGGCGCCGAAGGTGTCGCCGTGGTAGCCGTTGCGGATGGTCAAAAAGCGCTTGCGCTCCGGATGATCCAGAGCGCACCAGTACTGCAGGGCCATTTTCAGGGCCGCCTCCACGGAGACGGAGCCGGAGTCCGCGAAAAACACGTGTTGCAGCGGCGTTGGGGTCATGGCCGTCAAACGGCGCGCCAGCTCGACGGCGGGACGGTGGGTCAGCCCGCCGAACATGACGTGGGCCATGTTCCGCAACTGCTCCTGAACGGCCTGGTTGAGGCGGGGGTGGTTGTAGCCGTGGATGGCGCACCACCAGGAAGCCATGCCGTCGATGAGTTCGCGGCCATCCTCAAGAATGATGCGACAACCGCGGGCGGACCGGACGGGATAGACCGGCAGCGGATTCACGGCCGATGTGTAGGGATGCCAGATATGCTCCCGGTCGAAGGCCAGATCGCAGGAGGAAGTCGGAGACGGGGCCATGGCGTTACGCAGCCCCCAGCAGCTTGTCGAGGTGGTCGCAAATGGCGTCGAGGCGCCGGTCGAGGAGGTCCGGCGCCGGATCGTGCTCGATGTTCGCCAAAAGCGGCGTCTTGCCGAAGCGAGGGATGGCTGCGGCGTTTTCCACGCGGATGTCGGCGTCGTCCGGAGAGGCGGGGTGGGGCTGGGTGAACACGACGCCGGCGACTTCAAGTCCGCGGCTGCGCAGGGCGGCCAGGGAAAGCAGCACGTGGTTGATGGCGCCCAGCCGGTTTTCGGCCGTCAGCAACACGGGGAAGCCGAGCCGGGCCATGAGGTCCAGCATGGTTTCGGATGCGTTGAGCGGCGCCATGACGCCTCCCGCGCCCTCCACGAGCAGCGGGCGGTAGCGCAGGCTGCGGACGCGGGCCAGCATGGACTCGATGTCCGGTTGGGCTCCTTCCAAGGCGCCGGCCATGTGCGGAGAGCAGGCCCGGCGGTAGGTCAGCATCGTCATGGCCTCGCGCGTTCCCGCGGGGAGCAGGCCTTCCGCCGTTTTCAGGTAAGCCTCCACGTCCGGGGCGCACAGACGGCCGTCCGCGCCTGGTTCGCAACCGGTCTGCACCGGTTTGACGGCCATGGCGTCCCGCCCTCGCTGCCGAAATCGCCGCAGCAGATGCGCCGTGACGAAGGTCTTGCCGGCGTCCGTATCCGTCGCCGTGATAAAAAGTCCGTTGTTGCCCATTTCGTAGTTTTTGTTTATGTAATAAAATTTTCATCGTAATTTTTTTCATCACCCCTGTCCAGTCGGGCTCAGGCTCTAATTTCTTCGGTCCTGGCTTGGGAGTATCTTCTTGGTATTACCAAATTATATTTTTTATACGATCCATATAATCTTTTCTTGACTCATGCCTCGCATCGGCGTAAAAATTTCTTACCAATTTTGAACGCTTCGGTTGAAAGAAACCTCGCCTGAGGGAAGGATTCGGTCTGAACCAATGGGTAGGGTGGGTTGTTTGCCGGCCTGCGCCCGTTGAGACGATCCCTCCCTTTTTAGGTTTGAACCGCTTTTTTCCTCCTGGCGCAACTTCGGCGGTTATCCGCCGGGAGCTGGGATGGGACACCTTTCTGACTCGTTCAAAGCCTTCTTGTTCTTCGCCGCATGGATGGACGGCTTCCGTCGCGTTTTCGACGGCGCCTGCATGCTTCCCGGTTCCGCTGGCGTTGCGCTTGTCCTTCCTCGATCAACGCGATCGTCCTGCCCGCTTCTGAAATCGTCCCGGCGCAATCCTTCGGGTGCGCGCCGACAACGCATACGAGGTCTCTCATGACATTGACGCACGATCTCGATCGGATCGTTTGTGCGGGAAACACCTTTGTCGTCTTCGCTCAGGTTCAGAACGGACGGGTGCAAAGGGCGTGGAGCACCGGCCGGATGATGCGGAGCTTGGAGATGATTCTGGAGAGCGCGGAGGGGCCGGACGGCTTGCCGACCTTCATTCCCCGCGCCTGTTGCCTCTGCAATGACGCCCACATCGCAGCAGCGGTGCGCGCCTGCGAGGATCTGTTCGGAGTGGAGCCCCCGCGCCCCGCCCGGCTTATTCGCAGTCTTGTTCAGGCCGTTCGTTTTCTGCAGGAGCACCTTTTGCACGTGTACCAGTACAGTTTGTCCGACTGGGCCTGCGCTCAGCGCGCCTTGCGGGCCGATGCAGCGAAGGCGGCGGCCATGGACTCGGGGGGGCGGGCGCCGGCTTATTTCCAGGAGGCGCAGGTCCGTTTGGGGGACATGCAGCGCCGCCACGCCGGCGGGCGTTCTTCGAGCCTTGCGGACTCGGAGAGTTACGCAGGGCCGGATGAACTGCATCTGTTGCTGCATGCGCACAGTTTTGAGTCGCTACGGGTGCGGAAATTTTTGAACGCGGCGCTGGAATCGCTGGGAGGCTCCGATTCCTCCCATCCCGCCTTTCAGGTCGGAGGCGTTTCCGATCGACTGGGCCTGGATTCCCATACGCTGCGATACGTTCAGAGTCTGCTGGCGCAATGCCGGGATTTCATCACCGGCGCCTTGCTGCCGGATCTGGAGCATACGGCCCGGTCTTATCCCGAATGGGCGGTGCGCGGTCCCTCGGAGAATTTTCTCTCCTGGGGTGGATTTCTCGGGCGCGATGGGCGCGATGCGCTGTTTCCGCGCGGCGTTTTCTCCCTGGCGCCGGAAGGCGGTAGGGTGCGCGGCCAAGCGGCGGATACGGCGGGAGTCGTTGAAGAGGAGCATTTGGATTGGAGCGCGGAGGACGCGGCCATCTACCGCTTGCGTTTGGAGTCTCGCGGTGTGGCTTTTTCCTGGGGAGGCGGCGTTCTTGACTGGTTTGTCTCTCCCCGGCATCATGCGCAAGCCTGCGAAGTCGGTCCGTTGGCCCGGATTCTCGGCGCTCGCGCTGTGAACGAAAAACTGGTCGCGACGGAGCTGGATGCGTGCTTGGTCCGTATCGGGCAACCATTGACGGCTATGAACTCCACGCTGGGGCGCGTCCTGGCGCGAGGGGTGGAGGCTGCCGCGCTGGCGGAGGCCTCGCTGCGCTGGCTGGACGAGTTGGCTTCCGAGCTTGCAAGCGGCCGCGCGGACCTGCGCAGCCCCCTCCCTGCTCCGCCGGACGGGGAGGGCGTCGGGTTGGTGGAAATTCCTCGCGGGGCTTTATCCCACACCATCACCGTGGAGAGCGGCCGCATCACGAATCATACCCACCTCATCCCGTCGCTGTGGAATTTCGCGCCAGGGGGCCCGGAGGACCGGAGCCCGCTGGAAAGCGCTTTGGAGCGTACGCCGGTGGAGGGCGAGAGCCCTTTGAATTTGTTGCGAACGATCCACGCCTTCAGTCCATGCAACGCCTGCGTGGTCGTTTGGGAGGACGTGGACAAGGGAACCGTGTCCAAAACGTGGGCTCAATGACGTCGGAAGAACCGTTCAGACGAGCAGGGTGCTGTCAATGTTAGAGCGAGGCGAAATTCTTGAGCTGTTGCGCGGCGTTGAAAATCAGGACCAGCTTTTTCAGCGGGCGAGGGATATCCGCCGGACATATTGCGGCGACGAGGTGCAACTGCGCGGGGTGGTCCATTTTTCCAACTATTGCCGTTGCAACGACCTCTATTGCGGGTTGATGAAGGACAATGCGCAGACCCGGCGTTTTCGCATGACCGAAGACGAGGTGGTGCAAACCGCCCTTGCCGTCGCGGAAGCCGGGCTGCACACGGTGGTGCTGCAATCCGGGGAGGACTTTCATTACTCCCGCGCCATGCTGTGCTCCATCATCCGCCGCATTCTGGACCAGGCCGACGTGGCGATCACGCTGAGCCTGGGAGAACGGCCCGTGGAGGACCTGCGCGCCTTTCTGGACGCCGGCGCCAGCCGGTATTTGATGAAGCACGAGACCGTGAATCCTGCGCTGTATGCGAAAATGCGTCCCGGCTTGCGGCTCGATGACCGGCTGCGCGCCATCGAAACGCTGCGGCGGTTGGGCTACCAGGTGGGCGTGGGCAACATCGTGGGGCTGCCCGGCCAGACCCTCGAGGACCTGGCCGAGGACATTCTCTATTTCCAGGAATTTCAACCGGACATGGTGAACATCGGCCCCTTCATTCCCCATGCGCAGACCCCGCTGGCGGCGTATCCCTGCGGCGACATGGAGCTGATGCTGCGGGTCTTCGCCTTGACGCGCATCGTCACCGGGAACACGCACATGGCGGCGGCCAACACCGTGGCGACCCTGGACCCGGAGAACGGCCAGTACCTTTGCCTGGCTCTTGGGGGCGCAAACGTCATCATGCCCAACTGCAATCCGTTTCTGAAAAGCCGGACCGACAAGATCGAATACGAGTTTCAGATCACCACGGCCAAGCGTTACGTGTCCGTGGGCGAGGCCCGCCGCGTTCTGGGCCGGGCCGGCCGGACCGTGGCGCAAGGCCCGGGGCATTCCTTGAAAATGAACGCCGCGGCGTAGCAGGCGATTCGCGGAACGCATCCGATTCACATTCCTATTGTCGAACAGGGAGGGAGATCGTGATCAAAGTGGCCATTTACGGCAAGGGCGGCATCGGCAAATCGACCGTGGCGTCGGGAATCTCCGCCGCTCTGGGGATGAAGGGAACGCGCGTCATGCAATTGGGATGCGACCCCAAGACCGACTCCACCATCAACTTGTTGGGCGGCTCCCCGCCGCCTCCGATTTTGCAATATTTGCAGGAGCACGGCCGGCCTGCAGGCCTGGAGGACATCGCCCGGCGCGGAGCGGGCGGCGCGGTCTGCATGGAGGTGGGAGGCCCCACGCCGGGCGTCGGCTGTTTCGGCCGGGGCATGCTCACCGCTTTTGAACTGCTGGAGGAAATGGGCGCCTACGCCGTCTATCGGCCGGACGTGGTGCTGTACGACATTCTGGCGGACATCGTGTGCGGCGGCATCGCCGTGCCCATGCGCGAAGGCTTCGCCGACAAGGTCTGCATCGTCACCTCGGGCGAAAAAATGGCGTTGCTGGCCGCGCGCAACATCATCACCGCCCTGCGCAATTTCGCGGACCGCCATTACTCCGAACTGGGCGGGCTCATCCTCAATTGCCGCGATATGGACCACGAGGAACAACGGGTCCGCGACTTCGCCGAGGAGATGGAGACCGAGATCATCGGCGTGATCCCGCGCGATACGGACATCCATCGCTACGAGGAGCAGGGCATGACGATTGTGGAGGGAGCCCCGGACCATCCGACCTCGGCGCGGTTTTTCGAGCTGGCCAAGACCATTTTGCAATTCGAACCCAAAAGCGCCGCGGTTTGTTGATCGGCTCCGCCGCGCCGCATCGCCTCGGAGCGATGTTTTCCGCGCGGCGGGCGCATCAACGTGCGTGAGTTTTTAACGG
This sequence comes from Desulfovibrionales bacterium, assembly GCA_030156255.1. Lineage (GTDB taxonomy): Bacteria > Desulfobacterota > Desulfovibrionia > Desulfovibrionales > Desulfovibrionaceae > JASGMV01. Next base: position 21,390 of record JASGMV010000017.1, read on the forward strand.
TCAAAAATGAGGAACGATATGCTGTTGGATCAAGCCGGAGTATGCGCGCGCGACCTGCGCCGCAAGGAGGATTTTCCGTTCGCTCCCCTGGAGGGCGTCGGCCCCAACCTGGCCGGATGGGGCGTCATCGAAACCTGCCTGCTGCTGCCTGAATCCATTTGCGTCATGGCGGGGCCGTCGGCCTGCTTGCGCCATTCCGCTTTCATGGCGCACGCCCGCGGGTTCACGGAGCGTTTTTACATGCTGTGCCTGTCCGAATTGGACATGACCATGGGCAAGCATTTGGAAAAGGTGGAGCGGGGTGTGGCCGATATCGCCGCGCGCCGCAGTGAGAAGGTCATTTTCCTCATCGTGGGCTGTCCGGATTATATTTTGGGCACGGACTTCACCGGCGTTATCGCCAGGCTGGAGCAAGCCACGGGAAAGCGCGTCATTCTCGGAGCCATGGCGCCCATCACCATCGGGCTCAAGGATTCTCCCTTCACCAGCGCCTATACCGCTTTTTTCGATTTTCTGAAGGATGTCCCCCGCAGCCCGGACCCGAACACCGTCAATCTGTTGGGAACCTTCATGCCGCTGTCCGACTCGGGAGAACTGTACCGAACGCTCGCCGCGGCCGGCGTTCAGGAAGTGCTGCAAATCCCCTTGTGCTCCACCCTGGAGCAATTCGGCCGCATGGCCAGCGCCCGGACGTCCGTGGTGCTGCACCCCTTGGCCAACGGATTGAACGGCAAGCTGGAGAAGGAACTGGGCCTTTCAAGCTGCTTCACGCCAACCGCCTACGGCTTTCCCACCATCGCCGAACACTATGAGCGCATCAGCCAGGCCGTGGGGCGAACGTTGGACGTCTCCGCGGTCGCGGAAGCCGCCCGGGCCGAGGCGGAGCCTCGGCTGGAGGCGTTGCGGGGCAAACGCATCGCTATCGGATGCAGCATCAACGGCAGTCCTTTTGAACTGGCCCATTTTCTTCTTCAGTCCGGGCTGCAGGTGGAGGCGCTGTTCGCACGCAGCGGCGTCAGGCCTTTCGAATGGAAGATTCTCGACGACCTGCGCGACATCAAGCCGGACCTCATGATCTACAATGCGTCGCATCCGGCCCTGTGCGGCCGGACCGAGCCTTTCGACCACATCGATATCGCTTACGGCGTGGACGCGGGCGTGTTTTGCGTCAACGCGGTCAACGTTCCCTTGTCGCGCTATCAGGAGCAAAAGTTCGGCTACGAAAACACGCTGTGGCTGCTGGACCAGACCGAGCAGGCCCTGGCCGACCCGGTGAGCAACTACGACTGGATTTACCGCCACAATTTTCTCATCTGACACAAGGGGATTTCCATGCAAACGTACCATCAACTGCTTCCCCTGGCCACGGGCTACTTCGGAGTCAGCTCCGCTCTCTACGATTTCGACGGACTGGTCGTGATTTACGGCCCGGCCGGCGGGGCGTGGCACATCAATATCGAGGACGAACCTCGTTGGTATCGCGGCCCGGCCACGGTGGTCGGCGCCGGGATTCTTGAAATGGATGTGATTCTTGGCAACGAAAACAAGTTCATCGACAATATCGTGCGCGCGGCTTCCGAACTCAAGCGCAGATTCGTAGCCCTCACCGGAACGCCCATTTCCGAGATCATCGGCACGGATCTCCGGGGGCTCGCCCGCATGATCGAAACGCGCACCGGGCTGCCTACGTTCATGACGCCGACCGCCGGGTCCGAGCCGTACTCCCAGGGCGCCTCCAAGGCGTTTCTGGCTTTGGCCGACAAGTTTATGGACCCGCATGCGCCCAAGCGTCCGAACGGGATCAATGTGCTCGGCGCCGTCCACCTTTCTTTGGGCAAGGAAGCGCATGTGCAACCGTTGCTGGACGGCCTCGAAAAAGAAGGCTTCGAACTGGTGGGCGTGCTTTCCGCGCCCCGGCCGGGCGGCGGCGATCCCTTGCAGGGGGTGCGCGACGCCCCGGGAGCCGCGCTCAACCTCGTGGTGTCCGCGAGCGGAGTGGACCTTGCCGAGCGCATGTACGCTCAGTACGGCGTTCCCTACGTGACGGGCCTGCCGGTCGGGCGTTATGGTTGGGCCGCTTTGCAAGCGTTGTTGCGAGGAGAAGAACCGCCGCAGGCGCCCGCGGCTCCCGAACGCACGAACCTGCGCCATGCGTTGGTTATCGGCGAACCGGTCATGAGCGAGGGCGTCCGCTGCTGCCTGCGTCATGATTTCGGCGTCCCGGCCGTGGACGTTGTCTCCGTGCAGCCCCGCGGAGGACTTTTGCAGGCTTCCGAGGCGCGCCGGGGAAGCCTGATGTCCAGCGGACCGGCGGACGCGGAGACGGACGACGAGCAGGAAATCGCCGCACTCATGAACGCTCCGGACGTGGACTGCGTGGTCGCGGACCCCTGTTACCGTCCTTTGCTGGAGGAGGGGGCCGCCGCCCGTTTCATTCCGCTGCCGCATATCGCTATGAGCGCTCGAATCCATTGGGATTTGCCCTATGAATACGCGCTGGAGGCGGGATATGGCTATGTGGCTGAGCAGCTTGCCTGAACGGAGCGCATGATTCGTCGGGGCCGTTTGCGTCCCGTCCTTCTGAAGCATATTACGCTTGAAATGCTTGCTTCACGGCGAACGTAGCTCGCCTACAAGCATTTCGCGGCAAGGATTTACGGACAAATCCTTGCCGAGCAGCTGAACTTTTTCAAAGTTCAGCTGCTCTATCGAGGCGCGTCTCGTTGTTCCGCCATCGTTGCGCCCTTTTTCCTGCTGATCGGAGTATTGCGCAAGAAGCCTTTGAATATTGACAACTGGGCGCCCGCAGTGGATAGTCGCAATATTCCCCGAGGGCTCTTGCAAGACGCCGGGACGGGCGCCGTTGGGGCTTTGTCGGGAATATTCATTCGACAAGCAAAAAGTCATATCCAAAAAAAATGTTCACCGCCCTGATCCAGATCCTGCCCGTGTTCCTGATCATCGCCTTCGGGGCGCTGCTGGATCTGTCCCGGCTGCTGCCCAAGCAGGCCGGATCTATCATCGGAACCTACGTTCTGTATGTAGCGCTGCCCTTGCTGCTGTTGCGCACCATGGCCGGGGCGTCCCTGGACGAGGTTATGCGCGGCGGGTTCTGGATCGGCATGATCGCCGCCCAACTGGCGATCTACGGGCTGGGATACTTCGGCGAGCTGTTTTTGGACCGCCGAGGCCACGGGCCGGCCGCGGTGACGGCGTTGTCCTGCAGTTGCTCCAACATGGCCTTCATCGGGTTGCCGGTGATCATGAGCGTATTGCCCGGCAACCACGAGGCCCTGGTGGCCACGGGATTTGCGATGGTCTCCTCGGTCGTGGTGACCGCGCCTTGCCAGATGCAATTGGAATTTCTCAAATACGCCGGCGACCAGGACAAGGGCTTTTGGCCCAAACTGGCCCACGCCACGCTTCACAACCCCTTCGTGGTCGCCACGGTCCTGGGCCTCCTGCTGGGCCTTACCAGGACCAGGCTGTGGGCGCCGCTGGACGGAGCCGCGGAGATGGTCGGGGCCACGGCCGCTCCGTGCATGTTGCTGGCCCTTGGCCTGGACTTGCGCGACAAGGTGCGCGCGGCTTTCTCCCGAAAACAGGGCGTCGGCGTCGCGAGGCTGGTTCTGGTCAATACGGTCAGGCTCGTTGTCAGCCCTTTGCTCGCCTGGGGGCTTCTGGCCTGGCTCGGCGTCGCCGGAGTATGGCTCGCCGTGGGCGTCATCACCAGCGGAGCGGGCTCGGCTTTGCTGACCTACGTTGTCGCGGAAGTCTATCAACAACTTCCCGAGGACACCGCGCTGATCGCCGTGGTCTCCAACATCCTGAGCCTTTTCACTCTATCGATTCTCATCACGGCCTTGCGCTCGCAAGGGGCGATGTAGGGGCCGGAGCCCTGCGCCGTAGGGTTGCGGCGGGACTCACTTCAGGGCCAGAAACAGCCGCAGGCAGGCGAACAGGAACAGGCCTGCGGCCGTCGCCTCATGGCCCGGGAAATCCAGCAGGGCGGCGAGGAAGGCCGCGGCCGCGAAGGCGGCGCAGACCAGGTAGGGCGCGAGCCGTCGTCGCAGCGCGTTCAGGAAAAGATCCACGCTGTCGGGCGACAACCGCACCTGCAGGCTGCCGTCGCTCAAGTCGGCCAGGGTCGTCTTGAGTCGCCGAATGGTCAGCGGAATGTCTTTGACTTCCTGGGTCATGGTGGGGAAAAGGCCTGCTTCGGCCCCCAGCGCCCGGCCGAGATTCTTCTGAAGCTCGGGCAGGATATCCTTGACGCCGTTGAAATTTTCGATGTGCGCCGCGCCGAGTCCTTCGATGAGCGCGCTGACGCGCATCACGTAGACCACCTCTTGCGGGAGCTTGAAGGGCAACTCCTTCATGGAGTCGAGCACTTCGAAGATCAGCGCCTGCATGGAGGCGGCCGAGAGATTCTCGTTGCCCAGGATGTCGAACATGCGTTCGGCGAATTCGATGATCAGGCCGGACGGGGCTTCGGACGCCACCACGCCCAGGCGGCGGCAGGCCCGCACATACATGTCGTAGTCCCGCTCGTGGGCCGACTTGGCCAGTTCGATCATGCCCAACCGCGTTTCTTTCGGCAACCGTTTGACCATGCCGAAATCCAGCAGTACGAGAGAGCCGTCCTCGCGGATCAGAAGATTGCCCGGATGGGGATCGCAGTGGAAGAAACCCCGCACCAGCATCTGTTCGGTGTAGAACGACACCAGCCGGTTCAGAAAATCCTTGAAGGGGATGTCCAGGCTTCGCAGCGTCTCCTGGTCGTCCACGCGGTAGCCGGGCTCGAAGGACATGACCAGGACCTCGACGTTGCTCAGTTCGGGGTAGGGCTTGGGAAAGATCACGCCGGAGTGCTTGTAGGTCCGCCGGAATTTCTCCAGGTTGTCGAGTTCCATGGAGAGGTTGGCCTCGCGCCGAAGCATGGCCGAGAATTCGAGGATTACCGACTCCAGGGAGTTGCGGGTGTAGCGGTTGAACAACGGCCGGAATACTTTGAGAAACAGGCCCAGCAGCAGCAAATCGTCGTGGATGCGCTCCTCGATGCGCAGCCTGCGCAGCTTGACGGCTACGGTTTCGCCGCCTGGCGCAACGGCCCGGTGCACCTGCCCGATGGATGCGCTGGCGATGGGGGCGGGATCGAATTCGGTGAAAGGCGGTCCTTCGGGGTAGGCCAGTTGGAGCGCGGCGCGCAGTTCGGCCTCGTCCATGGGCGCGACCTGGTCATGGATGGTTTTGAGCTGGGCGAGATAGTCGTCCGGGAAGAAGTCGGCCCGGGTGGCGAGCACCTGGGCCAACTTGATGAAACACACTCCGAGGTCCAGAACGTGCTGCTTCAGCCCCTCGGGCCCCAGCGGAGGAAGACCGAAAAAGCTCGGTCTGCGTCGCATGATGACGAAAACGGTCAAAAGCAGCCGGAACGCCTTGAGCACCCGCCCGGGCGAATAGCTGGAGAGCATGAACTCAGTCCGATTTCAAGAGCTTTTTCAGCTCGGCGAACTCCCTGCTGATGTGGTCCTTGATCTCCTGGACATCGTCTTTGGAGGCCAGTCCGTACTCCTTGACGACCTCCTTCACTCTGGTTTTGATGCTTTCCTCCAGGTCTTCCTGTTGCTTGTGGGCGCGTTCTCTGGCGTCCTCGATGAATTTCTGGGCTTCGCCCTTGCTGAGCTGGCCTTTTTGCTCCATTTCGTTCAGGAGTTTTTCCAGGCGGTCCTTGGCCATATAGGCTCCCCCGAGGCCGAGGTAGAACAGGTCGGCGGCTTTCATGATTGGCCTCCTTGCATTCATTGCGGTGGTTGGCGCTGAATTTCGCGTATTTCCAGATCAATATGCACGGAGCCTGATTGCGTCAAGGAGATTGCGGCGGGAGGCTGGATGAAAAAGCGGCGTTCTTTTCGCCGCGACCTGAGCGACTCCCTTGCGCCGATGTCGGACACGTTAAGATTTGAATCGAAACGGCGCCCAGGGCCGGGTGTTTTTGAAAGACGCAGTGTTTTGGACTATTGGAAAATTTCATCGAGCTTTTGCTCCCGACGGTTCGGATGCGGCGGACAAATCGTCGGACATACCCGCTGCAAGGAATCCATGCATCAGGCCGATTGCGACGTCATGATTCTCGGAGCCGGAGCTTCGGGCTTGATGTGCGCCGCCGTTGCTGCGGCCCGCGGCCGCAAGACGCTCGTTTTGGATCACGCCGATGTTTTCGCCCGGAAGGTCAGGATTTCCGGCGGCGGCCGGTGCAACTTCACCAACCTGCGCGCCTCGGCCGAGGATTACGTCTGCGGCAATCCTCACTTTCCCAAGTCGGCCTTGGCCAGATTCACGCCCGCCGACGCCGTGGAGTTGTTGCGGGGCTTGGAGCTTCCGGCCCACGAAGAGGAAGGCGGCAAGATCTTTTGCGAAAGCGCCGAACAGACGGCCGAGGCCCTTTTGGGGCGGGCCAGGCGAGCCGGCGCGCGGTTGCTCGGGGGCGCGGCCATTCAGGCGGCGCGCAGGGATGGGAACGTCTTCCGCGTGGACACGAGCGTCGGAAGTTTTCGGGCGTCGAGTCTTGTTTTGGCGCTGGGCGGACCGGCTTGGCCTCAGATCGGCGCCACGGCCTTTGGTTGTAAGATTGCGAGATCCTTCGGACTTGGTGTGACGCAGTTTCGGCCGGGGCTTGCGCCGTTCATCGCGGACGGGGACTTTCGCAAACTGTGCCGCGAGCTGTCCGGCGTTTCCCTGCCGGCGCGCGTGGCCGAGCCGCACGCGGCCGAAGGCGGTTTGCTGTTCACCCACAGCGGCCTCTCCGGCCCGGCGGCGCTGGATGCGTCGCTGTCTTGGAGAGAAGGCCGGGCCGTGGTCCTGGATTTGGCGCCGGATGTAGACCTGGCTGAAAAGATTGACCAAAACCCGCGGCGGTCCATCAAGAACATTCTGGCGCAGGTGCTGCCGAAAAGGCTGGCGTCGCTGCTTTGCGAGGCGTACGGCTGGGACGGCGTCGGGGCCGATCTCTCGAAAAAACGCCTTGAGGCCATCGAAGGCAGGTTGCATGGATTTTCGTTCACGCCGGCCAAAACGGCGGGTTGGCCGCAGGCCGAGGCGGCCCTCGGAGGCGTGGACGTCGGCGCGCTGTCGTCCAAGACCATGGGGGCCAAGGACGTCCCGGGCCTCTACTGCATCGGAGAGTTGCTCGACGTGACCGGTCGTGTTGGAGGCTTCAATCTGCAGTGGGCGTGGTCGTCGGGAGCCGCCGCCGGGGAGGTCGCCTGACGCGCTTGGCGCCCGTGTCCGGCGGCGTTTGACGCGATTTTGCGGACATTTTGTATGGGGACGCTCCGCCGCCATGGCGGGCGATCGACATGGAGATCGACGTGCGGTTGAATCTATCTCTCTCGTCCTTGATTGCTTTCATTATTCTTCTAACGTCAGCAACGTTGTTGATTATTTTACTTTTTATCGTCAGGTACGAAGGGCGATCGACTGCGGTTGATTCCGCTGCGGCAATTTTCAGCGAAGCGTCCGGGAAGACAATAGCCAAGATAAACGGCTCTATCGAGTCGTTGGCCGCTATCGCCAATACGGCTTCTTTTTCGTTCAGCAGTGAGATCGTGAATAACATACGAAAGTACGCCCAGAGAGATTTATATGTATTAAAGTCTATATTGAGCGAAAATGAAAACATCATGTCTGGTTATGTGGGGTATATGAATGGAGCGTTTCATCAGTTGATTGCTGTACGAAACGACGTTGATCTCATCAAGACGTATAAATGCCCTTATGGGACAAGCTACGTCGACAGGTGGGTGTATGTCCTGAAGGACGGAGAGACGCGCCAGCGATGGGATTTTTACGCCGAGGAAATGAAGCTGCTCGGCGCTCGTTTTGAAGAAAGCGTTTCCTACGACCCCCGTCAAAGGCCTTGGTACGCCAAGGCCATGAAAAGCGACCAAAGCGTCTACACGAACCCTTATGTGTTCAGCAGCTCGCGGCTGCCCGGCGTCACCTGCGCCAGGCGTTTGGCCGACGGCGCCGGCGTCTTCGGGGTGGACATGACCCTCGCCCAATTGGGCGGCATGCTCGCCAAGGAGCACACAGCGATCCACGGGGTATCGTGGATAACGAACCAACAAAACCGCATCGTGGCCGCTCCCGGCCTGGATTGGAAAAAAGTTCTTGCCCAGGACATGCGGTTGCCGCTCGCCAACCAGTCGTCTTCTCCCCTGATGCGTGCGGTGTCGCACGCCTTCCCGGGCGCTGTAACGCCGAGGGGCTTTCCTTTTTTCGTCCAGGTTGAAGAGACCTTGTACCTGGTTGTTTCGACGCCGATGAACGTCGACCAGTCGCTTGCCTTGAACGTGTTCAGCGCAGCGCCTCTGAAAGACTTCACCGAACGCATCAACCGGCTGGTCGTGCGCATTTTGGCCGTCGCGGCGTGTCTGTTGACGCTCCTGGTTCCGTTGGCGGTCCTCCTCTCGCGTCGATCTTCCCGGTCCGTCAAAGCGTTGGTGCGCGAGACCGAAAAGATACAACGCTTTGATTTTTCTCCTTCGGAGCCCGTTCAATCGAACATCACGGAAGTGCAGAAGCTGGTCGCCGCCTTTGCGGCCATGAAGGCCACCATCCAGGCCAAAACGGAAAGCCTGGTGCAGACGCAGAAGAAGCTGGAGCTGTTGGTCCGGAGCGGGGTGGCCCTTTCGGCGGAAAAGGACTGGAAGGCGCTTGTGTCGCTTATTTTTCGAACCGCCATGGACCTCGTGAGCGCGGACGGCGGTGTTTTGTATCTTCTGGACGGCGACGGGTTGCGGGTGGAGATGGTCTCCGTGATCTCCAAAGATTTTGCCCGGGGAGGCCATTCGGGGCGTCCGGCTCCCCGGATCAGGATCAAAGCGGAGGAGGAGCCCTCTCTTGATCGGGACTCGGTGCTGCGGTCGGCCTGGGAGGTTTTCCGATCCCGGAAGCTTTTGTCCCTCGCCGATTGCTCCCTGACGCTTTTCCCCTCCGACCAGCCCGACGAACCGGAGGCCTACACGGTGAGCTCGCTTATCGCCGCGCCTATCGTCAATCACCGCGGTGAAATTTTCGGCGTCATTCAGCTTTTGAACCCCGAGAACGGGGGCGTTGAAACTTCGGAGGATGGCGGCCGCAGCGCCGTGGATTTTGTCGGCTCCCTCGCAGCTCAGGCCGCGGTGACTTTGGACAACCGGGCGTTGCTGAACTCCCTGCAGGCGTTATTCGACTCATTGGTCCAAGTGGTGGCCACTTCCATTGACGCCAAATCGCCTTACACGGCCGGCCACTGCAGGCGGGTTCCGATTTTGACCGAGTTGCTGGCGCAGGCCGCGCACGAGGCGACGGAAGGCCCGTTGAGCGGTTTTCGCATGGAGAATCCTTGGGAATGGCGCCAGCTCTGGATCGCGGCCTGGCTGCACGACTGCGGCAAAGTCACGACACCGGAGCATATCGTGGACAAGGGGGCCAAACTGGAGACCATCTACAATCGCATCCATGAGATACGCACCAGATTCGAGGTGTTGCGCCGCGACGCCGAAATCGAGTATCTGCGGGGGATCCTCCGGGGGGAGGAGGACGCCGCCGTGTTGCGGCGCAGGCTCGACGCCGCCTTGGCCGAGCTTGAAGACGATTTTGATTTCATAGCCCGATGCAACGTGGGCGGGGAGTTCATGACGGACGAAGACGAGGAGAGAGTTCGAAAAATAGCCGGGCGCGTCTGGATGCGCCACTACAGCGACCGGCTGGGACTCTCGGAGGATGAACTGCGCAGGAAAAACGCATACGAAGAACCGGACCTGCCGGCGGCCGAGTCGTTGCTTTCCGATAAGCCCGACCAGGTCTTTTTGAGAACCAAAGATTACTCCTACCTCAAGGACGTCCAAGGCGCCCCCCTCGATGTCCCTGCGTACGAGTGGAACAAGGGCGAACTCTACAACTTGAGCATCCGCCGCGGCACGCTGACGCATGAAGAGCGATTCAAGATCAGGGAGCACACCTTGAGCGGCTTGGAAATGCTCTCGAAAATTCCTTTCCCCCCTCCCTTGAGCCGGGTGGCGGACATCGCCATGGCCCACCACGAAACGCTGGACGGGGAGGGGTATCCGCTGAAGAAACACGGCGCCCAACTTTCCATGGAAGCGCGGATTCTGGCCATTGCGGATATTTTCGAGGCGTTGACCGCGTCGGACCGTCCCTACAAGAAGGCCAAGACCATTTCCGAGACGTTGACGATCATGGGCCGCATGCGCGACGAGCAGCACATCGATGCGGATATCTTCGACGTCTTTTTAACGAGCGGGGCCTTTCGGCGGTATGCGCAGGATTATCTGGCGTCGGAGCAGGACGATGTTGAAGATGTTTCCGTCTATGTGAGAACCAAGTAAGACTATCCCTTGTCCCACATCACTTTGCCTTTGCTCTTTCTGTATCGGCGCAGCAGGACGTACAAGGCTCCCGCGCCGCCGTGCTTCGGCTGGGCTGTGCAGTAGGCCATGACCATTCGTTTGAGGGGCTCCTGGGTCAGCCATGTCTGCAACTCCTGGCGCAGGATGGACCGCCCCCCCGGCGAGTTTTTGCCTCGGCCCGGGACCAGAAGCACGCAGCGTTTGTTTTGCAGATAGCATTCGTGCAGGAAGAAGAGCAGGGAGTCCCTGGCTTGGTCCGAATTGAGCCCGTGCAGGTCCAGATGGGCGTCCATGGACAGCGCGCCGGCCTTGAGCTGGTTGAAGACTTTGGCGTCCAGCCCTTTGACGCGTCCGAACATGTATTCATCGGAGTACTCGATTTCGAACTCCAGCTCGCCGGCGATGAAACGGTTCAGATCGGCCAGGGCGGTTTCGTCCGGCGCCGTCCACTTGGGCTGCGCGGGTTCGGTCTCCGGGTCGACCTCCCGACCCTTGAGCGCCGGATTGAGCGGTTTGACGCCGGACATGGCCTGGGCGAACAGATGTTCCTCTTCTTTGGGAGTCAAGGAGGGCTGCGTTTGGGACTTCGCCTGCCGCGCTTCGGCCGGGCTGAGCCCGAAGCGCTTGGCGGGGCGTTTGGGCGGCGGGGCGGGTTTTGACTCGGGCTCGGGCTTGCGCGCTTTTTTGAGTTCCAGTTGCAGGCTTTTCAGTTCGTCCAGACTGTTGAGCCTCTTTTTGACCATGTTCGCCTCCTGCAGTGATGTGGACCGCCCCACTGTACCCGAGGTTGGCGGGCAAGGCAAAACACCCGGCGGGGGCCGAATGCGGTATGTCTGGACTTGTCCGTTGACATTGAGCTACAACGGCCTACATTCATAATCGAATATTCAACCGGCCACCGGGAAATGGCCTGGAAAACGCAAGGATGATCTGCAATGCTGAAGATTGAAAACCTGCACGTCAAGATCGGCCAGCGAGAGGTTCTGACCGGGATCGACCTTGAGATCAACGCCGGCGAGACGTATATTTTGTTCGGCCCGAACGGATCGGGCAAGACGACGCTGCTGATGACGCTCATGGGCCTGGGAAACTATGAAGTGACCGGGGGCAAGATTTGGTTCAAAGGGCATGACATTACCGAAATGCCTACCTATGAGCGGGCTCGGCTTGGCGTCGGCATGTCCTTTCAGCGGCCTCCGACCATCCACGGACTGTCCACCAAACATCTGGTCCGCATGGCCGCCCAGGGCCGGGATTTCGACGTTGAATCCATGGCCCGCAAGGTGAACATGGAAAGTTTTCTGGACCGCGACGTGAACGCCGGTTTCTCCGGCGGTGAGATCAAGCGTTCGGAGCTGTTGCAGCTCATGGCCCAACATCCGAACCTGCTGCTCTTCGACGAGCCCGAATCGGGCGTGGACCTGGAGAACATGCACCTCATCGGCAAAACCGTGCGCACGCTGCTTGAAGGCGAGATTGCCCCGCGCCCGGACTGCTCCATGCGCGAGCAAAAGGAAATGAGGTCTTCGTCCGGCCTGATCATCACGCACACCGGCTACATTCTTGATTACATCAACGCCGACCGCGGCCAGGTTCTTTACGACGGGCATTTGTGCTGCGAGGCGCGGCCCCGGGACATCCTGGAGCACATTCGGGCCCATGGATACCAAGAATGCGTGCGCTGCCTGAACTAACCAGCCAAGAGAAGAGGGGCCGATATGCCGAAGGTTGATTTGAGCCAGTTCGAGTTTACGGGACACGCGAGCAATCTGATCGAAGATTTGACGACCATGCCGCAGGCCGAGAAGGAACGGTTGATCATGAGCGGCGTGGACGTGACGGGCGTCGGGCGCAGCGGGACGTTTCTCCAGACCGACCACAACGCCGTGCATTGCGAAACCCACCAGCCCGGCGTCGAGATGATGGACATCAAGGACGCCTTGAAGAAATACGACGGCCTGGACGGCTATTACTGGACCCAGGTGGACCCGGACAAGGACGAGTTCACCCGCGCCGTGGCCGAAAACGTACACGGGGGCTACTTCATCCGCGTGGCCGAAGGCGTGCAGGTTCAGGACCCCGTGCAGTCCTGCCTGTTGATCCGGGCCAACGACACCGGGCAGAACGTGCACAACGTGGTCATCGTCGAGGAGGGCGCAAGCCTTCATATCATCACGGGATGCACCGTGGCCAGCCACGACACCAAAGGCGCCCATTTAGGCATCTCCGAGTTCTTCATCAAAAAGAACGCCAGCCTGACTTTCACCATGGTTCACAACTGGGGCGAGAACTCCGTGGTCCGGCCTCGAACCGGCGGCGTGGTGGAGGCCGGCGGCGTGTTCCAGAACAACTACGTGTCCATGAAGACAGTCAAGGATTTGCAGTCCTATCCCACCATCCGGTTGGCCGGAGCGGGGGGAATTGCGCGGTTCAACTCGGTGCTGGTGGCGCCTCCGGGCGCCTATCTGGACACCGGCAGCCGGATCATCATGGACGCTCCGGACACCCGGGGTGAAATCATCTCCCGCACCATCACCACCGGCGGAACCATCATCGCGCGGGGCGACATCCAGGCCAACTACGTGCCGGCTCGCGGCCATCTGGAGTGCAAGGGGCTTATTCTGGGCAAGGGCGTCATTCACGCCATCCCGGAGCTCCGGGGCACGGTGGAGGGCGTGGAGCTCTCCCACGAGGCCGCAGTGGGCAAGATCGCCCAGGAGGAGATCGAATACCTCATGGCCAGAGGACTGGACGAGGACGAGGCGACCTCCACCATCGTTCGGGGTTTCCTGAACGTGGACATCATGGGCCTGCCTGCGCGGCTCAACGACGCCATCCAGAAGACCATCGAGGAATCCGAGAAGGATATGTTCTAGTTTGCGATCCAACGACAGCGTTGACTACTGGGGCCGAAAGGCCCCTTTTTATTTTGAAAAGACCTCCGAACATCGCGCAGTTTCGGCGTCGGGCATGGCAAGAAGCTTCTAGAGCGATCCCGCGCAACGGCGTAACGGACCATTCACAGACAAACAACATGGAGGTCGCTATGACGGCGTGTCGGCGGTCATTCCCAAAGGGGCGGAGCATGAAGGTCGGGCCGGGGACGAGGGGTTGGTGATATTTGCCAAGTTTGCGCCCGCCTTGTTATAAGAAGCCTCCCTTGGAGGCTGCATGAATAAAGGTTTCCAGTTTGCATTGAAAGAATGGACGATCAACGGGGCTCGGGAGGCGGCGACGGCCGTCGGGTCCACCCGGTCCTTTCCGCGCCATGCGCATCAAAGCTGGTGCGTGGTCGTGGACGGAGAACGATTGGTGACGTCCCAACTCGGCATGACGCCCTGCGAGCTGTCGCTGTGCGCGCGGCTGCGCAAGGCCCTCCGGCTGCTGGAGACCGGGAATTCCGCCGCCGCCGCGGCTTTTGAGGCCGGCTTCAGCGATCAAAGCCATTGCAAGGCGCTCATGGGCCAGACGCCGGGGCGCGTCTATTCCGCACGCGGGAGGGCGTCCTCATGACCGGTTTGGGCGGTTGGTTGCTGATTCTTCTTGTGGGGACGGTCGGCGGACTGGCCGGGGCCAAGCTCGACATCCCCGTCGGAGGGATGTTCGGGGCCTGCTTCGCCGTAATCGTGCTCAAGCTGGCGTTCAAAGAATTGCCGGAATTGCCTCCGAGTTTCAACCTGGCCGTGGAAATCGCCGTGGGCGTCATGATCGGCGCCGGTTTTTCTCCGGAGTTGTTCAACAATTTCGGAAAGCTCGCGGTGGTGGTGCTGGGTACGAGCCTTTTTCTTATCATCGCCGGCGCCGTGCTGGCGGTGATCTTCATCAAACTGGGTTTGATGGACCCGTTGAGCGCTTTTTTGGCCACCAACCCTGGCGGCCTCACTGGTCTGGTGGTGCTGGCCAAAGACATGCACAGCGATTTGACCGTCGTGTTCCTCTGTCATTTCGTGCGGTTGATGCTGGTCTTGATTACGGCCCCTCTCCTGGTCCGGCTGGGCATGGCCTGGCTGGGAGGCCGATGACTTCTCTATCTTATTTCCCCGATACGACATGCTGAAAAAAAGCCCGGGCCATTGACAAGGTCCGGGCTTTCATTTCTCTAGAAGGAAAACCCGAGAGCAAGGAGCAAGGGTATGGCCGACACCGACGCGGCAGCCAGGGGCCGTATAGCAACGGGCCTGCTGCGGGACATCGAGGCGGAGGCGGGAAGCATTGTTCCGTGGTTTTACGACCAGATGCCGGAATATTATTTTTTGTCCCATGACGAACAAGACGTCCGCCGGCATCTGCGAGCCCTGATTTCCGGCCAGGTGCTGGAGGAAGGGCGGGAGCTTTCTCTTTCGGGACCCGGCGCCGGGAAACGGACCTACATCACTCCGGGCGGCGACATGAGCCGGTTGACGTCCGTATTGGCTCGGCTCAAGGACCAGGACATTCGGACCGCCCGCATTTACGAAACCGGAGACCGCAAATTGCGGTTGGATACGTTCTTGTTTTCTCCCCAGTGCTCCTGTGACACGCAAAGCGAGGCCTTCGCCTCGATCCTCGGAGACGTCCTCGACCGGGGGCTCGTTTCCGAGGCGGAAATGGAGGACTTCCGCTGTTTTCTCTCTTCCGCCTCGGAAGATTACATCCAGAGATTCGAAACCGGGCGGGCGCTTCGGCATTTTCACACGTGGCGCGGCATTCGCGGAACCGAACGCGTCCACGTCCAGCTCGAAAAGGAGGTCTACGAGGGGCTGGATCGCGTCATGGTCTCCATGAACCGCCCGCCGAAGACCGGATTGCTGCTGTTGGCCTGCCGCATCTTCGCCCGGGCCGGCGTCGACGTGCAGCGGGCCTATGGAGACGTTTTCAGCGATTGCGACAAGAATGAGACGGCGGTGCTGAGTTTTTATCTGCGAAGGGGCGAACGCGCGCTCGCCCCGAATTCGGAGGAGTGGGCCGACCTGCAGCGCGACTTGTCCTGCCTCAAGTGGTTCGCTCCCCACGACCTGGAGGCCCTGGCCGACGAGGACGGCTACAGCCTCTCCCAGGTGATGCTGGTTCAGGCCGCCTGCGAGTTCGCTCACCAGTATCTCCAGCGAAGCAACATCTACGCCTACTCGTCCGACAGAATCGTCCGGGCCGCGTTGAAGCATCGCGATGTCATCGCCGTTTTGCTGCGCTATTTCGACGCGAGGTTTTTGCCCTGTTTCGGCGGCCGCGAGATCATGCTCGACGACGCCAAGAGCGAGGCGCGCAAACTGTTGGCCAGCCTCGCTTCAGAAAACAGCCGCGCCATCCTCGGCTGCATGTTTCGATTCGTCCGATACATCAAAAGGACGAATTACTACGCTCCCAACCGGTTCGGCCTGTCCTTCCGGCTGGACCCCGCCCTGTTTTCCGACTTGCCGCGCGCCCAGCGCCCGTTCGGGGTGTATTTTTTCCACGGCCCGTTTTCCCTCGGTTTCCACGTCCGCTATCGGGACATGAGCCGGGGCGGCGTGCGCATCGTGCCCACCCCAAGCCAGGAGCGCTTCGAAATCGAATCGAACCGGCTTTTCGACGAGGCGGTCAAGCTGGCCAGCGCCCAGCAGTTCAAGAACAAGGACATACCCGAAGGCGGCTCCAAGGCCGTGCTGCTGCTCGGACCCAAGGCCGACCGGGACATCGCGTTGGCGTGCATGGTGGACGGTCTGCTGGATTTGATCGTCGCCGGCCCGGACGGCGCCCTGGCGCCGGAAATCGTCGATCACCTGGGCCGTGAAGAGATCATCTATCTGGGGCCGGATGAAAACGTGGAGCCCCGGCACATCGAATGGATCGTGGAGCGGGCGCGCAAGCGGGGCTACAAGTGGCCCTGCTCCCTGATGAGCTCCAAACCGAAGACCGGGATCAACCACAAGGAATACGGCGTCACCAGCGAGGGCGTCGTAGTCTTCGCGGAGCAGGCCCTCATCTCCGTAGGTCTGGATCCTCGCACCCGGCCTTTTTCCGTGAAGTTCACCGGCGGGCCCGCCGGCGACGTGGCCTCCAACTGCATGCGTATTCTGCGCCGCGAATTCGGCGAGAACGTCCGCATCGCGGCCATGGCCGACGGACACGGCGCAGCCTTCGATCCCGACGGGCTCGACGCCGGAGAGCTGCAAAGGCTCATCGACAAGGGGCTGCGGGCCGACAGCTTCAATCGAAACCTGTTGAAGGGCGCGGGGGCCTTTGTCGCGTCCGCGTCCACGCCGGAGGGCGCCAGGCTGCGGGACGATTTGCACAACAAGGCCCGGACCGATCTGTTCATCCCCGCGGGGGGGCGGCCGGACACCATCAACGACAAGAACTGGCGGGCGTTTCTCGACGCCGACGGACGCCCGTCGGCCCGCGTCGTCGTGGAGGGGGCCAACATCTTCATTTCCCCCGGCGCCCGGCGTAAGCTGGAGGACGCAGGCGCGCTCGTGGTTCCCGGGCCGTCGGCCAACAAGACCGGGGTCATCTGTTCGTCCTATGAGATTCTGGCCGGCCTGTCGCTGACGGACGAAGAGTTCCTGTCCATAAAGAGCGCCTACGTCCAGGAAGTGCTGGCCATCCTGCGCCGGCGCGCCCTGGACGAAGCCCGCGTCATCCTCGGAGAGCGCCGGCTGCGGGGCGCCGCGGCGCCGCTGTCCGTGATCTCGCAGGAGCTTTCCGTGGAGATCAACGCCCTGGGCGACGCCATCCGGGAATCTTTGGAGCGCGAAGGCGCCGACCCCTCCAGCGATCCGCAATGGATGGATCAGGTGCGCGCCTATTGCCCGCCGGTGCTGGCGCAGCGGTTCGGAGACCGGGCGGCGCAGACCGCGCCGAAGTCGTATCTGCTGTCGCTTTTGGCCGCGTCCATCGCCTCCCGGATGGTCTACCGGGAAGGGCTGGGGTTTATGACCTTCCTGGCCGGAGTGCGTCCGGTGCGCGAGGTCGTGCATGCGTTCTTGGCGGAGGAGGGGCGCGTGGATGAGCTTACGGCCGAAGTGCTGCGCATGGATTGCAGCGACCGCCTCGCCTTGGCCCGCATCGTGGAGTCCCAGGGCCTCCGGCGTTTGATGCTGGAGCGTCTCGGCTTGTTGTAAGCTGGCGTTACTGCATCTTTATAGCGATTGATCAAAATTTTCTCATGGATGTTGTCAAGTTGTTGCAGATATTTTATCCGTTGGGCTGAATGTGCGGAGGGCCCAGCAACCGTTTCGCGGGGGCGGAGCGTTTCATCAGCTTGTAACCTGAAGGAGTTGAGATGGACCAGGCCAGCCGGGATCGCGGCTATAGCAAACTCGTGTATATTGTTGCGGCCATAGCGGCCACGGGCGGACTGCTTTTCGGCTTCGACACCGGCGTCATCTCCGGGGCGTTGCTTTTTTTGCGGGAGACGTTCCAGATAGGCTCCGCAGGCCAGGGAATCGTGGTCAGCTCCGTGCTGGTGGGCTGTATCTTCGGCGCCGCCATGAGCGGCAGGCTCACGGACGTATTTGGCCGCAAGTTGGTGATTCTGGTCACAGCCCTGATTTTCGCTCTTGGCTCCGTGGTGTCGTCCCTGGCTCCCGGCGTCGGCCTGTTGATCGGCGGCCGGGTGATCATCGGGCTGGCCATCGGCGTCGCCTCCTACGCCGTGCCGTTGTACATCTCCGAAATGTCGCCTCCGAAGGTTCGCGGCGCGCTGGTGTCTCTGAACCAGCTCATGATCACCATCGGCATCCTGGTCTCCTATTTCGTGGACGGAGCCTTCGCCCACACCGAGTGGACATGGCGCTGGATGTTTTTTGTAGGCGTTGTCCCCGCGGTCGTTCTGTTTTTGGGTATGCTCTTTTTGCCCCGCAGCCCCCGTTGGCTCGCCACCCAGGATCGCGAAGGCGAAGCCCGCAAGGTGCTGCTGCGGTTGGGCGTTCCCGACGCGGACGGCGAACTGGGCGAAATGCGCAAATCCAGGACCGCTGAAGGCCACGGCGAGCTGCGGGAGCTGCTTTCCCCGTGGGTGCGGCCGGCCTTGATCATCGGCGTGGGCGTCATGTTCGTGCAGCAGTGTACGGGCATCAACACCGTGATCTACTACGCGCCCACCATTTTCGAAATGGCCGGCTTCGACTCCGCGGCCGCGGCCATCGGGGCCACCGTGTCCGTGGGCGTGATCAACGTGATCTTCACCGTGGTCTCCATTTATCTCATCGACCGGCTGGGCCGGAAGCCGTTGTTGTACATCGGGTTGGCGGGCATGGTGCTGAGCCTGTTCGCCCTGGGGCTGGCCTTCCACTTCCAGCAAATCCTGGGCGGCGGCCTCAAATGGTTCACCATGGGCAGCTTGCTGGTCTACATCGCCTCCTTCGCCATCAGCCTGGGCCCCATCGCCTGGCTGCTCATCGCAGAGGTTTACCCGGCGCACATCCGCGGGGTGGGCATGTCCGTGGCGACGTTGAGCAACTGGCTGTTCAACTTCATCGTGGCCCTGACGTTTCTGGCCATCATCGACTGGTTGGGCCAGGCCGGCGCCTTCTGGCTCTATGCGGCCATGGGCGTGCTCGGCCTCGTTTTCACCTGGCTCTTCATTCCAGAGACCAAGGGCGTGTCCTTGGAAACCATCGAAGAAAATCTTCGGGCCGGCAAGGCGGCCAGGAACTTGGGCGTCTGATCGATTCCCGGCGTTGCGTCTCGAACGGGCCGATCCATCCGTTGGGTTGGCCTTTTTTTGTCATGTTCGAGAACACCGTTGGCGCTTTTCTTGTTGGCGGTGCAATTTTATCTTTAATAACAATGTGTTAGTTGTGGCATGGCAATTGCTTTACTTTAATGCATTGATGAATTGCTGTCGCAAGTTGACTTCTGATTACTGTTTCGAATACTGTAATCCATGCGATGGGATGCAGACAAATAGTATGCATGGTCTCATAGACGCTAAGCGCTCGGGAGGATATTGCGGGATGCGGTTGAAAAAAATGCATCATCGTGGATACATAACGGAAATGTTTTATATGGGTGCAAATAAGAAATACGTCTTGCATTCGCTCATTGCTTGATTTGTTGATCTTAAATCTTGCTGTATTCATGAAGATTATATTTTGTTGACGTGCAGCAAGCTTGAGATATCGGTGTGTGGGGCTTGATTTGTACAATCAAAATTATGGAGATGTTATGAAAAAATTTATTGTGGCGTCATCGTTGTCTCTTGTGGCTATCTTTTGCTTTGCTGCGTTCGTGAAAACCAATGCGGCGATGGCGGATGAAGACCAATACATCGGCATGTATGATTGCTCCATCAAGGAGACGACGGATTGCAATAAATGCCCTGGATATCAAGAGAACAATAAGGGATGGGCCATTTCCGTGAACAAGCTTGACGGAAACATGTACCTCTTCTCTGTGCACAACATGTACACAGGAGAAATAGATTTCTACAGAAGCGCCATCGAGTATGGCGGCAAGTTTTATTACACGGACAGCGAGTCGGGCTACGGCGTGAGCATGCAGTCCAGCGTGCAGGGCGAAATCTCCGGCAACCAGCTTCGGGGCGTCGAGTCGGGAACCATGTCCGGCGCCTGCTCCTGCTCCTACCGCAACGACTTTACCTGCACCAAGTAAGTAGAATGGCGAATGGCTGAAGAGGCCCGCCGCATCTCGATGCGGCGGGCCTCTTTGGTCGTGAATCCCGTCAATCCCGCCTCTCCAGGTCCTTCTCCAAATCCGCCACCGCCATCCAGGTGGAGAGCACAGTGTCCGGATTCAGCGACATGGATTCGATGCCGCACTCCACGATGAACTGGGCGAACTCCACGTGGTCGCTGGGCGCCTGCCCGCAGATGCCGATGTACTTGCCTTTGCGCAGGGCCGTTTCGATGACCTGCTTGACGAACAGCTTTACGGATTCGTCACGCTCGTCGTACACGTCGGCCACCAGCTCGGAGTCGCGGTCCACGCCGAGCAGGAGCTGGGTCAAGTCGTTGGTGCCGATGGAGAAGCCGTCGAAGATGTCCAGGAACTGGTCGGCCAGGATCACGTTGGACGGAATCTCGCACATGCCGATGACCTTGAGGCCGTTTTCGCCCTGGCGCAGACCGAAGGAGGCCATGGTCTCGATGACCTTGCGGGCCTCGCTCAGGGTCCGGCAGAAGGGAATCATGATCTCCACGTTGGTCAGCCCCATGTCGTTGCGGACCTTGAGCATGGCCTTGCACTCCAGGCCGAAGGCCTCGCGGTACGCCTCGGCGTAATAGCGCGAGGCGCCGCGCCAGCCGATCATGGGATTGTCCTCCCGGGGCTCGAACTGCGCGCCGCCGATGAGGTTGGCGTACTCGTTGGTCTTGAAGTCCGAGAGGCGCACGATGACTTTCTTGGGATAGAAGGCCGCCGCGATCATGGCCACGCCTTCGGCCAGCTTGTCCACGAAATACTCGGCCTTGGACGCGTAGCCGCGGGTCATGTCCTCGATGGTGCGGCGGGCCGCCCGGTCGCTCAGTTCGTCGAAGCGCAGCAGGGCCAGGGGATGGATCTTGATGTGGGAGTTGATGATGAACTCCTCCCTGGCCAATCCCACGCCGGCGTTGGGCAGAAAGCTTTTCTCGAAAGCCTGCTCCGGGCTCGCCAGATTGAGCATGATCTGCGTCTTGATCTGGGGCAGTTCCTTGAGGTCTGTTTTTTGGGTTTCGAAGGCCACCTCGCCGTCATAAACGTATCCCGTGGAGCCTTTGGAGCAGTCCACCGTGACCATGCGGCCGTCTTCAAGCTTTTCGGTGGCGTCTCCCGCGCCCACAACGCAGGGAATGCCCAGCTCCCGGCTGATGATGGCCGCGTGGCAGGTGCGCCCTCCGCGGTTGGTGACGATGGCCGCAGCCGATTTCATGATCGGCTCCCAGTCCGGGTCGGTCATGTCCGTGACCAGCACCTCGCCCGGCTTGAACTCGCTGATCAGGCTGGCCTGCTTGATGATGTGGACCTGGCCTGCGCCGATGCGGTCGCCCACGGACTGGCCGTCGACCAGCACCTTGCCTTGCCCCTTGAGCACGAATTTGGTGATGGTGGCCGCATCCTTGAGGGCGTGCACGGTCTCGGGCCTGGCCTGAACGATGAACAGTTCGCCGGTCTGGCCGTCCTTGGCCCATTCGATGTCCATGGGACGAAGTTGCCCGGCCTTTTCGGAGTAATAATCCTCGATGGTCACGGCCATGCGCGCCAGCCTCACCACCTCCTCGTCGTTCAGCACCAGCCTGCGGCGATCCTCGTCCGGCGTGGCCACGTTCTTGGTGGGCTGCTTGGCGTCCGTGGTGTAGACCATCTTGATGGCCTTTTGGCCTATGCGGCGCATGATGATGGGAGAAAATCCCTGCTTGAGGGTGGTTTTGTACACGTACCATTCGTCCGGGTTCACCGCGCCCTGAACCACGTTTTCGCCCAGTCCCCATGCGCCGGTCAGATACACCGCGTCGCGGAATCCGGACTCCGTGTCGATGGTGAACATGACGCCGCTGCTGGCCAGGTCCGAGCGCACCATCTTCTGTACGGCGATGGAAAGATAGACGGAAAAGTGGTCGAATCCCTTGTCCTGCCGGTAGCTGATGGCCCGGTTGGTGAACAGGGAGGCGAAGCAGCGGCGGCAGGCGTCCAGGAGGTCCTCCTCGCCGCGGATGTTGAGATAGGTCTCCTGCTGGCCCGCAAAACTGGCGTCCGGCAGGTCTTCGGCTGTGGCCGAGGACCGCACGGCGACGTCGCAGCGCTTGCCGTAGCGCTCCTCCAACTCCGCATAGGCCCGGCCGACGGCCTGGCGCAGGTCGGAAGGAAACTCCAGGTTGCGGATCAAGGCCCGAATCTTGGAGCCCCGGTCGCTCAGGTTGTCCATGTCCGAGGTGTCCAGGCCGTCCAGAATTTCGCGGATACGCTCAAAGGCTCCGGCTTCGCCCAGAAAGTGTCGATACCCTTTGGCCGTGATGGCGAACCCGTTGGGGATGTTCACGCCGCGGCCGGTAAGATTGCGGTACATTTCTCCAAGGCTGGCGTTTTTGCCGCCCACGATGTCCACGTCGGATATGGTCAGGTCCTCGAACCAGGCAATGTACGCCTCTCGCTTGTCCATTCTTTCCGTCCTCCTTGGTTGAGACGCTTTCAGGGCGAATTTTCCACCTCTTTCTCCTATCCTTATATATCCGGGAAGAGCAATAAGGAACTGTTGCAGGAGCACAGGTGTTGACGGCCGGCCGCGTCGGCGGGGCGATTGCATCTTTGCTTTTTGGAGGCTACACCACTTCTGTCGAACGCAACCATGCACAGCCCCCGTTTTTCGCACAACCGAACATGATGACCGACCAGCAACATCCGTCCTCCCGGATCGTGGAGGCGCTGAGAGTTCGCTCGGCCTTTTTCGATTCGGCCCCTGCGCGCCCCTTCGATCTGCTGCAAGAGCTGGCGGGCCAGCCGGAAGCTCTGGAGGCGGGCCCGGCCCCGGCGCTTTCCTGCTCCGTCGCCGCCGTCCTGGTCCACCAACTGCTGGAGGAAGACTCCGGCGACGCGGCTTTGCTGCGGCTCTGCGTCAAGACCCTGCTGCGCCTTGGAGGGATGGGGCGCCTCTGTCTCTGCGAGTATCTGCGAACCTCCACGGCCTACACCTTGCCCCAGCTCACGGGCGCGCTCAAGGACCTTTCCGGAGTCGAGCGGTTGCTGATGGCGCACGAGTTATTGGCGCGCCCGGGGAGTAATAACCGGGCGCTCATGGGATGGGCGCGGGAATTGTTGGACTTCTTGGCCGGCAGCGATCCCCACGAAGTTCTGGGCTGTCTGGTCCTGCTTGGCCGCGAGGAGGCGCCGGCCGCCTACGCCGTCAAGCGTGCGTTGCTGCGCGGCGAGTTCGGTAAATGGCTGAATCGGAAACTGGGCCGGCCCATGGGCGATGTGATGTTCGGCGATCTTTGCCTCGCCGCCGCGGCTCTGGAGGACGATTCCGTCACGGCGCGCCTGGCCGTGCGGATCGCCGGCGTTTCGGATGCGACGGCGGTTTGGACCATCCCGCTGCTTTGCTCGCTGTCCGTCGCGGGCAACCAGTTGGTGGCCAAGGCGGTTGTTGAGCGGCTGAAAACCGCCGGCCCCGAACTCCAACTCGCCTGCCTGGACGGCCTGAGAGCGCTGCAATGGCGCAATACGGGGCTGGCGGCCGCTGGATTGTACAAGACCCAACCGGGACTGCGCAGGGCCGTCGGCCTGCGGATGGCGATATCCTCCTCGGCGGGTTTCGAACAATTTATCGAGGGCCTGCCGCTCAAAGATCAAACACTGGTTCTGGCCGAAAATTTTTCCGCAGTTTGCCGTTTGGCGCCGGCCTTTGTCCGCGAATGCGCCAGGGGGGCCGCGCGAAGCGGCGTCCATCAACTCGGAGCGAAGCAGGCCGCAGCGCTCAAGAAGGCGCTGGACGATGCGCAGGCGTCACCCGTTCCGGACGTGTCCCCGCTCTCCGTGGCGGGGCTGGCGCCCCGGGCGTCCCGGGAGCAGGGCTGGGGAGGGCTCTTCTCCCGCAAAGGCTTGCATCATAAGAGAGCGTTGGCGCGGGCTCTGGATGGGCGATTCGACGTCTCCGACCAAAAATTGGGTGGAAGCGTGCTGCGCGGGGCCTCCGTCTGCGGCAAAGCCTTTGTTCGCACGGACCTTTCCGGCGGCCGTCTGGAAGAAGTCCGCTTCGAGAAAGTTCGTTTTTCCAACGTCGATTGCGGCCTTTCAGGGTTTTCAAACTGCGTATTCAGCCAATGCGACTTCAGCGGCGTCTGGTTCGATCAGGCCCGGTTTGCGGACTGCACGTTTGAGCAATGCGCTTTCGACAGCTGCGATTTCAGCCTCGCGCAGTTGGAAAAGACACTTTTTACCGACTGCAGGCTCCGGCGCACTTTGTTCGCCGGAGCGGCCTTTGAGGAATGCAACGGCTCGGCCAACCGGTTGGAAATCTCCACGATGGCCGGGGCGGCGTTTTCCCGGTGCCGGTTCGAGGCCTCCCTCCTGCGGGGCGTGGATTTGTCCGGCGCCGCCGTGCGCGATTCCCGGTTGCTCGGACTGGAGTGCGAGGACGTCCGCCTGTCGCAGGCGGCCTTTTTCCGAAGCGATGTTTTGGAATGCGAATTTACGAACGCCGCCGCTCCCGGGATGCGCGTTGTGGGATGCCAGGCGGACGACCCGGTTTTGCTGGCCGCAGAGCGCCGCAGCCGGGAGGCGGGGATGGCCGTCCTGTGTGAAGCGCCCGATTCGGAAGTCCGGGCCGAGGCTTTGAGCTCCGGGGCCGCGTTCGCAGCCGATACCGCGCGGGCCTATCTCCTGGAGCTGGACGTCGCCCGGCGCGAAGAGGCGATGGCGGCCAACGACCACCGCCGTCGGCGTTGGGGCGTTGAAAAGATGGCGCCCCGCCAGGCGGATTTTTTCAAGCTGCTCCCGTACCTGTTGCACACCGACGCCTTTGAGCTGCGCCAGGGGATTCCCGGCGTTCCGGGATGCGCTGTGGACGGCTATGCTCCGAAATATTCGGCCTTGCGGCTGGCCGAGGAATTTTTTCCCGACGGCCGTACGGAGCAACCGGGGGAGGCCCTCGCCATCGAAGCCGTGTACGCCATCGGTTCGTTGGGCAGTCTGGCTCAGACAGGGCAATCGGATGTGGACTACTGGGTCTGCTGCGACATGGCCGGCCAACCCGATGAAGCCTTGGACCGGCTTCGGACCAAGCTGGACGCCTTGAGCCGCTGGGCCGAAGAGGCGTTCGGCCTGGAAGTCCATTTTTTCGCCATGGATATGAACGACGTGCGGGCCAACGATTTCGGGCTTTCCGACGAAGAAAGCTCCGGATCGGCGCAGGCGTTGCTGCTCAAGGAGGAATTTTACCGCACGGCGGTGCGGATTGCGGGGCGCCGCCTCTTCTGGTGGGTTACGCCCCCCGGAATCGACGAGGCGTCGTACAAGGCCTTGTATGACCGTAGCAGGGATTATCCTTTGGCGGGCCGGCCTCGGTTGTGCGATGCGGGCTATTTGGGCTCCATTCCGCCCAGCGAATATTTCGGGGCCTGCCTGTGGCAGATCGTCAAGGCTGTGAAAAGCCCCTACAAATCGGTCATGAAGCTGGGATTGTTGGAAAAGTACGCCCGCCAGAGCGACCAGGGCGGCCTCATGCTTTGCGAGCGCATCAAGGCCAACATTTTTGATCGCAGGCGAGGGGCGGTCCAGGTGGACCCCTATGCGGCCTTGTTCAAGGAGCTGGCCGAAACGTACTGGGCGGCTGAGGACAAGGAGGCGGTCCGGCTCGTTCGCGAGGCCTTTGCGCACAAGGCCAAGCTGGAGCGGTTCGACGCCGTTCTGGGATTTCCGCATCGTGCGGAGGAGGATCAATTGGTCCGGTTGCTGTTCGGTCCCAAGGCCACGGACCAGGAGGCGGCCGGCAAGGCCCGGGATGGCGCCGGGTTCGAACGGGCCGCCCAGCTTGCCGGCATGGTCAACCGTTTCATGATGGGCGCCTACGGACGCATCCAGGAGCAATTGTCCGTCTCCGGGGACTCGCGTCTGATTTCAAGCGAGGATTTGACCACGCTCGGCCGGAAAATTTTCGCGGCCTTCGCCGCCAAACCCGGCAAGGTGGAGCGGTTGCCTTTTTTCGACGCAGGCGACGCCGCCTTTTCCGAGCTGGTGTTTTCCGCGGAAAAGGCCGTGGGCAAGAAAACGCAGTGGCTGGTCAAGGGCTGCCCCAAGGGCGTCAAATCGACCCGCAAGGACATGCTGGAGATCCGCCGGGACGACGACCCCGTGCGGTTGTTGGTCTGGTTTGCGGCCAACAACCTCTGCAATGGCGATCTGCGCCTGTTGTGCGACGGAGATATCGCTCCGCTTTCGGCGTCGGATGTCCAGGCGCTCATGGACAAGCTTCGGGGGTTTTTCCCGGCCAAGGAGATTTTCGAAGTTTCCCCGGCCGAGACGCTGAAAGCCGAGCGCATCACCCGGGCGTTGTTTGTACTCAACCTGGAGGCTCCGCCGAAGCTCAAGAAGTTGGAGCGCCTTATGGCGGTCTACGCCACCAACTGGGGAGAGTTGTATTGCCGGCGCGCGGCTGGCGTGGACGCCGAGGCCGTGGAGAAGCCTGCGCTTATTTTGAAGCGGCTCGCCCCGGACCTTTTGAGTCCGGCGCCGCTCCTGGATCAGTTCTCGCCCCGCAAGAGCGCCTGCCCCAAATTGGCGCTCGGCTGATTACACCACCAGCACCCGCGGCGCTTCAGGCCGGATAAGCCCCGCCAACCATTCGGTCGGGAGCGTGGGGTAGTCCGCGTTCAATCGGTGCCGGGCGGCGCCCGCTCTGTCGAATCGGGCCAGCTTGGCTTCGATTTCGCCGGGTCGCTTGAGCAGCCGGCTCAAGTGCAGAATGAAGGCGTCCAGGACGATGGCCCGGGGGCCGGGAAGCCCGGTGATCCGTTCGTGGATGGGGCGCTCGAAGCGGACGTTCGGCCCTTTGCGGAAAAGGCGCAGTTGGAGGTCTGGCCACAGGCCGTAGCCGACCTTGAAGCGCTTGTCGTCCGGGAACAGGGTCAGCCTCGGGACGTGCACGCCATGGACGCCCGGCAGGCTCGCCAGCGCCGGAAGCATCCGGTCCAGCTCGACCGGCGTCCGTTCGTCGGCGTCCAGGTAGAACACCCAACCGTCGCCGGCCAACTGCAGCATGCGGTTGCGTTGAACGGAAAAATCTTCTCCCAGGGGGTGGGCCGCCTGGAGCAGGTTCGTCGGCGTCGAGACATTCTCGGGAGGCGTTTCGGCGTCCCACAGCACGGCCGCGTTTTTTGTCGATTTCGGCGCGTGGGCAAAGAAATCGGCCAAGTTCGGCTCCTCGGGATGGAGCATGGCCGTCAAGGCGATGTCCGCGGCTGCGGAAGGCTTTGCGTCGATCTCCAGAATTTTGGCGCCGGCGAAAGTCCGTTGCAGGCTTTGCGCCTCGGCGCGATCCTCAGGGGCCAGCTCCGGGTTGAGCGCGGTCATCGAATTTTCCGGCGTCAGGCCGGCCATGGTCCATATCAGCAGATGCGCCCAAGGCGAGGCGTCGGCCAGCAACGCGAGGTTTTGGCGTTGCAGTCGTCCTTCCCGGAGCAGGCTCCTGGCCCTGGTTGCGGAGGTTTCGCTGACCACGACGGGAAGGGCGGAGCATCGGGCGAGGTCTTCGGCGAATCCTCCCGCGCCGGCGCCCAGGAGAATGATGCTGCGCGCGTTGCGTTTGTCGGCCAGCCGCGCTGTGCGCTCGGCTTTGGCGCGGCGCTCTTCGGCCGGCGCGGGACGGACCGGAGCGGGCGATTCGCCGTCCAGATTGTAGGACAATACGGCGGCAGTGTATGCCCGGGCGGCCCGGAAAAGCTCGTCGAGGGTCATGGCCGTGCGGCCCGGGCTTCGAGCAGGCCGTCGTAAATAGCCTCCAGGCCGCGGGCGATGTGTTGGGCCCGGAACTGCTCCCTGGCCTTGGTCCGCCCGGCTTGGCCCATTTTGCGAGCCTCGTCGGGATGCTTGAGCAACCAGGCCACGGCCCCTGCAAAATCCTCCGCCGTGGCCGCATGCAGGCCGGTGACGCCGTGGTCCACCAGTTCGAGCTGCGCGTTGTCCCGCAGGCCTTCGGCCGGATGCGTGACCACGGGCAGGCCTGCGGCCATGGCTTCGGCGATGACCAGCCCGAAGCTTTCGCCCGTGTCGTTGCCGTGGGCCAACAGGCAGGATTCGGCGTGGAAGTCGCAGACCTCCTCGTCCGTGAGCACGGGCGGATGGGCCTCCACGCGATCCATGACCCCTTGCTCCCGGAAATACGCTTCGGCCTCGGGGATCATGCCCACGATGCGGTAGCGCGCCTCCGGAATTTCCTTGAGCAGCAGGGGGAAGAACTCCATGGCGATGCGCGACCATTTGCCGGGGTCGGGTCGGGAGACGCGCGTGAAGACGGGCTGGGAAAAGTCTCGATCGGCCGGAGAGTGGGATTCGTACAGGTCGGTCTCCACGGGATAGTACAGGACTTCGTAGCCCGGTGGAACGGCGTCGACATGGTGCAGCGCGGCGTAGCGCTCCCGGCAGAAACGGGAGATGAAGATGTGGCAGTCGATGATTTGGCCCGAAGGGGAATCGTCGAATCGTCCGAATACGTTCGTCTCCACGATCGCTTCCGGCGGGTTGAGGCGAAACGGCCGCATGAAGTCCGGCTCGGGCCAGCCGGCCCGGTGGATGTGGATGATGCGCGGCTTGAATTTGTTCAGGATCGGGTAGGGATCCGCGGAGACGACCACGGGGACGCCGGCGTCCCGGATCAGCTTGCGGCGGTCTCCGTCGCCCAGGGCGAGTACGAGGATTTCGAAGCGGCTCTTGTCCAGATGGGTGACATAGAGCTGCATGGCCTTTTCCGTGCCGCCCAGGCCAAGGCCCTTGCAGACGTGCAACACGCGGATCGGCTTTGAAGACATGCCGAACTATGGCGTGTTTTCGGCGGAAAGTAAATCAACGCGCGTTCATGTAGGCGTTGGCGGCCCGGCGCAACGTCGGAGAAAGCGGGGAGGAGGCCTTCTCGGCGTCCGGGGGAGACGTCGGCGTCATCGGCGCCTGCTCCCTATCCGAGGGCGCGTCCTTCTGCGGATGCCGGGCTTCGGCCCGCGTCGCTTGTTTGGGGTGGGCGTCGGCGTGTTGCGGCGATTGCCGGGAATAGGCGTCCATGGCGGCGGGCTTGCCTTGGTCCTTGGGCGACGAGACGGGATTTTGCTGGGCTTTGTTTCGGGGCGTAGAGGAAACCGCCGCCGTCGCCTTCGCCGACGCTCCGGCGCCGTAGCGTCCGGTTGGTCCGGCAATGGTTTTTCCGGCGACCTTGAGCCCGGGAGCCGCGGGGCGCGAGGGGGCGATCATGGACGCCGCCTGGTTTTCCTGCATTTGCAGCGTCGCCATCGGCTGCGGCGCAGGAGCGGTTCGCAGTTTCGGTTGAGCCGCCGCCTGCGGCGCCGGAGCCTTGCCCTCGTACTCGGGAACGATCTCGGCGAAAGCCGAACGCAGACCGGCGAGGATGGCGATGACCTCGTCGATGAGGTCGATGTCCATCTTCAGATTGGCCTTGAGCAGCTTGGATTGGCAATAGAAATAGAGGTGCAGCAGGTTGGCCGAGAGTTCGCCTCCCTGATTCCGGTTGAGGCTCTTGGACAGTTCGCCGACGATCTCCAGGGCCTTGGAGATGAGAATGCCTTTTTGCGCGTAGTCCCTCTTCTCAATATACACTTTCGCCTGCTTGAGAAACTTGATCGCCGCGTCATAGAGCATGATCAACAGTTGGCCCTGGCTTGTGGTGTTGACTTGGGTGGCGAGATAGGCGTGGGCGGCCGTTTGCATGGGAACTCCTTACAATGCGTTGAAAAGGCTTAAGTGCTGCTGCCCATCTGATTGATCAGCTGGGTGAGCGTCGCGCTGATGTTGCTGTATTCGCCGAGCGTCGTCTCAAGCCGTGAAAATTTGTCCGTCAACCGTTGTTCATAGTTGGAAAGCCGCTCTTCTTCGCTTAGTATTTTGTCTTCGATGTTGTCGATGATGTCGTCGTAGTTGTCTTCCAGAATGTTGATGGCTCCGGTTTCTTCGCTGGTCATGTCCTCCAGCGTATTGACCAGTTCGCCGATCTTGCCGAGCTTCAGGGACACGCTTCCGTTATAGGTCCCGTCCGCGTGGTTGGTGGCCGTGATCGAAAGGCCTCCTTCGTCCTGGCCGTAGGCGCCGGTGAGAATCCAGCCGTCTATGTCGGCCTCGTGTCCGTTGATGGTGGCGGATACGATTGATCCTCCGCTGACGGTGTAGGAGACGTCGTAGACGCCCGCCTTGGTGATGTCCTCAATGTAAGAGTTGTAGGCCATGTCCGAGGAGTTGGATTGGCCGTCGTAGTAGGCGGCGAAAATAGCGGTCACGGCGTCCGGGTCGGCCGCCAGTTTTTCATCCAGGACTGTTTCGTCGATTTCCAACAATCCGCACAGGGAGGACCCTTCGTCGGCGTTGGTCAGAATGCCGAGGTCGGCCAGGCTGCAGTAGATATCCCCCGTGCCGGTATCTGCGTCGTAAAACTCGAAGCCGACGCCGATGCTGGCGACGATATCTTTGAGTCGTTGGCCGACCAACTGCTGCACGCCGTAGTTGCCCGTGAAGATGGACCCTTCCTCCGCGTCTGCATCGTAGGCCGTGAGGTCCTGAATCGACGTCCGGATGGCGTTCATCTGCTCGACGAAGGTTTCGATGTTTTCCTTGATGGCGTCGGTATCCACGTCCGTGGTCAAGGTGATGGTCACCGGATTGTCGTAATCAGCGTATTTCAGACTGATGTTGATCCCGGACAGGCTATTGGAAATGGTGTTGGAGGCGTTGCTGATCCACGAGTCCGAGCCGCTGGGCCAGCCGTCGATCTTGTACAGGGCGCTCGCCGCTTCTTGGGTATTGTCGAAGCTTGAGGAGTCGAAGCCCGACAAGGTGGTGCCCGCGTCGTTGATTTCCACCTGCGCGTCGGATCCCAGGTCCAGGCCTCTCAACTGGAGATAATAATTCTCTCCATCGGAAATGACGGCGGCTCGGACGCCCGGGTTCTCAGTATCGTTGTTGATGATGTCGGTGAGATTTCCGAGCGTGGCTCCGTCGGAAACGTCGACGGTGTAGGTTTCGCCTTGGTACGTATAGGAAAAGGTGGCGTTGGAGCCGGAGTTGTTGACGGAGGCGTCTTCGGAAGCATATCCGGTGTCATGGACCAGGATGTCGTTGGCGGCCAGCTGCTTGACGGTGATGGTGTGGCTTCCGCTTTCCGCGTCGCTGTCCGCCGTCGCCGTGAGATAGGCGGAGTTGGACACCGTGACGGACTTCACCTCGAATTCGTTCGGCGTGTCCATGGAGCTCAGGGTGTCCTGCAGCTCCAGCAGTTGCGCATTGAGATCTTGCAACGCCGCGACCTTATCTTCCCAGGTTTGGAGCCAGTCCTCATATTTTTCTAATGTATAGCTTTCAACCTCAAGGAGACCTTCGATCAAGGTGTCGAAATCTGTGGAGGAGGCAATGCCGCTAAAGGTAATGCTTCCCGAGGTGTAGTCGCTCATGGTGGTGTCCTCGCCGGAAAAAAATGCCTGCTTGAGTTTTCCGATCGAGACTTTGCAATTTTAGCGCCACCTGCTTATGAGGCCGGCCGAGCCCCTGTCGGAGCCCGGCCGGTTGTTGCTTGACAGTGGTGAACGAGGCTGACGCTATCGTTAGCCGATGAGCGACAGGGCCATCTGCGGCAGGCTGTTGGCCTGGGACAGCATGCTCACCGCGGACTGGGTCAGAATCTGCTGGCGCACGAACTCGGTCATTTCCGTGGACACGTCCACGTCGGAAATCCGGGATTCGGCGGCGGACAGGTTCTCGCCCTGGATCTCAAGGTTGGTGATGGTGTTCTCCAACCGGTTTTGAAGGGCTCCCAGGTTGGCGCGGATTTGGTCCTTGGACACGATGGCGTCGGTAAGGGCGGTCAAAGCATTCTGGGCCAGCTCCTGGGTGGAGATGGAGCGCCCGGTCGCAGTGCTGGCGGCGCCGAGGCCCAAGCCGAAGGCCGAAGCCGTGGAGTTGTCGATGGAGACGTAGTAGTAGTCTTCCGCCGAGTCGTTGGCCGTACCGAAGTGAATCTTGGCCGGACCGGTTGGCGTGAGGGTGGAGCCGTCGTGGTCGGAACTCGCGCCCGAGAGGTTGCCGTTGAGCAGGTTGATGCCGTTGAAGTCCGTGGCGTTGGCGATACGGGTGATTTCCGAAGCCATGGCCTGGTACTCGGAGTCGATGATCATGCGCTGGGCGGAGGTGTAGGTGCCCGTGGACGCCTGGGTCGCCAACTCCTTCATACGGATGAGCTTTTCGTCGATGACCGAGAGCGCGCCGTCCGCGGTCTGAATCATCGAGATGGCGTCGTTGGCGTTGCGAACGCCCTGGTGCAGGGACGTGATGTCCGCACGCATGAGTTCGCGAACAGCCAGACCGGCCGCGTCGTCCGATGCGTTGTCGATGCGCAGGCCTGAAGACAGCCGGCGAGTGGACACGCTCAACGCGTCGTACGAATTGTTCAGGTTGCGCGCCGCATTCATCGCCATTAAGTTGTGGTTGATAACGAGAGCCATGTTTTTTTCCTCCTTGAAGTTACTTCGGCTTCCTTGCCGTTGGTTTTGCTCGGTTCATCGAGCCGTTGGGGAGTTTTTTACTTGAGAACTTTCCGTCGTTGCTCATCTCATCGACGGCAACGACGGAAACTTTAGGCTGGCGGCGCTATTTGAAGAATGGAGGAAAATTTTTCTTTTCTTACTTAACTCATTAAAGTTTAATGAGTTAATGAGAATAAGCTCGCGAAGAGGCGGGGGAAGATCAAAAAAAATTTCGTTGCAAAGGATCAGTCGCGGGGCGAGCGGGCCGCGTCCAGGGCGCGGCCCGCCTGTTCAGGGCTGATTCCGCGGGAACGGGCGATTCCGGCCAGATTTTCTTCGGCGTCCGAGGCGCGTAGGTACAAAGGCTCGATGGGCTCGTCCCGGAATTCGGCTTCCAGGGCGAAATCGGCTATCGCCTGGGCGCATGGTTCGTCGAATCGATCGTCCAGCAGCCGGACGCCGCTGTCTTCAAGGGCTTTGGCCAGCCCGGTGTTGCGGCGCAGGCCGCTGCCCAGGGCCGTGGTCTGCGCCGGCGGTCCCTGCAGCGCGATCTGCTGGGCTTCGGCGACGTCCACCACGCTGATTTTGCTCGCAGGCGCCAAGCCTTCGAAGACCTGGACGTAAACCTGTCTGGTCCTGGCGTGGGTCAGCACCACGCTTCGTCTGGCGAGGCTGGACCGAGCGGAGCGGACAAGGGCCTCCATGTGGGACAGGCCGGCGCGCGGTAGTCTGCGTGAGAGGCTGAAGCCTTCGGCGAAGGCCAGAACGATGCGCAATCCCGTGAAGCTTCCCGGTCCGCGTGTGCAAACCAGCCCGCCGATGCCTTCCGGCGTGAGTTTGAGAAGTTCGAGCATCCGGTCCAGGGCCGGCCCCAGAATTTCGGCCATCCGGCCCGTCGCCTCCCATTGCTGGGCGGCTAGAAGCCTGGCCTTCGGACCCGGCTCGGCCTTGAAAATCCCCAGCGTCAGACGGCGCTCGCAACCGCCCAGCAGCAGGATGGGATCAGAGGGGAGTGTTGTTGAGGCTTCGAGCGAGATCATTATAAATAGCCAACCCCATGAGGGCCAGGATGACCACCAGGCCGGCCTGGGTGGCCAGCCGCCGGATGCGTTCATTGACGGGACGGCGCAGGACGATCTCCAGGGCGAAGAAAAGAAGATGCCCGCCGTCCAGAATGGGGATGGGCAACAAGTTGATGAGCCCCAGGTTCAGACTGATGATGGCGGTGATGAACAGCAGGTCGTAGATGCCTTTATGGGCTTGTTCGCTCACAAGCTGGGCGATCATGATGGGGCCGCCGATCTTCTCCAGGGGCACGATGCGTTCGACGATCTTGATCACGCCTTCCACCAGGAAGACGGTGGTGCGCCAAGTCTCCTTGCCGGCTTCGCCAAAGGCCTCCACCCACGGCACCTGGACGCGCATGGTTTGGTTCATGGTGGCGATGACCCCGATGCGCGCCTTGTGCACGGTCTCCCCGAACACGTTGACGTCTTGCTGTATTTCCGGAGTGATGCGCCGGGTGAACGTCTTTCCTTCGCGCTGAATCGTCAGGTTGAGGGGGGCGGCTCCATGGGTCTGGATCGCGTCGGCCATTTCCCCCCAAGTCTTGATCGGATGCTGGTCGATGGCCAGGATGGAGTCGCCGGGTTTCAGCCCGGCGGCGTGGGCCGGTCCGCCTTCCTGCAGTCCTCCCACGATCGGGGGCAAGACCATTTTGCCTTGGGCCGCAAGCAGCATCCAGAACAGCAGCCAAGCCAGCAGGAAATTGAACAAGGGGCCGGCGGCCACCACGCACATGCGCTGCCAGGGCGGCCGAAGCATGAAATGCTCCTTGGCCGAGAAATCCGGGTCCAGCTCGCCGCCTTCGTCGAGAAACTGCTCCCCGACCATGTGCACATAGCCGCCCAATGGAATGGCGGAAAGTCGATATTCCGTGCGGCCGTGGCGAAAGGAGAGCAGTTTGGGGCCGAATCCCAGGGAGAATGTCCGGACGCCTACCCCCAGAGCCCGGGCCACCAGAAAATGCCCCAGCTCATGAAAAAAGATGAGTCCGCCCAGGACCAGTACAATGGCGACAACACTCAACATCGGACGTTGCTTCCTCCGGCAAGGCGTTCGAGCAAGTTTCTGCGGCAGCGGGCGTCGATCTCCAAGATGTGCTCCGGCTCCTCCACATCCACTGCTTCATGGGCTTCAAGGGCCTGTTCGATGAGTTCGGGAATGCGCAGGAAGGGAATTTTTTCCTGAAGGAACAAGGCGACAGCCACTTCATTGGCCGCGTTGAGCACGATGGGGTGGCTTTTGGAGGCGGCGAAAGCCTCAAAGGCCAGCCGCAGGCAGGGGAACAGGTCCTGCTTGGGCTCCTCGAAAGTCAAGGAGCCCGCTTCCGCCAGGCTCAACGTCTTCAGGGGCAAGGAGACCCGCTTGGGGTAGCAGAGGCAGTGGGCGATGGGGATCATCATGTTGGGCGTCCCGAGATGTCCGATGAGCGAGCCGTCCACGTACTCCACCAGCGAGTGGACGATGGACTGCGGGTGGACCACCACTTTGACGGCCTGCGGGGGGAGCCCGTAAAGATGGCAGGCTTCGATGACCTCCAGGCCTTTGTTCATGAGCGTCGCGGAGTCGATGCTGATCTTGGCGCCCATGGACCAGTTGGGATGGTTCAAAGCCTGGTCCGGCGTGACCTGCTGCAGGAAGGCTTTGTCGCGCGTCCGGAAAGGGCCTCCGGAAGCGGTGAGCACCAGATGCCGGACGTCTTCTGCGTCGTGCCCGGCCAGGGATTGGAAAATGGCATTGTGCTCGGAGTCCACCGGCAGGACCACGGCGCCGCTTCGACGACAGACCCGGCGAATGATGTGTCCTCCCAGGACCAGGGATTCCTTGTTGGCCAGGGCGATGATCTTCCCGGCGCGGGCCGCGGCCAGGGTGGGGGGGAATCCCGCGGCGCCGACGATGCTGGAGAGGATCACGTCGGCTTCGTCCAGAGAGGCTAGCTCGCAGGAGCCTTGCTCTCCCACGTGAATCTCAGGGGCGTAGCCGGCCGGCAGCAGGCCGGCGAGTTCGTCCGCGGCCGGTTGGTCTGCAATCCCCAGATGAGAGGGACGCCAAGTTGCGGCCAGCTCGGCCAGCCGCTGAACGTTGCGCCCGGCGCCTAGGGCGACGATGGTGAACAGGTCGGGATGTTCGGACACCACCTTGAGGGCGCTGAGGCCGATGGAGCCGGTGGCGCCCAGGATGGACAGACGTCTCGGGAAGGACGGCGCGGCCATGTCGGCCGGCCAGGGAGAAATATAGGTCTTCACGGAGTCGCGCCTCCGGCGCCGAAAAACGGATAGATGCTTTCCGCCAACAGGTAGACGGGCAGGGCGAAGAGCAGGCCGTCGATGCGGTCCAGGATGCCGCCGTGTCCCGGCAGCAGGCGCCCGGAGTCTTTGACGCCAAGGCTGCGCTTGAGGACGGATTCAAAGAAGTCGCCGAATTGC
Organism: Desulfovibrionales bacterium; assembly: GCA_030156255.1. Lineage (GTDB taxonomy): Bacteria > Desulfobacterota > Desulfovibrionia > Desulfovibrionales > Desulfovibrionaceae > JASGMV01. The sequence continues at coordinate 57,414 of JASGMV010000017.1, forward strand.
GCGGCGAGATTCATGGCCAGGCCGAGGACGCACCAAGCCCACCACGGCGCCTGGCCCAACAACAGGCCGAAAACCACGGTCAAGGCCACGCAGGCGGCGCAGCCGCCGAAGCTGCCGGCCCAGGTCTTCTTCGGGCTGACGGTCGTCCATACCTTGGCGCCGCCGACCAGATGGCCGGTGTAAAAGGCCGCCGTGTCCGAAACGGCCGTGGCGGCCAGGACCAGAACCATGGCCAAGGGCTGCATCCAGAGAAAGCATTGCAGGCAAAGCGGCAGATAAAGCAGGCCCATGAGCGCCGTCAGGCCGGGCTGAATTTCGAAATTTTCCGGATTGCGGCTGTAATCGAACAAGAGGTGCATGGCCACGGCCCAAAAGGAGAAAAGCAGGGCCAACAGGATGAATTCGGATCGTTTGCTGGCGCAGGCGGCCAAAAGCAGGGCGCCCAACCCCATGCAGCCGATTTTGAGCCGCAGGTCCATTCGCGTTGCTTTCTGTTCTGCGAAAAGGGAATAGAACTCCCAAAGAGCGAGGGCGACCACCACCACCAGCACCGTCGCCAGCACCCAGCCGCGAAAGATGATGGCTGCGGCCGGAGGGATAATAAGCGCCAGGCCGGTGAGAATACGCTTCAGGTGGGGATTGTCTGGCATGCTGGCTCGAATGATGTTGTGAGGCTTGCGCCGGTTTCCGGCGCTCCTTGGAGGCAAACTTTTAAACTATTCCCGAATCCTGGGCAACCCCGCAAGAAGCGCTGCGGGCCCCGGGCAAGGAGTTTATTGCAGCGAAGAAGTATGTTACCTTACATCGATTCAAAATAATACGCCTCCGAGCATATTGCAAAAAATTGGCGTGATCGCAGGATGGAGACTTCCTTGATCAGGAGGGGGACATGGAGAATAAAGACGGCGGTTCGAAGAATGGCGCGCAAGGCCTCGCGGCGCGCGAACAGCTTGAGCTCCAGTTCGGCGTCCAGGATCGCAAGCTCGGAAGGTTGCTGCAGTCCGTCGTGGACGAGGTGAAGTTTTACGCGGGCGCACAGTTGAAGCACATTGAAAAGCTGGCCGAGATCGGTTTGGCCCTGTCCGGCGAAAAGAACGTGGACAGGCTGCTTGAAATGATCGTGAACGAGGCCCGCGATCTCACCTTCGCGGACGGCGGCACCTTGTACATCGTGGACGATTCAGGTCGCCGTCTTGATTTCGTGATTCTTCAAAACGACACCATGAAGACTCGGATGGGAGGGACCAGCGGGGTCGAAATCACGCTGCCGCCGGTTCCCATGTACAAAGACGACGGTTGCCCCAATCATCAGAACGTTTCTTCTTACGCCGCCTTGACCAACGAAATCGTCAATATCGAAGACGTGTATGTGGCGGAGGGGTTCGATTTTACCGGTCCCAGAAAGTACGACCAGTCCACGGGCTATCGCTCGAAGTCCATGCTGGTCATCCCCATGCAGAACCACGAGAACGACATCATCGGCGTTCTGCAACTGCTCAACGCCAAGGACGAGGAAACCGGGGAAGTGGTCCCCTTCGCCAGAGAGTACGTGGACCTTGTCGCATCCCTGGCCTCGCAGGCCGCCGTGGCTCTGACCAACGCCCGGCTCATCCAGGACCTCAAGGAGCTTTTGTACTCCTTTATCCGATCCATCGCTTCGGCCATCGACGCCAAATCTCCGTACACCAAAGGCCACATCGACCGCGTAGTGGAGCTGACCATGCTGATCGCCGGCGCCGTGAACGGCGCGCGCAGCGGGCCTTACGGCTCCGTGGACCTTTCCGAAGACGAGCTTGAGGAACTCAGGCTGGCGGCCTGGATGCACGACGTGGGCAAGATCACCACACCGGAATACGTGGTGGACAAGTCCACCAAGCTGGAGACCATTTTCGATCGGGTGGAGCTGGTGCGCACCCGCTTCGCGTTGATCGAAAAAAGCCTGGAGGCGGACCATTACCGGAAACTGGCCCGATTGGCCCGCAACGGAGCGCCGGAGGCGGAGCTCCATCGCATCGAGGAGGCCTTTGGCGAGGCGCTGAACGTTCTGTGCGAAGAACGCGATTTCGTGTTGTCCTGCAACTCCCCCGGGGAGTTCATGGACGAGGGCAAGGCGGAGCGGCTGCGGCGGATCGCCGAGAAGACATTCAGTCACAACGGACGGCGACAGAGCTACCTAACGGACGACGAAGCGCTGAACCTGAGCATACGCAAGGGCTCCTTGACCGACGCGGAGCGCAAGGTCATCGAGGACCATGCGCGCATGACCCTTGAGATGTTGAGCGAGTTGCCGTTCCCCAAGCGTTTGTCCCGCGTGGCGGAATATGCGGCGGGGCACCATGAGAAGCTCAATGGCTCCGGTTACCCCCGGGGGATCACCGGAGAGCGTCTTCCCCTGCAGGCCCGCATCCTCGCCGTGGCCGACGTTTTTGAAGCTCTCACGGCCAAGGACAGGCCGTACAAGAAGCCCATGAAGCTGTCCATGGCCATCAAGATTCTCGGCTTCATGTGCAAAGACGGCCACATCGACGGGGACATCCTGGATTTGTTCCTGTCGTCGGGCGCCCATAAGGCCTACGCCGCGCAGCATCTCGATCCGAGCCAGCTGGACGAGGTCGAAGAGGCCGCCGGATAGAGCTTTTCAAACGTAACTCTAACGTAACTCTAAGAATTTTGCGTTCCAGGAATGAAAATCGGGATCGCTTCGTCAAGGAATGATCCCGGTTTTTGTATCGCGCCTGAGGTCGGCCGCCGCCTTCATCTCTCGTCGGGCGCGTGCGACGCCGTTCCGGTTTCGTTTGATTTGTGACGATTCGTAACGCAAAATCGAAATTTCGTCCTTGCAATTTCGTCCAGACTTCTTTGTTTTCATGGCGTTGACCGAAAAGTAGTTGGTGTACGTCGCTCTGCTTCGGTCTTGCCGTTTTTGCCTATATGTGGCATGTGCCTCATGCTTGTAACATATATTGCGCGGCTGCCTATGCGGCCGCCGTCCTTTCTGAGTCAATCGAGCGGGGCGACTTGTGGAGTTTGGATTCACGGCCGTCCGCCGGGGCGTTTCGACTGCAGGATCGTCATGACGCAGTGGCCGTTCGGGGATAGGCCGTTTCGTCTGCTGGTCCGTCGAAACGTTTGCGGAATTTGAAGAGCCGATGTCGATTTATGTGGTGGGACTGAAAAATCCAGGTGCGAGCTGAAATCGCAGTTTCGTGAAATCTATAACTCCACAATGAGGGCAGAGCGATGAAGAAACTGAAAAAAATGGATATTCTTTTTCTGTGCATTTTCGTGGTCCTGCTGATTTACGCCTTGGTCACCGGCAAGTTCGCGTGGTTTAAGGCGTGGACCACGCAGTCCCCCTACCTGGCGAGCTTTGTCAAGTTCGCCGTCCTGGCGACCTTTGGCGAATGCCTGGCGTTGCGGATCAAGACCGGGTCCTACTACCGCAAGGGCTTTGGCTTGGCGCCCCGCGTCTTGGCCTGGGGCGTGCTGGGTGTGTTCGTTTACATCATCTTTACCATTTTTGCGGCCGGGGCCTGGCCGTTGCTGGAGACTCTGGGTTTCACGACGCCGCCGGAAGGCTTCGGATTGACCGCCATCCTGGTGTCCTTCACCATCAGCGTGACCGTCAATGTGCTCTGGGCGCCCGTGTTGATGGTCCTGCACAAGGTCTCGGACAATCGCATCGAGAATACGAACGGTTCGCTGCTCAGATATCTGACCTCCAAGCTGGACATCGCCCAATTGCTGCGTGAGGTCGACTGGAATGTGATGTGGGGGTTCGTGATCAAGAAAACCATTCCCCTCTTTTGGATTCCCGCCCACACCATCACGTTCTTGTTGCCGCCGTATTTGCGGGTGCTGTGCGCCGCCGTGTTGAGCGTGGTGCTTGGCGTTATCCTTTCTCTCGCCGCTCAAACCGCACGCCGCCGGAAGCAAGCCCCCAACGTTGGCGCGAAATAGTCGTCCGATAGCGGCGACTCGCCCTTTGTTTGTCCCTCCACTGACAGAGCCGGCCCCCTTTCGGGGGCCGGTATTTTAT
>JASGMV010000018.1 GCA_030156255.1 Desulfovibrionales bacterium
GGGCGCATTCTGCTGGCGTTCGCTCCGTAGCCAGGTTATCGAATTCGTGCGCTACACCGAGCGCAAACTCATTACCCGACCGTTCAAGCCCACGGAGCAGGAACACAAGCTGTATGAGGCGGTTTCCAGCTATCTCATGCGTGACGACACCTATGCGCTCCCATCCGGGCAAAAACATCTGCTCATTCTTCTTGTCCGAAAAGTTCTGGCATCCTCGCCCCACGCCGTTGCCGGGACCCTTGAGATCATGCGTGACCGCCTGCTGAAATTGAGGGATGAAGCCAAACAGAACGCAAGCGCCCTTGATTTGCTGATTTCCGATGAAGAGATCGATGACGATCTTCTGGATGAGATTCTTGAAGACGAGGAGGATGGTCTGATCGATGAGGAATCAGAATTGCCGGAAAAGAAGCCGGAAACCCATCCCAGGCAGATCGATCTGCAAAAACTCGATGCTGAAATCAATGAACTCACTGACTACACTCGATGGGCCAGAAGCCTTGGCATTGATACCAAGACCAGAGCGCTTCTGAAGGCTCTGGATATTGGTTTCAGCGCCATGGAAGAAATGGGCGCAGCCAAAAAGGTCGTTATCTTTACAGAATCCAGACGCACCCAAAATTGGCTGAAAGAGTTTCTCGAAGGGAATGGCTATGCCGGTCAGGTGCTGACCTTCAATGGCACCAACAAGGATGATGCCTCCGGCCAGATTTATCAGGAATGGCTCGCTGCTAATAAGGATACCGGCCGCATAACTGGCTCTCGTCAGGTGGACCTCAGGGCAGCGATTATTGACCGCTTCCGTGACCAGGCAAGTATCTTGATCGCGACAGAGGCCGGTGCCGAAGGCCTTAACCTTCAGTTCTGTTCGGCCATCATCAATTTTGATCTGCCCTGGAATCCTCAACGTATCGAGCAGCGAATTGGCCGGTGCCACCGTTACGGCCAGAAACACGACGTGGTCGTTATCAACTTCCTCAACGAGCGCAACGAGGCCGACCGGCGCGTCCATGAGCTGCTGGAACAGAAATTCAATCTGTTTACAGGGGTATTCGGTGCCAGTGATGATGTTCTGGGCTCCATCGAAGCCGGTGTGGATTTTGAACGCCGCATCCTGGAAATCTACCAAGACTGTCGGAGCGCAGAGGAAATTCAGTCCGCGTTCGATAAGCTGCAGGCAGAGCTGGACGAACAGATCCAGACAAAGATGCGCGACACGCGGAAAATGCTGCTGGAGCATTTCGACGAGGACGTACACGACCGCCTTAAAGTGAATCTGGCCGGAACTCAGCAGCGCCTCGACCGTATTGGCCGTTTGTTCTGGGCCGTCACCCGGCACATATTGCAGAATCATGCTGAGTTTGACGACCAGAGCTTTTCCTTCACACTGCAAAACAGCCCGGTCGCGCATGTTTCACACGGTCGTTATCACCTGATTTCCAAAACTCAGGAAAACGTGCCCGGCGAGTTCCTGTATCGCCTGAGCCACCCACTAGGGGAACATGTCATCCATGAGGCTTCAAAGCGGCCTTGTCCGCCCGCTGAAGTTGTTTTTGATATTTCCGGGCACTCCACACGCATCGCGGTGGTGGAGCGCCTCAAGGATAGATCCGGCTGGCTGAGCCTCCAGCATATGCACATCGAGTCATTTGATTCCGAGGAGTATCTGCTTTTCTCGGGAATGGACGATGCGGGCAACAACATCGACCAGGAAACCTGCGAAAAGCTGTTCAACTGCAGCGGTCAGGCCCGTGCCATTACCGAGATACCGGATTCCGTCAAACAGCGTCTCATGCGGGAGCAGGAGCGCCATGCCAAGGCGACCCTGGCCAAAAACCTGGAGGAGAACAACCGCCACTTCTCCGAGGCCCGTGACCAGCTCGACAAATGGGCCGAGGACATGGAAATGGCGGCGCAAAAAGAATTGGACGATACCAAACGGCAAATCCGCGACCTGCAACGGCGCAGCCGCCAAGCTCCCACTATCGAGGAGCAGCATAGCCTGCAGGAAGAAATCGCCAAGCTCGAACGTAAAAAACGCGCCTTACGCGAGCGGATTTTCGACATCGAGGACGAGATTGCTGAAAAGCGCGACCGCCTCGTGGAATCGCTCGAAAAACGTATGCAACAGAAAACAACTGTCACGCCGGTGTTCACCATCCGGTGGAGCGTGATTTAAGGAATCAGGAGATAACCATGCCATCTGCCGAACAACTTCGCAGCCGCCTATTGAAGAAGCTTTCCGAGCTGTTCCAGCTCGACCAGCCGGATCTCGATTTCGGCTTTTACCGCATCATGCACGCCAAGGCGCAGGAAGTTCAGGACTTCATCGGCACCGACCTGCTGAAAATCGTGGCGGATGCCTTCGGTGATGTGGACGAGGCCCGCAAGGCCGAGCTGCAGGCCGCCTATGAGAAGGCCATTCAGACCGCCAAGGATTTCGGCGCACCCAATCCGGAAGAGACCGAGCCGGTCAAAAAGGCCAAAGCCGCGCTGGATGCAGTCAAGGATACGGCCAGCGCCGAGGCCGATGTGTATGACCACCTATATCGCTTCTTTGAGCGCTACTACGACGACGGCGACTTTATCTCCCGTCGCTATTACACCCGGGAAACATCCGGCAAGGCCGCGCCTTTTGCCGTGCCGTACAACGGCGAGGAAGTGAAACTGCACTGGGCCAACGCCGATCAGTATTACATCAAAAGCGCCGAGTATTTTTCCAACTTCACTTTCGATTTGCGGCAGGCGCAAGAGATCCGCGCTCTGCGGCAGCAGAATCAAATCGGTATCCTGCTCGGTGCCGAGGATGAATCTCCGCTCAAGGTCCATTTTCGCGTCGTCGAGGCCACCGAGGGCGAGCACGGCAACGTCAAGGCCTCCGAGGCCAACAAACGTTTCTTCATTCTGCATGCCGAAAATCCCGTCGCCCTGACCGAAACCGGCGAGCTGGTCGTCAATTTTGAATACCGGCCCGACCCGGAAAAAACCGGCCAGGAAAACACCTGGCGGGACAAGCGCAACACTGAGGCGGTAGAGACCATACTGGAGCGTCTCCAGGCCATGGCTGCCGCCGGTGGCGAACACGAAAAACAGGTCGCGGAATATCTGCGTCTGTTCAAGGTCCCCGCTCCGACCGACAGCGACAAGAAGCGCCCCGTGCTGGCCAAGTACGTGAACCAGTACACCGCCCGCAACACCATGGACTATTTCATCCATAAGGACCTGGGCGGCTTTCTGCGCCGGGAGCTGGACTTCTACATCAAGAACGAGGTCATGCGCCTCGATGACATTGAAAACGCAGACGCCCCGGCGGTCGAAAGCTATCTGACCAAGATCAAGGTGCTGCGCAAGATCGCGGGCAAGCTGATCGACTTTCTGGCCCAGCTTGAGGATTTCCAGAAAAAGCTCTGGCTCAAGAAGAAGTTCATTGTTGAAACCAACTACTGCATCACCCTCGACCGGGTTCCCGAGGAACTCTTCGCGGAAGTAGCAGCAAACGAGGCGCAGTGTGAAGAGTGGATCAAGCTGTTCGCCATCGACGAAATCCAGGCCGAACTGCACAGTCCAGGGTTCTCACGACCTTTGACGGTCGAGTTCCTCAAGGCCAATAACAAGCTGGTACTCGATACGCGCTTTTTCGATGAGGCTTTTAAGGCAAGGCTGTTAGCGTCGATTGAGAACTTCGATGAGCAGTGCGATGGATTGCTGATTCACTCGGAGAATTTCCAGGCGTTGAACCTGATAGAGGAAAGATATCGGAAGCAGGTTCGCGCAACATACATCGATCCACCTTACAACACTGTTCACTCCGAAATTATTTATAAAAACCAGTACAAGCATTCGTCCTGGCTATCTTTAATTGCCAATGTAGCAAGGATTACACCCTCATTTTGGCAGACTACTTATTCTTTCGGATTAGCTATCGACGATTACGAGTTCGTCAATCTGGCGGCTTTATTGGATGGCTTATTCCCCACGCTCGAACGCTCTGTGGTTGTAGTCAATCACCATCCTCAAGGAGCAGGCGGTCGCTTGTCGAGGACTCACGAATATTTGATTCTTTGCAGCCCGGCAGATGCTCCATCTTATTTGGGTCAACCCAAAGATGACTATCAGGAAGAGCGAAGCTTTATGCGGAGCGGAACAGCAGAAAACAACTACCGTTCAGGCAGGTGGAAGAGTTTCTATGCCCTGTTACTGGACCCAAGAACTAATCAGATTGTAGATGCTGAACCGCCAGTTCCTCTCGGGGAAGCATATCCTACTGAGAATACGCCCGAAGGGTACCAGCGGATTTACCCGATCAACTCAAAAGGTGAAGAGCGTGTTTGGCGTTCTAGCCATTTGACTGGAAAGAAAAGAGCCCAAGATGGCGAATTGATCGTTTCTGACCGTGGAACGGTTTATCAAACGATAGATCACGATGGGAAAAGGGAAACGCTCTTCAGCAATTGGACAGACAGCAAATTCAATGCTGGCATCCATGGGTCAAATGTTCTTGGAGATTTGGGCCTTCGAGGGGCATTCGACTATCCAAAATCGATCTATACAGTCGAGACTGCACTGTGGGCACAAACATTTGGTGATCACAGGGCTACCATCCTTGACTACTTTGCTGGGTCAGGAACAACGGGTCATGCAGTACTAAATCTAAATCGAAGCGATAATGGGAAAAGAAAATACATCTTAGTGGAAATGGGGAACTACTTTGATACAGCCACCAAGCCGCGTGTTCAAAAAGCCATTTATTCCAATTTTTGGAGTGATGGAAAACCGACATCTAGGACTGATGGGATTTCCAACTGCTTCAAATACATCCGCTTAGAATCCTACGAGGACACGCTCAATAACCTGCGCTTAAATGATGAGCCGACTAAAAGCACGCTGCTGAAGAATCCGGCGCTCAAGGAAGACTACATGCTCCACTACCTGCTGGATGTGGAGACCCGGGGCAGTCAGTCGTTGCTCAATATCGACGCCTTTGCCGATCCGACCGCTTATACACTGGAGGTCAAGAAGCCGGGGACGGACGAGTACGTTACCCGCCCCGTGGATCTGATCGAAACCTTTAATTACCTGATCGGTCTGCGTGTTGAACATTACGGTATGCCGCAAACCTTTACTGCTACTTTCAAGCGCGTTGCGGACCCGGAGCTGCCCGAGGACCAGCACACCAAGCTGGTGGTGGATGGCCGCATCCGGCAGGACGAAGGCGGCCCGTGGTGGTTCCGCAAGGTCGAGGGCTGGGTGCCCAAGGACCCGGCCAACCCCAACAACGGCCAGCGGGAAAAGGTCCTCATCGTCTGGCGCAAGCTCACGGGTGATATCGAGCAGGATAACCTGATGCTGGATGAATGGTTCCAGAAAAACCGAATCAGCACCCGCGATTTCGAGTTTGACACCATCTACGTCAACGGCAGCAACAATCTGCCCAATCTGAAGCTGGATGACGAGAACTGGAAAGTCCGCCTCATCGAAGAAGAGTTCATGAAGCGGATGTGGGAGGTGGAGCAATGATGGCCTCACACGAAGGCGCGAAGACGCGAAGAAAAGAGGTGGAGGAAGTAGCGAGCATTGTTGTAGACACCGCACTTCAATTGCATCGGGATTTGGGGCCTGGGCTGCTCGAATCCGTGTATGAAGCGGTTTTGGCAATGATGCTTGAAAAACGGGGATTGAAAGTAGAACGGCAGAAACCCGTGCCTATCGCTTATCAAGGAATCGAGATCAATGAGGGTTTCAGGTTGGATTTGTTGGTAGATGACCAGTTGATTGTTGAGCTGAAATCCGTTGAGCAGGTTCATCCCGTACACCCCAAACAGCTTCTGACTTATCTGCGACTCATGAACCTGCCGCTTGGTCTGCTCATCAATTTTGGTTCGCCCTTGCTTAAAGATGGACTCCAGCGCGTGGTTAATAAACATACAAACTTCGCGTCTTCGCGTCTTCGCGTGTACCAAAAACAGGGAGGCGAACATGGCCAAGCGTAAATCCAAAGGTCCAAAACAACACGCCTTTCGCAACAAGCTGCTGCTCAACCAGTGGTTGATCAGCCTGTTCGGCATCGACCCGCTTGCCGAACACACAGTCAACGGCAAGGTGGTTCGCCCCTTTCACAAATTAGCCGAGCCTATTCGTGATCCGCGCATGGAGGGGCTGGATGCCGACAATATCCACAAGTTTTATCACAACCTGGTGAGCAGCCAGCTCTTCTGGAATGACCAGTGTCTTCTGAGTAAGGAACAGATTCTCCTCTACGAAGAAAATATCGTTCGCCATACCCAGGCGATCAACGAAAAGCGCCACCGGCCGGTGGTCTGGAAATATTACCAGTGGCTGACCCTGCTGTTTGTAGAAATCTACCTGGACCGCTTTTTTGGCAATCGTGAAGGGCTGCTTGCCGATCTCAATGCATTCGTTGAGCGTTTCAATCGCCACTGGGACGATTACGCCGATGTGCCGCCTTACAACGAGGATGACCTGAACAAGCTCTGCATGCAGAACGCCACCGGCAGCGGCAAGACGTTGCTGATGCACGTCAACCTACTGCAATACCGGCACTACGCCACAAGGCATGGAAAGGATAAAGAACTCTCCCGGGTTATCCTGCTGACGCCCAACGAGCGTCTCTCGGAGCAACACATTAACGAGTTTCGGGAGAGCAATATTTCTGCAGGCAGCTACCTGCAATCACGTGGCGGCCTGTTCGGCCTGGCCCAGGGCCTTGAGCGCGTGGATGTTCTGGAAATCACCAAACTGGCTGATCAGGAGGGACCGAACACCATCGCCACGCGAAGCCTTGGAGATCAGAACCTGCTTCTGGTTGACGAGGGTCATCGTGGCATGAGCGGCAAAGAGGAAGGCGTCTGGTTTACCCGGCGGTCCGATCTCTGCGCTAAGGGGTTCACCTTCGAGTATTCGGCCACCTTCGAGCAGGCTGTTCAGGCATCAGGCAATGCCGATTTTGAGAACAGCTACGCCAAGACGGTCGTTTTTGATTACTCCTACCGGTGGTTCTATGAGGACGGTTTCGGCAAGGATTATCAGATCCTGAACCTGCCAGGGTCATTCGAAGAGACGCAGTCGATCTATATGACAGCCTGTCTGCTGAAGTTCTATCAACAGCTCCGGATCTACGAGGAAAAGGCGAAAGATTTCGAGCCGTTCAATCTGGAAAAGCCGCTGTGGGTCTTTGTCGGCAGCACGGTTTCATCGGGCAAGATGAGCAAGGATGAACAGATCGTGGCCACGGACGTGGCGCTCATCATCCAGTTTATCGCCGACTTCCTCGACAACAGCCAAGTGGCTACGCGGCGCATGCACGAGATCCTCACCGGCAAAGGCCAGGATACCGGCCTGCTGGACAAGGATGGGAACGACATCTTTGCCGGGGCCTTTACCTATCTGGCCCGGGCCATGAATGGCGGCGAAACTGTTGAAGCCCTCTACCGGGATATTCTCGCCAGGCTGTTCAACCATGCCGCAGGCGGGCATTTGTCACTGGATCGCATCAAAGGCGAATCCGGCGAAGTGGCCTTGCGTGTGGGCACGAGCGAGACGGCCTTCGGTCTGATCAACGTCGGTGATGCCAAGAGCCTGTGCGACCACGTGGCCGAAGTGGCAGCACAGAATGGCACACGACTGACCGTGGAAGACAGTGACTTTACCGAGGCGATGTTCGCCTCCGTGAAGGATTCCACGTCACCGGTCAATCTGCTTATCGGCTCGAAGAAATTCGTTGAAGGTTGGGACTGCTGGCGCGTCAGCACCATGGGCCTGATGCATGTCGGGCGCTCGGAAGGCTCGCAGATTATTCAGCTCTTTGGGCGTGGTGTCCGCTTGAAGGGTTACGAGTGGAGCCTCAAGCGCAGCGGCCATTCCCATGCTCCGCTCCGGCCGACCTTCATCGAGGAATTGGAAACCCTCAACGTGTTCGGCATCGAAGCCGACTTCATGGAGAAGTTCCGCGAGTTCCTCAAAGAGGAAGGCCTACCCGGCAACGAGCGCCGCAAGACCATTACCATACCGCTGAATGTCACCTATGACTTCGGCAAGAAGCTTAAAATCCTTCGCCCTAAGCGGAAGGCCTCTGACGGCAAGGAATACGACTTCAAGAAAGATGCAGCGGTGCCCACTGTCGGGGATATCCCGGACTACATGACGCACAACACGGTAGTCGCCGACTGGTACCCGCGCATTCAGGCCATGCAGTCACGCGGTACATCCCTGGCGACACAGAAGGACAAGGTGTCATTGCGTGAACAGCATTTGGCTCTGCTGGACTATGATACGCTCTTTTTCGAGCTGGAGCGGTTCAAGCGCGAACGGAGCTGGTACAACTTCAACATCACCAAGGATGGCATCAGGCGTCTGCTGGGGGACCCGAACTGGTACACCCTCTACCTGCCCGAAACCCGCCTGAACCCGGCAACCTTTGATGGCGTGCTCTTGCTGCAGCAGGTGGCGTCAGAGCTTCTGAAGCGGTACTGCGATCACTACTACAACTATCGCAAACGGGAATACATTGAACCGCGTCTGGAGCTTCGCGACCTGACGCCGGATGATGACAACATCCCGCAGGAGGAATTCTATCAGCTCATCGTGGATGGCGATGAAGAACAGGTCATCCAGGGGATTCAGCAGATCAAGAAGGATCTGGAGCAGAAGAAGGATGATCTGCTGAAGATTGGTGATCTGAACGCCTGCAATTTCGGCAAGCACCTGTTCCAGCCGCTCTTTCACGTCCGGCGCGGTGGGAAAATCACCATCCTGCCTGTCGCCCTCAACGAGAGCGAATATCAGTTTGTCACCGATCTGAAGAGCTGGTGCGACGGCCACAAAGCCGCTCTGGAAAAGGAAGGAATGGAACTCTTCCTGCTCAGGAACATGAGCCGGGGTAAAGGCGTGGGATTCTTCGAGGCGGGCAACTTCCACCCTGATTTCATTCTTTGGATGCTGATTGGCGGGAAACAGTACGTCACCTTCATCGAGCCGCACGGTCTTTTGCACGAAGGCCCCGCCAGCGAGAAGGTTCTGTTCCACAAGCGGATCAAGGATGTCGAGCAACGTTTGAAGGACCCAACCGTGATCCTCAACAGCTTCATCCTTTCCTGGACGCGATACCCGCAACTGAAATGGGATAACACACAGGACGAGCTCGAGGATATGCACGTGCTGTTCATGACCAATGATCGTGACAGGTATATCGACAAGCTGTTTGCCCGGCTGAGGGGGATGGTGAAATGAGCAAAAACACATGGGGAACTCACGTTTATCGCATCGGGAACGAGGAAAACCTCGATGTCCAGAACCCGGATGACAGCAAAAGCATCGAGCTCCAGAAAAAGCACATTGAGCCCTGGCTGGCGGCTGTTTTTCAGAGCGAGCATCTTGCTCTCTTGCTTGGCAGCGGTTTCACAAAGGCAGTAAAAAAATGAAAAAGCGTCTTTTTATGTGTGCTGTTATCGCACTTGGACTTCTTACCGGATGCGAAGAAAAGGCTCCCAAAGAGGTCGACACCAAGGTTGAGCAAGAGGCCGAAATGGGTATCAAGCAAGTCGCTATCGAAGATGTAGAAGTCGTGGTGATCGATGGCTGTGAATACATCATCTACAAGGAAACCAGCGGAAGTAATCAGGGGTACGGATTTATGGCCCATAAGGGCAACTGCAAGAATCCAATCCATAAGTACAATAAGATAGATTCAACGAATGGTAAAGAGCAGGAATAGTAAATGAGGTCTCGTGCGAATATATCACGGATTGGGGTTGAAGGAGCCTTGATGGTTCTTTCACCACTTCCGTTTCTGTTTCCAATAGCCGGAGCAGGATTGTTAGATAATAAGTGGCAATTGGCGGCAGCATCGATCGCTGCTATTGCCTGTCTGGTGTGTGCTTTCACACTGTTTAGAAAACCTGTAGTAGGAAAGTCTTTTGGGGTCATTGCCTCAGCCGGATGTTACGCTTCTGCCTGGCCCTATATTCTCAATGATCCGTTCATTGCTTTGACAGCAACGGTATTACTAATAAGCGCCGTATTCGCTCTGGCCGATTTTCATATCCATTTCAGGCGTGACCGAAAAAATGATCATGTCAGTCGATGCGGGCAGAGGGCGTGGTGGGGCAATGTAATGATGCCACTGGTTATCGTGGTTCACCTGCTCACAAAAACTCAGAAAACGGTCTTCTCACCTTATGCCTTGGCTGTTTCCATTCTCATAGCATTCATCCTGTATGTGCATTGGGCGTTTGAACGGAGATCAAAGATTCGCATCCTTCTTGGCGTCACAGGATTCACACTGATCGTTGTCTCGTATCTTGTCAACGGATTCACAGGAATCCCGAGTCTTGCTCTTCTTCTCAGTTTAGCGGTGTTTCTATCGTTTCCCCGGCAGAAAGAGCCTTTTGAAAAAAAGGAACATTGGTGGGAAATTTTGCTCAGTCATCCTGCGCGTATTCTGCTGACAACCTTCTCCGGACTATGTGTTGTAGGAACATTTTTATTGTCGCTTCCGGCATCCACTCACGACGGTTCAATAAAATTGGTCGATGCCAGCTTTACGTCCGTAAGTGCGGTATGCGTAACCGGTTTGATTGTTCTCGATACTCCTAACGACTTCACGATGTTTGGACAGTTCTGTATTCTTCTTCTGATCCAGCTCGGCGGACTTGGAATTATGAGTATTACAACCGTTGCCCTGCATGCCATGGGACGCCGATTGAGTCTGAAACAGGAACGATTGCTTACCTCAATGACGGATACCGACCATAAAGATCTGGTGCATTCCCTCAAAACGATTCTGAGGTTCACATTTATTGCCGAAGGAATCGGAGCGGTTATTCTGTTTTTTCTTTTCCACGCCGAAGGGGACTCGATAGGCATGGCGGCTTGGCGAGGCGTTTTTACGGCAATATCAGCTTTCTGTAATGCGGGATTCGCTTTGCAAAGTGACAGTTTGATTCCGTATCAAACCAATGCCTTGGTTCTTCATACCGTCGCTACATTGATCATTTTCGGCGGAATGGCTCCGGCAACCAGCCTACTGGTTCCTAAATGGATGTCCGGGAAACCAACTCCGATACCCGCAAAAATAGCTCTTGTTACCACTGTAATACTGTTGGTCTCAGGCACCTTCTTTATGGTGGCCTTTGAATGGGATGGCGTCTTGTCAGGTTTGTCTGTGGGAGACAAAATTCATAATGCATGGTTCCAATCCGTCACCCTTAGAACAGCTGGCTTCAATTCTGTTGATATCGCGGCTATTGTCAGCCCGACCTTCCTCATTATGGTTGCTTTCATGTTCATTGGAGGAAGTCCCGGTGGTACTGCCGGTGGTGTGAAGACGACAACTATTGGGATTCTTGCCATGACCTTCTGGGCAAATATCACCAACAGCAATGATGTTGTAACGCAAAACAGACGGATTCACTCTTCTACGGTTTACAGAGCAATAACCATAGTTGTGTCCGGCATGATCGTCTGGTTCATGGTGGTATTGATGCTGCAGGTAACTCAGCAGATTTCAGCAAGGAACCTTATTTTTGAGGCGACTTCAGCCATAGGCACTGTTGGGCTCTCAACCGGGGCGACGTCTCTGCTCGATGAAATTGGAAAAATTATAATCATAATTGCGATGTTTGCCGGAAGGATCGGTCCGATGACTTTATTCATGTTCCTGAGCGAGGAACAGTCAGTCTCTGCATCCCGGTGTCCTGAAGAAAAAATATCGCTAACGTAATATAGGAGTTATGAAAATGTCTCAACAAATAATGATCGTAGGGCTTGGGCAATTCGGAATGTCCCTCTCCCGAACCCTGTCTGAAAAGGGCGCAGAAGTTCTCGCTGTGGATATCCAAAAAAATCTGGTCGAAGAAGCTGCAACTTTTGTAACGGAAGCTGTGGTGATTGACGCAACGGACGAAGCAGAATTGGCAAGGCTTGAGCCGGGAAAAAGGGATGTGACTGTATGTGCCATTGGTGATGATTCAAAGGAGGCATCAATCATCTGTACAGCGTTATTAAGACAGATGGGGGCTCCTGTTGTTATTGCTCGGGCTAATGACAAAATGCATCAACGTATCCTTCAGCTTGTTGGGGCTCATCAGATTATCAATCCTGAACAGGAATTTGGTAAGCGTTTTGCAAATCGCCTGCTGTATCGGAATGTCATTGCGGACACCAATCTTGGTGAAGATTTGCATCTAACAGAGATCTGCACACAGCCATCCATGGTTGGCAAGACACTTATCGAACTATCACTGCCCAAGAAATTTGGCGTTATGGTCGTCGGAATCCGGAGAAATGCCAAGGGCAAGGTTATTCAACCTTCTCCAAGTGAACCATTAAAGGCTGATGACAATCTCATCATTGTTTCTAATGAGGCTGCAATTCCCAAGCTGATCAAGGGGGTTTGATTATGAAACTTGCACAAAGCGTCAGATTGGGAGCGTGGTTTCTTATTGTGCTGAATCTTGTGATGGCTTTCGGATCTATCTGGGTGTTCATGCGCATGGCTCCGGCAATCGAAATAATCATTGAGCAGAATGAACGATCCCTTCATGCCTGTGAAGAGATGCTCTCCAATCTGGCATTGATTGATCAATCTGCAGAGGACGTTGATCAGCTTGAAGCTGAATTCTTAAAAGCTCTTCAGCGGGCGAAGAATAATATCACCGAAAAAGAGGAGCCCATTGCGATTGAGGCCATCAGTCAGAATTACATTCAGGCTTTTGCAGGAAACTTGGAGAGCAAAAAGAGGACAGTGACCGCCATTCAGCAGTTAAGTCAAATAAACCGGTCCGCCATGGTGGCGGCTGATCGTAAAGCAAGGCAGTTTGGGAATGCCGGTGCTTGGGGGATCGTTTTTATGGCGTCAGCCGTGTTTATGGTTGGAATGCTTTTCATCAGAGGTTTGCGAAGAAGTTTGGTTAAACCTCTGGAAGAAATTCATTCTGTCATTCAAGCGGTAAAAACGGGTGACAAAATGAGACGGTGCACCGGACCGGATGCTCCTCAGGATATCCGGACCATTTTCGGAGGGTTTAACGATATTTTAGATCAAAACACTTCAAATACTTTGACCCATGAAAAGTGGGAGGATTGATTTGAAAATGGATAAGGGATTTAGATGATGGGGATGGCAGTTTTGGCTTTGATTATCGGTCTTGCGCTTCTGGTTTGGAGTGCGGACCGTTTCGTGGAAGGCTCGGCTTCTACGGCAAGATATTTCGGCATGCCGCCACTTTTAATCGGCATGGTAATCGTTGGGTTCGGGACGTCCGCTCCCGAAATGGTGGTTTCGGCCTTGGCTGCTTTTGAAGGCAGCCCGGGTATCGCTCTTGGTAACGCATACGGCTCAAATATCGCCAACATCGCACTTATACTGGGGGTGACGGCCTTAATAAGCCCGGTCATGGTGCATTCGACGGTGTTGCGCAAAGAACTACCCATATTGACTCTGCTGACCGTCCTCAGTGTCGCTCTGATAGCAGACCTTGATTTGTCACGGGTCGATGCGCTTATTCTGCTTCTGGTATTTGGCGGCCTGATGGCATGGACCATATATCAGGGGCTGAAACAAAAGGACGACTCACTGGCAAATGAGATTGAAACGGAAGGCGCTGAAAAAGCAATGCCACTTAAACGTGCTGTTTTCTGGCTTGTTGCCGGGTTGCTGCTGCTCATTGCCAGCTCGCGCATCCTTGTATGGGGTGCAGTTGAAATAGCCCAGATTTTTGGAGTTAGCGACATGATCATCGGCTTGACGATTGTTGCGGTCGGCACCTCCTTGCCGGAGTTGGCTTCATCGGTTATTGCCGCCCGCAAAGGTGAGCATGATATCGCTCTTGGAAATGTGCTCGGTTCAAACCTGTTCAACACGCTGGCCGTTGTCGGGATTGCCGGATCGATTCATCCTTTCGCTGTGGAGCCTGAAACGCTCTCCCGGGACATGGTTGTTATGGGAGCTTTGACCATTTCACTCTTCCTGATTGGATATGGATTCAGAGGACGTCAGGGGCGTATCAATCGATTTGAAGGAGTAGCGCTTCTGATGGTTTATGCAGGCTATACCGCATGGCTGATCAGCACGGTAATGGCGGTTAAGACATGAGTTGTAAAACACACCGTCGGGTATTCAATCGGGAATCGAACCCACGTCCGTTCTCTGTTTCGGGAAAATGTAGAGAATTAAATTTCTCTCGGCGTCCGGCAGTCTGAAGGGTTTTGATGTGCGGTAACGTATTGAATAAACAGGGTTTACTGATGTATTTTGGTTTGGAGAATGAATTGGGGTAAGGCTCCGTGTCCTCCACCATACATTTCCTAAAGAAAATGCCCGGTTAACAGAGATGTTATCCGGGTCTTTTTTTGTTGTGGTGAACCTTTTTGGTGAAGCATTCTGGGTTTTCAGTGTTCTCTGCGCTGGAAAAAGTGGTGTGATAGCTGGGGTTGGGTGGAGTAGTGTGCTTGAATGGTATTCAAGTTGGTAATGTGGCATATGCGGTTTCAGATAGAGGCTGGAGCCCAGAGCTTTAGTAGGCTTGTTATTGACGGGGAGGTGTGTCTACGGTCAATCGTGATTGACCCTTTTTGAGTTTCCCCTTTTTGATCAGGGAGGTTTTCCTGTGGGAGTAATCAGCGATATATCCGTCATCTGCGCATCCACTGCTGCAATCATCGGAGTCTTGGACTGGCGTCACACTCTTTTCGCAAAGAAGAGAGCAGATCTTGCCGAAGAAGTCTTAACTTCATTTTACGAAATTGAAGAAAGCATCAAGTACGCCAGAAACAGCTTTGCCTTTGGGCATGAGGGGCTGACAAGACCCGGTAGAGAAGATGAGCCAGATGATAAAACGCGGAGTTTGAGAGATAGCTATTTTGTTCCGCTTGAGAGGTTAGAGAGAAAGCAAGACTTGGTTAGCCGAATTTATGCTTTGAAGTATAGATACCAAGTTTTGTTTGAAGCAGAAGACAAACCTTTCAGGATACTTAATAGCATCTTTGGTGACTTCAATATTGCTGTTCGAAAGCTGATACGTGCATCAAAAAAAACACGGAGAGGATGAAAGAAGAACAAGCGAAAGCTCATTTCAAAAGGTGTGAGGAGGGCGAGGATGTTATTTGGGAAGGGACTGCAGAAGCTGCAGGACGTCCAGACCCAATTCAGTCGAAAGTTGATGAAATGATTTTAACGGTTGAGGAGGTTTGTAGACCATACATGGCATCGACCTTACCCATTTGGATGAGGTGGTGGAGATGGTGCAGGGATAGAATAGGGATCAAGGGATAGGGGTAAATCATTGATGCGACCACGAATTAGTTGTACAACTTTTTTAATTGAGCTGTTTCATCTCTTGGAGGCCGTATGGGTTGGGCAATTCTCGTTGCGGTTGTGATTTTTATTGCATTTTTGTTTCAAAAGAAGAAAAAAGTTGGTGCTCAGGCTCACAATTCAAGCCTTTTTTTGAGAGACATGTGGTCCAAATGCCCAAAGTCGAGCTTTGCATTTTGCGATCTCGTTGAAGTGTTCATGTTTACGATCTCGGAAAAGTACTTTTTTCAAAACCCCGGCAAGGTCAGAACCGCTGAGTTCAAAATTATGTTGGACGACATGGCTCATGACTATTTACCTGAATGTAGTGATAGGCTTCTTTTGTTGAAATCGAACATTTCCGAGGAGGGATTTTTTAACTCAAGTTACCAACTCACAATGGGCGACGAGAAAGCTCAGGAAATTATTACCACTATAGACAATTTGACTCCTAATTCATGACAGGAAGGAATGACATTGCCCAAAATCCATTGTGAGAATTGTAACCAAGGCTTTTATCCTGCGCGTCCAGCCGCTTTGAATCGTTATACAATTATTGGAGTGCTTTTAGGTGGGTTCCTCGGCAGTTCGATCGGTATTGCAGGGGCTTTTGGAGCAATCGCTGGAACAATTCCGGGCGGCATACTTGGTGCTTATGTGGCGCGGAAGATTGCTTATAGCACCCCTGAGTGCCCACATTGTGGGTTTAAGCACGTTGGTTGATTCTTTATTGGAAGATCTGACAGCCAAACAAAATGGGTGACATTCTTCGGCTTGACCAGTGTGTGAAATGTTTTTTATTCTTCCTATAAGGAGGCACGCCATGCCTGATATTAACACCCTAACAAATGCTGCCTTGGAGCTTGCTCCGGTGCAACGGGCAGAACTCATCGAATCTTTGCTCGCCAGCTTCGATTCTCAGCGCGCTGAGATTGATAAGCTATGGGCCGATGAAGCTGAACGCAGGGTTGACGCATACGACCAAGGGAAGCTGAGAGCATCCTCTGCTGACGAAGTTTTCAACCGGATTGAACAACAAAAATGAGTGTTCAATTTCTTTCCTGCGCAGAGCAGGAATTTGCGGAGGCTGTTGCTTGGTATAATGAGCAAAGCCCAGGGCTAGGTTTCGACTTTGCCGCAGAGGTAAAGCGTGCGATTTCCCGTATGGAACGGCACCCTGAAGCATGGGTTTTGATTTCTCCTCGGACTCGCAGGATACGAGTCTCAAGATTCCCGTACAGTGTGATTTATCAAGTCAGAAATGATTGCTTACTGGTGGTTGCAGTCATGCACATGAGTCGCCATCCGAAACGGTGGGAAGACAGAATATAGCTCAAAGCAATATCAAATTTTGGTCAACCATCCGGTCAACCAAACCCTTTAACATCACCCTCAAATCACCGATTTTCTGTTGACTTCAAAACAAAAAGTCAAAGTATTTCAATCGTTACAAGTCCGTCTTCCTGCACAGCGTTCAAGCGTTCGTTGCGGAGGCGGTGTTTTCCAGTGATGAAGATTGTCCGAGAGTTTTCCGGAAGCCGGGAAACCGCGCTGCAACGGGGAGAGGGGTTACAGCGTGCGTTTGTCGATGCGCAGGAAGAGGCTTGGGAGCACCAGCCCGAAGGCGATGGCCAGCAGGATGTAGAAGGTGGTCAGACCGTTGCGCCAGGCCGTGAAGAAGGTCTCCGGATCGGAGTTGCCCGCGTATTTCATGAAACCGGTCATGGCCTTGAACGCGAAGCCGCCGGGCACCATGTTGATGACGCCTGGGATGGAGAAGATGTGGGTCGGCAAGGTGAGCCTGCGGTGCGGCCAGAAGGTGAACGCGCTGACCGTCGTGGCCGCCAGCAGGGTTGCGAGCTCGATGGATATGCCCGCTTTCATGAGCAGAGCGCGCAACCCCAGGCCCAATGCGCCGGCCGCCGCGGTCCAGCGCAGCGTGGGGGGCGGCGCATTGAACAGGATGGCGAATCCGACGGACGCCACCGCTCCGAACACGGCCTTGACCACGACGTCGATCACCGCGTCCATGCTAGAACAACCCCCGCAGGCTTAAGGCCAGAACCATGCCCATGGTCAGGGCCATGACCATGATCAGACCCATGACGCCGCGCGTGAGCCCCACGGTCAGGTAGCCGCGAATCAGCTCCTCGAAGGAATCGATGAGCGGGACGCCGGGGATCAGGTAGAGCACGCTGGCGGTTTGGACGATGTCGCCGTGGACGGTCAGGGAGCTGAGAAAGGTGGCGGCCAGGGTGGCCGCGAAGGCGCTGGCCGCGAAAATGAGCACCACGTTGTAGCGCATGGAGGCGAGCAGGAACCGGACGTGCGCGCCGATGAAGGCCGCTACGGCGGTCGCCAGAAAAGCCATGGGACCGCCGCCGAAGATGACCGCAAAGGCGCCGCAGGCCGCGGCCACCGCCCCGGCCACCACCGATTTCGAATACAGGGGGCCTTTGCTCTGTATCGCCTCCACGCGGCCATGGAGGTCTTCGGGATCGCACGCGCCGCTGTGGACCTCGCGGGCGAGCTGGTAAACGGCGGCCACCTTGTTGAAGTCCACACCGTGCCCGTCGATGCGATGGACCTGCGTCAGGATTTTATTGTCGCGGGTGATGGAGGCCATCAGCGCGTTGTGAGCCACGAGGATGTGAAGGTCCTCGGCTCCGGACCCGCTGATCATACTGGTGATGGCCCGCTGAACCTTGTCGATTTCCGCACCGGAGCCGAACATGATGGCTCCGGCCCGGATGGCCGGCGTCATCACGCTTTCCAGCGTCGTTTTCTTGGGGTGGGGCGCGTCGCTGCTTTCTGTTTGCATGTCCGTGCGTTGGTTGAGGTTGAAAGCCGCACGGCGCCGGTTCGGAGAGAACCCGCCGAACGGACGAAACCCTGACCGCACGTTAGCTTGGCGGAAGCGATGAAGCAAGAGGAGAAGGCTGCGGGCGGCCTTGCGGAAGGGGCCTGCGGCGCGGCGCTGGATGCTTGGAGCGTCTTCGGGAGAAGGCGCCGAGGCGGCTACAGCTTATCAAACCATATCAAGACGCCGAGGCCGACGAATCCGACGGCGGCGACTTTGCGCATGGCCTCTTCCGGAACGTAGCGGCAGATGATGGAGGCCATGGCCACGCCCAACAGGCTGACCAGCACCAGCGCTGCGGCCGTGGCGAAAAAGACGGTGACCGGCTTTTCGGTCTTGGCGGCCATGAGGATGCAGGCCAGTTGGGTCTTGTCCCCCAACTCGGCGACGAAAATGGTTCCGAAAGTGGCGAAGAACAGTTTCCAGTCCAAGGCTGTCTCCAGTCGGTGATCGGTTAAGGCGGACACATTCGGCCGGGGAAACTTTGATATCGTCCAAAAGTGCGGCGGTCAAATCCAAGGTTGCCCTCGTGAAGGAAGGGAGGCATAACCATCCCCATCCGTTGCATCGTCCGGTTCCCCGGCCGGCTGGGCCGCCGGCGCGGAAAAACGGCAAAAGGGCGCCATGCGGGAGCGAAGTCTCGCGTTCGAGGGCCTGATTTGCGGGAATGGACGGCCAGGGCGTCTTGTCGTCGAAGACGCCGCAGGTAAGGAAAAACAAAAGCGGCCATCTGAAAGATGGCCGCCCAGTGAGCTGGGGTGAGTGAAGAGACTTGAACTCTCGGCCACCTGGGCCACAACCAGGTGCTCTACCAACTGAGCTACACCCACCGTCCGAAAGAGGGAAAATATGTAAATCACGGGCGCCGGTCAAGTTTTTTTTGGACGCCCGGGGAGGCTGCATGGATAAATTGATCATTGAAGGCGGGGTTCCGCTCAAAGGCGAAGTGGCCGTCAGCGGCTCAAAGAACGCCGCTTTGCCCATCCTGTTCGCTTGCTTGCTGCCTCAGGGAGAGGTCAAGCTGACCAACGTCCCCAGACTGCGGGACATCGTCACCACCCTCAAGCTGCTGGAGCTTCTCGGGTGCCGCACGAATTTCGAGGGCGATACGGTCACGGTCGAGCGGATGAGCGTGCACACCGAAGCGCCGTACGACCTGGTCAAGACCATGCGCGCCTCCGTGCTTTGCCTGGGGCCGTTACTCGCTCTGGCCGGAGAGGCGAAGGTGGCCTTGCCCGGCGGCTGCGCCATCGGGGCGCGCCCCGTGGACCTGCACATCGCCGCTCTGGAGCGCATGGGCGCGGTCTTCGAGTTGGAGACCGGCTACATCAGCGCCCGCTGCAACCGTTTGAAAGGGGCGCACATCACCTTCGACTTCCCCACTGTGGGCGGCGCCGAGAACCTGATGATGGCCGCCGTCTTGGCCGAGGGCGAGACCATTCTGGAGAACGCGGCCCGCGAGCCCGAGGTCGCGGACCTGGCGAATTTCCTCAATGCTTGCGGCGCCAAGATTTCCGGCCACGGCACCTCGGTCATTCGCATCCAGGGGACGCCCTCCCTAACCGCGACCTCGTACCGGGTCATGCCCGACCGCATCGAGGCCGGCACCTATCTTATCGCTTCGGCCATTACGGACGGCGAGGTATGCTGCCGGGATTGCCCCGTGCCCGAGCTGGACGCCCTGATTTTCAAGATGCGGACCATGGGGTTGTGGATCGAGGAGGCGGACGAATGCGTGGTGGTTCGCCGACACGGGGAGCTGGTGGGAGTGGACGTCGTCACCCAGCCGTATCCGGGGTTTCCCACGGACATGCAGGCTCAGCTCATGGCGCTGATGTCCGTGTCCAAGGGGGCGGGCTCCATCGAAGAGAAGATTTTCGAGAACCGCTTCATGCACGTTCCGGAGCTCAACCGGTTGGGCGCCAACATCAAGCTCAAAGGCCGTACGGCTGTGGTCCGAGGGGTGGACCATCTCGTGGGCGCGCCGGTCATGGCTTCGGATTTACGGGCGAGCGCTTCTTTGGTGCTGGCTGCTTTGGTCGCCCGGGGCGCTACCGAGATTCAGCGCATCTATCACCTGGACCGCGGCTACGAAAAGATGGAGAGCAAATTGGGGGCGCTCGGCGCCCGCATCAAAAGGGTTTCGGAATAGGGTTTCTCGTTGTGGCTCGAAAAGGCGGAGAGCTTCGAGCGTCGAGCACGGCGAGCCGGCGCAACACCGGGAAGCTTATGGGGGACATCGTTTTTTTTCATGATTATGGCTTAAAATACGGGACGTATTTCAAGCTTGCGCCGATACGAATGAAAGACATAAGGGCGGATATTGATCCGATATCGATATTCGCTGTTTGCATGAAAAAATCATGTACGCACCCCCGCAGTTGAACACGTACGCCAACCCCCATGACACATGTGAAGTAGCATGAATTTACTGCAAAAGCATTGCCCCTGGCGCCATAAGTGAGCATTATGGTCTTGACGAAACCTCTCCCCTCGTCGGCCGGGGGTCGCCACCCCCCATCCCCACGTCCTCCTTGGCGGCTTCCGGCCCCTTCCTTTTGCAAGGACCCCTTCCCCCCAAGGGGTCCTTGCCTTTTGGGAGATCCGCTGCAGGGCTTCAATCTTCCATTTTGGTCGGGAATGTGCTTTCATGCCGTCCGGCTCAAAGAGAAAGGAGGCGCTATGCAGATGGTTGTGAAGTCCGGACCGCACGGGGAGGCTGCGCCATGAATCTTGTCTGCGGAAACTGTGGGCAAACGCAGCTTGACAATACGAGAAGGTGGGTCTGCGGGTGCGGCGGGTTGTTCGACCTGGACTTCGCTCCTAGTCTGGATAGGGACGCCGTAGCGTCCCGGCCGCCGGACATGTGGCGCTACCAGGAGGCGTTGCCCGCGTCCCCGGCGAGCTTCACCCGCCTGGGGGAGGGGATGACGCCGATGGTGACGCTGCCTGTGGCCGGGCGCAACGTCCTTGTCAAGACGGACCAGAGTTTTCCCACGGGCTCGTACAAGGACCGCGGCGCCGCCCTGATGATCTCCAAAGCCAAGGAAATCGGCGTCACCGAGGTGGTGGAGGATTCTTCGGGCAACGCGGGCGCCGCCGTGGCCGCCTACTGCGCTCGGGCCGGAATCGGCTGCCGCATTTTCGTTCCGGAGTCGACGTCCCCGGGCAAGCTGGCTCAGATACAACTATACGGCGCCCGCCTGGAACGGATTGCCGGCTCCCGCGAACAGACGGCGCAGGCCGCGGTGGAGGCGGCGGGGAGCGCCTACTACGCCAGCCATTGCTACAATCCCTATTTTTTTCACGGGACCAAAACCTGGGCTTACGAGGTCGCGGAGCAACTCGGATGGAGCGCTCCGGACGCCGTGGTGCTGCCGGCCGGCAACGGAACCCTGCTGCTGGGCGCGCATCTCGGCTTCAAGGAGCTGGTTCGGATGGGCGTCCTTGGCTCCGTTCCCAAGCTGATCGCGGTGCAGGCCCAGGCCTGCGCTCCGCTGCACCAGGCCTATCAGGCCGGGAGCGACCAGCCGGCCGAGGCGGAGACGAGTCCCACACTGGCCGAGGGCATCGCAATTGCTGCGCCGGCGCGCGGAGCCCAGATGCTGGCCGCCGTGCGCGAGACGGGCGGTTCGTTCATCTCCGTGGGCGAAGACGAGATTTCGGCGGCCCTGCTGGAGGTCGGCCGACAGGGATTCTGCATCGAACCCACCTCCGCGGCGGCCATCGCCGGATTGGCCAGGTACCTGGAGACGTCGCCCCCGTCCGAACGCGTGGTGTCCGTCTTCACCGGGCACGGCCTGAAGGCGGCGTCGACCATTCAGAAGCTGCTGGCTTTGCAGGCTTAGAGGCCGCCCAAAAACGGCGAGCCGCTTCGCCAGTGAAAAAATTCAGACCGCTCATGCGCAATGCGCTGCGCGCCCTGGATTTTTTCGTTTTCGCTTTTTACAATTTTTGAACTGCCTGCGTTCAATGAGCTTTGCAACAATCCGTTAGGCCGGACCTCGGAAAAAAGGACGCCGCCGGCGCGGCTCCGATTCAAGTTGCCCCGGCGCGGCGTTCCCTGGTATTTGTCGCCCCATGCAGCGTTCTTCCGTGGCCGCATGGCTTCCGTGGCACGTCTATCTTGTCGCCGCAGTCCTCGGGCTGTTCGGCCCGCAATATCCTTTTGCCGCCTGCGCCGCCTTGGGGCTGGCCTGGCTTTGCAGCCGCGGGCTCGGGCTGCGCCGGCTGCGGGCGCTGCCCATGGCTCTGTGCTTCGCCGCAGGGTGGCTGGCCTGTGCGGCCACGGCGCCGTCGATCGTCGATGCGCCGGAGTGGATGCTCCGGCGCGAGAAGGTGGAGTTCTCCGGCCGCGTCGGCCATGTGGAGAGCAGGCCGGGGCGCCGGTTGCAGGCGATCCTGGAGGATGTCGGCGTTCGTCGGAAGAGCGGCGGGGAGACGCTGCCCGCCAAGGTGGTCTGGACGTGGGATGCGCCTTCCGAACGGGTCCGGGTCGGAGACGTGGTCCACTTGACCGGCCGACTCAAGCCGGTTCGGAATTTTTACAATCCCGGGGCGCCGGACTTCGAAACATACTGGCTCCGGCAAGGCGTGGCGTACAGGGCTTACGTCTGGGGCGCGGACAAGGGGCTTCGCATCGAGCGGGGCCGCGAGCCTTGGCTGTTGCGGCTGCGCGATCGCTTGCAGACCAAGCTTGAGGCCGTTCTCCCCGACAACCAGGGCGGGGCCGTGCTCCAGGCTTTGCTCATGGGCGACCGTTTCCGGGTGGATTTGCAGACCATGGACCTGTTGCGCAAGGCGGGCCTGGCGCACACCATGGCGCTGTCCGGATTGCACCTGGGGTATATGGCCGGTCTGGGTCTGGCGCTGGCGTTTCTGGCCGGCCGGCTGCGCCCCGGAATCCACCTCAAGGCGCCGCGGCCCAAGCTCGCCGTGGTTTTGGCGCTGCCGCTGGCGTTGGTCTACCTCTGGCTGGGCCAGGCGACGCCTTCGCTGGTGCGCGCCGCGCTGATGCTGACCGTGCTGGCCGTCTTGCTGCTGCGCGACAGCAGCCGGATATTGTTGGACGGGCTGTTCATCGCCGTCGGCCTGATGCTGGCGGCCGACCCCCAGGCCGTATTCGACCTCCGGCTTCAGCTTTCCGCCCTGGCCGTGCTCGGCGTCGCCGTGTTTCTGGGGCCGATGCTTGAGCGCCTTCCCCGGCCGCCCGGGCTTTGGGGTAAGATTTTGTTCGCGGCGTGCTCTATCCTGGCCGTGAGCCTGGCCGCCAACCTCGGCGTTCTGCCCGTGACGGCCAAGACTTTCGGCGAAGTGTCGCCCAATCTCTGGTTGAACGCGTTGTGGCTGCCGCTGCTGGGAACGGCGGCGCTGCCTTTGGGCTTCGCCGGCTTGGCGCTTCTGCCGTGCCCCGTTGTTTCCGGCTTGGGGGCGCGGTTGCTTGGGGCCTCCGCCTGGGTGTTGCAATGGATGCTGGACGGGCTGTCCTGGCTGGACCGTTTCGTGTTGGCCGAGCCGGCGGGAGTGCTGCGGCCGCAATGGCCGGAGATTCTGGGCTACGCTCTGGCCCTGGCGCTGCTGGCGGCGAGCCTTCGCCGACCGGCCGGAAGCGGCGCCGCAGGCCGGCGGCCGGGCTCTGGAGAACGTCCTTGGCTTCCCGGAGCGGCCCTGGTTTTGTTGCTTATCGCCGCGCCGCACGCGGTGCAGGCGTACAAGGCGCTGCACCGGGGCGTGGAGTTGGAGCTTTTGGACGTAGGCCAGGGCCAGGCCGCGGTGATCGTCGGGCCGATGGGAACGCGCGTGCTGGTCGACGCCGGGGGCTTTTACAGCGACCGGTTCGACTCGGGCGAGGCGGTTGTCGGACCCCGGCTGACCCAGGGGCTTCCTCCCGTGCTGCAGGCGGCCGTGCTCAGCCATCCGGACATGGACCACAGCCGCGGCCTGCCGTACCTGGTGGACCGGTTCCGGGTGGGGTGCGTGTTGTTCAACGGCGATTGGCCCGGCGGCGAGGACCGGTTACGGCTCGAACGGGCTCTGCATCGCACGGGGACGCCGATTCAGGTCGTCTCCGCGGGGTGCGTGCTGTCTCTGGGCGACGATCTTGCGTTGGAGGCGCTGCATCCCGTCCTTGGATTCAAAGCCAAGGACGACAACGACCGTTCCCTGGTCCTGCGGCTGGTGTGGAAAGGCCGCGGGCTG
The DNA here is from genome assembly GCA_030156255.1 of Desulfovibrionales bacterium. Taxonomy (GTDB): domain Bacteria; phylum Desulfobacterota; class Desulfovibrionia; order Desulfovibrionales; family Desulfovibrionaceae; genus JASGMV01. The sequence continues at coordinate 24,369 of JASGMV010000018.1, forward strand.
GCTTTGATTCCCGGCGACATCGGCCGCCATGGAGAGCGGGAGCTGCTGCGCTCCGGGCGGGACCTGCGCGCCGACGTGCTGGTGCTGCCGCACCACGGCAGCAAGGGGGCGCTTTCGAGAGAATTCTATCAGGCGGTGTCGCCCCGGTTGGCGCTGTGCAGCTCGGGTTTTCTCAACCAGTTCGGCTTTCCCCGGCCGGAGGTCCGCAAGGCCTTGGCCGAGATGAACATTCCCCTGTACGTTACGGGAGAACGCGGCCTGCTTCGATGCCGCTGGACCGATCCGGACCGGGAGCCGATTTTCGAGACGCCCGGGACGGCGCCGTGAACGCCGGGCGAGTGATCTACATTTCCGGAGCGAAGTTGGGAACGAGGCAGACGAACACCAGGGGCTCGGTCCCGGTGTTGGAAACCTGATGCTCGACGTCGGACGGAACGAAGACCGCGCCGCCGGGAACCATACGGATGCGCTCGCCGCCGATCACGGCTTCGCCGGTCCCCGAGTGGATGAATTGTTCGTGCTCCCATGGGTGTTGGTGGCTGGGAATTTCGGCTCCCGGGGCCAGCTCGACGACGCGCATGCAGAAATTGGCGGCTCCGTCGGCCTTGCCGATCAAGACGCGGATGGAGGAGCCCGGGCCTGCGACTTTCAGTTGGTGGGGAGCGATGTCCGTGTAATGGATGCTTTTCATTGCGTTCTCGCTTTGCGTGTTGAGATTGAATGCAGCATGAGCCGATGGTGAGCGTCATCGTCCATAGCACAATGCTTCACGCTGCGTAAACGGAAATCATTCCGCGGGGGCGGGCTCCCTGCGGATCGGCGCCTCGCGCCAACGGGTCACGGGCAGCGTTGCGGGATGCTCGCGACGCAGGAAATCGATCATTTTTTCTCTTACCAGACAGCGCAGATCCCAGGCCTTGGAGGAATTATCGGCGCTGACGAGCATCCGGACCTCCACGGCCTGTTCGTCGGCGTCCGTGACCTGCGCCCCGCAGACCTCGCCGTTCCACAACGCCGCTCCTTCCTCGCGGCAGATGCGGGCCAGCTCTTCGCGGATGGCGTCCACCGGCGCCGTATAGTCCAGCCGCAGAAAGACGGCGCCGAGAATGTCCGCTGAGGTTCGGGTCCAGTTCTGGAACGGTTTTTCCAGGAAATAGCTGATCGGCAACACCAGCCGGCGATTGTCCCAGATGCGCACGACCACGTAGGTGAGGGTTATCTCCTCGATGCGTCCCCATTCCCCCTCCACGACCACCACGTCGTCGATCCGGATGGGCTGGGTCCAGGCCACCTGGATGCCGGCCAGAACCAGCCCCAGAACTTTTTGAGCCGAGAAGCCGAGAATGACGCCGGCCAGGCCGGCCGACGCGAGGATGCTGACGCCGAGGCTGCGGAAGCGTTCAAAAACCAGGAGCATGGCGCCCGCGGCCAGAAGAGCGATCAAGCCCGCCGCCATGCGCTGCAACACCTTGATGCGCGTCAGGAACCTGCGCGCCTTTAGATTGTCCGGTTGCGCCGGATCGTAGCGTTTGGAGAGAAAACCTTCGATGGCCGCGCTCAGGGAGATGGCGAGCCAGGCCGCGGCGCCTATCCAGCAAAGGGTCGTCGTCTTTTTCAGAACGAGAGCCGCGACGCCGTCCGGGACCAGGGGCAAGCCGAGGCTGGCGCAGAACAAAATGGCCAGGAAGCGCGTGGGACGGCGCAAACGCTCCACGATGGCGTCGCTCCAGGAAAAAGCGCTTCGCGCGGCGATGCGCCTCGCCGCCCTGAACGCAAGCCAATGGGCTGCAAAACCTCCGGCGCCCAGGGCCGCGATGGTGGCGAGAGGCCAAAAGTATCCGGTCACTTTTTCTCCTTCGTGAGATGTCCGCGACGTGCATGTTCCTGCATTCCGTTCAGGATCAACCTGCGGAAAACGCGGTCTTCGGCGGCTTGCGCATCGCGTTTCACGACGTTTTTCCTCGCCGCCGCAGTGTAGCGCCCACGTTGGTTTGCGAACGTGGCGGGCGCGATCTTCGGAAGCCGTTCGGCTGCATGGTCGTGAATGTTGCGCGCGAAGCTAATCTCGCGGCGCTCGGCCGCGGATGATCCGCGGCGTCCCCCGGAGAAGGGGACGCCGCCGGTTTTTCCTTGCGGGCTACTGCGGGCCGAATCCCTGGCCGTTTCTGGGACAGCAGGTCAGCACGCCGTTGCGGGCGGCGCAGGAGCCGGTCACCTCGCCCATGGGCATGGTGAAGGCGCAGTCGTCGCCCACGGACTTGCCCGAACAGGCCGCGGCCGCTTCCGGGGGCAGTCCCCTGCCTTGGCCGCGGCCCATGCCGGCGCCGGCGCCCATTCCCTGGCCCATGCCTTGCGACCCGGGTCCCATGCCCTGCCCCATACCCTGTCCACCGCGGCCCATGCCTTGCCCTCCTTGAGGCCGGCAGGCCAGAACGCCGATGTTGCTGGCGGCGCAGAAGCCGGGAACTTCGCCCCGGGGGGAGGTGAAGGAGCAAGCCTCGCCCTCGGCCTTTCCGGAGCAGGCGTCGACCATTTCCTGGGGCGGTCCCATGCCTTGTCCTTGTCCGGGGCCCCGGCCGTAGTTGGCCGCCAAACCTGGAGAGCTCCAGGCGAAGACAGCTGAAATCGCCAAAACCAGGGCCAGGCGAACGGCGTACTTCGTTCTTTCAGGCGCCATGCCTCCTCCTCTGTTTGTGTTTTTCTCCTTGGCTCGCCGGCTTGCGCGGAGCCGGCGCTCCTGCAAGCCTACATACAAATGTGGCTCAGCGAAACAGAAAAAACGGACGACGGGGTCTTCCCGCCTGCTGGCGGCGCGTGCGGCGCGGCCTCCTGCGTCCCCGTCCCATCCGCTCTGGACCGTCCATCTGGCTACCGTTGGTAGGTCCCCATGCATGAGGCCTCTTCCAGAACGCGTCCTTGCATGGCCTTCAGGAGTTGCTTTTTGGAGGCGCCGGGTTCGAGATCGAGCTTCGCGTCCAAGGCGTAGAGCTTGAAGAAGTAGCGGTGAAGCCCACTGGGCGGACACGGCCCGCCGTAACCGAGCCGCCGCCAGGAGTTGGCGCCCTGGGTTGCGCCGTCGGGGAGTTGCGGACCGGCCGGAGCGTCTTCCGGGAGACCCGCGGCGTCGGGCGGGAGGTTGAAAACGATCCAGTGGACCCAATCCCCCGCGGGCGCGTCGGGGTCGTCCATCAGCAGCGCCAGGCTGGCCGCGTTCTGCGGAACGTCGGAAAAAGAGAGGGGCGGGGAGATGTTGGCGTCGTCGCAGGTGTAGGCGCTGGGAATGGGGTGCTGGTCTTGAAAGGCCGGACTGGAGATTTTCATAGCGTCTCCTTTGGCTGTCGCCGGGCCGAGTAGAAGGAGCGCCAAGGCGGCGGCGAGGATTTTCATGGAAAGATTCCTTTTGGGCGGAGAGTAGTTCCTTGCACGGGCCGAAACAAGGCCTTGACGGTTTCAAGGGGGTGATTACTTCTAAAGTAAGCCTGGGACGCAGGTTTGACGGCGAGCTAAAGAGAACGAACACAACAAGCAGCAAAGGGCTCCGCCCAATTGTAAAAGCGTTCTCGAGGGCGCCGCGAAACGGCGATCCCGGGTTTTTCTATGGCTGGCGATCCTTCCGCCCCGCGTCCGCGGTGATCGTTTCCCCTTCCTTTTTCTCAACGCTGTCCTCGAAGATTCCGTAAGTGGCCGTTTCCCTGTCCCAAATGCGTTTGCTGGTGCAGAGCTCCTGGCGAACTTCGCAAGGGTCCCGGTCGCATTCCGGACACAACTCCTCATCGCACGGGTCCGGATGGATCATGACGCCGGCCAGGCCCGGCACTTCCTCCATGAGCACCTCCTCCACCCGTGTCGCCTCGTCGTGGGCCTGCTTGAAGCTCCATTCGCTGGGCAGCACCAGATGAAAGTCGGCGTAGGCCATGGAGCCCGAGCGCCAAGCTCGCAGCTTGTGCACGTCGATCCAGTGGTCGGAGCGGTGGTGGGTGAGCGCTTCGCAAATGGCGTGCAGCACTTCGGGGTCGGTTTGATTCATGAGCCCGCCGAAAGCCTCGCGCACCACGCCCACGCCGGCGAACAGGATGTTCGCCGCCACCAGGCAGGCCACGGCGCCGTCCAGCCAGGTCCAGCCGGTCAACATGGTCAGCGCCAGCCCGACCACCACGCCGCCCGACGTCCAGACGTCGGTGAGAAGATGTTTGCCGTCCGCCGTCAGGGCCAGGGAGCGCGTTTTTTTGCCCACGCCGATGATCGCAACGCCCATGACCAGATTCACGGCCCCGGCCCCGGCCGTGATGAGCAATCCCACACCGAGATGGTCCAATGGCTGCGGGTGGAAGATTTTGCCCCAGGCCTCGGCGATAATGGCCAGGGCGGCCAGAATGATGAGGGAGCCTTCGAATCCCGCCGAGAAGTACTCCATCTTGCCGTGCCCGTAAGGATGCTCCTGGTCCGGCGGCCTGTTGGCGACGACGATGGTCAGCACGGCGAAGCCGGCGGCCACCACATTGATGATGGACTCCAGGGCGTCGGACAGGATGGCGGAGGAGTCGGTCAAGCTCCAGGCCAGGAATTTGGCGCCCATGAGCAGGGCGCCCACGCCGAGGGAGATGCTGATGGCGACAAGACGCAGCCGCGCCTCGCGGGTCGTCCGGTTTTTCGGACCGGCCGAAATTTTAATACGTCGTTGCTCCGACATGATCGTCTCCCGGAGAGAATCGCTTCGCCACGGTTTTCATGTACACAAATAAACGGGCGTGTCCACCGGCAAAAACGGGAAAACGGCTTCTGCGGACTGATCTCCGCAGTTTCGTCAAATTCTGTTGCTGGCGTGCGATCAAGGCGGGCGCCGGAGGCTCAGGCAAGAACGGAAGCGGTGAGATGTGTGATGAGGACGAGAAAGGAAGGGGCGGAGACGTTCAAGCCTTCCGCCCCTCGTGCACGACTATGGTCAGGGCAACAACTGCTTGCCGGCAGTGAGGGCCCATTGGAATACGGGCGAGGGCAGCACGCCCAGGAAGAGCACGGCCGCGGCGAGCACGCCGCCCCAGACCGCGCTGGCGGCGCCGGGTTTGGCCGCGATGGGATATTCCGGAGATTCCTTCGTGTAGGCGTGGCGGACCATGTTCAGGTAGTAGTAGATGGAGATGGCCGTGTTCACGGCCGCCACGATGACCAGCCAGTTGTATCCATGGTTCCACGCCGAGGTGATCAAAAAGAGTTTGCCCATGAATCCGGCCGTGGGCGGCAGTCCCACCAGGGAGAAGGCGGAAACCGCCAGGACGAAGGCCAGAAAGGGCTGGCGTTTGAACAGGCCGCCGAGGTCTTCGAGCTGCAGGTTTTCACCGTTGCCCGAGAGTCGGCAGACGACCCAGAAGCAGGCCAGGTTCATGACGAGGTAGACCACGATGTAGAAGGCCGACGCCGCCAGGCCCTGGGCGGTTCCCGAAACCAATCCCAGGGTGACGTAGCCGGCGTGGGCCACGCTGGAGTAGCCGAGGATGCGCTTGAGGTCTTTCTGGGCCAGGGCCGCGAAGTTGCCGTAGGTCATGGACAGCGCGCCGAACACGGCGATGAGCGTGGTGATTTCGAGTCCGGGTTTGAGCAGCGCGGCCATGCGGACCAGGACCACCACCGCGCCGAGCTTGGGCAGGGTGGCCACGTAGGCCGCGGTTTCGTTGCTGGAGCCCTGGTACACGTCCGGGCACCAGAAGTGGAACGGGAACAGGGCCAGCTTGTAGAAGAACCCGGCCAGGAAAAGCATCAACCCGATGGCCGCCCCGGGCGCCTCGGCGAAGGACCAGGACTTCGCGGCTAGCTCGGAGATGTAGCTCGTGTGCTGCGTCGCCAGAATGTAGGAGAATCCATACAGGGAAATGGCCGTGGCCGCAGCCCCGAACATGATGTACTTGATGCCGGCCTCGGCCGCCCGGCGGTCTTTGCCGCGCAGGGCGATGATCGCGTACAGGCTGTAGGAGGACGCCTCCAAGGCGATGTAGATGGACACCAGCTCTACGGTGGACGCCAGAAGCATGAGCCCCAGGGCCGAGACCGAGAGCAGGAAGAAGTAGTCGGTCCGCTTGTCGGTTTCCAGCGTGGGCTGGCGCACGGCGTTGAGCGTGGTGATGAAGAAGCCCGCGGCGATGGCCAGCTTGAAGAACTGGGACAGCCCGTCGATCTGGTAGGCGTCGTAGAAGAGCAGGCCCTTGAGCGGCAGGGCGCAGGCGGCCAAGACGATGTTCACGGCCGCCGCGGCCGGGAGCCAGGACAGGTTGGCGCGCTGATTGGGATTGGCGAGAATGACGGCGAACAGAACCAGGGCCAGGGCCATCTGGTAGAGCTCGGGAAGACAAAGCAGGAATGTGCTAGTCGGCATCCCGGACCTCCTGAACGATCTTGGCCGCATTGAATGAAAGTTGCTGCGGCGTCTTCGTGGTGGACTGGACGACCTCGGTCTTGGCGCGCATCGAGTCCAGCATGTGCGTAATGGAGGCGTCCATGGTGCGCAGGGCCCGCGTCGGCGCCAGACCGATGTAGATAACGAAAATGGCCAGCGGCGCGAGGTATATCCATTCGCGCGCGTTCAAATCGACGAAGGACTTGCCGGTGCTCGGCTGTCCCCAGGCCAGCTTTTGCAGCAGCCGAAGCATGTAGGCCGCGGCGAGCAAGGCGCCGGGAATGGCCAGTGCGCCGACCCAGAGGTTTCTCTTGAAGGCCCCGATGAGAACCAGGGCTTCGCCCACGAAGCTGTTGGTCCCCGGGAAGGCCAGAGAGGACAGGGAGAAGAGGCCGAAGAAGAACATGTAGGCCGGCAGGTACTTGCCCAGGCCCAGGTTGTCCTTGATCTGCCGGGAATGGCTGCGCTCGTAGATGGCGCCCACGAGCATGAACAGCCCGCCCGTGGTGATGCCGTGGTTGAGCATCTGCATCAGCGCCCCTTCCACCCCGCGCAGGTTGAACATGAAGATGCCCAGAGTGACGAAGCCCATGTGCCCCACGGACGAATAGGCGATCAGCTTCTTCATGTCCTTCTGGCCCAGGGCCAAAAAACCGCCGTAGATGATGGAGATGATCGAGATGGCGATCATGAACGGGGCGAAGTACTGGCTGGCCGCGGGCGCCAGAGGCAGGCAGAACCGCAGAAAGCCGTAGGTTCCCATTTTCAGCAGCACCGAGGCCAGCAGCACGGAGCCGGCCGTGGGCGCCTCGACGTGGGCCGCCGGCAGCCAGGTGTGGAACGGGAACATCGGCACCTTGATGGCGAAGGCCAACGCCATGGCCAGGAAGGTCCAGAACTGGAAGTTGAACGGATAGGTCTTGTTCATCAGGTCCGGGATGTAGAAGCTCCCGCCGTGGATGGCGTAAGCCACGATGGCCACCAGCAGCAGCGTGGACCCCGCCAGGGTGTACAGGAAGAACTTCAGGGAGGCGTAGCGCCTGTCCGGACCGCCCCAGACTGCGATCAGCAGATACATGGGAACGAGCATGGCCTCCCAGAACAGGTAGAAGAGCACGAAGTCCAGGGACGCGAAAACACCGATGCAGGCCGAGGTCATGAGCAGGAGGCAGAAATGGAATTCCTTGAGCCGCGAGGAAATGTAGCTCCAGGAGCAGAGCACGCACAGCGGCAACAGGACCACGGTGAGCAGGATCATCAGGAAGCTGATCCCGTCCACTCCCAGGGCGTAGTTCAGGCCCCATTGGGGCGCCCAGGGAAGCAGCTCCGTGTACTGGAATCCGGCCATGTCCAGATGAAAGTCCGAAGCGAAGGGAATGGCCAGGATCGTCTCCACCACCCCGACGACGAGGGTGAAGACTCGTACGGCGTTGCCCCTCGGCAGGAAAGGCAGGATGGCCGCTCCGATGAGCGGTAGGAAGATGAGTGTGGAAAGTATTGGAAAACCGTTCATGGGTCGCTCGCTTGGTGTCGGTTGCCCGGTGTTTGGTCCCTCAGCCGCTTAGAGGTACTGGTTGACGGCCCATATGGCGAACATGACGCCCGCGGCCAGGAGCACGGCATAGGCCAGATAGGTCTGAAGCCGCCCGGTCTGTAGTTTGGCGGCCCCCTGGCCCACGCGCCTTGTCGTGGCGGCTACGCCGTCCACGGCGCCCTTGATGCCGGTCCAGTCGTACCACGAGGATCCTGCGGCCACGGCCAGCATGCCCCGCAGGCCCCAGGTCCGGTATCGTTCGGTCCACCACGAGTCCAGCCAGGCGAAGGGGTAGCGGCAGATGAACAGGAATGCGCGCCCGAAGAGGATGTAGAACCACTCGAAGTCCACGTTGCGTTGCTCGTGGGGGACCATGATGCGGCGCATGACGTAGAACGCAAGGCCCGTGAAGGAGAGCAGGAGCACCGCCTGCAGGACCTGCCAGGCGGAGAACGGGTGAAACTCCACCTCGTAGGGCAGGAACTGGTAGAGGATTTCAGGGTACACGCCCTGAAGGATGCACAGGAAGGAGGAGATGCCCATGGCCAGGTACATGTTCCAGGGAATGGGCTTGATTTCGCGTTGCACGGCGTCCGGTTTGGACCAGAAGGCGAAGTAGGGCAGTTTGATTCCCACGGAGAGGAACGTGCCCACCGCGGCCAGCTCCATGCCGATTCCCAGCAGGGCGCGATGGTCCTCGAAGGCGCCGGCGATGGTCATGGTCTTGGAGACGAAGCCGTTGAACAGGGGCCATCCCGAGATGGACATCCCGGCCACGACGTAGGCCAGCATGACCCACGGCAGACGGCCCACCAGGCCGCCGAGTTCGTTGAGCTTGGCCGTGCCGCAGGAGTACAGCAGGGCGCCCACGGACATGAACAACAGGCCTTTATAGAGAATGTGGGCGTAGGCGTGGGCGCAGGCCCCGTTGAGGGTCATGGCCGTGCCGATGCCGATGCCCGCGACCATGTACCCCACCTGGGACATGATGTGGTAGGACAGGATGCGGCGCGCGTTGTTCTCCATGGTGGCGTAGAAGACGCCGTAGAGCGCCATGCCCACTCCCATGTACGCAAGAAAGTCCCAGCCGGCGAAGCCTCGCGCCAGGGTGTACACGGCGGTTTTGGTGGTGAAGGCGGACATGAAGACCGCGCCGGTGACGGTGGCCTCGGGATAGGCGTCGGGCAACCATGCGTGGAGCACGATGAAGGCCGCGTTGACGCCGAAGCCGAACATGATGAGCCAGTCGTAATAATGCGCCGCGCTTTGGGCCACAGGTATGAAGTCCCAGTTGCCCACGGCCTTGTGCCGCAACAGCAGGCCGGCCAGAATCAAGAGCCCCCCCACGGTGTGGAACAGGAAGTACCGGATGCCCGCGCCCAGGGCGCGTCCGTTGTTCTTGGCGTTGAGCCAGATGAGGAACACCGAGCCCACGGACATCAACTCCCAGAAGATGAACAGGGTCAGGTAGTCGCCGGCGAAGACTACGCCGAAGGAGCCGCTTACATAGAGGCAGGCGGCCACGTGCTGCGACTTCTCTTTGAGGTGGAAGGCGTAGATGAAGCCGATGAGGGCTTGAATGGCGAAGACGTTGGCGAAAATCAGCGACAGCTTGTCGATGCGGCCCACTTGCAGGGTGAATCCGAACCAGTCGATGGTTCCGTAGTTGCCAGGGTCCAACGTGAAGACGGAGATGATCGCTGCGGCGGCCGGCAGGGGCAGGAGCCATTTCCACCAGCTTTTGCCCGGCAAAAAGGGCAAGATCAGCGCAAGGAGGAGAAACCCGATGGTCGGGTGGTAGAAGCTCTCAACCATTGTCGTCCTCCTTCAGTCCGGGCTCGTATTTGTCGTAATAGTCTTCGGGCTTCTTGAGCGCTTCGGACACGGCGGTCTTGAGGATCACGCCCATGACCAGCGCGCCGACGAAGCCGAAGGCCGCCCAGAAGCCGATGTAGTGCTCCTCGGGAATGTGCGCGTGGTGCGGGTGGATGAGGAAGTTCAGCGCAAGGGCCAGAGCCAGCCACGCGAACATGACCCATTTCCACAGGCCCGCGTGCTTTCGCATCTCTATGAAAAATCGTCCGAGACCATTCATGTTACATGTCCCCTTACCCGTTTAGAAGTGGGTGAAGGCCTTGATGATGCCGGTGAAGAAGTCGGGGTAAACACCAAGCAGCACGCTGATCACCGCCGTGAGGAACAACGGGACCACCATGCTCATGGGCGCTTCCTTGTAGTCGTCCAGGGCGATGTCCGGGGCCGGCCTGCTGAAGAATCCGCGGTACACGATGGGTACGAAATAGCCGGCGTTCAGGGCGGTGGAGGCGAGCAGAGCGACCAGCAGCAGAATCTGGGACTGGTTCACCGCGCCGTTGATCAACGACCACTTGGTCACGAAGCCGCAGACCGGGGGCACGCCGATCATGGACAGGCTCGCCAGGCCGAAGGCCCCGAAGGTCCAGGGCATCTTGCGGCCCAGCCCTTTCATTTTGTCGATGTCCCTGAGCTGCGTGGCCACGAAGATGGCGCCGGCCGCGAAGAAGAGGGTGATCTTGGAGAAGGCGTGGTGCGGAATGTGGATGACGCCGCCGATGACGCCGCTGGGATCCAACAAGGAGACGCCCAGCACGATGTAGGAAAGCTGGCTCACGGTGGAGTAGGCCAGCCTCGCCTTGAGGTCGGTTTTGGTCAGGGCGATGATGGACGCTACGACGATGGTGAAGGCCGCCACGTAGGCCGTAGGCAGTCCGAGGCCGAGTTTGGCCATGGTCTCCAAGCCGAAGCCGGACAGGATGACCCGGCTGACGGAGAACACGCCGGCCTTGACCACGGCGACGGCGTGCAGCAACGCCGAAACCGGCGTGGGCGCCACCATGGCCGAGGGAAGCCAGTTGTGGAACGGCATTATGGCCGCCTTGGCTAGGCCGCAGATGTACAGGACGTAGGTGATGGTCACCAGCGTCGGGTCGGCGGTCGCCGGGAAGATTCCGTGGGCGACGTCGGTCAGATTGAAATCCAGGGTCCCGCACAGCACGTAGGTGAGCACCATGGCCGGGAGCAGGAAGAGCTTGGAGGTTCCCATGAGGTACACGATGTATTTGCGCGACCCCTCCCAGGCTTCTTCGTCCTGGTGGTGGGCGACCAGAGGATACGTGCACACGGTGATGACCTCGTAGAAGAGGTACAGCGTGAACACGTTGCCGGACATGGCCACGCCCACGGCGCCGAAGATGGCGATGGCGAAACAGACGTAGTAGCGGGTTTGGGCGTGTTCGTTCAGGGAGCGCATGTAGCCGATGTTGTAGCTGGTGGCGAACATCCAGAGGAAGGTGGAGATCAGTCCGAAGCACAAGGTCAGCCCGTCCACGCACAGCTTGACGGTGATGCCCGGCAGAATGGTGAACAGCGTGTACACGTAGACCTTGCCGGCCAACACGCCCGGAACGAAGGAGAGCATGAGCAGAAAGGTCAGCAGGCCCCCGACAAGGGAGGCTCCCTCGCGCATGTTGATGTTCTTGCGCAAGAGCCAGATGAATACCGGCGCGAGGCCGGTGATCACCAGGGGAACGACGAGCAGCGCATTGTTTTCCACCGCCTAGCCTCCCAGTTCCGAAATTTTGTCCGCGTCCGTGGTCTTGAAGCGCTTGCCGACCACCAGGACAATGGCCAGGACCAGGGTCGCCTCGGCGGCGGCCAGTCCCATGATCAGAAGGGCGGCCAGCTGGCCCAAGGACGCATCGGCGTTGGTGAGCTGGGCGGCGGCCACGATGGAAAGCCCCGCGCCGTTGAGCAGAAGCTCCACGCTGATGAGCATGCCGATGAGGTCGCGGCGCGTGGTCAGGCCCAGCAGGCCGCAGGCCAGCATGACCAGCGAGGCGAGTTGAAAGAGAAATAGGCTATTCATTGGCTGCGCCTCCTCTCGAATCCAAGAATGACCGCCCCGGCCATGGCGACGAACAGCACCACCGAGATGAGCTCGAATCCCAGGGCGTAGCGGGTCAGCAGGTCCTGGCCGAGCTGGTCCACGGGTATGTCGGGCGGGGTTTCGACCTGCTGCTTGAAGTAGTTGAGGCAGGCCGAGACGAGAAATACAAAAGGCATGACGCCGACCACCAGGCCGGCCGCTATCTTGCTGGACGATCCCAGTTCGGGGGAGTCTCCGGCCGGGGTCTTGGTGAGCATGATGGCGAAGAAAATGAGGACGGACACGGCGCCCACATAGATGAGCACCTGCATCATGGCCACGAACGGCGCGTTGAGCATCATGTACATCCCGGCCGCGCCGAGCATGGCGGTGATCAGGCCGGCCATGGCGCGGATCAGGTTTTTGCACAAAGCCGCGGCCAGGGAGCCCCCCAGGATGATCAAAAGATACAGCCCATAGGCGTAAGGCGAGAGCGCCTGCAGCTCTTGCATGGCTATTTTCCCTCCTTGGCCTGGCGTTCGAGACGCTCCAGCAGGTCGATGTTCGTTTCCTGTCTGGTGAAGACCGCGAAGTAGACGTTATTCGAGTAGCGCAGGGAGTCCACAGGGCAAACCTGGACGCACTGGCCGCACAGGCTGCACAGGTTGTAGTCCAGTTGGAAGACGCCCGGGGTTTTGAGCCGTTTGGGCTTGGCCGGTTTCCCGTCTTTCGACTCGGCGGGGTCGGCCGGGGCGACTTTGGCGGAAACCGTGATGCACTGGGAGGGGCACTGCCGGGCGCACTGCCCGCAGGCGATGCAGAGGGGGACCCCCGCTTCGTCCTCTTTGCCCACCAGCTCCACGTGTCCGCGGTAGGTCTCGATGTTCTCCGCCTCCTGGCGCGGGTAGAACACCGTGACCAGGGGGGCGGTGAAGTACTTCCCGGTGATCCCCATGCCGACCACGAGGCTCCAGAGCCCGGCCAATGCGTTTTTGATGCTCGTCATGGAATCACCCCGCCAGCCTGAGGACGATGACCGTGCCCACCAGGTTCAACAGCGCCAGGGGCGTCAGCCATCTCCAGTTGATGTTCAAAAGCTGGTCGAACCGCACCCGCGGGAAGGTCCAACGCATCCATATAATGATGAACAGCAGTGCGTACACCTTGAGCAGGAACCACCACCATCCGGACTCGATAGGCCCTTGGTAGCCTCCCAGGAACAGGATGGAGGCGACGCAGCAGACCACGACCATGTTGGCGTATTCGGACAGGAAGAACATGCCGAAGCCCATGCCGGAATACTCGGTGTGGAATCCGGCGGTCAGCTCGCTTTCGCCTTCGGGCAAGTCGAAGGGGGCGCGGTTGGTCTCGCCGAGAATGGATATAAAATAGATGAAGAAGGCCAAGGGGTTGAGCACTCCGTACCACTGCCAGGGCCAGGCGCCCTGTTGCACCGTGATGGCGTGCAGGTCCAGGGAGCCGGACATGAGCGCCACGGTCAGCACGGAGATGAGCAGCGGAATTTCGTAGGCCACGGACTGGGCCACGGCGCGGGCCGCGCCGAGCAGGCCGTATTTGTTGTTGGACGCCCAGCCGGCCAGGCACAGGGCCAGCACGTTCAATCCGGAGAAGGCCAGAATCAGCACCACGCCCAGGTTGACGTTCAGGCCGTAGAGGGTCTCTCCGAACGGAATGGGCAGAAAGAGCAGGATGACGGGCAAGAACGACAGCAACGGGGCGGCCCAGAACAGCAGTTTGTCGCTGGACCAGGGGGTCAAGAGCTGCTTGGCCATCAGTTTGCCCGCGTCGGCCAACGGCTGCAGCAGGCCGTGCCAGCCCACATGGAAGGGGCCCGGCCGGCGCTGGACGTGGCCGGCGATCTTGCGCTCCGCATAGACCAGGACCAGGGCGTTCAGGCCGACGAAGGCCATCATGGCGACCAAAAAGATCACCATGCGCACCAAGGGGTAATATTCTGGATTGATCATCTGTCGATCTCCGGGATGACGAGGTCCAGGCTGCCCAGGATGGATACCGCGTCAGCGATGAGCGTTCCCTTGGACAACTCCGCAAAGCAGCTCAGGTTGCTGTAGCCCGGCGCCCGCAATTTGACGCGGTAGGGGGTGGCCGAGCCGTCGCTGACCAGATGGACCCCGATCTTGCCGCGGGCGCCTTCCACCGCGAAATAGGTTTCGCCCTTGGGCGGCTTCAGGGTCTTGGGAGTTTTGCCCTGAATGTCGCCGTCCGGCATCCGGTCCATGACCTGCTCCATGATGCGCAGCGACTGCTCCATTTCCTTGAGCCGGACCATGTACCGGGCCATGGCGTCGCCCTCGGAGAAGGTCGGAATCTCGAAGTCGAGCTCGGGATAGACCGAGTAGGGGACGGCGCGGCGCACGTCGTAGGGGACGCCCGAGCCGCGGATCACCGGGCCGGTGCAGCCGTACTTGCGGGCCGTCTGGACCGAGAGCACGCCGATGTCTTCGCAGCGTTTGCGCAGAATGAAGTTCTTGGTCACCAGGGCTTCGTACATCTTCAGGCGCTTGCGGAAGCGCTGGATGAAGGTCCGGGTGTCGTCGATGAACTTGTCGTCCACGTCCGCGTACACGCCGCCGAACCGGAAATAGCAGTAGGTGAGCCGCGAGCCTGTGACTCGCTGGAGAATGTCCAGCAGGAATTCGCGATCCTCGAACGCATACAGGATAGGCGTGAAGGCGCCCAGGTCCAGCAGATAGGCCCCCCACCAGACCAGGTGCGAGCAGATTCGGTTGATCTCGCAGGTCAAAACCCGAATGTACTCGGCCCGCTCCGGGACCTCGATGCCGGCCAGCTGCTCCACGGCGCCCACGTAGGCCCAGTTCCAGGCGGTGGCGTGCAGGTAGTCCACGCGGCCCATGTTCGGGAGGTACTGGGTGTACGTCTTCTTCTGGCCCATGAACTCGTGCATGCGGTGGATGTACCCCAGCACGGGCTCGGCGCGCACGATGTACTCGCCGTCCAGCTCCACGATGACGCGCAATACGCCGTGGGTGGAGGGGTGTTGCGGCCCCATGTTCAGGATCAGCGTATTTTCACGGGCGCCTTTGGAAAAACTTTGGGAGTAGAAATCCGAAGGATCGGACGAAAGCTGGGGACTCATGGTCATTGTTCCGCTCCCTCCTGCTTGTCGGCTTCAGCCGGTTTGGCTTCGGGAGTTTCGGCTTCGGCCTGCTCGCCGTCGGTCGCGGCTTCCGGTTTTGCAGCGGCGGACTCGGGGTTCGCCTCGTCGGCCTTGGCCGCCTTTTCCTTGGCCTTGGCTGCGGCCTTTTCCTTGGCTTTGGCCTTGGCCGCCGCCTTCTTGGCCTCTTCGTCGTCCGCCGCCTCGGGTTCGGGCTGCGGATAGACCAGAGACAGCTCGAAGGCCGGGATGCGGCTTTTGGCGTCCCGGATCAGCGGCGGTTCGGTTCCGGGCTCAAGCAGCAGCGCCTTGAGGTCGGGGTGCCCCTTGAAGTCGACGCCGAAAAAGTCGTAGCACTCGCGCTCGTGCCAGTCCGCCCCGGGAATGAGCAAAGCCAGGGAGGGCGCCTTGGGATCGTCGTGGGAGGCCATGAGGCGCAGGGTGATACGCCCCGGCGTCTGTACGTGGTCGAAATGATAGTTGAGTTCGAAGCCATCCTGCACGTCGACGCCGGAGACGTCCTCCAGGAAGTAGCCGGCCGCGTCCAGGGTTTCGGCGGCCGGCAAAAGCTGCTCCGCCGTGACCCGGAGTTGGACGGCCTGTCCGGTCTTCGGGTCGCATTCGACCATGGCTTCGGCCTTGAGGGATTGGGCGATGTTCGGAATCACTTGACTTCCCTCCCCGCCGGTTTGGGCCACCAGCGACGGCCCGTGATCTTCTTCTGGAGCTGGAACAGGCCTTCCAGCAGGCCCTCGGGGCGCGGCGGGCAGCCAGGAACGTAGACGTCCACCGGAATGAGCTGGTCCACGCCTTCAACGATGCCGTACTGCCCTTCGAACTGGAACGGCCCGCCGGAGATGGCGCAGTTGCCCATGGCGATGACCCATTTGGGGGCGGGCATCTGCTCGTACAGGCGAACCACAAGCGGCGCCATTTTCTTGTTCACCGTGCCGGCCACGATCATCAGGTCCGATTGCCGGGGCGACGGCCGGAACACCTCGCCGCCGTACCGGGAGATGTCGAAGCGCGCCATGCCCACGGCCATCATTTCAATGGCGCAGCAGGCCAGTCCGAAGGTCATGGGCCACAGGGACATGGCCCGACAAACGTTGAGAATTTCGTCCACCAGGTCGATTTGGACGATTCCCGGATCCATGTCGCGGACCGCAGGCCTCAGACCTTGATCTTGCGCGGCCATGTGAAAACCCCTTTGCGGAAGAAGTAGACCACCGCGGCGAGGAGCACCGCGATGAATATCAGAAGCTCGAGCACCGGCAGCCAGCCCGTGGTGTGGATGAACCGCGTCGCCACCGGGAAGAGATAGAGAACGTCAACGTCGAAAGCCAGGAAGATCAGGGCGTAGAAATAGTAGTTGAGTCCGAAGTTGACCCATGTCGCCCCGTGCGTCGGCAGTCCGCACTCGTAGGTGCGGCCGATGAACTCTCCCCGGGCTCTGGGCGCCAGGAAGACCGCCAGCAACAACGGCCCGACGGCGAAGGCGATTCCACCGGCCAAAAAGATGAGAATCGCCAAGTTCAGCCAAGTGAAGACCATGATCTTAGCCCGCCTTGTCTTTGGTTGATGGGACTTCACGGTGTTGACCGCCAGTCCGAGTTTAGTAGTGCTGGTGCGCCCCGATCCTGGATGAGTCCAAAGACTCCGTTCGATCTAAAGCATCAGTAAAACATTTATGTCAAGGACGATCCCATGATTTTTTACCAAACAGGCCCGCCCTTTTGCTAAGGGTTGCGACAATTGTCAACCCAAAATTGCTTTTTCCCTGAAATTTCAAAGGCAAATTTTATACTGAAGAAGTATGAAAGTATGTTGAGGAGCGGTGGATAAGAGCTTGACAGGGGACGAGTCCGGTTTATTTTCAACCTGCCTTATCTTTGCGCGAGCATAATTTTAACCAGGCCAAGGAGTGTTCCGTGGAGTCCGCAGCCGAACGCATGGACGAGGCCCAACTTGCGGTGGGCCGCATCAAATCGGAAGTCGGCAAGGTCATCGTCGGCCAGAAAGCTTTGGTGGACCGGTTGCTTGTCGGCTTGTTTACCAAGGGGCACATTCTGCTGGAAGGCGTGCCCGGCTTGGCCAAGACCACGGCGGTCAAAGCGTTGGCCGCTACGGTGGAGGCCAGTTTTCAACGCATACAATTCACTCCGGATTTGCTGCCGGCCGACTTGGCCGGCGCGGAGGTTTACGAACCGTCCAGCGGTTCTTTTTATGTGAAGAAGGGACCGATTTTCCACAATATCCTGCTGGCCGACGAAATCAACCGGGCGCCGTCCAAGGTCCAGTCCGCGTTGCTGGAGGCCATGCAGGAGCGCCAGGCCACCATCGGCGGCCAGACGTTCGCCATGCCGGACCCGTTTTTGGTGCTGGCGACCCAGAACCCCATCGAGCAGGAGGGCACCTATCCGTTGCCCGAAGCCCAGGTGGACCGTTTCCTGCTCAAGTTGTCCGTGGACTATCCCTCCCGCGAGGAGGAAAAGGAAATCGTCCGAAGGGCGGGAGTCCTGGACGCCCCGAGCGCTTCCCCGGTCATCGAGCCCGGCCGTATCAACGAGATCGCCCGTCTGGTCGAGGGCGTGATGATGGACGAGCGGCTGGTGGACTACGTCGTGGAGCTGGTTTTCACCACGCGCTATCCCGCGGAGCGCGATCTGGAGGCGGCGCCCTACATCGAATACGGCGCGTCTCCCCGGGCGTCCATCGCCCTGGTCAAGGCGTCCAAGGCCTACGCCTTCCTGCAGGGCCGCTCCTACGTTACGCCCCAGGACATCAAGGCCATCGCTCCGGACGTGCTGCGCCACCGCATTCTGCTGTCCTTCGAGGCCGAGGCGGACGAGGTGTCGGTGGAGGACGTGATCAAGTCCATCTTCGACGCCGTGGAGGTGCCGTGACCGGGGGGGCGGCGATGCTGACTCCGGAATTGGTCAAAAGCATCCGTCGGCTGCACATCCGAACCAGCCGCACGGTGGATGCGATGATGGCCGGGCGCTTTCGCTCCGTTTTCAGGGGCTCGGGCATGGAGTTCGAGGAAGTGCGCGAGTACTCGCCGGGGGACGACGCCAAGACCATCGATTGGAAGGTCACGGCGCGCATGGGCAAGCCGTACGTCAAGCTTTACCGCGAGGAGCGGGAGCTGACCGTCATGCTGTTGGTGGACCTGAGCGCCTCTTTGGATTTCGGAAGCACCGCCCGCGCCAAGCGCGACAAGGCCCTGGAGGCCGCGGCGGTGCTGGCCTTCAGCGCGGTCAAGAACGGCGACAAGGCGGGGCTGATTCTGTTCACCGACCAAGTGGAGCGCTACATCCCTCCGGCCAAGGGGTCGGCTCACGTGTTCCGCCTCATCAAGGAAATTCTGAGCTGGAGGCCGGCTTCCCGGCGCACGGATGTCGCTGCGGCCTTGGACTATTTCGGCAAGGTCCAGCGCAAGCGCTGCGTGGCTTTTCTGCTCTCCGACCTGATGAGCCGGGATTTCAGCCGGTCGCTGCGCATTGCGGCGCGCCGCCACGACATCGCCGCCGTGCGGATCGGGGATCCGGCCGAAGGCGAACTGCCGCCTTCGGGGCTGGTCGAGGTGGAGGACATGGAGACCGGGGAGCTGGCGCTTTTGGACGCCTCCCACCGTCCCACCCGCCGGGCGTACGCCAGGCTCCGCGAACAGGAGCGCCAACGGGCCGAAACCGGCCTGCGCCAAGCCAAGGTCGATCTGGTGGACATCGCCACGGACGGCTCCGTGGCAGAGGCGCTGACCGGATTCTTTCGTCTTCGGGAGAAGCGGTTTCGATAACCCGAGCGATTCCAACTTTGTTTTCGTCGTTGCATAATGCCCAATCAAGCGATCAACCCTCTTGCAGCCCCGCCGCCGGCCCAATTCCCGCCCGTAGCGCCCCATGGGACCGCCTTCGGCGGCAAGCCCATGACCGACATCCTGGATATCAAGGCCCCCGTGTCCCTGCCTGGAGACGTCCCATGGCTTTGGATTTTGCTGGGCGCTGCTGCGGCGCTCCTGCTGGCCGCGGTTTGCTGGTATGTCTGGAAGCGAAAGAAGCGCCCCAAACCCGGACCTCCGGCGCCAACACCCGAGTGGTTGGCGCTGGCCGACCTGTCCGACTTGGAGTCCGCCGGCCTTTCGGCGCGCGAGTTCTATTTCAGGCTTTCGGAAATTGCGCGCTGCTATCTGGAGCAGCGTTTCGGGCGCCCCATGCTGGAGATGACGACGGAAGAGGTGCTGGCCGCGTTGCCGTCGCTGAAGATGCCGTCGCAGCTTTCCTCTGGCCTGCGCGAAGTGCTGCGGGAATCGGACCCGGTGCGCTATGCGGGCGCCCGGGCCGCGGCGGATCGCATGCAGGCGGATCTTGATTTCATACGCGAGTTGGTGGAGACCCTGGCGCCTTCCCCTGAACCGGAGTCCTCCGGCGAAGGAGAAGGCGAATGATGCTTCGGTTCGTTTCTCCTTGGTTTTTGGCGGCATTGGCGGCCTTGCCCGCGGCCTGGTGGACGCTTGCGCGCAACCGGACGCGGCCCAGCCTGCGCGTTTCGGGCCTGGGATTGGGCCTGGCGGACGCGCCGGTGTCTTGGGCCGTACGTCTTGCGCCGTGGGTGGAGGCTCTGCGCTGGATCGCCGTGGCCTTGCTGATCGTCGCCCTTGCGCGGCCTCAGTGGGGTCGCCGGGAAATGGACGTCCTCACCGAGGGCGTGGACATCGTGCTGGCCGTGGACCTGTCGGAGTCCATGCTGGCCATGGATTTTCAGGTGGACAACCAGGTCGCCAACCGGTTGGAGGCGGTCAAGTCCGTGGTTTCGGACTTCATCTCCAGCCGCGACGGCGACCGCATCGGGCTGGTGGTCTTCGGCTCCGAAGCCTACACGCAGGTTCCTTTGACCCGGGACTACGCATTGATCGAAAAAGTCCTGGATCGCGTGAAGATCGGATCGGCCGGGCCGCACACCGCCTTGGGCGACGCCTTGGGCGTGTCCCTCAAGCGTCTTGAAAACGCGCCGGGCAAGTCCAAGGTCGTGATTCTGCTCACGGACGGGCAGTCCAACGCCGGTGAACTGCCGCCCCGCGCCGCGGCCGAGTTGGCCAAGGAACTGGGCGTCAAGGTCTACACCATCGGGGTAGGGTCGCGGGGATACGCACCGTTTCCGGTGGACGACCCCATGTTCGGCCGGCGATTCGTGCAGCAGCGCGTGGACATCGACGAGGACACGTTGAAGATGATCGCCGACGACACGGGAGGTCTCTATTTTCGGGCGACGAACACCGAGGGGCTCAAGACCGTGTACCAACGCATCGGCGAGATGGAGAAGACCAAGGCCAAGGTCAAGACCTATGACGATTTTCACGATCTCTACGCCTGGTTCGTCTGGTCGGGGATCGCGCTGCTGGCGGCGTGGGCGGCGCTGACGTCCACCCGTTTCCGGAGGACGCCGTGAGTTTCGCTCGTCCTGAATGGTTGTTGCTGCTGTGGGCGCTGCCGGCGTTTGCGGCCCTGTTTTGGGGCGCAGCCCGGGCCAGGCGGCGTTCGCTTGCACGCTTCGCCGACCCCGAACGGTTGAAGGAGCTTGCGCCGAAGATCTGCCCGGCGCGCGCCGCAGCCAAGGCCGTGTTGTTTCTGGCCGGGTTCGGCTTGGCCGTCGCCGCCCTGGCCGGCCCCAGGTTCGGCTATCGGTGGGAGGAGGTGCGGCGCAAGGGCGTGGACATCGTCATCGCCCTGGACGTGTCGCGCTCCATGCTGGCCCAAGACGTGAAGCCCGACCGGCTGCAGCGGGCCAAGCGCGAGATCGAGGACCTTTTGGGCATGCTCAAAGGCGATCGCGCGGCCCTGGTCGTCTTCGCGGGCGCGGCCTTTGTCCAGTGTCCGTTGACGCTGGACACCGCCTCGCTGGACCTTTTTTTGCGGCATTTGGGGCCGGACGACCTGCCCGTGGGCGGCACGGATCTGGCCGGCGCCGTGCAGGCGTCCTTGTCGGCCTTTGAAAAGGACAGCCATACCGACAAGGCCATTATCCTTATCACGGACGGCGCGCCCACCACGGGAGACGCCATGGAGCTCGCCCGCGAGGCCGAGAAAAGGGGCGTCAGGATTTTTTGCATCGGCGTGGGATCGCTCGAAGGCGCGCCGGCGCCGGCTAAGGGCGGGGGCTTCATCCGCGACGAAAAGGGCGGCGTCCTTCTGGCCAAGCTGGACGAGAACGCGCTCAAGCGCATGGCCGCCCAGACCGGCGGGCGTTACGTGCGCTCCGTGGCCGGGGACATGGACCTGGACGAAATTTACACGCAGGACATTTTGAAGACCATGGAGGTCAAGACCCTGAAAGAGGGGCGCCGCAAGGTTCTCGAAGATCGGTTCCAGTGGTTTCTGGCGCCCGCCGTGTTGTTGTTGCTGGCGGACCTCTTCATCGGCCGGGGCCGGCGCGCCGCGGCGATTTTGCTCGCCGTCGCGCTCTGTTGCGCGCCGGCTACGGCCCGGGCGGACGGCGATCCGGTCAAGGCCTACAAAGCAGGGGCGTATCCTGAAGCCCTGGACGGCCTGCTGCGCATGCAGGTCGAGCATCCCGAAGACGCCCGGGTGGCCTACAATCTTGGGAACGTGTACTATCGCTTGGGAAAATTCGACCAGGCGTCGCGCAATTTCAAGCTCGCCAACCGTACGGGAGAAGCGCCGTTGCGCGCCAAGGCCCTGTACAACCTGGGCAACGCGCGTTATCGGGCGAAGGATTTGAACGGCGCGGTCTCCGCCTACCAGGAGGCTCTGAGCCTCGATCCCCAGGACAAGGAAGCCAGGGCCAACCTGGAGTTCGTCCAGCAGCGCAAGCAACAGCCGCCGCAACAGGGCGGACAGGGCCAGCAGCAAAAGCAGGGCGATCAGCAACAAAAGCAGGACCGGCCCCAGCAGGATAGGCGGCGACAGGGCGACCGGAATCAGGACCAGGGCCAGTCGGAAGACCAAGGCCGGCGGCCGGATCGGCAGCAGGACCAGGGGGGGAGCCAACCCCAGGCTCAACAAGGCCAGGGCGAGACCCCGCCGGCGCCGCAGCCGGACAAGGACTGGGAGCGGGGCGGGGAGCCGAAGCAGGCCTCGGAACAAACGGCCGGGAAGCCGATGGACGCCGCGGACAAGGCCATGGCCCGACGCATTCTGGATCGACTGGATGACAAACCCGGCAAGGTCCTCGCGCCGGCCTACGAAAAGCGCAAGGTGGAGAAAGACTGGTGAGGCGAGTCGTTTTAGCTTTTCTGGCGGCCTGCGCGCTGCTCATCGCCTGCGTCGGGACGGCTGCGGCGGCCTCCGTGAGCGCATCGGTGAACATGGACATGGTCCCGGCCGGCCAGCCGGTCGTTTTGACCATCACCGTCCACGACGGCGACGGGAAGCCCGACCTCTCGGTTTTGCGCGATTTCGAGGTGGCCCGCAGCGGCAAGTCCACCAGCATGCAAATCGTCAACGGCAAGCGTTCGAGTTCCGAATCCTACAGTTACATGCTGCTGCCCAAGCGCGAGGGCGAGCTGTCCATACCGGCCGTCGCCGTGGACGTGGACGGGAAAACCCTGTCAACCGAGCCGTTGACCGTGACCGTCAGCCCGGCCGAAACCGGCGAAGCGCCTCGATCCGGCCAGTCCCCGGGCAGGGACGTTCTGTTGTCCGCGGACGTTTCCCGACATAAAATTTATTTGGGCGAGCCGGTGCTGTACACCGTGAGCTTCTACACGGCGGCCCGGGTTGCCAACTTCCGCTTTCAGCCTCCGGAGTTTCAAGGGTTCACGCTCAAGGACCTCGGCCAACGCTCCGGGCGGCGGCGCCTGGGCGGCGAACTGTACGAAGTCCACCAGTTTCCGTGGCTGCTGACGGCGTTGAAGCCCGGCAACTACACCATCGACCCCACTCGGGTGCAATGCGACGTTTTGGAGCAGGCTTCGAATTCCGGGCGTTCCGGCTCTCCTTTTGATGCGTTCGGGGATTCTTTTTTCGGGTCCCAGCGCCTTTCTCCGCGATCTTTGGCGACCAAGCCGGTTCAGGTGGAGGTGTCGCCGCTGCCCGCGTACACGGGCGATGTTCCCTTCTCCGGGCTGGTGGGCGAGCTGCAGCTTGCCGCGAAACTGTCCTCGGACCATATTGAACAGGGAGGATCGGCCATGCTGAACCTGACCATCTCCGGCGACGGCAACGTCATGGACGCGGTCGCGCCGCCGCTGAATCCTTCGGCGGGGCTCAAGGTCTACATGGACGCCCCGGAGGAGGACGTGAAGGTCGGGCGCAGCGGCTATTCGGGCTCGAAAACCTTCCGTTACGCCCTGGTGGGTCTTAAGCCCGGAGTCTACGAGATAGGACCGATCCACCTGGCGTGGTTCGACGCGGCGAAGTCGGCCTATGTCACGGAGCAGACGCCGCCCATGAAACTGACCGTGGCGGCCTCGACCCAGGTTGCGTCCTCCGCTGTCGCCGCTGGTGAGGCGATGCGGCGACAGCCGGCCGGACCTCGGGAGGTGACGGCAAAATATCAGGACATTTTGCCCCTCAAGGATTCGGCCGTGGAGGTTTTGCAACACCGCCCGGCGCCGTCGGTTTGGATTTTCCTGGCCGGATTGATATTGCCGCCGCTGGCCTATTTGTGCTTCGCGGCCGGACTGCGGCTGGCTCGGCGGGACCGCGACAAGGCGCGGGAGCTGGCCCGCCAGGCCAGGGTTCGTGCGGATGAGGCCGCGGCCATGGCCAAAGAAGAGGGACGCGAGCAGGAGTTGTTTGCCGCGCTGCGGCAGGCGCTGCTGGACGCCGTGCTCAGCCCCACGGGATCGCCCTCCAGCTCCCTGACCTGCGAGGAAGTGGCGGAGACGCTGAAGGCCGTGGGGCGAGAGGCGCTCTGCGCCACGGCGACGGCCCTGCTGGACGAATTGGACGCCGCGCGGTTCGGAGGCCGGAAGTTGGACGCGGACGCCCGCGCGGAATTGGCCGGCCGCGTGCGCGCGCTGGTGAAGGAGATGACCGCATGAAACGCTGCGCGTTGCTGTTGCTTGCGGCGTGGGCGCTCTTGCCGCTTCAGACCGCGGCCTGGGCCGGCCAGTCGGCGGATTTTCTGCGCTCCGTGCAGGACTACGAGGCCGGCCGGTATCTGCAAGCCGCCGAGGGATTCAGCGCCCTGGCCGAGGGCGGGCTCGAAAACGCGGACCTGTATTTCGACGCAGGCAACGCCTGGCTCAAGGCCGGGAAAATCGGCCGGGCCATTTTGTGGTACGAGCGCGCCAGACGGCTCAACCCCGCGGAGCCGGATTTGAGCTTCAACCTGCAATACGCCCGCAAGCTGGTGCGCGACGAGCAGCCGCAGCGCCAGGAGCCGTTGTACGCCGTCTTGCTGTTTTGGAAGGATTGGCTCGGCCTGCGGGCCTGGGCCTGGGGCGCGGCGGCGCTTTCCGCGGCCTTTTGGATTTTTTTGGGAGTGCGCCTGGCCGTCGGTCGGCCGAAGTCCCTCAAGGCTCCGGGCGCTGTGCTGGCTCTGGCTCTGGTCTTCGTCCTTGCGGCGGGCTATGGGTATCTTCGCCGCGAGGCCGCCCCGCGAGGCGTGATCCTGGCCGAGGCGGCCGAAGTGCGCTCCGGAACCACCGAAGCCTCTTCCGCGTTGTTCACCCTGCACGAGGGGGTCGTGGTCGACGTGGAGCGCGAACGCAACGGGCGCGTCCTTGTCCGCTACTCCAGGTCCAAATTCGGCTGGCTTCCCAAGCAGGACGTGGGGATTATCTGAAGAAGAGTCGATAGGGCCGTATGAAGATCACGGCGTTCACGCTGGGCCGCCTGGAAACCAATTGCTACGTGCTGTCCGAGGGCGGACGCGCGGTCGCCGTCGACGCCGGCGAGAACCCTGCGCCGATGATCGAGTATGTGCGAAAAGACGGTCTTGATTTGACGCATGTTTTTAGCACGCATCTTCATTTTGACCACATTTGCGGCAACGCCTCCTTGACGCAGGCCACGGGAGCCGTGATCCTGGCCAATCCGGCCGACGCCTATCTGCGCAAACTGGCCGTGGGCCGGGGCGGCTCCGGCGGCGCTCCTCCGGTTCCGTCCTTTGATTTCGAGCCGTTGGCGCCCGGACGCAGGGAGGTGCTGGGACAGCCCATGATCGTTTTGGACACGCCGGGGCGCACCCCCGGGAGCTTGTCGTTTTTCTTCCCGCGCCAGGAAGCGGTGTTCGTCGGGGATTTGTTGTTTCGCGGCTCCGTCGGCCGTACGTACTTCGCGGGCGGCGACGCAAAAGTGCTGCCGGAGTCCATACGGCGACGCATCTTTACACTCCCCGGCGACGTCACTGTGTATCCGGGCCATGGGCCGGCGACACTCGTGTCTTTTGAAAAAGAACACAATCCGTTTTTTAAAGGGGGGTTGACCTCAAGTCTGCATATGGGCAGGATGTATTGCGCATAAGTGGCGGCCCCTCGGTGATCGATTCATCCTGGCCCGCCAGGGAGAACGCCATGCACTACACGCCCAGGGTGTTGATTGTTGACGACGACCCTACCGCCCGCAAGGTGCTCCAGTCCATTCTGGAGCCGGAAGGGTATGAATTCGTTCTGGCCGGCGACGGAGTCGAAGGCCTGGACCGGGCGGTCGAGGCGCCTCCGGATTTGATTCTTTTGGACATTCTGATGCCCCGCATGGACGGGTTCGAAGTCTGCCGCCGCCTGCGGGTCAATCCGGATTTGGCCGAAATTCCCATTCTCATTCTCACGGCTTTGGACGACTCCGATTCGAGGCTCAAGGGCATCGAGGCGGGGGCCGACGACATCATCCCCAAGCCCTTCGATCAGGTGGAGCTGACTTCTCGGGTCCGCTCGATTTTGCGGCTCAACCGCTATCGCCGGATCACGGCCGAACGAGCCCGGTTCGAATGGGTGGTGGAGAAGTCCGACGACGGCTATCTGGTGCTGGGCCGCGGGGACCAGATTCTCTACGCCAATCACAAGGCGAGGGCCATGCTGGAGCTTCCCGAGCCGGAGGCGGGCTCGCCGCCCATTCCCTTCCTGTCGCGGGCCAAACGCTTATACCGTTGCGAGCCGCCCCAGGCCTGGGCGGATTGGCTGGACGACGAACCGGCCCTGGATGCGTCCAGACTGCTGGTGAAGCCGGAAGAAGGGCGCGGCGCGGCGGCGCGCTGGATCGAGGTGAGCCTGTTTCGGCCTCAGGAAAGCGGAGAATCGAGCCGCCTGGCCAGGCTCAAGGACATCTCCTCCGACGTCGCCAACCAGCGCGTCATGTGGACCTTTCACTCCATGATCAACCACAAGCTGCGCACGCCGTTCGCCTGGCTGATCAGCGGGGCGCACATGCTGTGCGACCAGGACCTGAACATGTCCCGGGAGGAAATCACCGAGGTGGCCCGGTCCATGTCCGAAGAGGCCAATCGCCTGCACGGGGAGATCGAGGATATTCTGGAGTACCTGGAGGCTCCTTCCCTGGTGCGGCAGGGCGGGGCCTGCCGCTTGGCCGAGCTTCCTGCCCTGGCCGAGGAGATCGCCAGGGAGATCGGTCTGGACGATTTGGGGGTGCTTCTGGACCCCGCCTTGTCCGAGGCCCGCATCGGGGTTTCGAGCAAGGCCCTGGACCTCATCTTGCTCGAACTTCTCGAAAACTCCAAAAAATTTCACCCGGAAAACAAGCCCTCCGTGGCCGTGGAGGTCAAGCCCATGGGGCCCAAAGCGGCCATGGTGTCCATCACCGACAACGGCCTGTCCATCCCCGAGGAACTGCTGGATCAGGTCTGGACGCCGTATTACCAGGGAGAACGGGACCACACCGGGCAGATTTCCGGCATGGGCCTCGGTCTGTCCATGGTGGCTTCGGTCATCTGGGAGGCCGGCGGGCACTGCGGGATATACAACCGCAAGGACGGGCCCGGCGTGGTGCTTAAACTTATTTTTCCCTTGGCCTGAGTCCGGGACGCATCCACGCGCCGAACGCTTCTCCGCCGTTTCCGCCGGAAAGGTCCGCCCGCCGTTCTGATGCGGCGGGTTTCCCCGCCTCGGCCTTCGGCCGGCGGCGGCGCCGAATCCATGCGGCGACAGGCGCCGAGCGCGTTTGCTTTGGTTTCTCCAGTGCTTGACCCACTGGATTCCTGTTCTTATCCCCTCAAATAATTGCAAGGGAATAAGGCGGTCTCCATCCTTTGGGAACAAGGCGGGCGAGGCCTTTGCTCGGGGCTTGCCAAACGGGGGCAATGGTGCTCTAGATTGCCATGCAGCCAATACCACACAAACGCCGGTAAAAACGGCGCTAAGGAGTTTGTCATGCTGAGCAAAAGGATGGAGGAAGCCATCAACGATCAAATCAAGTGGGAATTTTTCTCCGGTTATTTATATCTGTCCATGGCCGCCTATTTTGAAGGCATGGGGCTGGCCGGGTTCGCCAAATGGATGGAGGCGCAAACCCAGGAGGAGCTTTTCCACGCCATGAAGATGTACCGCTACGTTATCGAGCACGGAGGCCGGGTTGTTCTGCAGGCTGTGGACCAGCCTGAGTCCTCCTGGGAGACCCCTCTGGCCGCTTTTGAGAACGCCCTGGCCCATGAAAGGTTGGTGACGAGCCGCATCAACAAGTTGATGGATTTGGCCATGGACGAGCGCGACCACGCCACCCTGGCCTTTCTGCAGTGGTTCGTCTCCGAGCAGGTGGAGGAAGAGGCCAGCGTGGGCGACGCCGTCGCGAAGCTCAAGCTGGTGCAGGACGGCGGCGCTCTCTATATGCTGGACAAAGAGCTGGGCGTTCGTGTTTTCACTCCACCGCAGGCCGAAGCCTGATTCGGTTGGCGGTGCGGAGGATACGGCATGTCCGAACGACTCAACGACATTATGATCAGGGCGGCTGAACTGGCGGAAAATGCGGTGGAATTTTACGAAACCGCCGTGAGCGACTGTCCTGAAGGCGTGAGCAAGGAAGTGTTTCAGGCCTTACTGGACGACGAGGCCGACCATCTGGCCCGCATCCGGGAGATGCAGGAAGGTTTGGCCCAGGGTGAATCCTTTAAAAGCGTATGTTGCTTGGACGAAGAGGAGCAGGTGGAGGACGTCGAGTTCGCATTCCGACGGATCGTGGAGGAATACGAGCCGACGGAGGCGAGCTCCGAGGAAGAGGACGCCATCAAGGCGGGCGCGGATATCGAACAGGTTTCCGTGGATTTCTACGAAGACTGGGTGGAGGAAGCCGAGGACGATCAGGAGAGTGATTTCTCCGAACAGGTGGCTGAGGAAAAGCGCGCCCGTTTAGCCGTCCTGCAGGATTTGGAGTATTACCTCGACGACCCCGAAGGTTGGGCCCTTTCCGTGGGCAAGGGCAGTTTGGAGGGGGTATAAAGGAGCGAGCATGCCCGAAACAAGCGTGAACATTTTGGTGGGAGGCGAAGCCGGCCAGGGCTTGGTGACCATCGGCGAATTTATGGCCAAGGCCCTGGTTCGATCCGGTTATGAAATCCACGTCACTCAGGATTACATGTCCCGTGTGCGCGGGGGGCACAACACCTTCGCCATTCGCACCGGGCCGGATCCCATCTGGGCGCCGGTGGAGGACGTGGACATTCTGGTGGCCTTGGACCAGGAGACCATCGACCTGCACAAGTCCCAATTGACCGGGCAGGGAGTGGTCATCGCGGACGAGGCTTTCGACGTCGGGGATTTGCCCGCCCTCAGCGTTCCGTTCAAAGAACTGGCGCCCAAACCTATCTTCCGGAATGTGGCCGCGCTGGGCGTGCTGGCCTCC
The DNA here is from genome assembly GCA_030156255.1 of Desulfovibrionales bacterium. Classification (GTDB taxonomy): domain Bacteria; phylum Desulfobacterota; class Desulfovibrionia; order Desulfovibrionales; family Desulfovibrionaceae; genus JASGMV01. Next base: position 53,106 of record JASGMV010000018.1, read on the forward strand.
ACCATCTGCCACGACATCGAGGATCTGGAGCAGCTTCTGACCAAGACCTTCGGCAAGAAAGGCGACGAGGTGGTCGAGCAAAATCTGGAGGTCCTGCGGGCCGCCTACAACTGGCGAAAAGAGCAGGACTTCGTTGTCGAGTGCATGCCTCCCTCCCTGGTGGACGTCGGGCCCGAGGGCTCCGGCCGGCTCATGATGCAAGGCAACCAGGCCATCGCTTTAGGGGCGTTGGCCGCGGGTTGCAATTTTTGTCCGTTCTATCCCATGACCCCCTCCACTTCCATTCCATTGGCTCTCAGCGCGTTGGGGCGCGACCTTGGCGTGGTGGTGGAGCAGGTGGAGGACGAAATCTCCGCCATGAACATGGCCCTTGGGGCGTCTTTCGCCGGAGCGAAGGCCATGGTGGCCACCTCGGGCGGCGGTTTCGCCCTCATGTGCGAAGGCGTGAGTCTGGCCGGCATGACCGAGACGCCCATCGTCATCGCATTGATCCAGCGGCCCGGTCCGGCCACCGGACTGCCCACCCGCACAGAGCAGGCGGACCTGAATCTGGCGCTCTACGCCGGGCACGGCGAGTTTCCGCGAGCCATCCTCACTCCCGGAACCGTGGAGGAGTGCTTCGAACTCGCCCACAAGGCGTTCGATCTGGCCGAGCGCAGCCAGAGCCCTGTTTTCATCCTTTCGGACCAATATCTGGCCGACAGCTATCGATCCGTGGCGCCTTTCGATTTGAACGCCTATCCGCAAATCGAGGGGCCGCTGCTGGAGGCCGATCCGTATTACGTGCGGCACGCTCTGGTTCCGAACGGGGTTTCGCCCCGGGTCGTTCCCGGAACGAGCAAGGCCCTGGTCGTGCTGGACAGCGACGAGCACACGCCGGACGGGCACATCACCGAAGACCTCGACGTCCGCATCCGGATGAACAACAAGCGTCTCAAGAAGGCCAAAGTGCTGGCTCGGGATATGTTCCAGCCCGTCCGCTACGAGGACGAGGATCCGGAGCGTTTGCTGGTCTGCTGGGGAACGACGCTGGGCGCGGCCCGCGAGGCGGCCCGGCTTTTGACCTCCCTGGGCGAGAGAACCGGCGTGTTGCACTTCCAGCAGGTGTGGCCGCTGGTTCCTGAGCAGTTCATGTCGGCCCTGGAGGGCGCTCGCGAGGTGGTTTTCGTGGAGGGCAACGCCACGGGCCAACTTGCGGCCCTGATCCGGCAACAGACCGGTTTTGTCGCACACAAACAGGTTCTGCGGTACGACGGCTTGCCGTTTACGGCGCGCTATATCGCCACGGCCGTTGAGCAAAGCGAATAAGGAGGCCGAGATGGTCAGCGTTGAAACCTACGGCGAGTTTGAAACGGCCTGGTGCCCCGGGTGCGGTAATTTCTCCATCAACAAAGCCATGAAGCAGGCCCTGGCCGGCTTGGGGCTCGCGCCCTCCCAGGTGTTGCTGGTCTCGGGCATCGGGCAGGCGGCCAAGGCCCCGCACTATCTCAAGTGCAACGCTTTCAACGGCCTGCACGGGCGGGCGCTCCCCGTGGCCCAGGGCGCCAAACTATCCAATCCCGGCCTTACGGTTATCGCCGAAAGCGGCGACGGTTGCCATTACGGCGAGGGCGGCAACCACTTTTTGGCCGCCATACGCCGCAACGTGAACATCACCTGCCTGGTGCATGACAACCAAATCTACGGATTGACCAAGGGCCAGGCCAGCCCCACCACCCTGCAGGGACAAAAGACCAAGGCGCAGCCCATGGGGGCGACCTCGGAGGCCTTCAATCCCATGGCCACGGCCGTGGCCATGGGCTGCGGCTTTGTGGCCCGCGGCTTTTCGGGGGATATCGATCATGTTGCGGACCTGCTGCAACAGGCCGTCCAGTACGAGGGGTTCGCCTTGGTGGACGTGTTTCAGCCTTGCGTGTCCTTCAACAAGGTCAACACCTTCAAATGGTACAAAGACCGTTGTTATAAGCTGGACGAGAGCCACGACCCCGCGGATTTCGGACAGGCCATGGCCAAGGCTCTGGAGTTCGGGGACAAGATTCCCATCGGCGTGATCCGCCGTTACGACAAGCCGACCTTCGAGCAGACGGCGGGGCGCGAGGACGCCAAGCCTTTGGCCTATTACACCGTGGACAGGGACCGGTTGGCCTCGGAAATGTTGTCGTTCGCTTAGACCACCCAACTCTCTGCTGCAGCAGATGAAATTTCGAATCTAGGAGCGTTGTTATGAAAACCGTGCTGTTCGCCTTCAACGGCGAAATGATGTGTTTTGTTCACGTGTTGCTCAACGCCCTCGACATGCATGAACGCGGCGAAGAGGTCGCCATCGTGTTCGAAGGCGCCTCCGTCAAGCTTATCCCGGAACTGGGCAAGGAAACCAATCCCTTCCGTTCGTTGTACGCCCAGGTGAGGGAGAAGGAACTGGTCGCCGGGGCGTGCAAGGCGTGTTCGTCGAAGCTTGGCGTTTTGGAGGCCGTGCAGGCCGAGGGGCTGACGCTGCTCGATGAAATGCGGGGGCATCCGTCCATGGCCGGGTGGATGGATCGGGGCTACACCGTCATCACCTTCTGAGCGGGGCGCAAGCTTCTTCGGCGCGGCGAGCATGGCCGGCGTACTCCGCGCCGGTCCATGGAATTTTCGGCTCGGCCGCTCCCTCTAGAAATCTTTTCCTTTTTTTCATATGAGCGGAACCCTCCGCGGGGTTCCTTGCGGCCCCGAGCGATTGCCAACGGGCGATGGCTCCGTTATATCCTCGCCTTATCAGAGGAGTTCGCGATTTAATGTCCAACGCCTCCACCATAGAATTTTCCACGGCGCAGGGGCCGGCCGGTTCGCTGACGGCGACCTTTACGGGCGTGCTCGACGCCGACGGCGCGGGGAGAGTCTGGACCCGGGCCGTGGAGGCTGTACGCGCCGGCTCCGGCGAGGTTTCCCTGGACGTTGGCGGCCTAAGCGAAATCGACGGCGTGGGCCTCGGACTGTTGGTGGCCCTCAAGGCCATCCAGGCCGAAAAAGGCGCGACTTTGGCGATCCATGGTTTGCCGTCGGCGTTGCAGACCGTGATCGACCGCTACGACGCGGCCAAGCTGGCCGAACTCCAAAAACCCCGCCAGCAGGACAGGGCGGGCTTTGTGGTTCGCGCCGGCCGGTTCGGTTGGGAGGTGATGAGAGCCGCCAAGGGCGTCATCTCCTTCGTGGGGGAATGTTGCATCGCCTTGGTCTACGCCGTGCTGCATCCCTGGTCGATCCGCTTCAAGGATTTGGCGCGGCAATGCGAATTGGTGGGCGCCAACGGACTTGGCATCATCGTGCTCATCGGCTTTCTCATGGGCTTGATCCTCGCGTTTCAGACCGCTATCACGCTCATACGATTCGGAGCCCAGGCCTTTGTTCCCAACATGCTCGGCCTGGCCATGGTCCGGGAGATGGGCCCGTTGGTCACGGCCATTCTTCTGGCCGGCCGTTCGGGGTCGGCCTTCGCCGCCGAGATCGGGACCATGAAGGTCAACGACGAGATCAACGCGCTGGTCACCATGGGGCTGGCCCCCATGCGTTTTCTGGTCACGCCGAAAATTTTGGCCGCGATGATCATGACGCCGCTTTTGACCTTGTTCTTCGATTTGTTCAGCTTTGTCGGCGGCGCCGTGGTGATGCTGTCGCTGGACTATCCTTTGGAGTCCTACGCGCATCGGTTGTTCAACAACGTTTCGATGACGGATTTTATCGGCGGTCTGATCAAGGCGTTGGTGTTCAGCCTCCTGGTGGCCGGAGTGGGGTGCCTGCAAGGACTCAACACCCGCAACGGCGCCGGGGCCGTGGGTGAATCGACCACGGCGGCCGTGGTGGGCGGCATTGTGCTTATCGCCGTGGCCGACGGCTTATTCGCCGTGATTTATTACGCTCTGGGGATTTGAGGCGGCCCGCATGGATAGCAGCAACCGTACGAATGGCGCGCAGGAGCGCCCCATCATTCAAGTCCGCGACATGACCTGCGCCTATGGCGATTTCGTGGTGGTCCGGGACGTGAATTTCGATGTGCGCCGCGGCGAGGTGTTCGTGGTCCTTGGCGGGTCCGGCTGCGGCAAGTCCACCGTGCTCAAGCACGTCATAGGCCTGAACCAGCCCGTCAAGGGCCGGGTGTTCCTTGACGGCGAGGACTTCACCGCGGCTTCGGAGCGGGAGCGGCTGCGGCTCATCCGCCGATTCGGGGTCATGTACCAGTCGGGGGCCTTGTTCGGGTCCATGACCTTGCTGGAAAACGTGCGCCTTCCGTTGGAGGAATTCACGAATCTGCCTCAGGAGGCCATGGATTTCGTGGCGAACATGAAGCTTTCGCTGGTGGGGCTCGAAGGGGCCGCAAACCGCATGCCGGCGGAGCTGTCGGGCGGCATGCAGAAGCGGGCGGCCATCGCCCGGGCCATGGCGTTGGACCCGGACATCCTTTTTCTGGACGAACCTTCGGCCGGCCTGGATCCCGTGACCTCGGCCGGCCTGGACGAATTGATTTTGAGCCTGTCGCGCAACATGGGCATCACCTTCGTTATCGTGACCCACGAGTTGCCGTCCATCATGGCGATCGCGGACAGGATCATCATGCTGGACAAGGACGCCAAGACCATCGTGGCCGAAGGCGATCCTCGGGAGCTCAAAGAGCATTCGGACAACCCCGTGGTGCGGCAATTCTTCAACCGCCAGGCGGATCGGGCCGCCTGAGGGCTGAACGCCGCAAGAGAGGGAGCATGGCGAGCAAAAGCGCCTATTTCAAGACCGGCCTATTCGTTCTTGGTGGAACGGTTTTGTGCATCGCCGGAATCATCGTGCTTGGCGCGTCGAAATTTTTCGAGAGATCCGTCAAGATGGAGACCTACGTCAACGAGTCTGTCAACGGGTTGGAGGTGGGCTCGCCCGTGAAGTTTCGAGGCGTGCGCATCGGCCGGGTGGATTGGATCGGTTTTGTGACCACCTCCTATACGGAGTTCGACGATTCCGATTATCGCTACATCCACATCGTTTGCGATCTGGATGAACGGTATCTCGGGAAATATTCCGAGCCCGACCTCAAGCGCATCACCCAGCAGGAAGTCAAGGACGGCATGCGCGTGCGGCCCACCACGCAGGGGCTCACCGGGCAGCTTTTCCTGGAGATCGATTACCTGAATCCTGTGAGCAATCCCGCCTTGCCCATCGCCTGGGAGCCGAGATACATGTATATCCCCTCGGCCCCGTCCACATTGAGCATGGTGGAGTCGGCCATCACCTCGATCAGCAAGACGTTGAAGGATATCAAAGGATCGGACATTGCCGACACCGTCAAGGAATTGCGTCTGGCGGCTGAAACCGTGACGAATTTCTTGGAGAACGCCAAGGTGGATAAGCTGTCCCGGCAGGTGGGGGCCAATTTGGAGGAGTCGCGTAAGTTCATCCACCGCATCAATCAGCTCATCGCCGCGCCTGAAGCCGAAACCCTGATCCCCGACGCCTCCAAAACCATGGCCGAGGTGCGGGGAATTCTGGAGCAGTCGCGGCCGGACATCCTCGCCGGAATCCGGGACATTCGCCGCACGGCGTCGGACTTCAGCAAGGTTGCGGCCCAGTTCGAGGCGTACTTCAACAGCCCCGAAGGACGGGAGGCCCTCGGAAAAATCGGCCCGATTTTGGAGAACGCGAATATGGCTTCCGGCGATTTCCGTCAGGGAGCCGTCAAGTTCAACATGCTCACCACCCGCATGAACGACCTGGTGGCGGGACAGCAGGTGAATATTCAGGCCGTGATGGAAAACCTCCGGCTGCTTCTGGAAAATCTGAAGGAACTCAGCGACGAGGCCCGGCGCTATCCCTCGGGCGTATTGTTCGGCAACCCGCCCGAGAAGGTCCAATCCGAGGAGAAATGAACATGAACATCATCCGGTACGCCGCGCCGCTGCTTGGGTGCCTGCTTCTCGTGGCGGGAGGCTGCGTCAATCTCAAAAAACCGGCGGTGGAGAAACGCTACTACAGGATCGAGGCCGTGCGTTCGGTGAGCCAAAACGCTTCGTTTTCGCCCGCCGTGCTGAAAGTCCGGCGGCTGCGCGTTTCGCCGGGCTACGACGGCAAGGGGCTCGTCTACAAGACGGGCGCGTCGGCCTACGAGTCGGATTTCTACAACGCCTACTTCATCCCGCCCTCGGACATGCTCACGCAGGAGCTGATGGACTGGCTGGGCGCGGCCCGGATATTCGCCCACGTGGTGGACCCGGCGAGTCTGGTCCGGTCCGACCTGGCCCTGGAAGGCGTGGTCAACGCGCTCTACGGAGACTACGTCGACGGAGCGCCCAAAGCGGTGCTGAAGATGCAGTTTTTGCTTCTGGATGAATCCACCCCCGAGCGGCCGATTCTTTTCGCCAAGGATTACAATCGGGAAAAAGAGCTGTACGCGGACACCCCAGCCCGACTCATCAGCGCTCAAAGCGAGAACCTGGCCTCCATTCTCTCGGAGCTGGAGACGGATTTGCGGGAAGTGGCGGCGAAAAGACAGGACCAACGCAACCAGCCGTAGCGGTCCGCCCCCTGTGCATCTCGCGATGGCGGGGCTGAGGCCGTAAAGGTGTTTCACGGCGCGGAGCGCACTTCCGGAGCGTTGCAAGGCGTTCGATTGGCGCCGAGGCTTTGACGCAAGTCATGGAGCTGCGTTCTCTCTTGGGCCATTTTCTCTGCATGAAAGATAATCCATCATTTCTCGATGTTTCCGGCGTTTCTCTGGCCGTGTGCCGGGGGGCGTGTCATGGGCCGTGTCCGTTCAAGCTGGACGTCGGAGACTTTCCGGAGGTCCTCGCCAAAATCTTGCGCGTCTCCGGTTGGCCGGAGTTTCTGGCAGAACGCCTGGGCCGCGCGCCCCGCAAGCATGAGGAGTTGCGTCTGTCCGTCGCCGCTTGCGCCAATGGGTGCTCCCGGCCGCACGTGGCGGATATGGGCTTCATCATGGCGAGCCGGCCGGCCGTGGACCCGGACCGTTGCGAAGGCTGCGGGATTTGCGCCGGACGTTGCCCGGATCGCGCCATCGACTTGGAGGCGGGCGTTGCGGTGATCGACCGCCGGGCCTGCCTGGATTGCGGACAGTGCATCGTCGTGTGCCCGAAAGGGGCGATGGTTTGCGAGGCGCAGGGATTCCGCGTCCTGGTCGGCGGACGGCTGGGTCGCCGGCCTCGTCTGGCCGTGGAGGCGCCGGGGCTTCGGACGCCTGGGGAGTGCGCCGATCTGGTCCAGGCCGCCGCGGCCGCACTCATGAAAACGTACAGGCGCGGACGCCGCCTCGCGGACGCACTGCTGGAGGCGAACCTGCCTGGACTCGGAGTCGAGAGCAATGAACAGAACTGAGGGAAGGGGAAAACCCCTTTTGAGAAA
>JASGMV010000019.1 GCA_030156255.1 Desulfovibrionales bacterium
CTCAAGTTTGCTCAGGTAGCTTTTTTCCAAAAAGGTTTTCCCCCGGCTCTTTCTAAAACAGCATATACCGCTGGGCCAGGGGCAGGACCTTGGCCGGTTCGCAGGTGAGGAGTTCGCCGTCGGCGCGGACCTCGTAGGTTTGCGGATCGACTTCGATTTTCGGCGTGGCGCTGTTGTGGATCATGTCCGCCTTGCGCACGCCGCGCACGTTTTGGCAGGCGACGAGTCGTCGGGAAAGCCCCAGGGAGCGGCCGACGTCCGCGGCCAGGGAGGCTTTGGACACGAAGCTTACGGACGTGGCGGCCGCGGCGCGGCCGAATCCGCCGAACATGTAGCGGTAGTGGACCGGCTGCGGGGTGGGGATGGAGGCGTTGGGGTCGCCCATGGGCGCGGCCGCGATGAACCCGCCCTTGATGATGATGGCCGGCTTGACGCCGAAAAACGCCGGCTTCCAGAGCACGAGGTCGGCCAGCTTGCCGACCTCCACGGACCCGATTTCGTGGGCCAGGCCGTGGGAGATCGCCGGGTTGATGGTGTACTTGGCGATGTAGCGCTTGACGCGGTTGTTGTCGCTGTTTTGCGAGTCGCCGGGCAGGGGCCCGCGCTGGACTTTCATTTTGTGGGCGGTCTGCCAGGTGCGGCAGACGACCTCGCCCACGCGTCCCATGGCCTGGGAGTCCGAGGCGATCATGGAGAAGGCGCCCAGGTCGTGCAGAATGTCCTCGGCCGCGATGGTCTCCTTGCGGATGCGCGAGTCGGCGAAGGCCACGTCCTCCGGGATGTTGGGGTCCAGGTGGTGGCAGACCATGAGCATGTCCAGGTGCTCGTCCACGGTGTTGACCGTGTAGGGCCGGGTGGGGTTGGTGGACGAGGGCAGCACGTTGGGGAAGGCGCAGGCCTTGATGATGTCCGGGGCGTGTCCGCCGCCCGCGCCTTCGGTGTGGTAGGTGTGGATGCAGCGGTCCTTGAAGGCCGCCACGGTGTCCTCCACGAACCCGGACTCGTTGAGGGTGTCGGTGTGGATGGCGACCTGCACGTCGTAGCGTTCGGCCGCGTCCAGGCAGCAGTCGATGGCCGCGGGCGTGGTGCCCCAGTCCTCGTGGAGCTTGAGCCCGCAGGCGCCGGCCTCCAACTGTTCGTCCAGGCCTTGGGGCAGGCTGGCGTTGCCCTTGCCCAGAAAGCCGAAGTTCATGGGCAGGTCGTCCGTGGCCTGGAGCATCTTGCCGATGTTCCAGGCGCCCGGCGCGCAGGTGGTGGCGTTGGTTCCGGTGGTTGGCCCGGTTCCGCCGCCCAGCATGGTGGTGACGCCGGACATGAGGGCGTCCTCCGCCTGCTGCGGGCAGATGAAATGGATGTGCGCGTCCAGCCCTCCGGCGGTGAGGATTTGTCCTTCGCCGGCCAGGATTTCCGTGCCGGGTCCGATGACGATGTCCACGCCGTCCTGGATGTCCGGGTTGCCGGCCTTGCCGATGGCCGCGATGCGCCCGTTGCGGATTCCCACGTCGGCCTTGACCACGCCCCAGTGGTCCACGATGAGGGCGTTGGTGATGACTAGGTCCATGACCTCGGGGCCGCAATGCTGGCTTTGGCCCATGCCGTCGCGGATGACCTTGCCTCCGCCGAATTTGACCTCGTCGCCGTACACGGTGAGGTCTTTCTCGACTTCGATCCACAGTTCCGTATCGCCCAGCCGCACGCGGTCTCCGGTGGTGGGGCCGAACATGTCCGCGTAGGCCTGCTTGCTGATTTTGCCCATGGTGCTCTCCTGAAATATCGGACGAACGCCTTACAAGGCGCCCATGATTTCGCCGCGGAAGCCGAAGATGCGGCGTTCTCCGCCGACGCGCACCAGGGTGACGGTGCGCTTGAGGCCCGGTTCGAAACGCACGGCCGTGCCGGCCGGGATGTCCAGCCGGAATCCCTTGGCCTTGTCGCGGTCAAAGGACAGTGCGGGGTTGGTCTCGTAGAAATGGTAGTGCGACCCCACCTGGATGGGCCGGTCGCCGGTGTTGGCCACCTCCAGGATCACGGATTCGCGTCCCGCGTTGTATTCGATCTCCCCGTCGGAAATGATGGTTTCTCCGGGAATCATGGCGCGCTCCTTAAATGATGGGATTGTGGACCGTGACCAGCTTGGTCCCGTCCGGGAAGGTCGCCTCGACCTGGACCTCGTGGACCATCTCGGGCACGCCTTCCATGACGTCCTCGCGCGACAGGATGGTCCGGCCGTGGCTCATGAGTTCGGCCACGCTCATGCCGTCCCGGGCGCCCTCCATCACCGCGGCGCTGATCAAGGCCACGGCTTCGGGATAGTTCAGCTTGAGCCCGCGCGCCTTGCGACGCTCCGCCACGAGCGCGGCGGTGAACAGCAACAGTTTGTCTTTTTCCCTTGGGGTCAACTCCATGTGCTTACCTCGCTTTCAGGTCGTCCATATTCTCGGGGGACAGGCCTTGCGCCCCAGAAGGACGGGCCGGATTTCGGCCCAGGCCAGGGCGAACAACCGTCGCGCCTCCTCGGCGTCGTTTCCCCGATAGCGCGTCAGCAAGACGCCGCGCCGGTGCGTGGACGCGCATACGGCGCCGGGCGCGGGGGCCAGGGCCTTTCGAACCATCGCCAGGGCCTCTTGCAACACGTCGTCCGGGCCGGCCGCGAACAGGGTTCCTGTGACCGAGGCGCCCGCCAGCCCGAAGTTGTCCGTCATTACGCTTGCGCCGCCGGGAAAGGTCTGCCGTTCATGGAGCAGCGGCTTTTGGTCGCGGCGGATTTCCAAGGTCTGGACCACGTAACCCTTCTCGAAGGGGCGCCCTCCCGCGGGCCGGCCCAGGCACAAAATTTCCCAGCCGATGCACCGCGCGTCCCCGGCCAAGTCCACGGCCACCGAAAGATCGGCCTTGGCCCGGTCGAAGACGATGGTCTCCATGGGCGTCCACTCCACGGCAGCGTCCTCGGCGACGATGCGAACCGCCTGGCTCTGGACCGCGCCGGAGCCGTCGGCGCCGTAGGCCTTGCCCGCCGACGGGGTTGTCAACAGGGCGCGCGCGCCGGGGCGCGCCGCCGCCCGGATGGTCAGGGCGTCGCCGCTGACCAGCCCTCCCGGAGGATGCAGCAGGTAGGCGTGGCACGTCTCTCCCTCGGGATAGAAAGGCCGCTGGACCCGGAGAGGTCCCCGAAAGTCCATGCGCGCCAGGACGGTACGGCCGTTTCTTGGAGCGAACTCCAGGTCCAGGCTGGCCGGCCAGTTGCGATCCGGGCCGTATCCCCCGGCCGCGGAGTCGGCGGAGTCTTCCTGCAACGCCGTCAAACCGTGAGGTACTCCTTGATCAAATCGTCGGTCAATGCGCTCATGTCGTCCTCGGCCACCACACGGCCGCGGTCCATGATCGTGAACCGCTTGCCCAGCTTGCGGGCGAAGGGAAGCTTCTGCTCCACCAGCAGGACGGTCATGTCCATCTCCGTATTCAGTCGGTTGATGATCTCCGCGATGTCCTGGACCACGTTGGGCTGGATGCCTTCGGTGGGTTCGTCCAGAATCAACAGCTCCGGGCCGACCACCAGCGCCCGGCCGATGGCCAGCTGTTGCTGCTGCCCGCCGGAGAGGTCGCCGCCGCGCCGGCCCAGCATATCTTTGAGCACCGGGAAAAGCTCGAAAATAAACTCGGGGATTTGCTTTTTCTTGTCCCGCCGGGCGGGCAGGCCGATGAGCAGGTTTTCCTCCACGGTCAGCAGGGGGAAGATCTGGCGGCCCTGGGGCACGTAGCCGACGCCCATGGGCGCGCGCCGTTCCGGCGGCGCCTTTTGGATTTCCTCGCCGTTGTAGGTGATGGTCCCGGACTTGATGGGCAAAAGGCCCATGATGCACTTGAGCAGGGTCGTCTTGCCCGTGCCGTTGCGGCCCATGAGGCAGGCGCACTGCCCCTTGGGTACGTCCAGGCTCACGTCCCACAGGGTATGGCTCTCGCCGTAAAACTGGTTGACGTTTTCCGTTTTCAGCATGCCGCCTCTCCAAGATAGACTTCCACGACCCGCGGATCGTGCTGGATTTGGTCCATGGTTCCCTCGGCCAGCACGCTCCCCTGGTGGAGCACCGTGACCTTGCGGGCGATGGAGCGCACGAAGTCCATGTCGTGCTCCACGACCACCACCGAATGCTTGCCGGCCAGGGACGTCACCAGCTCTCCTGTGCGGTTCATTTCCTGATGGGTCATGCCGGCCACGGGTTCGTCGATGAGCAGGAGCTTGGGTCGCTGCATCAGCAGCATGCCGATCTCCAGCCATTGTTTCTGGCCGTGGGACAGGGAGCCGGCGTCCCGCCAGCACTCCTCCTCCAACCCGATGATCTCCAGCACCTCGCTGATCCGGTCGCGGTCCTCGCCCTTGAGCTTGGCCTTGAGCGTGGGCAGCACTTTTTTCGATCCGGCCATGGCCAGCTCCAGATTGTGGAACACGGACTGCGTCTCGAACACGGACGGCTTCTGGAACTTGCGGCCGATGCCGGCCTGGGCGATCTCGGGTTCGCTCATCTTGAGCAAATCGAGCCGCTGGCCGTAGAACACGCTGCCTTTGTCCGGGCGGGTCTTGCCGGTGATGATGTCCATCATGGTGGACTTGCCCGCGCCGTTGGGGCCGATGACGCAGCGAAGTTCGCCGTCGTCCACGTAGAAGTTGAGCTTGTCGATGGCCTTGAAGCCGTCGAAGCTGACGGTGACGTCCTCCATGTACAGAAGGGCGCCGCTGCGGGTCACCAGATCCGGATTGGGCACGGGACTGAGCCACTGGAGCCAGTCCTTGGGGCCGTAGGTGCGGCGTGGAAGAGCCATCAGGACGTCGCCTCCTTGCCGCGCTTGAACAGACCGATGACCCCGCGCGGCAGGAACATGGTCACGAGAACGAACAGCGCGCCCAGGGCGAACAGCCAGACCTCGGGCAGCACGGCCGTGAAATAGGTTTTACCGTAGTTGACCAGCAGGGCGCCCACCACGGCGCCCACCAGCGTTCCGCGTCCGCCGATGGCCACCCAGATGACCAGCTCGATGGAGTTCAGAGGGGAGAATTCTCCGGGGTTGATGATGCCCACCTGGGGCACGTAGAGCGCGCCGGCGATCCCGGCCAGGACGGCCGAAACGGTGAACACGAAGACCTTGACCCGCTCCACCTTGTAGCCGAGGAACCGGGTGCGGTCCTCGGCGTCGCGTATGGCCGTGCAGACCCGGCCGAGTTTGGAGGTCACGATGCACCGGCACAGGAGGAATCCCCCGGCCAGGGCCAGGGCCGAGGCCGAGAACAGGATCACGCGCATACCGTCGCTTTGCAGGCTGAAGCCGAGCAAGTCCTTGAAGTCGGTCAGGCCGTTGTTGCCGCCGAAGCCCATTTCGTTGCGGAAAAAGGCCAGCATCAGGGCGTAGGTCAAGGCCTGGGTCACGATGGACAGGTACACGCCCTTGACCCGGGAGCTGAAGGCGAACCAGCCGAAGATAAAGGCCAGGAGGGCCGGGATCAGCAACACCATGAGCATGGCGAAGGGGAAAGAGTCCATCCCGTGCCAGAACCAGGGCAGCTCCTTCCAGTTCAGAAAGACCATGAAGTCCGGCAGCACCGGGTTGCCGTAGACGCCGCGGGCGCCGATCTGGCGCATGAGGTACATGCCCATGGCGTAGCCGCCCAGGCCGAAAAAGGCCGCGTGCCCCAGGCTGAGGATGCCGAGGTAGCCCCAAATGAGGTCCACGGACACGGCCAGCAGGGCGTAGGTCAGATACTTGCCCAGCAAGGTCACGGTGTAGATGGACAGGTGCAGCGCGCTTCCCTCCGGGAACATCAGGTTGGACGCGGCCACGGCCGCGGAGCAGACGCACAGCACCCCGAGAAACAGGACCGTCGGTCGGTTGAAGACGGGTTCGCGTTCTTGCATGTTAATCCTCCACCGCCCGGCCCTTTTGCGGGAAGAGTCCCGTGGGGCGCTTCTGGATGAACAGAATGATGAAAACCAAAATCAGGATTTTCGCCAGCACGGCGCCGCTGACCGGTTCGAGCAGCTTGTTGATGACGCCCAGGGAAAGCCCGGCCACCAGGGTGCCCCAGAGGTTGCCGACCCCGCCGAAGACCACCACCATGAACGAGTCGATGATGTAGGACTGGCCCAGGTTGGGACCCACGTTGGTGAGCTGGCTCAGGGCCACCCCGGCGATGCCGGCGATGCCCGAACCGAGTCCGAAGGTCAGGGCGTCCACCATGGACGCCTTGGTCCCCATGGCCCGCGCCATCTCGCGATTTTGCGATACGGCCCGGACCTCGAGCCCTAGTCTTGTTTTTTTGAGCAACAGGAACAACGCGGCGAAGACGATCAGGCAGAACAGAATGATGTACAGCCGGTTCAGGGTCAGGGAGAAGATGGGGTTGATCTCAAGCGAACCGCTCATCCACTCCGGCGTGGACACCGAACGGTTCAGGGGAGAGAAAATGGAGCGCACCGCCTGCTGCAGGATCAGGCTCACGCCGAAGGTCGCCAGCAGCGTCTCCAGGGGCCGGCGACGAAGAGCGAAGCGCCGATGTGTTGCGGCATGAGCTGCTGGATGACGTAGGTGGTGTAGGCGCCGAGCATGATCAACTCGCCGTGGGCCATGTTGATGACGCCCATGACCCCGAAGGTGATGGCCAGCCCGATGGCGGCCAGGACCAGCACCGCGCCGAGGCCTGCGCCGAAAAATATGGTCTCGAACACTCCGTAGATTTTGGCCTTGGCCTTGATGCCCTGGATCGCCACGTTGATGGCCTTCTTCAGTTGCGGGTCCTGGGCGCGCTCCTTCAGGTCGGTCAGGACCTGGAGCACTTCGGGGTTCATGTTGCCCTTCAGCAGCCTCACCGCCTTGAGCGCTTCGTCGCCCGAGGCCGTCTCCAGCGTGCTGACCGCCAGGGCGACCTGGAGATGCTCCCGCACTTCGGAGTCCGTCTCCTTGGCCAGTCGGTCCTGCAGCACGGACGGATCGATTTGCCCCAGTTTGCTCACCATGCCTGCGGCGGCCTTGCGGCGAATTTCCGCGTGCGGGCTGGAGAGCTCGCGCATGTCCAGAACGCCCCGGATTTTTTGCCGGATGGAGTTGTTGGTGCTGAGCTTGGCCACGGCGCGCTTGTTGACGTCGCCCAGGAGCTTCATGGATTCGGGGTCGAAAATGTTGTAGCGCTTGCCCTCCAGCTTGGCGATGACGACTTTCTTCGTTTTTTTGACGTAGTAGAGATCGCCGTCCAAGAGGGCCCTCAGGAGGGCCGTGCTGAGATCCGAATCGTCCTGGGCCAGGGCGTCCACGGCCTGATCGCGGTCCGAAAGGCTCCGGCTGGTCAGGCGCTGCATGTCGGCGTCCGTGAGGGCCTGGGCCTGGGCGCTCGCCGCGAGCACGAAGAGCAGGGCCGTCAGCGCGCAGGCCGCAAGTCTGGCCGACGCCGATGGCGGGTTGCATGCAAAACTCATGAGGGGCCTCGTTTTGTTCTCGCCGAGCCGAAAAGAAAACGGGCCGCCGCCAAGCGACGGCCCGTTTCCATTCATACGGTTATTTGTAGTTCTGGCCGGAGCACTTGTGGGTCTTGACGTTGTAGTTGCCGCAAGACAGCGGAGCGCGCCAGTCGGAGATGATGTCCTTGGAGCCGGGCAGGTAGTTGGACCATGCGTCGCCCACCACGGTGCCGGGCGTCTGCCAGACCACCTGGAATTGGCCGTCTTCCTGGATCTCGCCGATGAGCACGGGCTTGGTCAGGTGGTGGTTGGGCATCATGGTGGCGATGCCGCCGGTCAGGTTGGGCACGGCCACGCCGATGAGGGCGTCCGCCACTTTGGCGGGATCGGTGGAGCCGGCCTTTTCAACGGCCTTCACCCACATGTTGAAGCCGATGTAGTGGGCTTCCATGGGGTCGTTGGTCACGCGGTCCGCGTTTTTGATGTAGTCGTGCCATTTCTGGATGAACTCGTCGTTGACGGGCGTGTCCACGCTTTCGAAGTAGTTCCAGGCGGCCAGGTGTCCCACCAGGGGTTTGGTGTCGATGCCGGACAGCTCTTCTTCACCCACGGAGAAGGCCACGACGGGGATGTCCTCGGCGGAGATGCCCTGGTTGGCCAGCTCCTTGTAGAAGGGCACGTTGGCGTCGCCGTTGATGGTGGAAACCACGGCGGTTTTCTTGCCCGCGGAGCCGAACTTCTTGATGTTGGCCACGATGCTCTGCCAGTCGGAGTAGCCGAACGGCGTGTAGTTGATCATGATGTCGGCGTCTTTCACGCCTTTGGCCTTCAGGTAGGCTTCAAGAATCTTGTTGGTGGTGCGGGGGTAGACGTAGTCCGTGCCTTCCAGGACCCAGCGCTTCACCTTGAGATCGTTCATCAGGTAGTCCACGGCCGGGATGGCTTGCTGGTTCGGCGCGGCGCCGGTGTAGAAGACGTTCTTGGAGGATTCCTCGCCTTCGTACTGGACAGGGTAGAACAGGATGCTGTTCAGCTCTTCAAAGACGGGCAGCACGGACTTGCGGGACACGGAGGTCCAGCAGCCGAACACCACGACGCATTTGTCCTTTTCGATCAGCTCGCGGGCTTTCTCGGCGAACAGGGGCCAGTTGGAGGCCGGGTCCACCACGACAGGCTCGAGTTTTTTGCCCAGCAGGCCGCCTTGTTTGTTCTGCTGATCGATAAGCATCAACATGGTGTCCTTCAGGGTGGTTTCGCTGATGGCCATGGTGCCGGACAGCGAGTGAAGGATGCCCACCTTGATGGTGTCCTCGGCGTGGGCGAAACCAGCGGACACGAGCAGCATCAAAGCCACCAGGGGCGCAACCAGGATTTTGCGAGTCGCCATGCACACACTCCTTCTGATTGTGGGGTCGCCGACAGCGGCGAACCCTGTTAAATTGTGGAAAAAATTAAAGAGGCAACGCCTCCATCTCCCTCTGGTTCGGCCTGATCCGGCTCTGGGCGCAGGCTGGCGGCGCCTCGGCGCGGATGGTCGAGTCGTCATGTCGCCCACGTTGTGTTGCGCGCCGGAGCAAGGTTTTGTCGCCTGCCCAAATTTGTCGAGTCGGCCTTAGCCGCTTCGCCGACCCAAAAAGCAACCCGTGTGCCAACTTTATAATATATTGAAATTGCAGTGGTAATAAAACAAGAGGGCAGGTCTGAGGAATTTTTTTGTTACTTTACTGACAAAAATATACACTTTTATATGGGTAAAATAACTTTTTTGTTATACTATGTCTTTTGCTGCACTGCCGGCTTCTCGTACAGACGAGCGGATCGGGGTGACGGACGCTCCGGATGCGCAGGCCGTCGCAACGCCTGGCCTGGCCGGATTGCGGGGCGCTGTTTTTCCTTCTTGACCTCCAAGCTGCGCCCGCATAGTGATAAAAACATGTAAATCGGCTCGACCCGCTTCCGTATCGGATGGGGTCTGGCCGGCGGCCTGAAGTCCGCGCGGCGGACGGGGCGGCGTCGAAATCGAACGGAAGCGGCGCGTGCCGAGCCCCATGGGCCATGGCTCCATTTCAGCCGGGAGGACAGATGCGGTTGTACCCCCTTGCGGCGCCGGCGTGTTTCGCGCTTGTTGCGCTCCTGGCGCTCTCCGGATGCGCAAAAAAGCCGGTGCTTTATCCCAACGCAAAATTGGAGCGGACGGGCGAGGCCCAGGCCCAGGCGGATATCGACGCGTGCATGCAGATGGCCCGCGACCACGACGCGGAGTCGAGCAAGGCCGGCAAGGTCGCCAAGAGTTCGGCCGGCGGCGCCGCGCTTGGCGCGGCCGGCAGCGCGGTCTGGGGCGCCATCATGGGCCGCAACGTCGGAACCTACGCTGCGGCCGGAGCGGCTACCGGGGCCGTCACCGGGGGCTTGGCCGGCGTGTTTTCCTCCTCGGACGATCCTATTTTTCAGAACTTCGTGGACCGCTGCCTGAAGGAAAAAGGCTACGAGCCCATGGGATGGCGCTGACCGCCGCGCGAGGTGACCATGATCCGTAAGAAGGCGTTTTGGATTTTTTGCGTTACGGCCTTGGCCCTGGCCTTTGGTTGCTCGACGATCGAGCCCACGACCCTCATGAACCGCGACGGCGGGAACGTCGTGCGTTTCTTCAATCCCGAAACGGGACTCCGGGCCGAAATCCGGATAGCTCCGGCCTATGCTTTCTTGCGCGAGGCCAACACCACGGTGAACGGAGTTGCTCTGCAAGGCCCGGTTTACGCCAACGGAGACGATTACGTCCTTGTGACCGAACTCTCCCAAGACGGATTTTCCCGCCTGGGCGGCGAGGTGAAGCCTTCCGGTCGAGCCGTGCGCCCCTTGGACACGGAGCCGACGCTCCAGACGGAGTTCTGCCTGCTCAACTTCGCCAAGGCCGCGGCGATGGGAGATGACGTGGTGGGCGCCGTGTTCATGCGCGACCTCTCCGCCGGCGCAACCAACGCAACGTGTCCCTGGCGCTCCCTTGAGGAACTGGAGCAAGACCGGCCGGGCATGCTGGAAGCCTACAAAGAAACCGCAGCCGAAGCCGTGACGACCAGTTGGTAGCGCCGACGGTCGGTTGTTCGACCCGAGCCGGAGTCGTCCATAAAGTTTAGAGAAAATTTTGAGCTTTTCGAGCGCGCCTGTCGCCGTGCATCTTCCGGTTTTGTCAAATGCTAATCTTTCCGGACCGCAGGGCGTAATAGGCCGCGGCGCCAAGTACGTATCCCAACGCCAAGTTGGAGGCCAGGGTCACGCCGACGATGGTCAGGCAGACGAACAGGTCCGAGCGCTCCCGCATGTCCTGGACGGCGAGGGCGAGTTGCGCGCCGCCGAAAAAGAGCAGCACGCCGAGTACGGACATGGGGATCAGCCGCGCCACGGCGGCTACGTTGGGGCCAAGGAGAACGGCCAGGACCACGAAGACGGCGCCGATGATCAGATTCGATCCGGCGCTGCGGGCGCCGAAGCGGTAGTGCGCGGCCAAGCCTCCGGCGCCGTGGCACATGGGCATGCCGCCCAACAGAAAGCCGCCGATGTTGGCCAGGCCCATGGATATGCACAAGTTCTTGTTGGTGGTCTTGACCGCGTCTTCGCCGAAGTATTCCTGGGCCAAATCCGCATTGGCCACCACGGCGTTGCCCAGGGTCATGGGGAGCTGGGGCAGAGCCAGCACGAACAGGGCGGTCGTGAAGGCGGAAGCGGAGGGAAATCCGGCGGGCAGCAGGCTGGGCAGGGAGGGGGCCAAAATCAGGTCCGTTTCCGGGCCGCCGAACAGCAAGCCGACCAGGACGCCCGAGCAGACCACCACCAAGGCGGCCGGGAGTTTTTTGTTGTTCAGGAAATAGAGCGTGGCCAACAGGGCCAGGACGCCCAAAACCCAGTGCAGGGGGAGGGGGCCCAGGGAATGGACGGCCATGAACGGCTCCGCGGCCCGGCATTCCCGCTGGAAGGACGAGGTTCCCAGGACAAAACGTACGCCCTGGGCCATGAGCAGCAGCGCCGTGGAGAGTTGAACGCCGCGGACCACGGGTTTGGGGATGAGCTTGGCCAGTCGGTTCATGGCGCCTGTCAGGCCGATGGCGAGCAGGATGATCCCCACGCAGAGCCCCGCGGCCAGGATTTGCTCCCGGGGCAGAGCCATGGCGATGGCCAGGGAGCCGATGACCTTCATGGGCTGCACCGGAATCGTGGTCCGGAAATACAAGCCGGCGGCGATGTAGAAGAGGCCGACGCCGGCGAACAGCCCCCTGGCGTACATGCCGTTGACCATGATCATGCCGGCCGCCATGGGCAGCAGCACGCCAAGATCGCCGAGGGAGCCGGCGAGTTCGCGCCGATTGAGCGTGATGGGCATCATGGAGCGCATCCTATGGCGTTTTACGCTTGCAATGCGGCAAATTTGCTCGCAAATCCTTGCAGCGCCGATGAACGGATTTCAACGTTCATCTGCTCTCAGGCGGTTTGCGCCTGAAGTGTTTGTTTTGCTTTTCCAGAGGAGAGACGTATACGCGTCGCCCGATGGAATATTCAAGTATTTTCGGACCGGGAGCTTCTGAACATGACGCCAGCGATCAACACGGCGAAGCGATCCAAGATATCTTTCCGTGTGCATGAATACGAACACGATCCCACCGCGAAGTCCTACGGTTTGGAGGCTGCGCAAAAGCTGAATCTCGATCCCGCAAGCGTGTTCAAGACGCTTGTGGCCGAAACCGACGGAAAGGAACTGGTTGTGGCGGTGGTTCCGGTTGCGCGACGGCTGGACCTGAAGCTGCTGGCCCGGGCCGTGGGCGCGAAAAAGGCGGCCATGGCCGAGGCCCGGCGGGTGGAGCGCGCGACGGGATACGTTCTCGGCGGCGTCAGCCCGCTGGGACAGAAGAAACGTCTTCGGACCGTTATCGACCTGTCGGCCAAGGACCAGCAAACGATTTTCGTCAGCGCCGGCCGCAGAGGCCTGGACATGGAGCTGTCTCCCCTCGACCTCGCCGCGTTGGCAAGCGCTTCTTTCGAAGACGTCGCGCGTTGACGTCCCTCGCGCACGTAGATTTTCGCCTCCCGCCCGGCCGAAGGAGCGAGACCTGGCGGCCTTCGCTCCGGCCGGACGCGGGGCGGTCGATCCTCGGCTTAAACGGGTTTCACAATTTCGAACACGGTCTTTTTGAGAGCCGCTTTACCCGACGTGCTGTACTCGTGGTAGAGCGCCATGATCGGGGCCTGGGAAAAGACATAGTTCCGCAGCGCGTTGAACTTGCGGCCTTTGAGGTCGGCTTCGCTCAGTCCGTAGGACTCCATGGCCGTCTCCCCCAGCACCGGGATCATCCACTTGGCGGCCGGTACGGTCAGCACCCAGTCGTGGTCGCCCAGGTGGCAGACGAATCCCTCCATGCGCCGCGGCAGGGGCAGGGTTTCTCCGTCTTCCGCCAGCAGGCCGGCCTTGACCGGGTCCTTGCCCGTCAAGACGCAGGCCGCCTTGATCCAGTTCACGGGGCCCTCTTCGTCCTTGGCGAATCCGGGATGATTGTGGGCGCAGGCCTGGGCCACGCAAACCTCGGCCGGCAGGCCTCGGCGGATGGACTCCGCGACGCTCAGGGGATGGTGTTGGCCTGTGCCGGCGAGGGGGTGTTCGGTGCGCGACTCGCCGCTTGCGTCCCATTGGAAAACCCAAGGTTTGTGCAGGTCGTGCAGCGCCTGGGAGGCGATGACCACGTCCCGATCCAGGTCGAACCCGTAGGTTTTTTGGTAGTCGTCGAAAAAGGCCAGGGAGAGCCTTACGTTGGCGGCCGTGTGGGTGACGACGCCGCCGGGATAGGCGTGGTGGCTCTGGTAGCCGCTGCCGGGGGCGGAAAGAAACGGTTGGGGAGATTTTTTGGGGCTGCCCGCGGGCAGGAATTCCTCCAGGCTGGTTTTTTTCACGAACCCCATGGACGACAGGGCGCCGTACGCCTCCTTGCGGTTGGACGGGCTCGACAAATCCGACAGAATGGTGGGCGCCGGATCTTCTATGACGCCTCGGACGCTTTTGCGAAGGGTCGGGTCTTGGATGGAGTCGACGACAGCCAAGAGATAGGCGTAGCTGTCCGTGACCATCTTGGATCTCTTGGCCATGTCCTCGGGCGCCATGTCCATGCAGTCGGACAGGGAGGCCTGGCGGACATCGGCCAGGCTGAAGGTCGGAAAACTGGCGACGGCCGCTGCGGCCGCCGCGCCTACGAGCAGAAAATTTCTCCGGGTCATGTCTTGTTCGCTCATTTTGAAACCTCCGTGATTTCAAATTGTTGTGAGATTGTAAGACACGAAACCGACATGCATGTTGCCTCAGGCGCGCGGCGTCTTTACGCCGTCTTTGCGTCTGTTCCGTGAAAATAGCGTGTCGAAAGAAGAGAGAGGCCGCGACGCAGCTTCCGGATTCAAACGGGCTTTCTTCGTCGCGTTGCTTGAATCGGGGGCATGGTCAGCCGCCATGGCCCACCGGCGCGGCGCAAGGCGGGAGCGGACGGTCAGCGGCGCGCGGGTGGCGCGGTCCGAGATGCTTTTGCCGAAAAGACACCCCCGTCTCGGAGCGAGGCGGGGGTGTCTGAGGGGGCTTGATTCAGGAGGGAGGCCGTCGGGTTAAAAGTGCTCGATGAGCTTTCCCAACATGGTCATGAATTGCGCGGCTTCCTCGTCGCTCAAGGCGCAAATGATTTCTTCGGTCAGGCGCCGGTGCAGCCGGTGGTGGGCCTCGAAATGGCTTTTCCCTGCCTCGGTCAGCACGACGCGAATGGAGCGGCGGTCCTGTGCGTCCGGGCGGCGCTCCACCAAACCCGCTTGCACGAGCCTGTCGACCAGAACGGTGAGGGCGCCGGTGGTCACGCCCATTTTCACGGCCAGTTCTTTCATACGCGGCTCCCCCAAAGAGCCGATCATCTCCAGGGTATGCATCCGCGGCAGCGTGAGGCCGGAGTCCTGAATCACCGCGTTCTCCCAGGAGGCGAAGCGTTCGTGAAACTCCACCAGCAACCTGGTCAATTGTTCGATCTGGTCCATTACACACGCTCCTCGGCCTTGATCCTGCCCCGTCTTTCAAAGAACAGCAAGCTGGCCGAGGAGAGGATGACGAGGATGGCCCCAATGTTGTGGAGGAGCGAGGCGACGATGGGGCTCAAAACGCCTTCGGCGCCGCCGAACACGGCGATGGCGTTGACGCCCAACCCCAGTGCGATGTTCCACTTGATCAGCGCCAACATGCGCCGGGACAGGCGCAGCACGAAGGGCAGCTTCGCAATGTCGTCGTAGACCAGGGCGATATCCGCGGTCTCCAGGGCCACGTCCGTGCCCGCCGCGCCCATGGCCACGCCCACGTCGGCCTTGGCCAGGGCCGGGGCGTCGTTGACGCCGTCGCCTACGAACAGGATCCGGCGGCCTTGGGCCTGAAGCTTCTCTATGACTCGCAGCTTGCCTTCGGGCTTGAGTTCGGCCCACGTATCGTCCATGCCCAACTGGTCCGCCACGAGCCTGGCCGAGCGTTCATGGTCGCCCGACACCACGCCCACGCGCCGGACGCCGGTGGACTTCAACGCCTCGATCGCAGCCTTGGACTGCTCGCGCACCTTGTCCGAGACGCTCAACACGCCCACAGGCTTGCTGTCGCGCCAGACCACGATGGGGGTGGCCCCGCGCTCCTTGGCGCCGTCCAGAAAGCGCTGCAGGTCCGCGGGCAGGGCGCCTGCGCCTTCGGCCAGGGCCGCGGCTCCGACTTCGATGCGCGAGCCGTCGAGCATGGCCCTCACGCCCAACCCGGCCTCGGAGATCATGTCTTCGGCCCGGCGCACGGTAATCTTCGCATAGTGCGCCGCCTTGAGCACCGCCTTGGCCAGGGGGTGGGTGGAATCGCGCTCCGCGCTGGCCGCCCAGGTCAAAATCTGCTCGTCGTCCAGGCCCTGGCCCGCATGGACTGCGTCCACCCGCGGCTCGCCCAGGGTCAGGGTTCCGGTCTTGTCGAACAACACGGTGTCCACCGTGGCCGCCTGCTCCAGACGGCGTCCGCCCTTGATCAGAATGCCGGACTTGGCGGCTCGGGCCACGGCGGCCACGGCCGCGGTGGGGGCGGCCATGAGCAGCGAGCACGGGCAGCCCGCCACCAGCACGGCCACGGCGCGGTCCAACGTTCCGGTCCAGACCCAGGCCGCGGCCGCGATGAACAGGACGGTCGGCGTGAACCATGCCGCATACCGGTCCACAAGGCGCGCCGCTCCCGGGGACTCGTTTTCGGCTTCGGCCACCAGTTGGGCCACGCGGCCCATGGTGGTGTCCTCGCCCACGCGCACGGCCTCGATTTCCAACACGCCGGAGTGGTTCATCGTCCCGGCGAGCAGGGGGTCGCCGGGGCCTTTTTCCTTGGGCAGGGATTCGCCGGTAATCGCGGATTCGTCCACGGCGCTTGCGCCGCGGAGGATCGTTCCGTCCACGGGCGCCCGTTCTCCGGGCTTGACCAGCAGGCGGTCGCCCGCCCGGACGTCGGCTGCGGGAACCACGCGCTGCGCATCGCCGTCCAGCAGCGTGGCCTGCTCCGGCGTCATGCTCGCCAAGGCCTGGATGGATTTGCGCGAGCTGTCGCTCAGGATTTCTTCGGCCAGTTCGCCGATGACCATGATGAAGCTGATGGTCGCGGCGCTCAGGAACTCGCCTTGGAGGATCGAGGCGATGAGGGCCAGCGCAACCAGTTCGTCCACGTTGATCCGGCGGGCCAGCACCCCTTTGACGGCGCCGCGGATGATGGGCAGCCCGTTGACGGCGACGGAGGCCAGGGCGATGATCGAGGCGACCACGGCCGGCGTGGAGCCGGTCCACTCCCAAATGCCCGCGGCCAGGGCCAAAGCGCCTCCGGCCAGACACACGCCCAGCTCCCTGTTGCTCATGAGCTCTTTATAAACGCCAAGTTCCGAGAATCGACCGATCATGATGGTTGCTCCCGTCGTTTGTTGTTAAAGTATTTTTAATTCAAAATAGTTTTGTTGTAAAGATAAAATTTTGGGTGCTTGCTCCTGCTGATTGATTTCATCAATCATTTCGAGATAATATTCGCAGAAAAAATGGGGGAAACGCGCCAAGAGATCGCAACGTTTAGGCAGGTAAAGCGGGCGTGGAACGGAGAATCAGCCGACATCCGGCTGAACTGAGGAAAACTATGAGAAGTTTTTGGAAAGGGGGTCCGGGGGAAAACCTTTTTTCAAAAAGGTTTTCCCCCGGAAAGGCGATCAACGTAATTTCTTAGTGCTTGAACGACCGTTGTCCGGTGAAGACCATGGCGACCTGGGGCGAGGCTTCGTTCACGGCCTGGATGACTTCGTAGTCCCGGATGGAGCCGCCGGGTTGGGCGACGGCCGCGATTCCCTGCTCGACGAGCAGGTCCACGCCGTCGCGGAAGGGGAAGAAGCCGTCGGACACGGCCACCGCGCCCTGGAGTCCGGCTTTTTCCTCCCTGGTCTGCAGGGCGTAGGCCGCGAGGCGGCGTTCGGCTTCGGGGTCCGAGGCCGCGGCGCTTTTGACCTCGTACAGGGTCTTGCCGAGGTCCTTGAAGGCCAGGGTGTCCATGTGTTTGGTGTAGGCCTTGGCGATGGCCAGCTCCACGCAGCCCACGCGGTCCTGCTCGCCCGTGCCCACGGAGATGGTGACGCCGTTTTTGGCGAAGAGCACGGAATTGGAGGTGACTTGGGACTCCACGGCCCAGGCGAAGAGCAGGTCGTCGGCCTCCTGGGCGGTCGGCTTGCGCGCCAGGAACCGGGCGCCGTCCTTTTCGGCCTCGGCCGGGAGGAAGTCGTCGGCCGTGCGGATACGGTTGCGGTAGGAGAACTGGAGGATCACGCCGCCGTCGATGAGGCTTTTGACGTCCAGGAAGGGCTGGGCCGCGAATTCGGCCAGATGCATGATTCCCGGAATTTTCAGGATGCGTAGGTTCTTTCTGTGGGCGAGGATTTCCACCACGCCGGGCTCGAAGTCCGGTGCGGCCACCACTTCGAAGTAGGAGGAATTGATAAGCTCGGCCGTGGCCTTGTCCATGGGCCGGTTGACCACCACGGTTCCGCCGAAAGCGGCGATGCGATCCGCGAAGAACGCCCGCTCCAGGGCCGTGGCGAGCCCCTCGTCGGTCCAGGCCGCGCCGCTGGGGTTGTTGTGTTTGAGGATGACGGCCGCGGGCTTGGCTTCGAGATACTGGAGAATGTTGAGGCCGCCGTCCACGTCGGTGAGGTTGATCTTGCCGGGATGCTTGCCGGCCTGAATCATGTGCTCCTCGGTCAGGGAGGACACGAGACCCTGGCCGGGACCGCGGAAGGCGACGCCTCCCAGCTCGAGCCGGCCGTCGGCGAGTTCGTACAGGGCGGCCGGCTGGTCGGGATTTTCCCCATAGCGCAGGCCTTTCTGCTCGCCGGCGATGGACCAGTTCCGCTTGCGGAACGTGAGTTTCTGGTCGCCGAGGGTCAGGGTCGCTTCCTCGGGAAACGGGTCGTGCAGCACGGTCTTGTACATATCGGACAATTTGCTCATGGGTGGCTCCCGGGTTGATCTGTATGGAAAGTCAGAATCTATAGCACAGGGCGTTCTCGCGGGCAATTTCCGAGAGGCGGGGCGTCCGGGCGCGTTCGCGGCGCAAGTCCCGGGCGGGACGGAAAAAAACTCGGCTTGCCCCTTGGCGCAAGCAGTATTATAATAACCGATCGCCAAGACGAGAGGAGGCGGCTATGCCGATGTACGAATTCGAATGCGCGCAGTGCGGCGCGCGGTTTGAGGAGCTCATGGACGCAAGCGCCGAAACCTCGCCGGTATGCCCCGGCTGCGGGGCGTCCAGCGCGAAGCGGCTGATGAGCGCCGGCAGCGTCCGGCCCCACGGGGTGCCCAAAGGCAAGGGCGGGTTCGAACCCCCTGCCTGCAGTTCGGGCGCCGGCGGCTGCAAGGGCTGCGGCGTGAGTTTCGGAAATTAGGCTGGAAAAGACCGCCCGGTCAGGGCAGGTTGCGCTCCACGATGGAGGGAACGTCGCCAAGGAACTCGAAGCCGCACAAGGGGCAGGCCAACTCGGGGCAGTACGGCTCGTAGTTGTCGAACTCCTGGAATTTGATCGGCACGGTGACGCACGGCTGCTTGGCGCAGCCGACCGCAGCCAGGGCAAGAAGCGTCAGTAACGGTAAAAGTTTGCGCATGGCGGCCTCCTTGGCGAGTTCTGCAAACTCTAGAAGAGGGCGAAAAGAAAGTCAATCCGGCCTCCGGATTTTTGAGAAAAGGCGAAAAACATCTTGACAGTTTGGAGGGGCGCAGGCTAAAAGCGCTGTTCTGCCGTCTCGATGTAGGCGCGTAGCTCAGGGGGAGAGCACTTGCTTGACGCGCAAGGGGTCAGGAGTTCAAATCTCCTCGCGCCTACCACATTAACGGTACAGCGAAGGGAGGCGTCGGCCTCCCTTTCCTATTCTCGTGAGGAGTGATCCGTGCAGGTGGACGTCGCAGGTGTCGAAAAGGAGGCGCAGCCGGGCGCAAGCTGTCAGGAAGTTCTTTTCGACGTCCTTTCAAAAAAGCAGCGCAAGAGTCTGGCCGCGTGCAAGGTGGACGGGGAGATCAAGGATCTCTCCGCGTCTTTGCCCGAGGGCGCCAAGCGTATCGAGCCCGTTTACGTCGAAAGCGAAGAAGGGACCGAGCTTCTTCGCCATTCCGCGGCCCACGTGATGGCCGAGGCGGTCCAGAAGTTGTTCCCGGACGCCAAGGTGACGATCGGGCCGTCCATTGAAAACGGTTTCTATTACGATTTCGACTACAAGCGTCCCTTCACTCCGGAAGACCTGGAGGCCATTGAGGCCGAAATGCTGCGCAGCGTCGGGGCGGACGTCCCGTTTACGCGCGAAGAGGTCTCAAGCGACGAAGCCCGGCGGCTGTTCCAGTCCATGGGCGAAGATTACAAGGTCGAATTGATCGACGACCTGGGCGTGGACCGCGTGTCCTTGTATCGGCACGGGGGGTTCGTGGACTTGTGCCGCGGGCCGCATTTGCCGCGCACCGGGTTGATCAAGGCCTTCAAGCTGCTCAACGTGGCCGGCGCGTACTGGCGCGGCGACGAGCATAAGCCGCAGCTGCAGCGTATTTACGGGACGGCCTGGCCCAGCCCCAAGGAGCAGGCCGCCTATTTGCATCGCCTGGAGGAGGCCCGCCGCCGGGACCACCGCAAGCTCGGAACCCAGCTCGACCTGTTCAGCTTCCACGAAGAGGCCGGGGCCGGTATGGTCTTCTGGCATCCCAAGGGCGCGCTGGCCCGCGCCATCCTGGAAGACTTCGAGCGCAAGGAGCACCTCCGGCGGGGGTACGACATCGTCGTGGGGCCCCAACTGCTCAAGCGGGAGCTGTGGGAGCGTTCCGGCCATTACGACAACTACCGCGAAAATATGTACTTCACGGCCATCGACGAGACGGCCTACGGCGTGAAGCCCATGAACTGCCTGGCGCACATGCTCATCTACAAGTCCAGAGTGCGCAGCTACCGCGATTTGCCCATGCGCATGTTCGAGCTGGGCGTGGTGCACCGCCACGAAAAATCCGGAGTGCTGCACGGCTTGCTGAGGGTTCGGCAGTTCACCCAGGACGACGCGCATATCCTCTGCACGCCGGAGCAGCTGCAGGACGAGATCATCGGCGTCGTTCGCTTCGTGGGCGACGTCATGGCCGTGTTCGGCTTCGAGTTCGAGGCCGAGGTGTCCACTCGGCCGGAAAAATCCATCGGCTCGGACGAGGATTGGGAGCGCGCCACCCAGGCGTTGACCAAGGCCCTGGAGGCCATGGGCCAGCCCTACGGCGTCAACGAGGGCGACGGCGCTTTCTACGGCCCCAAGATCGACATCGTCATCAAGGACGCGCTGGACCGCCGCTGGCAATGCGCCACCGTGCAGTGCGACTTCACGCTGCCCGACCGGTTCGATCTGGAGTACGTGGGCGCGGACGGCGACCGCCATCGGCCGGTCATGCTGCACCGCGTGATTCTGGGATCTCTGGAGCGCTTTTTCGGCGTTCTGTTGGAGCACTGCGCCGGCGCCTTGCCGGTGTGGATGGCTCCGGTGCAGGCCCGGGTGCTCACCGTGACCGACGAGCATAATGAATATGCCGAAAAGGTCTTGCGTTTTCTTGAAGAAACAGGCATCCGAGCCGAAGCAGATACGCGGAATGAGAAGTTGGGATATAAGGTTAGGGAAGCCCAGCTTGAAAAAATTCCATATATGCTCGTGGTTGGCGACAAGGAAGTCCAGGCTGAAACGGTCAACGTCCGTTGGCGGGATGGAGCCGATCCGGGTGAGATGCAAGTTGCAGAGGCGTCCAATCTTATTTGGGACGCCTGCGAAGAACCATTTCAACGTGGAGGGATGAGCTATAGCTTTTCCACGAGGCGCGCGCCGCAGTCCTCCTAACAAAGACGAGGGAGGTCGGCGCAACGAGAGGATTCGTGTCCCGGAGGTCCGGGTCATTGACGAGGATGGCGCCCAGGCCGGCATCATGGCCACCCAGGACGCCCTGCGGATGGCGAAAGAAAAAGGGCTCGACCTGGTGGAGGTGGCGCCGAACGCCGATCCGCCTGTCTGCCGGATCATGGACTTTGGAAAGTTCAAGTACCAGCAGCAGAAGCGCCAACAGGAAGCCAAAAAAAAGCAGACCGTCATCCAGGTCAAGGAGATCAAGGTCCGTCCCAAGACGGACGAACATGATTTCCAGACCAAGGTCCGGCACATTCGCCGGTTCCTGGAGGCGGGGGACCGCTGCAAGGTGACGGTGTTCTTCCGCGGGCGAGAGATTGTGCACAAGGACCGCGGGCTGAAGATGCTTCAGCGGGTGATCGACGAGCTTCAAGAGATCGCCAAGGTGGAGCAGCAGCCCCAGTTCGAGGGCCGGACCATGAGCATGCTTTTGACTCCGGTTCCGAAGATTAAATAGTTGAGGAGCTATCCTGATGCCGAAGATGAAGACCAACCGGAGCGCGGCCAAGCGTTTCAGCAAGACCGGCGCCGGCAAATGGCGCCGTCGCCAGCAGGGCATGCGCCACATTTTGACCAAAATGCAGCGTAAGCGCCAGCGCCGACTGAATAAGCTCGCCCTTGTGGACCAGGCCAACGCCAAGGCTCTGGACCGCTTGATGCCGTACGCGTAGCGTCGTTGGGGCCGGTTGAGGCTCCACGGCGTTTTCGTTGGCGCAGCATGTTCGAGGCGTGGCCGGAATTTGCAACGGCCAGGCCCAAATGAAAAGCCCCATAGGGGCTTTCGGCGACTCTGCGGGGTCGCCGTTTCGGAGGAGCAGTCATGAGAGTCAAGAAAGGCGTCGCCGCCAAGCGGCGGCACAAGAAATTTTTGAAGCTGGCCAAAGGCTACCGGGGCTCCGGGAGCAGGCTGTACCGCACCGCGCGGGAGCGGGTCGAAAAAGCCCTCAGCAACGCTTACGACGACCGGAAACGGAAAAAGCGTGAGTTTCGCAAGCTTTGGATTCAGCGCATCAATGCGGCGGCCCGGGAAAACGGCCTGTCCTACAGCCGTTTCATGAACGGACTTTCCGCCGCCGGCGTGGAGTTGAACCGCAAGGTTCTGGCCGATATGGCCGTCGCCGACAAAGAGGCCTTCGCCAAACTCGCCGAGACCGCCAAAGCCAGGGTGGCTTAGCATGGCGGACCTGGCCACCCTTCTGGGCGAACTCGAACGCCTGGTTCAGGAGTGCGCAACGCAACTGGGCCAGGCGTCTTCTTCCGAAGAACTCGAGGCCGTACGGGTGGAGCATCTTGGGCGCAAAGGCCGAATGGCGGGCGCCATGTCCGCGCTGCCGTCTTTGGGACCCGAGGACAAGCCGGTCGCCGGCCGCAAGGCCAACGAGGTCAAGGCTCGCCTGACGGCGATGCTCGAAGCTCGCCAGACGGAGCTTGATCGCGCAGCCGAGGCCGAAAAGCTCGCCTCTTTCGACCCGACCCTGCCGGGCAGAACGCCGCCGGTCGGTTCGCTGCATCCCGTCACGCTGGTCACCCGGGAAATCTGCGACGTTTTTGCAGGCCTGGGCTTCGATGTGGTGGACGGACCCGAAGTCGAAAACGACTGGTATAATTTCGAAGCGTTGAACATGCCCCCCGACCACCCGGCCCGGGACATGCAAGACACCTTGTACGTCACGGACTCCATTGTCCTGCGCACCCACACGTCGCCGCTGCAGGTCCGCAGCATGCTGGCCCAGAAGCCTCCCGTGGCCGTGGTCGCTCCCGGCAAGGTCTACCGCCGGGACTCCGACCTCACCCACACGCCCATGTTTCACCAGATCGAAGGGCTGCTCGTGGACCGCAAGGTGTCCATGGCCGACCTGCGGGGGACCCTCACCGCCTTTGTGCGCCGCATCTTCGGGCCTGAGACGAACGTGCGGTTCCGCCCGAGCTTTTTCCCCTTTACCGAGCCCTCGGCCGAAGTGGACATCTCCTGCGTCATGTGCGGCGGAACCGGCCACATCCACGGGGAGACGTGCCGGGTGTGCAAGCAGACCGGCTGGGTGGAGATCCTCGGGTGCGGCATGGTCGATCCCAACGTGTACGGTTTCGTGGATT
Organism: Desulfovibrionales bacterium; assembly: GCA_030156255.1. GTDB lineage: Bacteria > Desulfobacterota > Desulfovibrionia > Desulfovibrionales > Desulfovibrionaceae > JASGMV01. The sequence goes on from JASGMV010000019.1 coordinate 23,037, forward strand.
ACGACCCCGAATTGTACACGGGATTCGCCTTCGGCCTGGGCGTGGAGCGCGTGGCCATGCTGAAGTACGGCATCGGCGACCTGCGGATGTTTTTCGAGAACGACGTCAGGTTCCTGAGCCAGTTTTCCTGATTCCCGGGCTTCTCACGCTCGAGGATCGCCGCCACCTCTTCCTGAAAACTACCTTATGCCCTGACCCATAAAAGTTTTTGGGAAAAAGAGGGGGGCGCGAGGGGAGGAAAACTCTTTTTTCCGAAAAGGGATTTTCCTCTCCCCGCCAAACATCTTCCCGGAGCGTTACATGCTGCTGAGTGTTGACTGGATGCGCGAGTTCGTTCCCTATGACGGGACCGTGGAGGCCTTGGCGGACAGGTTGACCATGATCGGCAACGAAGTGGAGGAGATCATCGATCCCTTCGCGCAGCTCACCGACGTGGTGATCGGCCGGGTCGTTTCCTGCGGGAAGCACCCCGAGGCGGACAAACTGTCCGTGTGCACGGTGGACGTGGGCGACGAGACGCTGAACATCGTCTGCGGCGCGCCCAACGTGGCCGCAGGGCAGACCGTGCCCGTGGCCAAGATCGGGGCGCGTTTGCCGGGCGGAGTGACGCTCAAGCCCGCCAAGCTGCGCGGGGTGCGCTCCGAGGGCATGATTTTGTCCGAGCGCGAGATGGAGCTGACCGACGACCACGCCGGTATCATGGTGCTGGACGGCGCTCTCACGCCCGGCGAGCGTTTCGTGGACGCCTTGAAGCTCGAACGCTGCGTGTTGGACGTGGGCGTCACGCCCAACCGCGCCGACTGCCTGAGCACGCTGGGCCTGGCTCGCGACGCGGCCGTGGCTTTCGGATTGCCGTTGACTTCTCCCACGGCCTGCGTGCAGGAGTCCGGCCCCGACTGCCGGGACATGGTGCGCATAGAGATTCCCGAGCCCGAGTACTGCCCGCTGTACATGCTGCGCGTGCTTCAGAACGTATCCATCGCCAAAAGCCCCGAGTGGATGCGCATGCGCCTGCTCGCCGTGGGCGTGCGCCCGATCAACAACATCGTCGACGTGACCAACTATATTCTCATGGAGATGGGCCAACCGCTGCACTCCTTCGACAAGAACTTGCTGGAGGGCGGCGTCATCCGCGTGCAGCGCGCGCAAGACGGGCAGGAGTTCACCACGCTGGACGGGCAGCGCCGCAAACTCGTCGACTCGGACCTGCTCATCTGGGACGGCGCCAAGGCCGTGGCCCTGGCCGGGGTCATGGGCGGGGAGAACACCGAGATCAACGCCGACAGCACGGACGTGCTGTTGGAGTGCGCCGTGTTTCGTCCCGCCTCCATCCGCAAGACCGCCCGTCGGCTGGCGTTGCCCAGCGAGGCTTCCTACCGTTACGAGCGCGGCGTGGACCAGGTGGGTTCGCGCGTGGCGCTGGACCGGGCCGTGCAGCTCATGGCCGAGCTGTCCGGCGGCTTGGTGTGCAAGGGCGTTGCGGAAAACGAGCCCCGCCCCTGGGCGCAGCCGGTCATTCCGTTTCGCCGCGCCCGCTGCAACGATTTGCTCGGCCTGGATCTGGACGCCGATTTCTGCAAGAAGACCTTCACACTCATGGGCTGCGAGGTGGACGACGCCGACGCCGACCGCTGGAGCGTCAGGGCGCCGTCGCACCGGCTGGACCTGGAGCGGGAGGTGGACCTCATCGAGGAGGCCGGCCGCGTGTACGGGTTGGACCGCATCCCCGCGGACTTGCCCAGCATCAGCAAGTCCCTCGAAGCCGTGCATCACAAGGGCGAGTTCTTTTTCGCGAACAAGCTCAAAGACTGGGCGCGCGGCGTCGGTTTGAACGAGGCCGTGAACTACAGCTTCGTCGCCCCGGCCGATCTCGACCGGCTCGGCTTGCCCCAGGAGGAGCGCATCGCCATCGCCAACCCGTTGTCCGAAGACCAGGCGGTGCTGCGCACCAACGTTCTGGCCGGACTGCTTGGAAGCTTGCGGCGCAATCGCGCTCAGGGCGCTGTTCGCTTGGGGCTTTTCGAGACGGCCCACGCCTATTTCTCGGACCCGGACTCCGAAACCAAGGCCCGGGAGGCGTTGCGGCTGGGGCTGCTGCTGCACGGCCCTCGTCACGCCCGCGGCTGGCCCTGGCCCACGGAGGATGCGGATTATCTCGACATCAAGGGGCTCGTTGAACATTTGTTGGACTATTTGAAGCTCGACGTTGCGGAATTCCGGCTCCTGGAAGCGCACAGCTTCATGTCTCCCGCCGTATCCGTCGTCCTCGGGGACGACGCCATTGGATGCATTGGCCGCATCAAGCCGGACATCGCGGATTTCTTCCTGGCGCAAAGGGAAGTCTGGGCCGCGGACCTGGACGGAGAGGCGCTGCGGCGGATGTTCAGCGCCTCCGCCATTACCTTCGAACCTCTGCCGACCTTGCCGCCCGTGCGCCGCGACGTGACCCTGGGCTGTCCGTCGGGCGTGCTGTCCTTCGAGGTGGCCGCCGCTTTGGAGAAATTCGGCCCGGCCATCTTGGAAAGCGTGGACCTTGTGGATGTGTATGCGCCGCAAGGCGAGTCCGGAGAGCGCAATCTGACCTTCCGGCTCACCTACCGCCACCAGACCAAGACGCTCAAGGACAAGGAAGTGGACAAGGAGCAAGGCAAGCTGCTGGATACGCTGACCAAGGCGCTGCCTGTTCGCTTTTTCCCTCCCGAGTCGTGACCCCTGGCGGGCTCCTTTATTTTTTCCTATCTGAACGGGCCGTGCGGATGTTCGCGCGGCCCGAATCTTTTTCCAGCGTTTACAAAGCGTTTGGCCGAGGCTATAGTCCCATAAGACCGCCTACAAGCCCGGAGACCGTTTTTTTCAAATCGGGGAGACCTCTTCAGGCCAGGAGTCGGGAGCATTCGATGCAGTCAGGGGTGATGCGTCAGGTCCGTTGCTGGGCGGAGGTCGCGGTATGCTTTGCAGTTTTGCTGGCGATGCCGGGATGCGCCAACGAACCCCGATCCCGGGCGACCAATGCAACAGCGCTTCAAGGCTCGGTGCGCGGATTGGCGATCGGCTACAGTCTGCTTTTCGATCTGGTGGACGACGAGCAGGGAGTGGACGAAATCCTGTCCATCAAGAGCGTGAGCAAACCCACCGAGGCGATCATTCGGCGTATCGCCAGAGTTTCCGCTCAGGCGGCGAGCGAGTTGAGCTCCTTGAAAAATTTAACGCCCTCGCTGCAATTGGATGATGTGGAGCTGCCGCTGGTGGAGAAGGCGACGCGCAAATCCATCGCCGTGAAAACGGCGATGGATTTGCTGGTGAGCCTGGACAGTTTTGAAGTCCGGCTGTTGCTGACCCAGGCCCAGGCGTTGCGATACGGGGCGTATCTGGCGTTGGAGTTGAAGTCTCTGGACTCCAACAGAAAACGCCGCCACTGGCTTGAATCGTTCTCCAAAACTTGCGGCGAGTTGTACGACCAGGTGGTCGCCAGACTCAGGGTGGCGAAATAGATATCCAGACAGACGCGCGGCGCTGCATCGGTCGGGCGGCGCAACGTACGATCTCGGACCCACGGGCGGCGCTATGAAAGAGCTGCAAGCATACCAGACCTGGAAAATCGGGCAGGCCGCCAAACTGCTCGATTTGAAAACCTACGTGCTGCGTTTCTGGGAGTCCGAATTTCCGCAACTGGAGCCGGCGCGAACGGCTTCGGGCCAACGCCTCTACACCCGGGAGCACATCGATCTGCTCCAGCGCATCAAACGTTTGCTGTACGACGAAGGCCTGACCATCGAAGGCGCCCGGCGCCGTCTGGAGGAGGAAGGCCGCCATCGCCTGCGCGACGATGTCGTGAAAGAACTGAGCGAGATCAAGAAGCTTTTGGAGTAACGCCTTGCTCCGGGGGAAAACGTTTGCTGCTTTGGGTGGACAAGTACAGGCAAAAAGCCCAGAAAGAGATAAGGAAGGCCGCCAGCATGGGCCGCCAAGCCGTGGTGATCCATTCGCCTCTGGCGGGAAAACATAGGGCGAACGACGCCAGGATGACCGGGGGCAGGGCTATCATCGGCGTTCCGGCGATGAACTCGCAGACGAAGATGGCCATGCCGAACCAGACGAGTTCGTCCGGAGGCGTCATTCCAAGGGGCAGGACTTCAAGCTTCTCGACGCAATAGAGTGTGGCCGAGCAGCCCGCGGCCGCCAAAAGGATTTTTCGCAGCCTGCCTTTGGACAGTCCCGCCAGGGCAGAGGGAAGTAAATAGAAGCCGTGCAGGAAGACGGCCAGGCCGAGGGCGGACAAGTAAAAGAGGTATTTCGTGAAGGGTTGGTATTGCCGAAACGCAACGATTCCCCACGCCAACCCGGAGTGGCGCACGGCCAGCCAGGCGACGGCCAGCGCCAGCGCCAATCCCACGGCGATCCGCACGGCGGAGGCTTTTTCCCCGCAGGGCCGCCCCATTCTCCAGGCTAGGACCAGTGGGACGATGCATCCGAAGAGTCCGATGTGGACGACGGCGTAAACGAAGAGCTCGATGTCGTTCGGATTGCGACCGGCGAACCGTATGAGCAGGCTGTCGAAATATCCGCTGATGGGGTAATGGGAAATGTCCAGCTGCCCGAGCAGCGAGCTGGCCGCGAAAGCGGCGAATGCGAGAATCGCCAGCCCGGCTCTGATCCAGGGATGTTGCATGCCGTTGTTGTGCATCAGGTTCGGAGTCTTGGCAAGGTGATTAGATTTTATAACGTGAGGAGGCCGGCATGAACAAGGCTCTGAAATATACGTTGATCGGTGCGGGCGGTTTGGTGGTGTTGCTCGCCGCGGCCATGGCGTTGATCCTGGCCTTGGTGAACCCCAACGACTACAGGGACGAAATCGCCCAGGTCGTACACGACAAGACGGGAAGGACGCTGACCTTCGACGGGGACCTGAGCCTGTCCGTGTTCCCATGGATCGGCCTGGAAACGGGCAAGCTCTCGCTGTCCAACGCGGCGGGGTTCGGCGACGCTCCTTTTGCGGCCATCGACCGGGCCAAGATCAAAGTCCGGCTGCTGCCTCTTCTGAGTAAAAAGGTGGATGTGGGCATGTTGGAGCTGGACGGCCTGCTCCTGAATTTGGCCAGGAATAAGCAGGGAAAGACCAATTGGGACGACCTGACCTCCGCCGGCGCCGCGAAAAAAGCCGCTCCTGAAGAACCCGAGGCGACGGACGCGCGCGGCTCCGGCTCCGGCGCCGCCCTGGCCGGGCTGGCCGTAGGCGGCGTGGACGTCAAAGACGCCCAGGTCGGCTGGAGCGATGCGCAGTCCGGCAAGTCGTACAGGGTCCACGACCTGAACGCGGCCACGGGCGCCATCGCTTTCGGCAAGCCTTTCGACTTCAAACTGTCGGTCCAGCTGGAGAGCGCCGAACCCGCGGTGAACGCATCCGTCGACGTGTCCGGCGAGGCCACGGTCGGGCTTTCGGAGCAGCGTTACGAAGCGAAGGGGGTGAAGGTCGCGGTGCAGGCCAAAGGCGGCGCGATTCCCGGGGGCGAGATCTCGGCCGCGCTCACGGCCGACGTTTCCGCCGATCTCAAGGCCCAGACCGCGGCGGTGGAGCATTTGGTTCTCACCGCCTACAACGTGAAGGCGTCCGGGAGGTTGCGGGCGACGTCGATCCTGGGCAAGCCCGCGGCCAAGGTCGACCTCAAGGTGGACCCTTTTGACGCCAAAAAGCTCTTGAACTCCCTGGGCGCAGCCGTCGAGACCTCGGACCCCAAGGCCCTGGGCAAGGTGGCGCTGCAAACGACGGTGGATTACGAGCCCGCCTCCGTTTCCGCCAAAAGCATCATCCTGACGCTTGACGACACGACGGCCACGGGGATGTTCAGCCTTTCCGATTTCAAGGCCCCTGCCTATCGAACCGAATGGAAGGTGGACGCCGTCAATGTGGACCGCTACCTGCCTCCGGCCAAGCCGGAGGGCGCCGGGTCGGCGGCCGCTGCGTCCAAAACCGGCGCGGCCCAGCCGAAGAAGGCCGTGGGGTTGCCTCTGGAGCCCTTGCGCAAACTGGATTGCGACGCCGTGTTGGAGATCGGAAAGTTGACGGTCAAAAAGCTCAACTGGTCCGACGTGCGCGTGGAGGTCCACGCCAAAAACGGGGTGGTCGCGGTCAAGCCGGTGAAGCTGTCGGGCTACGGCGCGGCCCTGGCGTCGGCCTTGACGCTGGACGCCCGCACCGATACGCCGGCCGCCGCCGTGGACGTATCCGTGGCCGGCTTGAATCTCGGTCCCATGCTCAAGGACATGACGGGCCAGCAAAAGGCCGAGGGCGTGGTGACTCTGGGCGCGAATCTGCAGACCAGGGGGCAAAGCCAGCAGGCCATGGTGGAGCATCTGAACGGCAAGGCCGATTTCAAAATGCAGCGTGGCAAGATCATGAATTTCAACCCGGTCAGGGTGCTGCGCAACGCGGTGTCGCTGCTGAAAGGCGGAGGGACGAGCGGGAGCGTGGAGTCTGATTACGCAGACCTAACGGGATCGGCGACCATCCGGCAGGGCGTGGTCTACAACAATGACTTGAATGTGCGGTCCCCCCTGTTCCGGGCCACGGGAGAAGGCGCCGTGAACCTGGCCGGGCAAACCGTGGATTACGTGTTGAACACGTCGCTGGTGGCCAGCACCGAGGGCCAGGGCGGCGCCGATGTGGACGACCTCATCGACGTGACCATCCCCATCGGCATTCGCGGTTCTCTGGCCGATCCCAGCATCGGCGTGGACCCGGCGAAGTTGGCCAGGATCATCCTGAAGACCGGAGTGCGCGACGTGAAAGGCGTGGTGCAGGGAACCGGGGAGGCGCTTGGCGAAGGTTTGAAGGTCATCGGCAAGGAGCTCGAAGGGAGCCGAGGCTCCGGCTCCGAAAGCAAGGAAGGTTCCGGCGACAAGAAGAAAACTTTGCCCGCCGACCTGATCAGGGGGCTTTTCCAGTAGCCGCGCGACCCGGGACGGGTCCCGGCCTCCAGCCGTCCGGCGTCCGGGTGAAAATCTCCATGGCGCGGCGGCTGGAGCTGATGCGGAATGGTCCTTGGAGCGCTGCGGTGCAGTTTTCGCCGCGGCTGGCGTAGCGGGTTTCGGTGTAGCGCAGAAAACCGATGGCCGGGGACCCTCGTTTGGCCGGGACCACGGAAGTTTTCACGCTGGCCGGATCGACGGCCGTGTACTCGCCCAGCGCGTCGCCGCCCGTAAACTGAACGCATTGCGGCCGACCCGCGCCGCTCAGGTAATGCTCATTCAGCGCCTCGACCCATTGTCCTGCGTACCGGGCGAAATCCTCCGCCAAGCCCTGGTCTGGCTGGGAAAAGGCCGGCGCCGGAAAGCAGAGCGCGGTCAGGAGCGCAAGCAGGCCGAGACGCCTCATGACGCGCATCACTGCGCGCCTCCGGGCAGCTTGGCCCTGAACAGGATGCGGCGATTGAGCCGCCGGCCCCACTCGTCGGCGTTGTCAAAGGCGGGGCGGGTTTCACCGAAAGGCTCGATGGACAGCCGCACGGCCTGGACGCCCCTTTGGGTCAGCCAATTGCGGATTACGCGGCCCCACCGCCGGCATATCTCCATATTGTCCAACTCGTCCCCCAGGCTGTCGGTGTGCGTTTCGATGGTCATTCCCAGTCCGGGGTATTTGTCCATGACCGCCAGAATGTAGACAAGTCCGGGCAGAAGCTCCGGGCCGGGCGATTGCGGCTCCGGCGTCTTGCTTTTGGGGCGCAGAATCACGACCTGCTCTTCTTGCCCGGCGGCGGGTCCGGCCGCCTGCGCGGCCAACCCCACGACCAGATTCAGCGCTTCCTCATGCTCGCCGGGTTTTGCTCCGGCGGGTCCAACGCCTGCGGCCGGACTCACCGGAGGCGCGAGGCCGGCCATCTCATCCGGGGACGCCGCGGGCAGGTCTTCGGGGGGCTCCTGGTCCGAGGGGAAATGGAGCAGGGCCGTCTGCACCAGTTGATCGTAGTCGCGTTGCCGCAACAGGAGGGTGTCCCCATAGCAGAACGCTCCCCGGGGATCGATGCGGCGCAGGCGGTTGAGTTCCCGGCGTCCCTGGTCCTGGCCTGCGTAGCTCACGAAATGGAGCGCGACGCGGTCGCCGAAGCGTTCATGGAGTTTTTTGAGACAGTCCAGGGGCGCGGGGCCGAAGTTGGAGTACCCGTCCGTGAGCATGAGCACGGAGACGGAGCCTTGGAGTTTTTCGATGTCCCGCGCCAGCCGCTCGATGTCCTTTCCGAGAGTGGTGCGGCGGTCGAGGACGTCGAAGTCCGTCCGGATCTTGTCCAGAGAGGCCAGCGCCTTGTCCTGGTCCAGCGGGGCGTCCGGCAGGATCGTCTCCCAGGGGGAGAACATGACGATGGAGACGTTGGATCGGCCGTCCGGAATTTCATGGATCAGATTGGCCAGCAGTTTTTTCGCCATAACGATTTTTGGCTCGTCGGACAGATAGTGCTGCAGATTCATGGAGCCGGAATAGTCCACGAAAAAGACGATGTGGGCCGGCGGTCCGGCGAAAACGGGAGGCCGGTCCGCCAGGGCCGGGCGGGGCGCGGCCAGCAGGCCGGCGAGTATGGCGAAAATCAGGAACAGGGTGGAGCGCATCGGGACCGCCAATTTAGATAAGAAGAGGCGCGGACGCAAGCCGGTCCATGGAGGTTCGAGCGGGCCTGCGGGGCGCCGGCTTGCCAATCTTGCACATGCTCTGTAGGTAGCTTGCTTTCGGAGAAAGTCAATTTTCCAATGCAGGAGGATCGCGTGGAGAAGAAAGTCGTATATTTCATCGAAGGCGACGGAATCGGCGCCGAAGTGACGGCCGTCGCCTTGCCGGTGATCGAAGCCGCTGTCCGTAAAGCCTACGGCGAGGAGAAGCGCCTTGAGTGGAGGGAGCTTCTGGCCGGAGACAAGGCTTACAAAGAGACGGGCGAATATCTGCCGCAGGCCACTCTGGACGCCCTGAAGCAGGCCGATCTGGCGATCAAGGGCCCTTTGACCACGCCCGTGGGCGCGGGGATTCGAAGCCTCAACGTGACGCTTCGGCAAACCTTCGATCTGTACGCGTGCATTCGGCCCATACGGTACTTCAAAGGCGTGGATTCCCCGGTCAAACGGCCGGAACTGACCGACATGGTCGTGTTCCGCGAGAATACCGAGGACGTCTACGCCGGCGTGGAGTGGTCCGCGAACTCCAAGGAGGCGGTGCGCCTTCTGGAGTTTTTGCGCGACGAGATGGGCGCCGATCTGGATTTGTCCTGCGGCGTCGGGATCAAGCCCATCAGTGAGAAGGGCTCCAAGCGGTTGGTGCGCCGGGCTCTGGCGTTCGCCGTGGCCGAGGGCCGCAAGAGCGTGACCCTTGTGCACAAGGGCAACATCATGAAGTTTACGGAAGGCGCTTTCCGCTCCTGGGGTTACGACTTGGCCAAGGAAGAGTTTTCGGACGCCGTCATGACCGCGGACGAGGCCAAGGCCGGCGCGAAAAAGCCCGTGCTCATCAACGACGTCATCGCGGACGCCATGTTCCAGCAAGTGCTGCTGTATCCCGGCCGGTACGACGTTATCGCCACCACCAATCTCAACGGGGACTACATCTCCGACGCCCTGGCCGCGCAGGTCGGGGGGCTTGGCATGGCGCCCGGCGTGAACATGGGCGACTCCCTGGCCATTTACGAAGCGACCCACGGCGCCGCGCCGGACATCGCCGGCCAGGACAAGGCCAACCCCTCCAGCCTGGTCTTGTCCGGGGCCATGATGCTGCGCCACATGGGATGGGGCGAGGCCGCGGATCTGATGGAGTCCGCCGTGGAGCAGGCCATTGCGGACAAGAAGGTCACCTGCGATCTGGCGCTCCAGATGGAGGGCGCATCCGAAGTCGGGTGCAAGGCCTTCGGGGAGTTGCTGGTCGCGAAGATGGGGTGAGGCCGCGTTCGGCCGAGATGCGCCTCCAGGGCGCTTTTCCCTGGAAAAAGAAAGGGAGCGGCCATGCGGAACGTGGTGCACGTTTTGGCGTTGCTGGAGTTCTCTTCGCCCATCGGCGAGGAAGTGCGCGGCGAACTGGCGAAAGTCGTTGCGGCCACGCGGGCCGAAGACGGCTGCCTGAGCTACCGTGCTTACGTTCCGGAAGAGGGCGCCGTCCGGACGCGGATCATGTTCCAGGAGCAGTGGCGGGACCGCGGGGTGCTGGAGCGCCATCTCAACACGCCTCATCTTCTGGCCTTTCGGAACGCCATGGCGCCCTTGATGACGGGGCCTTCGGAGGTGACGCTTTGGGAGGAGCTGGCCTGACAGGCCGCCCCAAAATGGCGACCTGCTTCGTCAGCGAAAAATCCGGACCGCTTATGTATTGTGCAATACACTGCGCGCCCTGGATTTTTCACTTTCTCGCATCCCACCAGTTTTGAACGGCCTGCACCCAATGAGTTTTTCAACAGTCAGCCAGACGCGCCTTTTTCCGGCGTCCGTCGGCGCGGCGGTAACGGCCGGCGTGAAACACCGTAGCGACGTCTTTTGAAAAACCCGGCTTCGGAGCGCTCCGAAGCCGGGCTTTTTGATCCTTGCGGCGTTGCTATTTTTTGTTTTTGCGCTCCTTGCGCAGCCAGTCGTACCACTGGCCCAGGCCTTCGCCGTCCCGGCAGGAGACGGGCATCACGATGATGTCCTTGTTCAGGGCCTTGGCGTGGCGGGCGGCCTTGTCCAGGTCGAAATCCACGTACGGCAGCAGGTCCACCTTGTTCAGCAGCGCCACGGAGGAGATGCTGAACATGAGCGGATATTTTTCGGGCTTGTCGTCGCCTTCCGTGACCGAAAGCAGCGTGACCTTGTGGTCCTCTCCCAGGCTGAACTCGGCCGGGCAGACCAGATTGCCCACGTTTTCGATGAACAGAATGTCGAGGCCGTCGAGATCGATGTGGGCCAGGGCCTTTTGGACCATGCCCGCATCCAGGTGGCAGCCGCCCTCGGTGTTGATCTGCACGGCCTGGGCGCCGGTGGCGGCCACCCGGCGGGCGTCGTTGTCCGTCTGAAGGTCCCCCTCCACCACGGCCATTTTGAATTCCCCGCCCAGGTCGGCCAGGGTGCGCTCCAGCAGGCTGGTCTTGCCCGCGCCGGGCGAACTCATGAGGTTCAGGCAAAGAATGCTTTTGGTGCGGAACAGGTCGGCGAGGTCCACGGCCAGCCGGTCGTTGGCCTCCAGGATGTTGCGTTCTATATTGATTTCCACGGCGTCTCCGGAGCGGGGTTATTCCGCTTCGACTTTTTCGATGTACATTTCTCTGCCGGACAGGATGGCGTGCCCCAACTCCTCTCCGCAACGGGGGCAAGGGAAGAGCATGTTGGTCTCGGACGTGAATTCCTCGCCGCAGCTTCCGCATCGGAGGACCAGGGGGATTTCCTCGATGACGAGCTTGGAGCCGTCGAACTCGTCGTCCTTGGTCAAGACCTCCCAGGCGAACAAGAGCGCGTCCGGAACAATCCCGGCCAAACGGCCGGCTTTGACCACCACCGTGTCCAGGCGGCTGAGCCCATGCTTACCCAACTCTTGGCGAATGATTTCCAGAATGCTCTGGGCGACGGACATTTCGTGCATGAGAAAAAGTTAGCCCAAAAAACGGCGCCGGACAAGGCCGGGGCGCCATCGACCGCTGCTGTTTTTTCGTCTTACGGTTCTGCGGCAAGGGGCCTTGCGCCGTCGCGGCCTTTTTGCACGCTTGTCGCCGCGGCCCGGCGTGCGCGCTTGCCGGAAGGCCTCCGCCGATGCTAGTCTCGACCGGTATGCGTGGGATTTCTTCCCGCATGGTCCGTTGCGCGCTGGCCATGATTTCCTTTCATTTGAAGCGGCGCCTGTGCATTGGTTGCATATCCTTCAACCGGGACTGCGGTGATTGGCATGCGAATTCGTCTCGGCCTGGCCCTGGCCCTGGTCTTGCTGTTATCGCTCCTGGCCGCTTCCGCCAACGCCGAGGAAAAGATCTGGGGCTCCCTCATTGAAGGCGTTGAGCAGAGCATCCAAAATCAGCAGCAGGCGCTCGAAGCCTTCTACGGCGACATCGAGGAGGCGGAGGCGGAACTGCATCGCGGGCTGGCCGAGGCCGACGACCGTCTGAGCCAAATCCTGCTGCTTCGCAGCGTGGCCGGGGATACGCCGTGGGCCTACAGGACGCTGTTCAACCAATTTTGGGCGCTGCAGGTTTACGTCGAGTTGCAGAAAAAACCGTTGGAGCAGCGCAAGCGCTCGCTGATGCAGGTCCGCAACGATTACGAGAGCCTTTCGGAGATCGAGGCCAAGAGCAAGGACCGCGATCCTCGCTCCAGAACCACCCGGGCGCTGGCCGCGCCGGTTCGGGAGCTGCACAAGCTGAAGCAGGAAGTGTCGGAGGCCAAAGAGAGCATCAACGCGGCCCTGGCGCCGTCCGACAATCTGCTCCAGCAGATCGCGGCGGCTCGCGCCGCCACCCTGGAGGCGTATTACGACTCGTTGACTTCTTATTATCTGGAGCCTTCCGCTCCATTATGGAGTTTCGAAGGCTTATTTCGGCTGCAACAGGATGTGGCCGACTGGGCGCTCAACACGCCGCGTTTCTGGGCGCCGCTCATCGTTTGGATTCATTGGTGGGCGTTCCTGGGGGCTTTGGTCCTGTACTGGGCGCTGTTCTTCTCTTCAGGTTGGCTGCTGCTGCGACGATTGTCCGCGCGCAAGGGCTCGCGGTGGAGCCCCCGCCCTTTGAGCTTCGGACTGGCCATGGCGACCCTGTCCCTGGCGAATCTGGCCGCGCTGTGCAACGCCCTGTTCACTCCGAACCAGTTGACCATGCTGAGCATTCCGGTCTTTGCGACCCTTGGCGTTCAGCAGCTGTGCAGAAAACTGCTGCACCCGGACCGGTTTTGGGAGGAAGGAGCGTTGGCCGCGGCTTGCGCGAACGGCTCTGCGGCCTTGGCGCCGGAGGACGAAGACGCCGGCGGGACATCCGAAGCCGATCCGGAAGCGCTTGCCTCCGTCGAAGCCCAAAGCGCCGCAGAGGATGCGGCCGGGCGATCCACGGCGACCGGTGCGCCGGTCGGCGAGGTCCGCCAGACGTCGCTGGGCCCTCTTTTCCCCCTCTGGCTGCTCACGGCCGCAGGGGTCTTTTTGCAGGTGCTGAACGCTCCTGCCTCGGTGCTGCAACTGGTTTGGCTGGCTGCTCTCGTTGCGGGCGGATTGTGGGTCCGCCGTCGCGCCCGAAGCGTTGACGACCCGGTGGAGAAGTCCATGCTCCGGGTGAGCCTGTGGTTGATGGCGGGCTTGGCTGTCGGCGCGGTTTTTGGCTTCGCCGCGCTGGCGTTGGCGCTCTTTCAGGCATGGTTCATGTTGTTGCTCACGGTCCAGGTCCTGAGGCTTGCGCACCGGGGCTTGGATCGCCTGGCCATGCGCCGCGGGGAGCGGGGCGGGGCCGGCGTCGGGGGCAGGGCGTTGCGCGAGCTGGTGTATCCTCTGGCCGTCTTGGTGGCCTTATACGTTTACTCCGTCTGGGCCTTGTTCTACATGGGCGGCCCCGATTTCGCCAAACGGGTGATGCGCCTGGATTGGACCGTCGGCACGGTCCATCTCACCTTCCGCGGCCTGGCCTGGATTCTGATAGGATTTTTCGCCGTCCGCCTGGGCCTGTTCCTGCTCGGCGCCGGGCTCGAATCCGCCGGCTTCAGGGGCCGGCGCCTGGACCAGGCCAAGGCCCACACCGTCTCCACCGTGACGGCCTACGTCGTGTGGGTGTTGTACATGCTCTTCTGCCTGAACGCGCTGGACGTCTCCCTCAAGGCGCTCACCTGGATCGCTTCGGGCCTGTCCGTGGGCATAGGCTTCGGGCTCAAGGACCTCGTCAACAACTTCATTAGCGGGCTCATCGTGCTCTTCGGCGGCAATATCAAGAAGGGCGACATCATCCAGACCGACGCCAAGACCATGGGCGAGGTGGTCAGCGTCTCCGTGCGCAACACCATCGTGCGCACCCTGGACAATCGGACCATCATCGTGCCCAACCAGAAGTTTTTGTCCGGAGAGATCACCAACTGGAGCTACAAGAGCAAGAATCTGCGCCTGAGCCTGCCGATCAGTGTCATTCCCGGGACGAAGATCAAGAAGATGGAGAAGGTGCTGCTCAAGGCCGCGCAGAAGCATCCGGACGTCTTGAACGATCCGGCGCCGCAAGTGGTCTCCGTGGGATTCGGGCAGTTCGGGTTGGATTTCCAACTGCAATTCTGGGTTGACGACTTCCACAAGAAATACAAGGTGGAGACGGAGCTCATTGCCGCCATTGACCAGGGATTCCAAGAGAAAAAGGTCATTCCGGCCTTCCGCACGGTGCGCAAGAAGTACAAGCCCAAAGGCAGCGAAGAGATGCAGCTTGAGGCCCAGCGCGAGGCGCTGAAGGAGAAGCGCAAGTCCGTGTACAATCTCTTCCGGGCCGGGGCGCGTCGGCACATCCGCCAATGGCGGGGGCTTTCCGACTCCCCCATCCCCCGCAACCGTCCGCCGGAGTAGGCCGGGAGAGTGTTTTTATGCGCACGCCCCGCCAGGGGCGCCCCCGGCCCCGTATCGGTAAGGACTGTCTTTTCGTTGCGAAGAAAGTTCGCCAGTAAAAGTTTCGAAGATTCTTAAGAACCCTTTGCAAAGGGTTCTTAAGCCGCCGGAGGCTTCCCCGGCCTCTCCTGCGCCGGAGCCAAGTCGATCTCCAGCCGGCTCAGGTTGACGTCCTCCAGCACCACTTGCACTTTTTGCCCCAGTTTGAGGACCCGGCCGGTGTGGCTGCCGAGCAGAATCTGCTCCTTGGGCAGGAAGGCGTAGTAGTCGTCGTGCATGCGGGACAGCCGGACGAGTCCGTCGGCCATGACTTCGGCCAGCTCCACGAAGAAGCCGAAGTCGCTCAAGGAGGAGATGACGCCGGTGAACGTCTGCCCCACCCGCTCCCGCAGCAGCAGGCAGGTGAGCCTTTTGAGGATTTCCCGCTCCGCCTCCATGGCCGTGCGTTCGGTGCGGCTCAGATGCCCGGCCGCTTCCTCCATGCGTTTGGGGCGGGGCAATGCGTAGCGGCCGTCGCCCAGGTCGCGTTTCAGGATGCGGTGGACCATCAGGTCCGCGTAGCGCCGGATGGGCGAGGTGAAGTGGCAGTAGCTCTCCGAGGCCAGCCCGAAGTGGCCTTCGTTCACGGGGTGGTACTGGGCCTGCTTCATGGACCGCAGCAGCAGGCGGCTGACCAAAAATTCCATGTCCGTGTCTTCGGAGGCGCGGATGAGCTCCTGCAAGGCCTTGGGCGAGGGCTCCTTGGGGACTTTGGGTCCGAGTTCGGTGTGCGACAGCAGCTCGAACAGGCTTTCCAGCTTCTCGATGTCCGGGGCGGGGTGGATGCGATACATGCACGGCAGCCCCAGGTTCTCCAGGTGCTCGGCCACGGCTTCGTTGGCCGCGATCATGAATTCCTCGATGATCTGGTGTGCGAAGTTGCGCGCCTTGGGCCGGATGTCCACGGTTTCTCCCACGATGTTGAACATGATTTCCGGTTCGGGCAGGTCGAAATCGATGGAGCCGCGGTCTTTGCGCCGCCGGTTGAGCGCGCGGGCCAGTTCCTCGGCGATTTCCAGCATGGGCAGCACGGGCTTCAGCTTGAGCCGCTCGTCCTGGTCGTTGAGGTGCAGCGCCCTATGGACCTGGGAGTAGGTCAGCCGGGCGTTGCTCTTGATGACCGCCTTGGCGAACGAGGAGGCCCGCATTTCTCCGGAGGCGGAGAAGTCCATGGACGCGGCCACGGCCAGGCGGTTCACCTGCGGATTGAGGCTGCACAGGCCGTTGGACAGCCGAGGCGGAAACATGGGCTCCACGGACTGGGGGAAATAATAGGAGTTGGCGCGGGTGAATGCCTCCACGTCCAGCGGCGAGCCTTCGGGGACGTAATGGGACACGTCCGCGATGGCCACGTGCAGCCGGTAGCCGTCGCCGGTTCGCTCCACGCACACGGCGTCGTCGAAATCGCGGGCCTTTGCGCCGTCGATGGTCACGAAGCCCACGCCGCGCAGGTCGGCTCGGCCTTCGAAATCCTGCTCCGTCGGCTCCTGCGGCAGATTCTCCGCCTGGGCCAGGGCCTCGGCGGGAAATTCCGTGGGAATCTGGTGGTTGAGTTTGACGAGCCGTTCTTGGACGGAAACGTCCTCCTCCTGGCCGAGCACGTCCAGCAGACTCGCCTCCCAGAGCCGCTCCTCCAGGCGTTCTCCCGGAGCCGCGAGGGCGATCTGGCCGACGGCGGGCAGGGATTGGCCCTTTTCCGCCTTGAGCATGAGGTTGAAGTCGAGTTTGGGGTCGGCTGGCCGGGCCAGAACCATGCCGCCGCCGAGCTTTCGCTGCACCACGGCGGGCAGCGCGGCGAGTCCGCGCTCCAGAATGCGCACGACCCGTCCTTCCGGATTCTTTCCGCGGCGTTCGCGGGTCACCGCCGCCATGACTTTGTCGCCGTGCCATGCGTCGCCCTGATGGCTGCTCCGGACAAAGATATCCTTGCGCCGTTTGTCTTCGGGGATCACGAAGGCGATGCCCGAGCGATGGACCTCCAGCACGCCTTTGACCAGACTCATGCGTTCGGTCAGGCCGTAGGCCCGGCCGGTCTTGATGAGTTTTCCCTGGTCCATGAGCTCGTACAGGGCTTGCTTGACGGGCTTTTTCGCTTTCTTGCCTTTGGATAGGCCCAAAGCATTCAGGATTTCCGTGATGGTCAGCGGTTTGTCGTTTTGGCTGAAGACGCGCAACAGCCGTTTGGAAGAGATGGAGTCGCCGGATTCTTTCGCGGCGTTTTTTCTTTTTTTGGTCATGGAGTCCTTGATTGTCCTTGTTGTCGTTGGGGTAAGGCCCCGGGGATAAATGTCAAGTTGCGGATGCGGGCAACATGGGGCTTTGCGGATCGAGCGCTGCGTGGTTGGCCCGGGCCCGCTGCGGGTTGTTGGTCGCGTAGCAGTAGGCGCACCCGGCCGGGCAGGTGTCGTAGGCCCCGATGTCGATGCTCTCGCGGCAGGCGCAGCCTTTGCGGGAGGGGCGCTTGGCCAAGCCTCCCAGATCGGGCGAGCGCCAGGCCGGGGCGAGGAGCTCCGGACCGATGCAGGCGCCCGGAGGAAACAGGTCCGCCGGAACGTCCGGGTCGCAACACACGCGCAGGACGAGGCCGTGCGTCCGGGCGATGTCGTCCATGGCGCGGAAGGTTGCGATTCTTTGTCCGGGGTCGGGCCGGAGTATGGGGGGCGTCCTTCCCTGGTCCATGCCTCTGCGGAGTTTGTTGTAGATGGTCGCAAAGCTGGTGATGCAGGTCGCGGCGAGTCCCCGAACCCTTTCGGCGAGCTTGGCGAACCGCTCCAGAAGGGCCTCCGGCGGGTCGTCCGGAATCGGGCAGATGGGGTCGAAGCGCCAGGCGAGATGCGCCGGGGAATATCTTTTGCTGATGAAAGCCATGTCCTTCAGGACGTCCTGCGCGGGAGGGACGCGGGGCTCCAGGCCCCGGCCCGCGCCGGTGAGCGTGAGATGGAAAAAGAGATTCGGGACGAACCGCTCCACCACGTCCAGCCGGGAGAGCAGGGGGGCGGGATTCTTGGTCCAAAACACCGCGCCGAGGACGTCCTGCGGCTTGAGGCTGACCCTGCGGGGCGTTGGAGCGTGCGGATGCGGGGCCAGAACGTATCCCTCGCGCAGCCTGTTGACGAGCCAGTCGGCGTAGAAGGCCGGGATGTCCGTGCGGCGACTGGCCGAGACGATCCGGCGCATGGTGGGGCATTCGAGCATGGTCAGGCGTGGTCCGCCGCGTCGCCGGGCAAAATGACGACCTGGACGCCGGACAGGGACGACAGCCGCCCCAAACCGAGCTCCCGGGCCGCCGCGAGGTCCGGCAGGATGATGACGCCCTGGAACCCTTCCTGGACGAACCGCCAAAACTCCTGCTGGTTGCAATGTCGTATGCTTTCCGGGCAGAGGGGGGAAAGGGCGCCCAGGTCCGCTTCGTTGTCCTTTTTCAAGGCCAGAAACGACTGGTCCGCGCATCGTTTGTTCAGCAGGCAGTCCACGGCGTCCATGAGGCGTTTTTCGTCCACGGTTTTGGCCGGCGCCGCGTCTTCGCCCGCCTCTTCGCCATCCTGAAGGGCCGGCGCCGCGAGAATGGGGATGGACGCCGTCTTCGGCGTCGCTCGCAGTTGGGCGACGGCGTCCTCGCCGTCCATCGCCGGCATCATGATGTCCATGAAGATGAGGTCCGGCGTGCAGGCCTTGGCCAGCCGCAGGGCGCTTTCGCCGTCGAAGGCGCGAAGGATGCTGTAGCCCTCGCTTTTCAGAAGCCGGGAAAGGTAGGCGCTGGCCGCCGGGTCCTCGTCCACCACTAAAATGGAGGGGCCGGCGCCGGGGACGCGCGTTTGGCTGTCCGGGGCGGGATCTTCGCCTGTGGCGTTTTTTTCGCCGGGAAGGTCCACGAATATCCGGGCGCCTCGGCCGAGTTCGGATTCGGCCCAGATGCGGCCATGGTAATGCTCCACGATCTGGCGGCAGATGGAGAGCCCCAGGCCCGTTCCCTGAGGCTTTTCCACGAGCGTGTCGTGCTGCGTGACCTGGTGGAACTTATCGAAAATTCTCGTGAGGTCCGACTTTGGAATTCCGACGCCCGTGTCCGAAACCTCCAGCAGGACGCCCGCCTGCTCGTTGGGAGTCGCGCTGATGCGTATCGTCCCGCTGTCGGTGAACTTGATGGCGTTGGACAAGAGATTGATGAGCACCTGCAGCATTCTGTCCTGGTCCGCACGGATTACCGGCAACCCGCCCTTGATCGTCGCCTGGAGTTCAACGCCGCTCTTTTGCTTGATCAGATACCCCACCGACCGGGTCGCCTGGCGGATCAAAGCCTCCACCCGCAGCTCCTTGTCCCGCCATTCCATGCGGCCGGACTCGATCTTGTTCAGGTCGAGCACGTCGTTGATGAGCCGGGTGAGGCGCTCGCCTTCATTTTCGATGATGTCCAGGTTGTTCAGAATGCGTACGGCTTTGGTTTGCAGTTTTTCCTCTCCGGCCAGCGGCTGGAAGGATCGCTCGAATTCTTTGTGGATCAGTTTGGCGAAACCCAGCACCGAAGTGAGGGGCGTGCGCAACTCGTGGGACACCGAGGATAAAAAGGCGGATTTCATGCGGTCCAGCCCGGTCAGCCGGATGTTGGCCTCTTCGAGCTTGGCCGCCTTGCTCTCCAGGTCTCCCGTACGCTGCTCCACGATGATTTCAAGGTCGCGGTTCAGGATGGTCAACTCCCGGCTGCGCTCCCGCTCGGCGGCCCGGGCCTCCTCCAACCTTTGGATCATGTCGTTGAAGTGCTCGCACAGGTCGCCGACTTCGCCGGGCGCATCGTCTTCGGCCCGGACGGTCATGTCCCCGGCGCTCACCTGCTGGCACACCCGGGCGAGCCTTTCCACGGGTTTGAGCCTGCGCCGCAGCAGCAGAGCCACGGCGCCGCCGAACAAAAGAATGGCTCCCAGGGCCGGCAGAAAGATGGACCAGACGAATCGAGGGAGCATGCCCTGCAGTTCGTCTATGTAGACCGTGGCGCCCACGTACCAGCCCGTTGTGGGCTCTCTGGTGAACCATGCGATTTTTCTGTGCGAGAAGCTCCCCTTGTCGTCGGGCCGATCCCAGCGGTAGGTCAGCTTGTTTGCTCCCCAAGGCTTGATGGCCGCCTTTTTGCTGGCCTCACACATGGTTTGGTTGGAGCCGGGCAACTGCAACTCCAGGAAATCTTTTTCGCTCAAGCTCGGGTGGGCGATCATCGTGCAGTCTTCCGAGAAAAGGAACAGATAGCCGGTCTTGGCGATAAGAAATTCGTTGATGCGCGCGCGCAGTTCATCGAGCTGGGCCAGGTAGACGTCGGACAGGGCGTTGTCCATGTCCCCTAGGAACAGGTCTGCGCAGATGGTCATGCCCCACGGCTTGTAGTACAGCGCCGCGGCCAGCTTGGGCTCGATCCTGCTCTGGTACGGGTTAAGGCGTTGATGCAGTCGGAAAGCCAACGTGCGGTCGTTGTTGCGTTTTGCATGGCGGACCAGTTCCTGGAGCGCGTCGCCGTCGTGGGGCGAATCGAGCCCGGCGAGCGGCTGGTTCACCATGTCGGAGTTCTGATGCACCATGAGCCGGTTCTTCCGGTCGAGGATGAACAAAGAGATGTAGAAATCGCGGGTCATGGACTGAAGGTGGCGGAAGGCGGCGCGGCGGGCTTCTTCTTCACCGAGGACGCCTTGCTCCGCTTGATTTCGAAAGGAGTCCAGGAGGGAGACGGTGAATTCGATCAACGAGCGCAGGGCGTCCTTGCGCTTGTCCACGTACTCTTTGCGGGAGTTGGCCCTGGTGATGCTGGTCCGTCCTATCAACTCCACCGCGCTGCGCAGGACCGTATAGCCGTTTTCCTCCTGGATGTCGTAGACCATGTTCCGCCCTATCATGGACGCCACGATCATCACGGCGGCGAGCGTGAGGCAGCCCAGGGCGATGGTCGCCAGCATGACGCGCCAGAACGTCGTTCTCGGCAGCCAGGCGAAGCTGCGGCGCTTGTCAGCGGTCGTCTTCATGGTTTGCGTCTTCCGCCAAAGGCTCCAAATGGTCGGGGAGCCCCCGCTCCCTGCGGAGGCGGCGCCATTCGCCGGGCGAACGAACCGCCTCCTCTCCGGGAAAACTGCCCAGGATTTCAAAATAATCCAACCGCAACGGGTCGGCGAGGACTTTCCCCCTGGAGTTGACCCGGACCAGATACACGTCCTGGACGTTCTGGTGGTCCAAAGCCCGCCACGTCTGTCGTCCTTTGAGAAGGGAGTATGAATGTCCTTCCAGCGCTCTCGCCGCCTTGTCATTCTCGAAGGAGCCGGCCCGCTCCACGGCGTTTTTGTAGATGAAGGGAATAGAGTAGGCGCTGGCGCCGGACGTGCTGGGATATCGGCGATACCGGCGCACGAATTCATCGACGAAGGCTTTGCCCCGCTCGTTGTCGAGAAGGAAAGGAACCTTCCACGTCCACGGCAGGACGCCGACCACTCCTTCGATGTTCGAAGGCCCGGAGCGTTCGGCCATGCCCAGCGTCAGGTTCGGAACCACGAGTTGGCAGTCGAAATCGACGCCCATGGCTTTCGCTTGGCGCAAGGCGTTGGCGAGGTCCTTGCCGAAGAGCGAAAGCACCAGCACGTTGGGTTTGTAAAGCCTGGCCTTGTTCAGGGCGTATCGATAGTCGGAGGCTCCCAAAGACGTCAGAACGCGGGGATGTCGGCTGATGTCCGTGGTGTTGGTCACCTCCCGCATACTCGCTTCCGTGGTCCATCCCCAGGTGTAGTCCGCGGTGATGTAGAAATACTTTTTTCCCTTGAATTCGGTGTTGAGCCAGCCGGCCAGCGCTCGGGCCGCCATCCAGGAATTGCAGCTCTCCCGAAAATTCAAACGGTGCGCGTTCTCCAAGGTGGTGGCGGTGGAGTAGGTCAGGGTTCCGAAAAAAAGGGCGCCTCGCCGCTGGCATATCTCGCCGGCCGCGATGGCCACGTCGCTGGAGGCGCCGCCGAAGACCATGCTGCAGCCGGCCTGAATCAACTCGTTTATGTTGATGGTGGTGAGCAGGACGCTGGAGCCGGAATCCCGGGCGATCAACTCGACGGGCCTGCCGAGGATGCCCCCGGCTTCGTTGATTTGGTCAACGGCCAGACGGGCGGCGCGGATTTGGTCGAGGCCTTCCACGGAGTACGGTCCCGTCAACGGATAGTTGATTCCTATGCGAACCGGCTCCTGGGCGTCGCATTCGGCTCCGAACAAAGGCAACAGGACGATACAGGCGAAAAAAAATCGGCGCAGGGCGCTTGGGAGGAGGATCATGGGGGCCGAGCGGCGTTTGGTCACGTTTCCTCCACTTTCAATGGGGAAGAAGCAGCTTGTGAAATTCGCGCCGAAGCGTGAAGGCGTAGATAACAAAAGGAATTCGTTTTGGAAAGGCGGGCAATGAGAGGGAAAAAGCGACCGCTGGGTAACGAAACCACAGACTGATAGCGCATATGAGCCAGGGAAAGGCGCTCTCCTCCAAGAATACGCCGCAAAGCGGACGCAAAACACAAAAAACCTGGAAGCGTTGCAGTTGCAACGCTTCCAGGCAAACAGAGCGATCGAAAAGCGGCTTAACGCTTGGAGTACTGGAACCGGGCGCGGGCGCTGCGAAGACCGTACTTCTTCCGTTCCTTCTTACGGGCGTCCCGGGTGAGGAAGCCGGCCCGCTTGAGCACGCCGCGGAACTCGTCGGAAAGATCGCACAGGGCGCGGGCGATGCCGTGGCGAACGGCCTGGGCCTGTCCTGCGACGCCTCCGCCGCACACCGTGACCTTGACGTCCATGCGGCCAAGGGTCTTGGTCAGCTTCAGAGGCTGTTGGACGATCATTTGCAGGGTCTTGCGGGGGAAGTACTCTTCAAAGGGCCGCTCGTTCACGTAAATGCCGCCCTGGCCGTTCTCGAACAGCCGGGTGCGGGCGATGGCGTTCTTCCGTTTGCCGGTTCCGTAATTGAAATCTTGGCTCATGCGATGCTCCGTTTCCGGACTCTGTTAAAGGGAAAGCTCTTTGGGGTCCTGCGCCGCATGGGGATGCTCCGATCCGACGTAAACCTTGAGCTTTTTGATGAGCTGGCGGGCCAGACGATTTTTGGGCAGCATGCCGCGGACAGCCTGGCGCACCACTTCTTCGGGCTTGGAGGCCATCATTTCGCGCAACGAGCGCTCCTTCAGGCCGCCCGGGTATCCCGAGTGGTGGTAATACATTTTTTGATCCAGCTTGCGGCCCGTGACGCGGATCTTGTCCGCGTTGACCACCACGACGAAATCGCCGTTGTCCATGTGGGGGGCGAACTCGGGCTTGTGTTTGCCGCGCAGACGTAAGGCCACCTCGGTAGCCAAACGGCCGAGAACCATGTTCTCGGCGTCCACCACCAACCACTCGCGTTTCAGCTCCGAGGCTTTGGGCGAATATGTCTTCATCGTGCGATGCTCCTTGCTCGAAAGTGGAAACAGGGGACATACTGGCTGGCGGCGCGTTTGTCAAGCTTCCGCGTCCGCCTTTTTCGCATCAGGCTGCAGCCTGGGCGGCCAGTTCTTTCAACTTGGCGAAAGCCTTGTCGATTCCGGAAGGGTTCGAACCGCCGGCCTGGGCCATGTCCGGCCGGCCTCCGCCCCCCCCGCCGACCTCGGCCGCCACCGGCTTGATCAACGCCGGCGCGGTGATGCGGCCGTGCAGGTCCTTGCTCACCGAAATGACCACCTGCACCTTGCCGTCGTCGGTCGCGGCGGCCAGGCAGATGATCCCGGAGGAAAGCTTGGAGCGCAGAGCGTCCATCTGGTCGCGCAGGGATTTGGCCGACCCGGCCTCCACCTTGGCGGCCAGCACCTTGATGCCGGCGATTTCCTCCACCTGGTCCATGGCGTCCGCGCCGGCGCCCGAAGCCAGCTTGGCCTCCAGGCGTTCGATCTGCTTCTGCTGTTCCTTGATCTGGCCCTGCAGGTGTTTGATCTTTTCCGGAATTTCGCCGAGCCGGCCCTTGAGCAGACCGGCCGCGTGCTCCAACTCGTCGAACCGCTCGTGGGCGGCCTTGAGGGCGCCGAAGCCCGTGGTCGCTTCGATGCGCCGGATGCCGGCGGCCACGCCGGTCTCGGACAGGATCATGAACATGCCGGCCTGGCCCGTGGCCCGCAGGTGCGTCCCGCCGCACAGTTCCGCGGAGTATCCCGGAACGCGAACCACCCGGACTTCGCCGCCGTATTTTTCGTCGAACAGGGCCATGGCGCCGGAAGCGGCCGCCTCTTCGAATGGCATGACCTCGGTGTTCAGCGCAAGGTCGTCCAGAATGGCCCGGTTGACGTCCTCCTCCACCAAACGCAGCTCCGTGGGCGAGAGCGGGGCGATGTGCGTGAAGTCGAAGCGCAGCCGATCCGGCGTCACCAGGGAGCCCGACTGCTTGACGTGCTCGCCCAGGATTTTCCGGAGCGCCGCATGCAGCAGGTGGGTGCAGGTGTGGTTGCGGGCCGTGGCCGTGCGCAGGGCTTCGTCCACGCGCAGGTCGGCCTCTTCGTCCTGGCGCAAGGCGCCGCGGGTTACTTCCACGCGGTGCACGGTCAGCTCCTTGGACGGCTTGAGCGTCTCGACGATCTTGCCCTCTCCCGAAGCCGTGGACACAACGCCTGCATCGCCTCCCTGTCCGCCGGACTCCCCGTAGAACGGGGTGGCCTCCGCGGCGAAAAATCCCGTCTCGCCCTGGCGCAGTTCGTCGCGCAGTTCGCCGGACTTGTCCAGCATTCTCGTGATGGGGCTGTGGGCGCAAAGCGTGTCGTATCCGACGAAATTGGACTCGAGGCCCTGGGCCAGCAGTTGCTGAAAAGCGCTGGCCACGTCTTTTTCGCCCGAGCCCTTCCAGGCCTTCTTGGCGCGCTGGCGTTGTTCGGCCATGGCGTTGTTGAAACCTTCGGCGTCCACGGCCAATCCCGTCCGTTCGGCCACGTCGTTCACGATGTCCAGGGGGAACCCGTAGGTGTCGTACAGCCGGAACGCCATGTCTCCGGGGATGGTGTCCCGGTGCGCGGCCTTGAGTTCGGCCATGGTTTCTTCGAGCAGGGCCAGCCCCTTGTCCAGGGTCGTGCTGAAGCGCTCCTCTTCTTCGCGGACCATGCGGACCATGAATCTCCGGTTGTCCAGCAGCTCCGGGAAGGCCTCGCCCATTTCGGCGACCACCATGCCCACGGTTTCGAACAGGAACGGATCGGTGAGGCCGAGGAACCGCCCGAAGCGGAAGGCCCGGCGAATGAGACGTCGCAGAATGTATCCGCGCCCCTCGTTGGAGGGCAGGATGCGGTCGGTGATCAAAAAGGCGATGGCCCGGCTGTGGTCCGCGATGACCTGGAGAGCGGTGTCGATTTCGCGCTTTTCCTTGTAGCGGACGCCGGCCTTGCGGGCCACGGCCTGGATGATGGGCTGGAACAGGTCGGACTCGTAGTTGGAGCGCACCCCCTGGCACACGGCCGCGATGCGCTCCAGGCCCATGCCGGTGTCGATGGACGGCTTGGGCAGGTCCAGGCGGGTATTTTCGTCCACCTGGTCGTACTGCATGAACACCAGATTCCAGATTTCCAGAAAACGGTCGCAGTCGCAGACGCCGAGGGCGCAGTCCGGCCCGCAGGCCATGTCTTCACCCTGGTCGATGTGGATTTCGGAGCACGGACCGCAGGGGCCTGTGTCGCCCATGGACCAGAAATTGTCTTTTTCGCCCAGGCGGTGGATGCGCTCGGGCGGAATGTCGGTGAGCTCCACCCAGAGATTGTACGCTTCGTCGTCGTCGAGGTAGACGGAGGCGTGCAGCTTGTCGGCCGGCAGCTTGAGCTCTTTGGTGAGGAAGTCCCAGGCGAAGGTGATGGCCTCGCGCTTGAAGTAGTCGCCGAAGGAGAAGTTGCCGAGCATCTCGAAGAAGGTGTGGTGCCGGGCGGTGCGGCCGACGTTTTCCAGGTCGTTGTGCTTGCCGCCTACGCGGAGGCACTTTTGCGAGGATGTGGCGCGGTTGTACGATTCCTGCCTCTGTCCGAGGAATATCCGCTTGAATTGGACCATTCCTGCATTGGTGAACATGAGGCTCGGGTCTTCGCGTGGAATCAGCGGCGCCGAGGGAACGACGGTGTGGCCTTTCTTCTCGAAGTATTCGAGAAAGCGTTTTCGGATTTCGGAGGCTTTCATGGTTGTCTCTGATAGAGGTTATCGCGGGGCGCGAGCCCGATTTATGACGTTTGGTCCGATTCTTCGTCCGCTCCCGCTGTCGCAACCGGGGCGGCGACGCCCAGGCGCTCCATGAGGGCGGCCTCGATACGGGCGGCGATGTCCTTGTTCTCCAGGAGA
This sequence comes from Desulfovibrionales bacterium, assembly GCA_030156255.1. Taxonomy (GTDB): domain Bacteria; phylum Desulfobacterota; class Desulfovibrionia; order Desulfovibrionales; family Desulfovibrionaceae; genus JASGMV01. The sequence goes on from JASGMV010000019.1 coordinate 48,943, forward strand.
TAGGCCCGGACGTTTTCCTTGCCCTGGCCCAGGCGCTCCTGGTTGAAGGCGTACCAGGCGCCGCTTTTGTCCACGACGCCCAGGTCCACGCCCAGGTCGAGCAATTCGCCTTCCCGGGAAACGCCCAAGCCGTAGAGGATGTCGAATTGGGCCTCCCGGAACGGCGGGGCGACCTTGTTCTTGATGACCTTGACCCGTACGCGGGAGCCGTAGGTTTCTTCCTTGTCTTTGAGCGTTTGAATCTTGCGGATGTCCAGCCGCATGGTGGCGTAAAATTTGAGGGCGTTGCCGCCGGAGGTGGTCTCGGGGCTGCCGTAGCCCATGGTGCCGATCTTCATGCGGATCTGGTTGATGAAAATGACCACGGTGTTGGACTTGTGCACGGCGCCGGTCAGTTTGCGCAGGGCGTGGGACATGAGCCGGGCCTGCCCGCCCACTTGGGTGTCGCCCATGGCCCCTTCCAGCTCGGCCTGGGGAATCAGGGCCGCCACCGAGTCGATGACCACCACGTCTATGGCGCCGGATCGCACCAACAGGTCCGTGATTTCAAGGGCCTGCTCTCCATAGTCGGGTTGGGAGATGAGCAACTCGTCGGTTTTGACGCCGAGGCGCTTGGCGTACTTGATGTCCAGGGCGTGTTCGGCGTCCACAAAGGCCGCGTTGCCGCCCAGTTTCTGAGATTCGGCGATGACGTGCAGGGCCAGGGTGGTCTTGCCCGACGATTCCGGCCCGTAGATTTCGATGACCCGCCCTTTGGGAACGCCGCCCACACCGAGGGCCAGGTCCAGGCCGATGGAGCCGGTGGGAATGGTCGGCAGGCTTTGATGCGCCGCATCATCCATGCGCATGATGGAGCCTTTGCCGAATTTGCGCTCGATGGTGGTCAGGGCTGTGCGCAGGGCCTCCTGGCGCAAGTCCTCGCTGCTGGTCTGCTGTTTGGCCATATCAACCTCCGATTAATCCTGGCGGCCGGGTCCAGGCGTGAAAACACGCCCCGGGCGCGACGGAGCCGGACCCTTTTAGGAGCTGGGGATGAACCCCAGGGCGCCATAGCCCGCAGAGAAACGCCCAACCGAGGCGTCCCTGTGGGGTCACGGGAACAGAATCAGGTATCAAATACCGGGGCGGCCGGCAAGCGGAGGAGCCGGGCCCCTGGCCGGCGGGCTAGCGGACTTCGCGGAAAACCCAGACGATTTGGCCGAGAATTCGGATTTCTCCCCATTTGTCCGGATCGATGTCCAAAGGCTCGTGCCGGGCGTCGTCGCTGGCCAGCACGTAGCGGTCGGGGCGAATGTCGAGGCGGCGGATGATCATGCCGGCGCTCAGCCAGAAGGCGAAGATTTTTCCCGGCAAAGGCTCCAGCTTGGAGCGGTCGATCATGACCAGGTCGCCGTTGACCAGCGACGGGTACATGTTGTGTCCGGACATTTCCACAACCACCATGTCGCCCGGACGGCCTTTTCTGGCGATCCAGCGCTGGTCGATGAGGATGTTGGCCAGGGTGTCGCTTTCCTGGGGCGCGCGGTCGTGCGCGAAAAAGGATTGCCGGACCTGCGGAATGCAGACGTGGCGGTTCGCGGCGTCCTGCTCTCCGGTCCCGGCCGCGCCGGCGCCGGTGATGAGCCAGTCCAGGGTGACGCCGCCTTCCTTGGCGATGGCCGCCAGCGGATTGATGGTGGGCAGGCTCTGCTCCGCAATATAACGGTAGAGCTGCGACGGAGAGATGCCGGTGCTGTCGGCCAGGGCGCGCTTTCCCCCAGCCTTTTTGGCCACTTGCGCGATGCGCTGGCCGAAGCCCGCCGCGAGGCTGCTCGTGCTCTCTTTGGCTTTTTGCATGTTTTCTCCTCCTTATTTCCAAATATATTTTCTTATATGCGCATAGACAGCTGGCTGAACGGAGCCTCCCCGTTGGGCGTGCTGCATTCTGAACGCTTCTTTGCAAAAAGGCAATAGCTTGGAGGAAAGAAAATCTTAGATAAGCGTCAATTGTCCCATTCCTGCGTCCAGGGAATAAATGTCGGCCTTGCCCTCCGGCGATCCCTCACGTATCAACTCCAACCCATGAACGAACAATACGACGCGCTGGCGCTGTTTTCAGGAGGTCTGGACAGCATTCTCGCCGCCAAACTCGCGGCGGGGCAGGGCCTCTCCGTGCTCGGAGCGCACTTTGTCAGTCCTTTTTTCGGCAGCGCCCGAAGCCTGGACAGGTGGTGGAAGCTGTACGGAATCCAGGTGCAAACCCTGGACGTCTCCGAGGAGTTCGCCGACCTGCTCGCCCGGCGTCCGGACCATGGGTTCGGCAAGTTGCTCAATCCGTGCATCGACTGCAAGATTCTCATGATGCGCAAGGCCCGGATTCTCATGGAGGCGTACGGCGCCAAGTGCATCATTTCGGGCGAAGTCCTTGGCCAGAGGCCCATGTCCCAGCGCCGCGACGCGCTGGACATCATCAGCCGGGACGCCGGGGTGCGCGACGTGCTGGTCCGTCCCTTGTGCGCCAAGAAATTTCAGCCCACCGCCGCGGAGCAGGCCGGGGTGCTGGACCATGGAGCCCTGCTGAACATCGGCGGCAGGGGGCGTAAGGACCAACTCGCCCTGGCCGCCGAAATGGGGCTGCAGGAGATCCCTCCCGCGGCCGGAGGCTGCAAGCTTACGGAGCCCGAGACCGCCAAACGGTACTTGCCGTTCATCTCCCAGTTGGAGAGGCCTTCGCCCGAAGATTATCAAATGTGCGATTTCGGCCGGCACTATTGGGCGGGGCCGAGGCTGGCGGCCATCGGCCGGCGCAAGGACGACAACGAGCAATTGGGCGGGTTCGTTCGTTTCGATGACGCCGGCCTGAAACTTGTCCGCCACCCCGGTCCGCTGGGCCTGCTGCGCCGGCTGGACGGACCGGTGGAGGATCAGGACGTGCTGGAGGCCGCGGCCCTGGCGGCGTCCTTTTCTCCCAAGGCCTGTCGGGAGGGGGGAAAAGTCGGCGTCAGCGTGCGCCTGCGCGGGACGCAGACCGAGGTCGAGGTTGTTCCGGACCGGGAGCCGCCTTTGGGGTGGAGCGAGCCGAAAGTCGAGGACGTCAAGGCGTGGAAGGAGAAAACTCTTGCCTCGGAGGCGGAGAAGCCTCAAACTCCGTAAAACATCGCCAAAAGGCTCTCCCATGCTGCTGCACGCCGTCTATTTCATCCTCAGTATCTTTCTTCTCTGGTTCGGTTCGGACTGGATCGTGGACGCGGCGTCCGCCGTGGCCCGACGCTTCAATGTTTCGGAGCTGGTCATCGGCCTGACCATCGTGGCCATGGGGACCTCCGCGCCCGAGTTTCTGGTGACGGCCACGGCGGCCTTTCGGGGGATGTCCGACATCTCGTTGTCCAACGTCGTGGGCTCCAACATCTTCAATCTGGGCTTCATCCTCGGGATCATGGCCCTGATCAAGCCGTTGCCCACGTCGAAGACCCTGGTGTTCCGGGACGGGCTGTTGCTGCTTTGCGTCACGGCGCTCATTCTCGGGCTCACCGCCGCGGGGGAGCTGGGCCGCATCGCGGGAACGGCGTTGCTGCTGATCTTGGTGAGCTATGTCGCCTACTTGCTGGTTTACGGCAGCCGCAACCTGGTGTTCGCCGAAGCGCAGGAGCAGGCGCGAGTCGCCGGATGGAAAGATTATCCCAAGCTGCTGGCCGGGTTCGCGGCCATCGCTTTGGGCGGGGATTTGATGGTGGATTCGGCCCGCTTTTTCGCCCTGAGCTTCGGCGTGAGCCCATGGGTGGTGGGCGTGACCGTCGTGGCGGCGGGGACGTCGCTGCCGGAGCTGGTCACCTGCCTGGCCGCCAGCATCAAGGGCCGCAACGAGATGCTGTTGGGCAATCTGGTGGGTAGCGACCTTTTCAATTTCGCCGGGGTGTTGGGCTTGACCTGCCTGCTTCGGCCGCTGCACGTGGCGCCCGGCGCCGTGGAGAGCCTGGTCATGCTGGTGTCCATGATCGGCCTGGTCCTCGTGCTCATGCGCACCGGCTGGCGCGTCGGCAGGGCCGAGGGCGCTTTGCTGATTTTGCTGACCGCGCTGCGCTGGGCTAGAGACTTCATGTCCTGATTTTCTTGTCAAGAGGCGAAGGGCGCCTTATACTGTCCTGAATGATCCGATTTTATTGGCGGCGATGTATGCGCCGCACCGGCCTTTGCATGCAAACAAGCTACTTTGACCTCAAGAGGAGAGAACGCGATGACCCCTTATAACTCTTATCCCTCGCAGAGCGCGAGAACTGAAGTCCTCAGCTCCTTCATGCGCGGGGTGTACGGCTGGATGACTCTGGGCTTGGCGCTGACTGCGGCGCTGGCCTTGTTCACGTCGTCGAGCCCGGCCATGATGCGGCTTCTGTTCCAGTTCAATCCGGCCGGCCAGGCAGTGGGCCTGTCCATGGCCTTCTGGGTGCTGCTCATCGGCGAAGTGGGCCTTGTGTTCTACCTTTCGGCCCGTATCCGGCATCTGTCGGCCGGCGCGGCCACCGCACTGTTTTTGATGTACAGCGCCCTCAACGGCGTCACCCTGTCCATGATTTTCCTCGCCTACGCCGCGGCCGCCATATTCAAGGCGTTCATCACCGCGGCGGGCATGTTCGGGGCCATGAGCCTGTATGGAACGCTGACCAAAAAGGATCTCACCTCCTGGGGCAGCTTCCTGATGATGGGCCTGATCGGACTGATCATCGCCATGGTGGTCAACATGTTCCTGCGCAGCCCGGCGATGGACTTCGTCGTCTCCGGGATCGGCGTGGTGCTGTTCATGGGCCTGACCGCCTATGACACCCAGAAGCTCAAGACCATGGGCGAGATGGCCCCCTTGGACGACGCCACGGCCCTTCGTCGCGGAACCATCATGGGCGCTTTGACGCTCTACCTCGATTTCGTCAACCTGTTCCTCATGCTCCTGCGCTTCTTCGGCGGCGGGAGAGACTAGTCTGTAACGGGGGCTTCCGGCGGGAAGCCCCCGTCTCATTTTATCATGGACCTGGATGCGTGGCGGCGCCGGCTGGGACCGCTGTTGGCGCCCTTGGGGCTGGCCTACGGCGGCGCGATGCGGGCGCGCGAGTCCTTGTACCTTCGCGGAGCCTTCAAACGCTATCGGCCCGAGGTCCCGTGCGTGTCCGTCGGTAACGTGAACATGGGCGGGTCCGGCAAGACGCCCGTGGCGTCCTGGATTTTGGCCTGGGCCGCGGAAAAGGGCCTCATTCCGCTTTTGCTCACGCGGGGCTACAAGTCCCTGCCGCCGTCCTATCCTTATGTCGTCACTCCGGAGAGCCCGGTGCGGGCGGCCGGAGACGAACCGCTGTTGCTCGCGAGGCTTCATCCCGGCGCCCGGGTGCTGGTGGACCCCAAGCGGGTGCGCTCCGGCCCGGCCGGCATGGCCCGCTACCGTCCTGATCTGGTGGTGCTGGACGACGGATGCCAACATCTGGCCGTGGAGCGGGACGTCGATCTGATCTTGTTGCGGCCGGACGACCTGGGCCGCGGCTGGGGCAAGGTGTTCCCCGCCGGGCGCTGGCGCGAGGGAACCTTCGCCTTGCGCAGAGCTCATGCGTATCTGGTCAAGGTTCCGCCGGGGCCGTTGGATGCGGCCCTGTCCCGGTCCATCCATGAACGCCTGGCCGGGTTCGGCCGGCCCGTGTATCCGTTCACCCTGGAGGCTACGGGACTGCTTCGCACGGACGGTTCGGCCGAGGCGTCCGATTTCGGCGGCGCGCCGTATTTTCTGGCGACGGCCATCGCCGAGCCGGGTCAGGTGGAGGCCACCATGACGGCGTTGCTGGGGTATCCGCCTGCGGGACGCCTCGATTTTCCGGATCACCACGCCTTCACGCCCGAGGACGTCCGGCGCATCCGCAAGGCGGCCCGGGCGGCCGGAGCTGAGCGCATCGCCTCGACCTCCAAGGATGCGGCCAAACTTGCGGCCGCGGGCGCCGGCGACGTGTGGAGCATGAATTTGAGCGTGCGTTTTCTCGATCCCGCGCTCGGTGAAGCGTCCTTCCAGGACTGGTGGGAGGCGCGTTGGGCCGAGGCAAACCGCAACATGAAGTCCAAAAGATGAGCAAACGGAAAAAACCCCGCCCGCGCATGGTGGCGGCCAACGCCCAGGGCGAGATCATGGACCATCCCGAGCTGTTGATGCTCTGCCGTCGCGGCCGCGATCTGGTGGAGCCTCGGCCGGACGAGATCATGAGCTTGCCCGAGGAGAGCGAATTGTTCTTGCTGCCCGGCCGCCGGGCGCTGGGGTTGGACCCCGACACGGGCGAGGTGGCCGTGATGGAGGAGACGGCCGTGGCCGCGTTCGTGAGCCCCGGCCACACCCTGAGCGGCCAGGCCTGCTTTGAGCGTGATGGGAACGCGCCGGTGCTGCCTATGTTCGCCTATGGGGCCGTGGGCTTTGAGAACGATCGTTTCTGGGTGACGGCCCGCAAAGTGGACGAGGATCCCCGGCAGCAGTTTGCGAACATTCCTCAGCAGCGCATTCGGCAGGGCGCTCTGCGCCTGCAGAAGATGCACCCGGAAAACCGGCTGGTCCGCCACTTGACCACCTGCGCTTTGACCTATTCCTGCCCGGCCGCGCGCAATTTCGCTCTTGGCCGGTACGAATGCCCGTTGCCCACTTCCCGGGCCTGCAACGCCCGCTGTGTGGGGTGCCTGTCGCTGCAGCCGGAGGATTCGGGGTTCCCGGCTACCCAGAACCGCATCGCCTTCACGCCTACGGCGGAGGAGATCGTGGAGGTCATGCAGGCCCACGGAGAACGGGTCAAGGAACCGGTGTTCTCCTTCGGCCAGGGATGCGAGGGCGAGCCGCTCACCGAGGCCGACCTTATCGTCGAGGCGGTGCGGGAGTTTCGGGCCCGAGGCGGCCGTGGGACCGTGAACATCAACACCAACGCCAGCCGGCCGGAGACCATGGCGCCGCTGGCCGCCGCCGGGTTGACCTCCATCCGTGCGAGCCTGTGCAGCGCGCGCGAGGAGCTGTACACGGCCTACCATCGACCCCAGGGCTACGGTTTCGCCGACGTGCGCCGGACCATCGCCGAAGCCAAGGCCAACGGTCTGTTCGTGTCTCTGAATTTGTTGTTTTTCGCTGGCGTAACCGATGCCGAAGCCGAGGCGGAGGCGCTGATCGATCTGGTCAGCGAACACAAGGTGGACTTCATCCAGCTTCGCAATCTGAATATCGATCCCGATCTGTACCTGGCGTTGTCCGAGAATATGGACCTGGGCCCCAGCGCGGGCTTGGCCAATTTCCGCAAGAGGCTGGCCAAGGCCTGTCCCTGGGTGCGCACGGGGTACTTCAATCCATACGTAGGAGATCGATAAAAAAAGAGGAGCCTTGCGAGGCTCCTCCTGTCTGTCGGCGATGCGCCCGCGGCGCTATGCGTCGGAAAGGTCGATCGTGATGTGTTCCTGGTTGTCCGGCCGTTTGACGATTTCCCCGATGGTCCAGGCCTCCACGCCCATGCCTGTGAGGCGGTTGACGACGTCCTCGGAGGACTTTTTGTCCGTGACCACCATGTAGCCCACCCCGCAGTTGAACACGGCGAGCATTTCCTCCCAGTCCAGGCCTCCCTGGTTTTTGAGCCATTCGAAAACCACGGGAATGGACCAGGTCCCGAACTTCAGATGGGCGGATACGCCGTCGGGCAGTACGCGGGGGAGATTTTCGTAGAAGCCGCCGCCGGTGATGTGCGCCATGCCCTTGATGGGCAGGTCCCGGAGCAGGCTTCTGACGCACGGGGCGTAGATGCGCGTGGGTTCGAGCAGGACCTCGGCCACGGTTTTGTCCGCGCCGGGGAAGATGTCCGTAGGGGCGAGCCCGGACTTGTCCAGGATGTCCCGGACAAGAGAGAAGCCGTTGGAGTGCAGGCCGGTGGAGGCCAACCCGATGACCTGGTCGCCGATGGTGATGGACGAGCCGTCCACGATGGCCGCGTTGTCCACCACGCCGACGCAGAAACCGGACAGGTCGTATTCCCCGTCCGCGTAGAATCCGGGCATTTCCGCGGTTTCGCCGCCGAGCAGGGCGCATTTGGCCTGCCGGCAGCCTTCGGCCACACCCGCCACGACCTGTTCGGCCCGCGGCACGTCCAGTTTGCCCATGGCCAAATAGTCCAGGAAAAAGAGCGGATGCGCGCCTTGGACGAGAATGTCGTTGACACTCATGGCCACAAGATCGATACCTATGGTGTCATGCTGGTCAAAGGCGAAGGCGAGTTTGAGCTTGGTGCCCACGCCGTCGGCTCCGGCCACCAGCACGGGCTCCTGGATGTTTGTCATGTCCATCTTGAACAGCCCGCCGAATCCTCCGATATCGGTGATGACGCCCTTGGTGAAGGTCGTCTTGACCATCTTTTTGATGTTCTGGATGAACTGGCCGGCCGCCTCGATGTCGACCCCGGCTTGCTTGTAATGCTCGGCGCGCCTGGACATGAAAACTCTCCTTGTGGAACCTGTTTTGCAAGCAAGATGTATAGGCTTATGGCGGCCGAAGTTCAAGGAGATTGTTTTTTAAGGATGCAAGCTCGTAACGAGCGAGGGAGCGACCATGAAAAAGTGGTTCATGATCTTGTTCGCCGCATTTTTGACACTGTCGGCGGTTTCGCCGGCCTCGGCCGAAAAGTTCAAGAACAAGGACACGGCCGTGGACCGGCGGGACAATTCCTTCGGCACGAGGTCGAATAGTGCGCAGATCGACAACCAGGGCGGTCCGGGCAACGATACGGTCATCAGCGTGCAGCCCAAGGAAAAGGACTCCCAGGATCAAAACTACGAGATCGGGCCGGTGCTCGTTCAGCCGAAGGTGTACGAATGACGGAGAAGAATGTTGACTCTCTGCAGGAGCGGAAACGGCTGGCCGGAGCTGCGGACATCGAAGCCGCGGCCAGGGTCTGCCAGCGCTCCGGCGTTTTGTTGCGGATTTTCGCAAGGACGACCTGGGCGAAGGGTTCGACCTGATTCTGCTTTCGGCCGTTGCGCACAGGAGCAGCCCGGCGCAAAACCGCGAGTTGCTCGCCAAACGCCGAAACGCGCTCAACCCCGGCGGCGTTGTTGCGATCAAGGATTTCATCATGGACGAGGCCGGGATCACCGGTTGGCTGTTCAAGGAAGGATTGATCCTCGTGAATCGATTTGCCGGGCCTCGTCGACCATCCACCGTCCGGTTCAAGGAGTGAGCATATGAACGAAGCGCGTCTTTGGAAGCGCCAGAAAGGCGATACCGTCCAATGCAGGCTGTGCAGCCATTACTGCGTGATACCGGCCGGAGAGCGAGGTCGGTGCGGGGTGCGGGAGAATCAGGCCGGAGCCCTCATGACGCTGGTCTACGACCGCGTGGCCGCCATCAATCTCGACCCTGTGGAGAAGAAGCCGCTCTACCATTTCATGCCCGGGAGCGCCACGCTTTCGCTGGGAACGAACGGGTGCAACCTGAACTGCTCGTTTTGCCAAAATTCGGACCTGTCCCAGACGCCGCGCCAATTCGGCCGGGTGGAGGGCCAGGCCGTCTCGCCCCAAAGGCTGGTGGATGCGGCCCTTGCTCGCGGAGCGGCGTCCGTTTCCTACACCTACTCCGAGCCTACGGTCTTTTTCGAACTCATGGCCGACACGGCAAGCCTTGCCCATGAACAAGGACTCAGGAACATCATGGTCAGCAACGGGTTCATGAGCCGGGAATGCCTCGACGAACTGGCCGGGCTCATCGACGCGGCCAACATCGATCTCAAGGCCTTCTCCGAGGCGTTCTACAAGGAGCAGTGCGGGGGGGCGCTCAAGCCGGTGCTGGAGAACCTCAAGACGATTCGCTCGCTTGGCTGGTGGCTGGAGGTCACCACTCTGGTCATTCCCGGCCTCAACGACTCCGAGCCCGAGTTGCGGGACCTCGCCCGATTCATTCACGACGAGTTGGGGAGCGAGACGCCGTGGCACGTCTCCCGGTTCCACCCGACCTTCCGACTGTCGGACTGCGCATCGACGCCGACTTCGACCCTGGAGCGGGCCTGGGAGATCGGCCGCGATGCCGGGCTTTCCTTCGTCTACGTCGGCAACGTTCCGGGGGCGCAGGCCAATTCCACGTTTTGTCCGGACTGTGGGAGCATGCTGCTGGATCGCCAAGGTTGTTGGTTCCGCTCGACGTCCATGTCCGACGGACGATGCGGCGAGTGCGGCCGAGAAATCGCCGGAGAATGGTCCTGAGGCGCTTCTTGCCTTGCCCGGGGAATTGGGCTAGACATGTCGCTTTCCGCAGTCATCCAACCTGTGGAACTTTCTCCAGATATGATGTCGGGGCGTAGCGCAGCCTGGCAGCGCACCTGCCTTGGGCGCAGGGGGCCGCGTGTTCAAATCACGCCGCCCCGACCATTTAAAACAATAGGTTAGGGCGACTTTACGGGGGGGGGGATAAGGCTGGTAGGTACAAAGGTGGGTACAAAGCCTTTGGCATGCCCCTTGCTTCCTACTCCGGCCGCGAGGCCGACCAGGCCAGCAGTTCGTCGTAATCGGCGATGGCCGCGAGCGCCGCCTCGTTCGCGTCCGAGGCCGCGCGGATGGCGGATCGGGCCGTTGTAACATCGTCGGGCACGGCTTCTTCGGTTTCCGTCAGCCTTACAATGTACCAGTCCGTGGCCGCC